>CAJBBX010000030.1 GCA_903951425.1 uncultured Chthonomonas sp.
CCACGTCGGTGACGAACCGGATGGGCCCCTCGCCGACAGGCACGGCCACGGTGAACTCGGCGAAGGCGGAGCCGCCGGCTCCGGTCCTCCACGGCGGGTGCGCGTGGAGGTTGCCGCCCATGGGCATGAAGAAGGCGCCCGACTCGCTCTCGTTGAGCGGACCGCGGACGGCCTGCTCCGCCCCGCCGGGCCTGGTCCATCCGCAGCGGCCGTCCATCAGCCGCTCGGCCACGCGGCCCACCTCCACCGCGCGGGCCCGCACCTCGGCCACAACGCCCAGGGCGGTCCGCTGCATGCGACCCACGCTCACGCCTTCGGGCAGGCGGTCGATGTGCGGCGCGGCCAGGTCGCGCGGGGCCTCGTCGTAGGCGTACCAGGCCTCGGGATCGAGACCCAGCATCTTCCGACTGTCGTAGCAGCGCCAGCCCGCCAGCGAACCGGGTGCGGCCACCTCGCTGACACCCGTGATGACACGGGTCAACGTGCGGCTGAGTCCGTCGGCGTCCAGCGTGAAGAAGGTGCCGGTGGCATCCTCGCGGTAGGCGGCACGCACGCCCTGACGACCGATGTAGGGGAAGCAGACGCCGGCGGGCCATGGGCCGTCGGGATCGGGCTTCAGGTCATGTTGCGCGAATGCCCGGGCCTCGTCCAGCGCGTTCCGCAGGAAGCCTGTGGGTTCCAGCAACTGCTTGGCGCTGGGCCAGCAGATGGTGGGCAGCACAGCCCAGCGCTTGTAGTTCTCGCGCCATGCGCTGTAGAGCTGCCCGTTGGCGGGTCCGGTCATCCCCAGGTAGCCGTAGGGCTGCGTCCGGGCGTGGAAGAGGTACGACGAGATGGGATGCGCCATGGCCAGCCCCGGTCGGTCCCAGACGCCCTGGACGAAGTCGAGGCCTTGCGAGTGGCGTTGGGCGAAAGCCTCGTAACGCATGGTGACCTCGTCGAGCCCCTCGCCGGAGAGGGCCACCTGCGGCAGCGCCTCACGCAGTTCGCGGTGGATGGCGACGTTGCCCTGGATCATCGTCATGCCGTCGATGAGGCCGTTCTCGTCATTGAAGATGCAGAGTGTCTGATCGATGTGGATGGCATCGATGGAGTAACGGTCCACCATCTCCTTCATGCGGCTCACCAGCAGCTTCCGGAACTCGGACGAGGCCGGGTTGATGTAGGCGAACTTTATGGGCGGGTCGGCGTCCCACGTCCACCACTCCAGCGCGTGGGTGTTGGGGTTGCGCACCTGGTAGCGCTCAAAGCGGGTGTACTCGGGGCTCTTGGGGTCGATGCCGAAGTAGTTGGCGTGGACCATCACCTTGAAGCCCAGTTCGTGGGCGCGCTTGACGAAGGCCTCGAAGCCCGGTGCGGCGTCGTAGTTCGGGTACATGCGGTCGTAGCCCGCGGCCCGCCACTGGGGGAGGTACAGCATGGTGCGCGAGGCATCGCAGCGGGTTGCCAGGGCCTCCAGAGTAGGCAGGTCGTGCTCCATAGTGACCACGAGGCGCGTATCGCGGGCCCAGGCCGGGGTCTGCTTGGCCAGCGGCGGCGTGGGCCATGTGCGGGCCATCCAGTCTCGGTAGGGCCTGAGGCCTGCGCGCCAGTCGCCCTTGTACGCGGCCATGCGCCAGCGCACCGAGGTGCAGGCCTTCAGCGGCGCCCAGGGCGCGTTGTTCTCGGTGGTGAAGGTGAGGCGCCAGCCCGCGGGTCCGCGCTCAACGCGCAGGCGCTTGTAGCGGCCCAGGGCGTCCTCGGCCCAGACGCGGAGGCCGTGCCCGGGTCCCTCCACGAGTACGCACTGCGCTTCCCAACTGATGGGGTAGTCGTAGCTCCACGAGGAGCCCGGCGAACCCTTGGCAAGGCGCACACCGCCGCCCGCGGGCACAAGGATGTTGTAGGTGAAGGGGATGCCGTCGATGGCCCACCGCACGCCGATGACACCCGGCTGCGGAGAGGAGGCCTCCTGGGTCACGGCGATCTCGCCGCCCACCACCGAGTAGCCCGCCCGCACCGCTCCGCCGGGCAGCCCTTGCAGCGCCGGGTAGGCCACGGCGGCGGGCTTGCCGGGCGTGGCGCCGCCTCGCGGGTTGCTCGTGATGCCATGATCGGCGCCCACGCGCAGGATGCCCGCCGAGGCCGTCCCGCCCGTGGCCAGGAGCTTGCCGCCGGCCTCCAGCCGCGTGACGGCGCCCCGGTCGAACTGCGCCGTGAGCCCCGGAGCCGTCACCCGCACCTGTGCGCCCGCACCCGTCGTGCAGAGCAGCGCCGCCGCGACCGTAAGCCAAGCCAGTCTCGTCATCCTATCTCCTCTGGGCTCCGGACTGCCGGACCGCCCGAAGCTCACACGCATCCCACGTCACATGCCCCTGGTCGTAGGTCACATGCAACTCGGCCTCCAGCACGAACCGCAGCTTGGCGGTGGCCGGATTGAGCCGCACCTCCAGCTTGCGGTACGGTCCCGCCGCGGTCACAGCCTCGGAGAGGTGACGCGCCATGCACTGGCCGTTCGCCGCGATCTCCTCGACGGCCAAGAGGGCGCGGTCCCCTGCCCCTTGCCCGAAGCCCTTGCCGCGCAGGTCGGCGGCACGGACCATCACGCTCGCCTCGTACTCACGGCCCGGCACGACGCCCACGTCCTGGTAGACAAGCGTGTGGCCGTGGGCCTCGGTATGGGTGCGGAGCGCCTGCTTCCCCTCGACGATCTCAGGCATGCCCCAGTCCGGATGTTGGGCGTAGTCGCTCTCGGCCCAGATGTAGCTGCGGATCGGCGAGAGGAAGAGGTAGGTCCAATCGGCGGCCGCCTGCCTCGTGCCCAGGTCGCCCACCACGCCCGCCGCCGTCTGCTCGAACCCGGGGTTTCGCAGCAGGTTGCCGGTCCCCAGTGCGCGCGCCTCGGGCACGCAGACCGGCCGCATCCCGCCGCGGGCCTCGCCGGGTCCGACTTCCATGGCCTGGACGATGGCCTCGGCGCCGCCCCGTCCACGGAAGGTCACCGTGACGGTCCCAGATGTGGGGCGCAGGCCGTTGAAGACCAGGTCGGCCGCCCGTCCCACACCGCCGGCTGTGGCGGCGACATCCAGGCGCTCAACCGTAGGGCCACCCTCGATGACGACATCCATAAGCCGCTCATCGACGGGTACTGATCGGCTCTCCATGAGCTTGAGGCGGAGGTGGTAGAGGCCCGGGCCCACGGTAAAGACGTGTGTGAACTCGCGGGAGTGGGCGCCGTAGCGGTAGAGCGGCGGCGAGTCGGACCCCGCCACGGACCAGCGCCGCGGATCGGTCCACCAGGCCTGCGCCACCGAATCGGTCATGGCGCCGCTGCGGACGATCCACTCGGTGGCAGGCCTCCAGGCCGCTCCCCGAGCGTCGGTCAGGTCGTGCCGGCCCGCATAGCCGAAGACCACGCGCTGGGCGCCTCGCGGGCCGCCGCCCTCGCCGAACCCCGCGGAGCCGGCGGTAGCCGACCATATCGCGTGCGAGAGGGCCACGCGGCTCCCCTTGGAGAGCGGGCCGCCGCGCCGGGCGGCGACGATGCGGAGCTGGTGGCGAGAGTCGGACAGGCCGTTGGTGTACCAGAGCGTCTGGCCCTCCCGGCGCACGGGCGACCAGGTGTCGATGCCACAGAACTGCTTCACGCCGTCGAGGGTGACCTCCGCGCGGCCGCCGTCGGGGCCGACGCTGCCGATCAGCCGGATGCGGTTGCCCCGGAAGTCGATCCGGCGCTCGATCACGCTGCCCGCGGGCAGGGCGGCCAGCGCCAGCGAGGGCTCGGGCGTCGCGGCTCGGACCTCCACCGACCGGCACCCGTCGCGGCGCACTGTGACGATCGTGTCGCCATTCGCCAGCATCCTCACGGCATAGCCCGGCGCGACCAGGTCGGACCGCAGCCGCAGGGGGCGCCCATCGGCCAGCACGGCGGCGGGGCGGAAGGCCAGCCGCAGCACCTCGGTCGAGCGAGCAGGCGCGTCGAAAGCCGTATAGCGCACGGAGCCCGCCCCGTAGCGCACCTGTGTCAGCACCGACGTCGAGCGGACGATGTGGCTCTCGCGGCTCGCGCCCAGCCGGTCCGGGAGCCAGGCGATGGTGTTCAGCGTGTGCTTCAGGGCCATAGGATGGGCGATCTTGAACCAGGCCCCGGCCACGATCTGGCCGCCGTCGATGTTGTCCTCCACCACGCCCGTGGCATGGCCGTCGTAGGTCGCCAGGATCGCCTGCCTGCGTCCCACCTCCGTGGCCCAGGGGTCGCCGGTGCGAACGCCCAGTTCCAGCCAGACCGGCGCCAGCTCCATGGGCCCGTACCAGTTCGACCGGCCGCAGCAGCCCGACGACTCTGGGTAGGCCCACGCGCCGGAGAAGACCCCACCGCCCGACTCGGGGGCCACCGAAGTGCGGTTCAGGAAGAGGCCCAGCATGTTCCGCGCGTCGTTGCGCCAGTTGGGGAAGAGGGACGGGTTGGCCATCAGGTAGCGGGCGGCGAACTCGGTGACGTTCTCGGCCTGCACCGGGTCGTTCCAGTCCCAGTAGTTCCGACCCCACGTATCGTGGGCGATCCAGCGCGGCAGCAGCACGTCGCGGAGGTACCGCCGCCCGGCGTCGCGGGCCGCGGCGATCTCGCCCCTGGGGTCATGGGCGCCGGCCCGGATCAGCTCGTCGAAGAACTCCAGCAGGAAGACGACGCCGCCTGTCTGGAGGTCCTCCCACGGTACGTCCTGCGGGTTGGCGTAGCGTCCCCAAGGCATGTCGCCCTGCCGCCGGTTGCGGGCCAGGAGGAGCGCCCAGTGGGTGGCGGCATCGAGCCAGCGCCGGTTGCCCAGCATCTCGTAGGCGCGCACAAGCCCCAGCCCGGCCTCGGCTGTGATGTCCAGCTGGATGAACCCGCGCGGGTCGGGAGCGCCGTAGGGCTTCCCGCTGTTGGGCACGCTAACCAGGAAGCGGGGCCAGGGGTGCGAGGCGGAGGTGACGCCGTGGTCCAGCAGCGCGTTCGCCTGCACGGTAATGAGCCCGATGGCCGAGGCGTCGCCGCTGTAGCGGTAGTAGTCCACGAGGCCCGAGAGGATGTAGGCCGCTCGCTGGCCCAGATCGCCGTTGTCCCAGTCATTCAGCTTGGGGATAGTGATCGCGCCGTGAGCAGCGATGGCCCACGTGCCGTTGAAGACAAAGTGCGGGGCGATGACCGGCTTGTCAGTCCAGGGGTAGCGCTTCAGCGTCTCGGCGGCTATCCGTGCGCGCCAGTCGAGCTGTCCGTTGAGGCCGGTGTACCAGGGCGCGATGACGCCATGCCGGTCGAGCACGGCATCGTGGGCGTAGTAGTGGGGCTTTGCCGAGACCTGCGCCGTGGCGCCGCCCGCCGTGACCACCGCCAGCGCCGCCGCAGCCAGTCGCGTCCACATCTCCGCACCTCCCCGTGGTCGGCCGCCATTGCCGCGGCGCCCGGTCCCGCCTACCTGTTCACCGCGGGAGGCGCACCCTCCTGCATTCGGGCCGCCCCGACCATGCAGCCGCCGCCACGCAGGAATCCAGATCGGCCACGGCCAACTCTGCTGCATGTTCGCACTCGCTTGCCTTCTCGGGCTCACGCCCGCCTCCGCGACGGCCGACGGCGGCCCCATCCTCCATCTTGACGCGTCGGACCGCTCCACGCTCACGCTTGCCGCGGGCCGCATTTCCGCCTGGCGAAGCAAGGCGCCGGGAAGCGCGGTCCTCACGGCGGAAGCGGCCGCGGCGCGCCCCGAGTACCTGCCCGCGTCCGGCGGCAACCCCGCCTCGGTGCGGTTCGACGGCCACGGCAACGCCCTGCGCGCACTGGGCTTCGGACGCAAGGCGAAGACATGGACGCTGGCGGTGCTGGCCTCGGCCGCGAGCGACGTGCGCGGCGGCGGGCTCGTCAGCGCCTGCAACCGGAAGGGCCACGACTACGACCCCGGCTTCACGGTGGACCTCTTCCACTCGCGAGGTCGGCTGGACGAGATCAGCGTCGAGGGCGCGGGACGCATGGCAGGGCAGCTCAACCAGATGAAGGGCGGCCACCCGGCGGGCGGGCTCCATGTCATCGTGGTGGAGCGCGCCCCCGACCAGATACGCCTCCGCGTGGACGGAGCGCCGCAGACGCCCCGCCCCGCATCCCCGGCCGTGACGATCATGGACGAGTTGCGCGTCGGCGCCCGCTACTTCGCCGGAGCCGAGCGCGAGTACCTGAGCGGGCGCATCGCCGGGGTGCTGCTCTACGACAGGTTGCTGTCGTCGGACGAGATCAGCCGCATCGAGGCCCGTTGGGCCGTGCCCGCGGCCGCGAGGCAGGCGGACGAGGAGAGGACCATGAGGAAGGTGAAGGAGCGGATGGCCAACCGGATGGTGGCGCCCGTGACGCTGGAGAGCTGGCCCGACCTGGATACCTACGCGGCCACAACCGGCGGCAAGGCGGCGCTGACGGCGGCGCGCAAGGCGCCCGTCCGCGCCGATCTGCAGGAGGCCATCGCGCTGGCGAGCATGCATCTGAACAGCCTCTTCAACCGCGACAAGGACGACGAGCCCTACTTCTACGCCAACCACAAGGCCGACAACAAGGGCGTCATGCTCCACTCGGTGGTCATCGGCATCCCGCACGTCGTGGGCCGCTGCCTGCTGGGCTCCATGATGGCCGAACGGCTGGCCGGGACGCCCTTCCCGCCGGCGGGGCTGGCCACGCTGGAGCGCTACCTGCGCGGCTCGTTCGACAACGAGGACCACCTCAACTCCTACTACGACCCGGAGAAGGGCAACCGGCGCTTCGTGGAGTTCCACAACATGCGCGAGGGGCTCTACGGGCTGGTGATGCTGATCCAGGACCGCAAGTCCGAGTGGGCCCGCGAGAAGGCCGGCCTCATGCTACGGACGCTGGACGCCGTCACGGACGAGAAGGGCGAGTGGTCCGTGGAACTGCTCCGCAAGCGCGGCATGGCCGACCGTTGCTCGGGCATCTCGGTCATGAACGCCTCGCGCATGGTCGACCCCCTGCTGGCGCTCCACCGCGCCACCGACGACCCGCTGGCCCTGAAGCTGGCCGGGCTCTACGCGAAGGCGTCGCTGCGCACAGGCTTTGAGCCGGACGGTCGGTTCGCGCCCATGGACCGCTCGTCCGGGCATGTCCACAGCATCACCTCATCGCTCAGCGGCATCACCGAGTACGCGCTGTTCATCGGCGACAAGGCCATGCTGGAAACTTGCCTGCGCATCCTGGACAAGGGCGTGCCCAGCTACTTCAGCAGTTGGGGATGGGGCGACGAGGTGACGCCCGAGCACCCGGCCGACGAGCCCTCGCGCGGCGAGATGAACCAGACCGGCGACGTCATCCGCACCTGCCTCACGCTGGGCGCCGCCGGGCAGACCGATCGCTACGAGATGGCCGAGCGCTACCTGCGGAGCATGGTTTTGCCCACGCAGCACCGCGAGGGCGAGATGCGCGCCTACCTCCACGACGCACCGAGGCCCGCCTCCGACGCCGAGCGGAACGTGCTGCTCCGCACCGTGGGCGGCTGGGCCATGCAACTGCCGAACGACCGGATGAAGGAGGGCGACTGGCCCCTCTCCACGCTCGACATCACCTCCGGAACGCTCCACGCCATGGCCGAGTGCCAGGCCCACATCGTCACCGACGACGGCGCCGCGGTGAGCCTGAACCTCCACCTCTCGGCCGACACGCCGCTGGGCGTGGTCCGCTCCGGACTGCCGCTTGAGGGGCGCCTCACCTTCGTGGCGAGGCTGGACCGGGCCGTGCGCGTCCGCATCCCGCAGTGGGTCGACGCCAAGCGGCTGGCCATCCGCGTCAACCGCGAGGCCGTCAAGCCGAAGCTGAAGGGCGGCTACGCCGAGCTCGGCCGCCTGCGGCCCGGTGACCAGGTCGAGGTCGTCTTCCCGGTCCCGGTCCGCATCGAGCGCGAGCGGGTCGACCACGTGACCTACCGCACGGTCTGGGCAGGCGCGCAGATCCTCCAGATCACACCCAGAGGCAAGGTGAGCCCGCTGCCGTGGTAGGTATGGGACGGATGGGACGTATGGGTCGCTTGAGCCCCATACGTCCCATCGCTCCCTACCGCCCTTACTGCACCACGTTGAAGCTCGCCGTCGCTGTCGTGGCGGCGCTGGTTGGGGGCGTCGTTTCCTCCTGTGCCGGCGCTAACCGCAAGGGCGGCCACGGAGGCCACCCCTATAGCCCCTCCGCCAGCTTGCGGACCTCCTCGAAGCGGCCTTCGGCCAGGAGGCTGCCGTAGGTGCGGAGGGCGCCGGCGCCGAGGTTGCGCCAGCCGGCCCAGACCTGCTTGTGCGAGGCGGCCAGCGACACCTGGCGGTTGACGATGGCCTCCTCGGCTCGGAGGAAGGCCTCCAGCGTGGCCTCGTCCCACTTCGGCATGGCGGCGCCCACGCGGGCCAGCCTGCCGATGATGACCTCGGCGATGCGGCGGCCATCCTCGGCGGTGGCTTCGCGCGGGTCGCGGCCGCCCACGCCCTTGTGCGGCGGCTCACCCAGCCGGGTCAGGTCCACCGAGGTGGGGTCGAGGTGCACCATCAGCGAGGTCTCGCCCCAGGCCGCGTGGTCGCCCATGTAGCCCGCATCCAGCGCCAGGATGTACTCCGGCGTGCCCAGCACGGGGATGCCAAGCGCCCGTCCGGCCTGCACCGCCGTCCCGCGCACGACCATCTGCTGAGCCGCGCCGTAGTGGCCCGTGAGGATGATGATCGCTTTGAAGCCCTGGCGCACGGCCTCACGGCAGAGGCGGTCCAGCCACGAGCGGAGCAACACCGAGTGGATGTCGTTCTCGGGCTCCATGATGAACGTGTGCGGCTCGTCCAGCCCGCCCACGCCGCCAAAGAGCGCCGGGGCCACCAGTCCCCCACCCATCTGAGCGGCCCGCACGCAGAGGTGATGCGCCTTCACGGCGTCGAGGCCCACGATGTTGTGCAGCCCGTGCCACTCCACGGTGCCGATCGGCATGTAGAGCGTGGGGCAGGCCTTTATGGCCGCATCAATCTCACGCGGCCGCAGATGCTCCAGCCGCACCTCCGGCGCGGCGGCCGCCGAACCCTCCACCCCTGCGGCCAGCGCCGCCGCCCCAGCCGTCACCTCTGCCATGAACCGCCTCCTCGCTATAGGTCGAGCCATGCCGTCCCCTCCCGTACCGCGCACCGTCGATGTGATGATACCGGATGGGCGGGGGCAAGGCAGAGCGGACCCGGACGCGCCGCCGCGGGCGGGCGCTACGCGCCGCCCAACGGCCACGTCAACGGCGAGCCGCGCGTCGCGCGGCGTAAGTGGTGAAGCAGCAAAACCGCAAGCCGTAATCAGGCAGTCCTGGCGCCGCGGAAACCGCGGTCGCTGCTGCGGCGGTCCGGGTTCCGATTGCCGCTACGGAGGGCACAACGGAACCGGAGTTCGCGACCCAGACGGAACGAGCCACCGCGCAGTACTCGCGATCGGCCCGTCTGCCTCGTCTCGCCTTCCCCTAGAGCAGGATACCCAGACCACTCCCAGACGTTGCCCGCCATGTCGCGGCACCTGGTTGGGCTCTCGCCGGAGGGGAACGCGCCCACCGGCGCCGTGCTGCGCAGGTCCATGTCGCCCTGGGAGTTGGCGCACTTCCGGTTGTCCCACCCATCGCCCCACGGGAACCTGCGTCCGTCCGTGCCGCGGGCCGCCTTCTCCCACTGGCGCTCCGTGGGAAGGAAGAACGGCTGCTTCGTCTCCTCCTCAACCCACGTGCAGAAGGCCTGCGCGTCGTGCCATGAGACATTCACCATGGGATGGTTGTCGATCCAGCCCCAGGGGGGCGCAGGCGGCATCTCCCGCCCTTTCGCCTTGCAGAAGAGCCGGTACTCACCTACGGTCACGGGGTACTTCCGGATCCAGAATGGCTCCTCATGGAGGGGTTCCTTCTTGTCTCCATAGAGGAACTTGCCGCCCGGAACCTTCACCGTCTCCGTCAGATCCCGAGGGTCGCCCACGGCGGCCAAGACGGCGCCCGCGGCCAGACGCCCGGACACAGGCAACCGCTCATGCTCCAGGATATCCACCAGCCGAGACCTGACGCGACGCAGGGTCTCCTTGTCCTGCTCGTCTTCAACGCGGCCCGCCCCGATCTCGGCCATGCACTCACCCGCAGTGACGACCGCACGCCATCCGGCCGCATCAGCGGGGAATGATGGAGGAGAGAGCTTGCCGACCAGACGCATGGGACGGTCGACCTCATTCTGCTGGTTCGCCAGTCGGTTCACGGCAAGGAGTACCACTTCGCGCCAGTAAGCCCCCTTGCGCGCCAGACCGTTCAACTCGGTGGTCACCTCACTCCTGGAGCAGACATGGCAGGCGGCCAGATACTCCTGGAAGGTCCGGTGCGGGAAGGTGCAGCAATCGCCTTTCCCCGGTATGAGCAGCCCTGCCCGCAGCTTCACGAGACGCAGCACGCTGTTGGCCCATGTGTAGTCCCTGCCGTTGCGCGTAAGGCGCACAAAGGCATCGCGCAAGGTACTCTCAGGAATATCGGCCGCGGCCCTCCCGCCGGTTGCTTCGGCGCCCGCGTGGGCCTCGTAAGCCACCGACGCGAGGACGCGGCGGAAGTCGCTATCGTGCTTCTCGACGGCGCGGAGCAGATCGCGCAGGGACTCGGGGCCGTCCTGGCGCCGTTTGTCGACCTCGCGCCACTTCCATAGCAGCAACTCGACCACATCCTCGTAGACCTGCGAACGGGCGTCGGGTAGCTCCCCTTTGTCGGCGTGGTCGATTGCCATGATCGTGAGCAGAAGCGGGTTCCCGGCCATGCCCCGAAGATCGTCCCGCCGGGCGGCCTCACACAGCTTCGCCGCGCTGGCCTCCCAGTCCGGTCGGTTACCACGATTCGCCAGCGTCCGGTACCACGCTACCACGAACGCGCTAATCTGCTCGTCGTCGAAGGCAAGCAGATCGCGCCGGGTCCAGCGCCCCTCGCTCAACAGCCAGGGCCCCTGGGTTGGGTCCAGCTTATCGCGCTCTGCGTAGCTCCGGATGCGGCAGGTGACCAGCATGGGCATGTCGGGGTAGGCCTGCGGCAGATGGTTCAGCATCTCGCGGATGGCGGGCATGGCCGGATCGGTATCGGCGACCTCGTCCCAGCCGTCCAGCAGAAGGAGCGCCTTCTGCGATGCGACGGCGTGGTTCACGACATCGGCGGCCTCGGGGCACTCATTGGCCATCTGCGCCTTGAGGTAGTCCGACAGCAGACCGAGCTTCGTGGCCTTGGAGCCCGACTCCCCGATCCAGACGGCCAGGCGACGCAGGATCACACGCACCGGCAACAGCCCCGCCCACTCCGGCGGCAGGCCGGGCAGGGACTTACCCAGGTCGACCTCTTGCCCGAGTTGCCTGCGGCCGATGCAGTTGGCGAGGTGATTGAGGAACGTGGTCTTGCCGCCGCCCGGCTCACCGATGAGCAGCATGTGCGGGTTGTTCGCGAACATCTCGAGCGCGGTCGTAGCTCGGGACTCGGGCTGGTTACCCGACCGCGCCGCACGGAGGCCGATGTAGACATCGCTCAGGCAGGGCGGCGCGACCCGGCTGGTTGCGTCCGCGCCCGACTTCTCGGGGCCCGAGAGGGGCAGCGTGCCGGTCTCTGTGACGAGAAGGCGCAGGTAGGTCTCGCGGGCGCCGGCGGCGAGGGCCGCTGCGGCCTGGGCGGGGGCTTCGACCGCCGTCGTGACGCGGTCCAGCCTCGAGAGGACATCGTGCAGGAGGGCACTGTCATTGATGCGGGACCGTCCGGTTACGGCGGCGTACATCGAGTTCACGAGGTTGAGCAGGAGGGTGAACTCGTCCTTGTCCAAGCACGCCGAAGTCCAGCCCGCCGCCAGGTACTCGGAGTAGAGAAGATAGGGGTCGAGTTGCGCCTGAGGTCGATCCAGCAAGAACCTGGCCATTTGCTGCTGAACCACGGGTCGCTCGGCGAGGGCGCCCCACATGCGGGTCAGGTCCTCTTCCGTCACCGGCGCCGGCGACCGGGACTGCGCGCCGGAGATGTCCAGGTCGATGGCATAGGCGCTCGATGCCATGACCATGGCGCGCCCCAAAGCACCGTGCGCACGCTCCAACGCCTGGGCCGTCTCCGGCGTAGAGCCCGCCTTGCGCTTCACCGCAGCATAGATGAGCTCACAGCCCCTGAATAGGACGCTCGCGACGAAGCTCTGACCGATCGGATCAAGCATGACAGACGTCTCCGGTGCGTGAGGTGCTTACCCGTAGGTTCTATGCGGCGGGGGCGCACTCCTGCTCCGTTGGCGCATCGCCCCGCCACCAGGGCGCCTGATCAGGGCTGGGCGGTTAGCTTCACGTTGTCCAGGTAGAAGATTGCGGCTTCGTTGGCGTTGGCGATGAAGCCAAGCCACTGGAGCGCGTTGAACTTGGGGTCGCAGGCCAGGCCCTCCAGCGCCAGGTCGACGCCGCGTCCGGTTACGCGTAACGCCCACTTGCCGTCGGCCCGGGAGCCGAGGCCGCAGGAGACCTCGAAGTGGAGCCACTGGCCGTGCGGCAGGATGGCCACCTTCCGACCGCCCACGTTGAGCGCTCCCTCGGCATCGACGTTGAGGCTGGGGCCGACGCGGTAGGGGCTCGACGCGTCGCGCCACTCGACCGCAGGCAGGGCTCGCGCGTCGACGCGGAGGTCGAATGTGAGCTTGGCGCGGCCTCGGAGGAGGTTGGGCACGAACCAGAGGTGCGGGTTGAAGGTGAAGTCCATGCCGGCGGCGTCGGCAAACCGGAGGCTCTGGCGCCCCGAGGCGGCGGTCTCGGCGGTCACGCGGATATTCCCCGAGCCCGCCTCGCCGTAGGTCACCGCGTTCTCGGCGGCCACGCCCTCGGGCTCGTCCTCGAAGGTCTCGTTGGGCAGGTAGCCGCCGCCCTCGGGCCTGGTCGGATAGGCGAAGGGCTCGCGCCGGATCAGCCGGGGCAGCTTGCGCCACGCCGGGTCGCCGGTGAGGCCGCATCGGCTGGTGTCGATGGGCCGGAAGCCCAGCTTCTGCGCGGGCGAGCCGGGCTTCAGCCGGAAGTCGAAGCGACGGGCGTCCACGAAGCCGGGGTCTGCCACCAGCGAGCCCTTCTCGTGGCCTGCGGCCTGCCACGTCGCCAGCGGCACGTCGCCGGGGAAGAGGACAGGCTTGCCGCCCGTGCGCCAGTAGAGGTTGCTCCCCGACGCGGTGATCGCCCCGGAGCCGCCCATGAGCTCGCCGCGCTCGTAGAGGACGATGTTGCGCTCGAAGGCAAAGGTGGTGCCCTTGTCGGCCCGGCCACGCGAGACCTGGCGGTCGCGGCTGAAGGCGAAGACGTTGTTGCGGACCGTGATGTCGCGACCGTAGTGGATGGAGAGGCCGCCGAAGATGGTGCCGTAGACGACATTATCCTCGATCAGCGCTCCCGTGGTGCCCTCGTCGGGGTAGATGCCGCCCGCGCCCGAGGTCTCGTGGCCCCATATCTCGTGGATCAGATTGTTGCGTATGACCGTGCCCGTGGAGATGCCCAGCGTGTAGATGGCTGCCATGTCGCTCATCACGCGGCGTCCCAGGTGGTGCAGGTGGTTGAACTCGATGCGGTTGCGGTGGCAGGTGGTCGGGTCGTAGCCCCACGACCAGCCCACCGAGATGCCGGTGTAGTTCATGTCGCAGATCTCGTTGTGCGAGATCGTGTTGTCGCTGCTCTGGCCCACCCAGACGCCGATGGCGCCGGCGTGGACGATGCCGCCGTCATGGATGAAGCAGTTGTCGACCACGTTGCCGCCGCTGGCCGTGGGGCCGGTGGCGGGCTCGGGGCGGCCGACCTTGACGCCGCCTGCGCCCAGGTCGGTGAAGTGGCACGCCTCCACCCGGTTGCGGCTGCATCCTGCGCCCAGCTCCAGCCCGTACTGGCCCACGTGGGCGACCTCGCAGCCGGTGAATCGGCAGTCGGCAGCGCCCGTGGCGGTCACGGCGCCGGGCACGCTGACCGCGGCCTGCCAGTCGCCATGCCCCTCGGCCGGGAGGCTCCATTCGGCGTGGCGGAAGGCGATGCCGCTGAACCAGACGTTGCTCACCAGTCGCCCGGCGGCTGGGTCGCCCTGGATCTCGAGCAGCGAGGTCGCCATCGGCGCGGTGATGGTCGCCTTGCGCGGATCGATCCCCTTGGGCGGGATGAGCGAGAGCGTGCCCGCATCGCGGTCGAGTTGCCACTCGCCGGGGGCATCCAGGGCGCCCTCGTGGTTCTCGATGATGTAGCGCTGCCGCCCGTACCACTGCATGGGCCACTTGGCGGGCCCGGCGAAGGTGACGGTGCGCTTGGCCGGGTCGACGGACTTCAGCGGCAGGAGGCTGGTCTCCCAGATCTGGTAGAGGACCACGTTAGCGTCGGCCAGGTTGCGCCAGGGCCGCACCGTGCCGGGAGCGTAGCGGAACGCGGTCTGGCTCCGGTCGGTCCGGGCGCCGGTGGCCGGGTCGGTGATCGGTCCGGCCTTGCCTGCGGTAGTCCAGAAGCCCACGTTGGGCGACCGGGCGAGGGTCAGGCGGCGGTCATCCAGCCAGAGTTGCCGGAAGACCCACTTGCGGCCCTTCGCCTCCGGAACCTCGGTTCGCCAGACGCCGCCGCCGATCGGCCTCCACCCTCGGATGACGCGCCCGCCGGAGACCACGGGCTTCTCGCCGCGCCAGGCCGCGTAGCGGATCGGCGCGCCGGGCCTGCCGGAGTCCTCGGGCCCGAACCGCAGCGGCTGGGCAATGTGATAGGTTCCGCCCCGGAGCCAGACGGTGACGCGGCCAGGTTCCTCGCCCGCCGTCCTGCGCGCCCGAATCTCGTCGCGGGCGCGGGCGATGGTGGCGAAGGGGCCTTCGGCCGAGCCGGGCAGTCGGGCGGCGCGGGAGCCGCTCCAACGGTCATTGCCGCTGGGCGAGACGTAGAGCGTCAGGTCGGCGCTGACGGCGGTGGCGGCGCTAGCCAACCCCGCCGCAACAGCCACCAGGAGGTGCCATCGCATGGTTCCGGTTCCTTCCCAAGGGCGGCGCGCGCCCCTCACCACTTGAGCAACTCGATAACTTCCAGTACCGTCCTGGCGGCGTCCGCCTGCTTGATCCCGGGCCGCTCCTCCCGGTGATTAAAGAGCAGCGCGGCGTGGCACATGGACCAGCGGCGCTGGAAGAGCATGGTGGAGGTGCCGTCCCAACTGCCGAAGTAGATGGTCCAGCCGTTGTCGATGCCAGGCGCCAGACGGCCGCGCTCATCCAACAGCGGCTTGCCGGTGGCCATGGCCAGGCGGCCGCAGTAGCCCACGAGGGCTCGGGCCGAAGCGATCATCGTGTGGTCGTAGTAGTCGCGGCCGCCGTCCGTGATGGGCAACTGGCGGCCGCGGTCCTCGGGGTGGATGCTGGGCGCCATGCCGCGGGTGGAGTACCAGACCTCGTTCGGCTGCCGGTCCTGCGGCCGTGTCCGCGAGAGCGCCACTTCGGCGGCGTACCTGGCCGGGAAGACCTCGGTACGGAGCAGGCGCAACGCATCACCGGTGAGCCAGTGGACGAAGTGCCAGAGCAGCATGTTGGCCGTGTTGTTGTACTTCTCGGTGCGACCCGGGTCGCTCTCCAGCCTGCGGCCGGCGAACCAGCGGAGTACATCCAACTGGGTCGGCATACGGGTGATGCCCAGATCGGCGCGAATGGCGGCGACGGCCGGATATTCGATGGCGATGCCGCTGGTGTGGTCGATCATCTGGCCCACGGTCACGTCGAGCATGCGCGGGTCCGTGACGGTGACGGGCGGGCCGAGGAGCCCGGCGGCCTGGAGCGTGCGGAAGGGGCGGAGGTCGCGGGTCACGGGTTCGCCGGTCAGCGGCGCCAGGCGCCCCAGTGCGATGATGCGTCCGATGGCCGAGCGGATGATCATCTTGTCGACGCTGGCCAGCCGGAACATGGCCGGCGGGGTGAGACGGCGGCTTCGTCCCTGGTCGTAGAACCCGTAGGCCCTCTCGGCTACCGCTACGCCGTCCTTGCTGAGGGCCAGGGAGCCGCTGGGGATCTCGTGGGCGCGCATGTAGGCGGTGAGGTTGCCGTCCAGCGCCTCCAGTCCGGGCTTGAGGAACCCGGTGATCGGGATGCCGTCGGCGGTCACCTCGCTTCGCTCCTCCTGCCAGGCCTCGTACGCGCCGACGGCCTCCACGCGTCCGCCGAGCAGAAGGTAGGGTGTCCGGCCCTTGCGGGCGACATCGGCGAAGACCAGATGCGCGGGCCGACCTTTCCACGCCGTCACGTCCCACTCGACGGGCCGCAGCGTGGCGTCGCCCTGGCCGGAGGCCTTGAGGACGACCTTGTCGTCGATCAGGAGGCCTATGTAGCAGCGCGGCTCGCCCTGCTCGTCGGTCTCGCCGCACCCTCCCACCTGGAGCCGAATGGCCTTGCAGAGGAGCGTGAACCGCGACGAGTGCATCTCACAGGTGGCCGCTCCGCCGGTCTCAGCTCCCCATGTCGTCAGGTTCTGCTCACCGGTCTCGCGGTTCGCGGCCAGCCGCGGGAGCGTTCCGCCGGCCAGCCGCCAGCCGCGCAGTCCGTCGGTCAGGTCGAACAACGTGCTCGTGCCGCCAACGGGCTCGGCCGCGAGTCGCTCAGGAAACCAGAGCCCGGCCGCGGCGGCAGACGAGGAGAGCAGGAAGAGGCGTCGGTTCATTGCGTGGGTTCCCGGGCCATCGGTCATGTTGACGGCTCAGAGTTCGACGGCGAACCTGCCGGTTCCTACCTCCACGCCGCATTCGCCGCGGCCGTGCGGGCGCTACTTGCCCTTGGCGCGCTTGGCAGCCGCGGCTAGGACGCCGGCGGGGTCCTTGTCGAACTGGGGCTTGCAGCCCGCACAGCAGAAGTAGTAGGTCTTGCCCTTGTAGGTGCTGTGGCCGGCGGCGGCCTGCTTGGAGGCGATCTTGCCGCCCATGACGGGACAGACAAGGGCCTCGGCCTTGGGGGGGCGCTTGTGCTGGGCCAGGGCGGGCGTTGCCATGGCGATGGCCGCAAGGGCCGTGAGTGCGATCGTGTTGGTTCTCATGGGGTCTCCTTCCCGCTGTTCAGGGCGGGTTCCTCGGGCTCTGTCTGCTCTGCCGGGGTGACCGGCCAGTACCATTCACGGTTCAGGAACGTCCGGTTCGTCCACCGGATAAGGTCATCTACGTACGTGTGCATGATCGGGATGTCAAACAGGCTCAGAATGGTGCCAACAAGCAGTCCGCCCACCACGGCGGTTGCCAGGGGCTGGTAGGCGTCGAGGCCCGTCTTGGGCGCGATGGCGACGGGCAGCAGGACGACCAGCGAGATGCCTGCCGTCATCAGGATGGGTCTCAGCCGCTGCGGGCAGGCGGTGGCCACGGCCTCGTCGCGGGGGATGCCCCGGTCGCGGTACCGCGAGATCATGTCGATGAGCAGCACCGCCGTGGTGATGTCCATGCCCGTCAGCACGATGATGCCCAGGATGGACACGGTGGAGAATGCCTGCGCGGCCATCCAGAGCGCGATAAAGACGCCCGATAGCTCCAGCGGCAGCGAGGCTACCATCTGCAGGGGCTGCACGAAGCCGCCGAACTGCATCACCAGCACGAGGTACATGAAGATGAGGGCCAGCCCCAGGCCGATCAGCATCCGGCGGAAGCTGTCCATCATCTGCGTCATGTCGCCGCGTACTTCCATGCTGTAGCCCGCGGGGAAGTTCACGGGCGCTATCTTCAGCTTCGGGTCACCGCCGTAGGTCTTGGCCACCAGGTCCATGACCACATCCATGGAGGGCAGGTGGCCGATGCGGTAGTAGCCCGTGACGCCGGCCACGCGGCGCAGGCCGTCACGCTCGATGGCGGTGGGCGCCGATGCGCGCTCAATCGTCGCCACGCTGCGCAGAGGCACCTGTCGGCCGTCTGGCGCGGCCAGGTAGAGGTCGTTCAGGTCGCCCGGTCCGCCTCGTTGGTCCTCCTCGTAGCGCACCACGATGGCGCTCTGGCGTTCGTTGGGACGGCGGTAGAACTCGTTCGCCAAGCCTCCCCGTAGCGCGTGGTAGGCCTGGTCAGCGATGGACTGCGGCGAGAGGCCCAGCGCCTGGGCGCGGTCGTTGTCGATCCGCATGCGGTAGTCCGGAATGCCCATGGTCCAGGTCGTGGCGGGTTGGAAGAGGTCGGGCATCTTGGCGGCCACCTGACCCACCTCGCGCCCCAGGCGGTCAAGCGTATTCAGGTCGGGTCCGGTTATGAGCACGTGGATGGGCGCGGCCGCGGTGGCCATGACATCGGAGCCCATCTCCTTGATCTGCAAGCGCCGGATGCCCGGTATGGTGGCCATGGCCTCGGCCTGTACTGCGTCGATCACCTGCCAGATGGTCCGCTTCCGCGTGTCCTTGTCGCTGAAGGTGAGCATCATGGATGCGGCCGCAGCCTGCGGCATCTGATAGCCGGTGAAGGCGGGGCTCCAGCTCTCGAACATGCTCTCGGCGCCGATCTCTATGCTTGCCTTCTCGAGTTCAGGGTGCTTCAGCATGATGGACTCAAGGCGCTGCACGGCCTCTTCGGCTCCCTTGTAGCTGGTCCCAGGCCGCATCTCCAGGAAGCCGTTAGCCTGGCCTACATCGGCAAGCGGCATCATCTCGGAGCCGATGAAGTAGTAGAACGTGAAGCCGACGATGACGGTGACGCCGATGCGAGCCAGGTTGCTGAACCGATGCGCCAGCATCCACCGGAGGATGCGCCCGTAGCCCGTCTCCATGCGGTCCAACAGGCGCTGGAAGGCGTCCAGGGGCATGTAGAGGGTGCGGAGAATGGGGTTGCGGCGCTCGGCCAGCCGGGCATCCTCGGGCCGCAGGAGGTTGGCGCAGAGGAGCGCGGTGAGCGTGAAGGAGACGAGCATGGAGGCCAACAGGCCGAAGATCAGCGGCCAGACCAGCTCGCGGAACATCTGCTGGGTGATCCCGCCCGAGAAGAGCAGCGGCGTGAGCGCCAGGACCATCATGAGCGTGGATGCGATGACCGCGAGGCGCACCTCGGCGATGCCGTCCACTGTGGCCTGCTTGGAGCTCTTGCCCATGCGGAGGTGCCGCTCCACGGCGTGGATGTCGATGATCGAGTCATCGACCAGGCGTCCGATGGAGAGCAGCAGGCCCACCAGCGTGCCGCTGTTGAAGGTCATGCCGAAGGGCATCATCATCAGCACGGCAAGAGCCAGCGAGGTCGGTAGAGTGATCATGGCGATGAGCGTTCCGCGCCACTCGCCCAGAAAGAAGAGCACGGCCACGCCCGTGAGCAGTACCGCCAGCAGTAGCTCGTGCCAGACGTTGCGGAAGAGGATGTCGACGAACGAGGCGTTGTCGTAGGCGGCCTCGAACCGCACGCCCGGGTGATCACGCTCGATCTGCCGCACAACCTTCATCACGTCCGGAACCACGCGAGCCGAACTGGCGCCGGGGTCCTGAATGACGGAGACTTCGATGGAAGGCGCCACCGAGCCGGCTGTGCCGGGGTCATGCTTCAGGTAATGGTAGCCGCTACGGCGCTCCCAGGATCCTTCAAGGACGCGCGCCACATCGCGCACATGGATGACGCGCGGGGCCGCGGCGGGTGCAGTCGCGGGACCCGCAGCCGTTGCCGGTGGAGGGGGCGCCTCGGAGCCGCCCATGCCACCCATGCCCGCCGCGCCGGCCGGGGCCTCGGGGGAGCCGGAGGCCTGCGCGAGCGCCTGCCCCGGCGTTACGGTAGCCACCGGGTAGGCGGCCACATCGGCTGCCGTGGCGGCGCGGCTGTCCACGCGCACGATGCCCTCGGAGCCGCCGGAGACCAGGTTGCCCGCGGGCCGGCTCACGTTGTGGCGGTCGATGGCGTTTCGAACATCGAGGATAGAGAGCCGCCGAGCCGCCAGCTTGTCGCGGTCCACGATCACCTGAAGCTGCTTGCGGTAGCCGCCGAACGGAACAACGGAGTAGACATCCGGAACGCCCTTCAGGCGGTTGATCACCTCGTTGTCGGCAAGCTCGCGGAGGGATGCCGGGTTCCACCCCTTGGCCGGGTCCCCGGTGAGGCTGAAGGAGACCACGGGGAGGTTCAGCGGGTCGATGGGCACCACCCAGGAGGGCTTCAGATTGGCCCCCGTGGCGGGCAGGCTAGCTTGCGCCACGTTCATGAGGGCCTGCACATCGAAGAGCGCCTTCTGCATGTTGGAGCCGTAGGCGAACTCCAGCGAGACGATGGAGAAGCCCTCCTGCGAGGTCGACCGGATATACCGGACGCCCTTCACGTTGACCATCTGCTCCTCGATGGGCTTGCTGACGTTGAGCTCCATCTCCTGCGCGGAGAGGCCGGGCATCATGGTGACGACGCCCACCATGGGGCACTCGACGTAGGGCGCGAACCGGCGCGGCATGGCGCGGGTGACCGCCAGCACGGCCATGGCCACCATCCCCACGTAGAAGGCAATGACCACGTAGGGGTGCTCGATGGACCACCGGTGGATCATGTGGAGGGCGTTACGGCCCCGCGTCTCGCGCTCCATGGGTAGTCTTGGGGCCTCGCCCGGTCCCGGGGCGGATCTCATCGGGCGACCACCGAGCCGCGCATCATCTTCATGCCGCAGGTGAACTCAAACCGTCCCTTGCGCGGCGTGAACCTCACCGTGATGGGCTTGTTCAGCGGAAGCGCCTTACGGATGCCGTAGTCCGGCATGAGCAACTCGCCGCCGCAGTTCTGCTCATCGATCCGCAGGAAGGTGAGCGTAGCAGGGGCGCCGGCGCGCAGCGTTACCTCTGAGGGCGTGTAGCCCTTGCTGGAGACCTCTACGGTGGCGGTGTTGGCCATCGGTATGGCGGTCACGGGCGCATCGGCCATGACGGCGACGCCGGGCCGCATGTCATCGGCGCCGCCGAGCACCACGAGCTGCCCGGCGCGCAGGCCGGAGACCACCTCCGTGTAGCTGTTGTCCACGGCGCCCGTGCGGACCTCCACCGGTTGCACGGTGTATCGGCCTGCCTTCGCGGGGTCTGGCTCGGCGACCCACACGCTGCAGGCCTCGCCTGCGGGGTTGGCTCCCTCGGCGGGCCGAGGTCGCGTCCGGATGGCCGCGCTCGGCAAGCGGAGCGCCTGTCGCGGGCTCCCCAAGGCGAGTTCGAGGGCCACGAACTGCCCCGGCAGGAACCGCCTGTCGGCGTTCGGCAGCAGGGCCTCGACCACGCCGGTGCGGGCCACGGGATCGACCGAGGGAGCGATCGAGGTCACCCGCGCCGTTACGGCCTCGGCGGAGCCGTCCAGCGGGCGGACCGTCACCGGCGCGCCGAGATGGACCCGCGCCAAGTCGCTCTGAGGCACGTTGGCCTGCAGCCGGATGGGCTGGACCTGCGCCACGTTCAGGATCGCCTGGCCCGGCGCCACCAGCGTGCCGGGGCCGGCAAGGCGCTGGGTGACGATGCCGTCGATCTGCGACCGCACCTCGGCGTAGCCGCGCTCCGTGGCGGCGGCGGCGAGGCCTGCAGCGGCCTGGCGAGCGCCGGACCGGGCCTGCGACACCTTCTGCTCGAAGGCCTGGGCGCCTGCGCCGGCGGCCTGGACCGCAGCCTCGGCGGCGCGGACGTCGGAGCCCATTTGCTGCACGCGCTTGTCGGCCGCCACGATGGCCTGATTAGCCTTGCGCACCTTCGCCTCGGCGGAACGGACCTGCGCGTGGGCCTGCTCCAGCCCAGCGTGGGCCTGCCGCACCCTGGCGTCGGACGCCGCGGCCTGGGCCTCCTCTCGCTGAAGCTCCTCAGCAGAGACGGCGCCCTTGCGCAGCAACTCCCTCTCGCGCGCGATCTCCTGCCGCCAGTACCGCTGGTCGGCCTCGTCGGCGGCCAGCTGCGCCCTTGCCGCGGCCACCTGCGTCTGCATGGCCTGCACCTCGGCCCCGGCATCGTCCTGCTCCTCGCGGGCCGACTGCGCCTCGGCGCCCGCCGCCGCCAGCGCGTCGCGGCGCGCAGCCATCTCGGCCCGCGCCTGCTCCGCCTCGGCGAGCGCCTGGGCATGCTCCCGGCGAGCTACTCCGACCCCCTGCCCGGCCATATCGGCCGCCGCGCGGCGCTCGGCCACCTGCGGGTCCGCGCGGCTGGTATCGAGGCGTCCGACCACCTGGCCCGCGCGCACACGGTCGCCCACGTAGTGCGGCATCCAGACCAGCCAGCCCTGCACTCGGGCGGACACCGCTTGCTCATTGAACCCAACCACCTGCCCGGTGTACCGGGCCGTAGGCCGCACAAGGCCCGGCTCAGCCCTGGCCAGCGTCACAGGCGCAGCGCCCGGCGGGGCCGGCGTGTTCATCTCCATGGCCTGAGCCTCGATGGGCGTCATGGCGCCGGGCCGCCGCCAGTGACCTACCGCATAGACTGAGCCCGCCAGTCCCGCGGCCAGCATCAGTAGCGCGCCGAGGACCGATGGATCGGCCACCGCCCGCAGCGAGAGGCTCTGCCCAGTGCGGCGCATGCGGAACAGCACGAACCGGACGCCCAGCAGGCCCACCAGCCAGGGCGCCAGCCGCAGGAGCGCCGACGCACCGCCCTCCGCGCCGGAGGTGTCCTGACCCGTCTGCAGTGCGATGGCGCCGGTTCCGACACCGGCCGAGCCGGTGACCTTCAGCCTGGCCTCGTAGGCGCCGGCCATCATGAACGAGGCGTCAGCGGCGTAGACGCCGGGCTTGTCGGGCTCGGCCGTCGCAGCGGTCTCCTGCTCGCCCATGTTCATCGTGGGCATCTTCACGAGGACCAGCACGCGGGCGCCCTGCACCGGCGCACCCTTGCCGTCGGTCACCCGCAGCGTGACCCGGGCCTTGCCTACCGGTATGACCGGCGGGTCGGTGGTCAGCGATACCGTGTAGGGACCGATCCGCCCCGTCACCGATGCCGATGCGGCCTGCCCGAGCAGCGCGGCGCACACGGCGACCCGGACTGACCGGACCAGCAATCGACCGCGTTCCATCACTCCTCGGTCCTCCCTACGGCGCGCCGAAGACGGGCGGCGGCCGCGAGGCCGTCGTACAGCGACCGCGCCCGGTTGGTCCGGGCCTCCGTCAGCGTGGCGACTGCGTCCAACAACTCCAGCTGGATCGCCTTCTGGTTCTGCACGCGCAGGAGCGCCACATCGCATGCTTCCTGGGCCGCGGTGAGGGCCTCCTGGGCGGCAGCCAGGCCCGTGCGTGCGGTGAGGGCGTCGAGGTGGGCGCGGGCCACGTCAGACCGAGCGCGTAGCTCGGCGGCCCGGAGCTGTGCCTCGGCACGGTGGACCATGGCCTGCGCGACCTCGGCCTCTGCCTTGCGCTGACCGCCATCGAGCAGGGGAATGCTCACCACGGCGCCAACGGTGTAGCCGCCGTTGCGACCCATGGATGATGGCGCGAAGGCGTCCGCCATGGCAGCTCCGTACACCTGAGGGCCACGAGCTCCACGGGCCGCGGCCGCATCGGCGCGAGCGGCATCCATACGGGACCGGGCCGCCAGCAGGTCGGGCCTGGTGCGCATCGCCTCGGCAACAAGGACGACCTGGTCGGGCGGGGCGGGCGCTTCGGTGAGCGTGTCCGACAGGGCGACGGGCGAGTCGGGCTGCACGCCCATGGCGGTAGTCAGTTCGACGAGCATGGCGGCCTCGTCGTTCTGCGCCAGCGCGAGCATGCGTTGGCCGTCGGCCCTCTCGGCTCGCGCCCGCGCCACAGCGGCCTGGATGCCCTTGCCGACATCGAACATGACCTGGGCGGTGCGCTCCATCTCGGCGGCTGCCTCCACCCGGGCGCGGGCAACCTTCACCATCTCGGCAGCCAGCAAGGCGCGGTAGTAAGCGTCGCGGATCATCAGCGCCGTGTCTGCGCGTTCCACGCCCACGCCGGCCTCGGCTGCCCGGACGCGGTGACGGGCGGCGCGGGTGAGGCCCGCCAAGCGGCCACCGGTGCTGATCGGCGCCATGAGCGATAGGTTCTGGTCCACTGAGGGCCGAGGCGGCGCCATGATCGAGGCCCCCGGGTTAACGCCGGGGGCGCTACTCAGCATCCCCATCATGTCGCCGGTCGAGAGGAATGTATGTGCGGCCAGCTGGGGGCCGGCCATGGCGCGCACTGCTCGGCTCTCGGCGCGGGCGGCGTGTGCTTCCAGGGCCATGGCCTGCACGGCCGGCCCCACGCGGAGGCCCGTCTCGACGGCCTTCCGCAAGCTGAGCGGCCCGCTCAAGCGCGGGGCTTCGACCAGGGGCGGCGGCGCGGCCTGCGCATGACACAGGCCGACCGTCACCGTAGCCGCCGCGAAGGCGGCGGACCGAACGCAGGCTGGAGCTAGCCGCAAGCGGAACCCTCCCCGGGGCGCTTGCCTTGAAGGCGCACCCCATGGGGGGCAATACGCACGGGAAGGGGTCGATGATGCCCCCAGAAGCTGGGAAGCCGACGACGACGGCTCAAGCGGGGCCGGCTACAGGCCGCCGAGGTCCTGACCGGGCTCGGCGTGCCGCGGGAACGTGACCGTGACCGTGGTTCCTCCGCCCAGCACACTGGCGAGCTCCACCGCGCCGCCGTTCTGGTGAGCGATGCCCTGCACGGCAGGCAGTCCGAGCCCCTGCCCCTCACCCAGGCGCTTGGTGGTGGCGAACGGCTCGAACGCGCTGGCAATCTGGTCCGGCGGCATGCCACAGCCACTGTCCTGGACGCTCAGGGCCACGTATTCGCCGGAGGGTACGCGGATGCCGCACACAACCTCGGAGACCTGTCGGGCAACGTTGTACGTTTGAACTCTGACGCGCCCAGAGCCGCCGCAAGCGTCGCGGGAGTTGGAGCAGAGCTGCTCGAGCACGTACTCGACCTGCGCAGCATCAAGATGCACTGGCCAGAGGTCGGAGCCAGGCTGCCAGACCAGTTCCATGCCAGGGCCCAGGGTGCGCTGCACTCCCGGTATTAGCCGGCCGACGGCCTGGTTCAGGTCCATGCGCCGGGGCATAATGATCGCCTTGCTCGCGTAGGCCAGAAGCTGCCGAACCGTGCCGGCTGCACGCCGGCACTCGGAGAGGACCTGCCGCAGCATCTCCTGGGACGGGTGGCAGTGCGGCACGTCGTCCATTGCAAGCTCAGTTAGCCCCATGATTGCGGCGAGCTGGTTGTTAATATCGTGCGCCACGCCTCCGGCCAAGCGGCCGACGCTATCCATGCGGCGCGCCTCCATCAGATCGCGCTCCATGGCGATACGGTCCGCCTCAGCCCGCCGCCGCTCGGTGATGTCACGCGAGATGCCCACGTAGCCCGCCAGCTCGCCGTCAGGCGTGAGAAGTCCGGTGACCGCCGCCTCGGTCCAGACCGTGGTACCGTCCTTGCACGGCTGCTCCAGTTCACCGCGGAAGACGGCTTCCTTGCCGCCCGCGGCCAGCGCTTCGCTCCCACCCGCCATGGCTGCCAGGGCGACAGCCAGCGATCCCGGGGTGAGCACATCCTCTATCGGCTGGTCAATCACCTCGGCCGGCGTGTAGCCGCGGAGCTTCTCCACCGACGGGCTGACGTAACCGAACCGGCCGTCCGGGCCCAGCGTCCAGATCACATCGAGCACGTTGTCGGCCAGCAAGCGGTAGTGTTCCTCGCTGGCTCGAAGGGCGGCGGTGCCGGCCAGATGCTCCATCTCGGCGACGGCCCTGACGGCGGCATTGCGGAGTACCGATTCGACCGTGGTTCGTCGAGCCAGCGGAGTGCGCAGGACACAGGCGATAACGCCGATGGCCTCGCCCTGGTATCCCCGCAACTCGACGCCGACATAACTCTCGGCGGCCATCCCCTGCAGCATGGCGTGGTCGGGGAAAAACCGTCGGACGCCGATGGGGTAGCAGGCGAAGCCTGTCCTGACCGCCTCACCGCAAGGCGTGCCTTCCAGGTCGTAGTCCAGGTCAGGCCTCATCTCGCCGTCGACCCAGAGGGCCACGGTGTGAATCTGCCGGCCATCATCAGAGAGGCGGCCGATACCGACGACATCCAGCGCCAGGGCGCTCCCAAGGTACCCGGCAAGGCGGCGGAAGAAGGCGCCGGGCTCGGGTCCGCTATCGAGGGAGCCCACCATACGCAACGCATCGCGGACCAAACGACTGTCGGAGGCGTCCTCGATGGTGATGCAGACCAAGTCGGTGCTGTTGGCCGGACGGAACACGGTACAGCGGAGCAGGCCGTCTTCAGTAGTGTGCTCGAAGACGCGCGGCTCGCCCGTCCGGATGGCGGCGCCCACTTCATCCATCCAGATCGGCTCCAGATCGGGCCACACCCGGGTGACGCAGTTGCCGATCAGGTGATCGAGCGGGTGGTTCACAAGGCGCACGAACCACTCATTAACCGAGACCACCGTCGCGTCGATGGGTCGGCCCGACGCGTCCGTCTCGACCATCAGCGACGCCCCCGCCATGGGCAGCGCGGCGATGAGCGCCGCCACAGCGCCGTTATGCTGCGGAGTGGTGCTGCAGGTCATACGGGGCATCGGAATGTCATCTCTCCTCAGGCATGCGAGTCCACTGCGGGAGCAGGAACTCACCCAGAGATGATGAGGCCAGACCGTAGCGGGCTGATACGGACCTACGTCCCCATGCGGCAAAGCCGTAAGCGCCAGAGCCCCATACGTATCCCGAGGCCAGGGAAGCGGCGCTGGGGCCAGAATCGCGTAATGTCCTCGCACTCCTGGCCATGCCGTGCCAAACTAACCCCATTGCGCGGCCTGACCCAGGCCGTCGGAGGGAGGGCAATACGTTGGCGTGTCACACGGTAGGGCTCATGGTGGCTGCGGCGCTCCTGGCGGGCCTCGGCTGCGCGGCTGTTGCCGCGCCGGGCGCCTCGCAGCCCAAGCGGCTGAAGCGCGGCGACGGCTACTTCGGCGTCCATTTCGACTTCCATGCAGGCAAGGACTGCACTGAGGTGGGCAAGAACACCACCCGCAAGATGGTCGAGACCATCCTGGACATCCTGCAGCCCGACTATGTGCAGACCGACTGCAAGGGCCACCCCGGCCTGACCAGCTATCCCACGCGCGTGGGCAATCAGGCTCCAGGCTTCGTGGGCGACCCGTTGAAGGTCTGGCGCGAAGTCACAGCCGAGCGCGGCGTGTCGCTCATCATGCACTACTCCGGCGTCTGGGACTCCGAGGCCATCCGCAAGGACCCGACATGGGGCACGATCAACGCGGACGGCTCCGTCAACCCCAACGCCACGTCGCGGTTCGGCCCCTACGCCGATAGGCTCCTCATACCGCAACTACGCGAGATGAACCGGGAGTGGGGCGTCGACGGAGCATGGGTGGACGGCGAGTGCTGGGCCGCGGCCCCCGACTGGAGCGAAGCCGCCGCGGCCGCCTTCAAGAAGGCCACCGGATACGACACCGTGCCCCGCGGCCGCAAGGACCCGCATTGGTACGAATTCATGCAGTTCAGCCGGCAAGCGTTCCGCGACTACCTGCGCCACTACATCACCGAAGTGCGCAGGACCAACCCCGGGATGCAGATCTGCAGCAACTGGGCTTTCACCGACCACATGCCCGAACCGGTGAGCATCCCCGTGGACTGGATCTCCGGCGACTTCTCGCCATCCGACAGCGTCGACTCGGCCCGCTTCTCGGCTCGCTACATCGCCGGCCAGGGCAAGCCATGGGACCTCATGGCCTGGAGCTTCGCCGCGCCGCCCAACACCCCGTGGCAACCCAAGTCCGCCCCACAGCTCATGCGGGAGGCCGCCCTGGTGCTGGCGCTGGGCGGCGGCTTCCAGGCCTACATCACGCAGAACCGCGACGGCTCGGTGGATCTAGGCAAGGTGCCTGTCATGGGCGAAGTCGGCAAGTTCGTCCGGGCAAGGCAGCCCTACTGCCAGGGCGCCGTGCAGGTGCCGCAGGTGGCGCTCCTCTACTCCACATATGACCACTACCGCCGCGCCGGCGGCCTCTTCTCCCGCGACCTGGGCTCAATGTCCGGCACGCTGGAGGCGCTCGTGGAGGGCAGGCAATCCGTCAGCATCGTGGGCGAGCATATGCTCAAGGGGAAGATGGGCAGCTACCCGCTCATCGTCCTGCCCGAGACCCAGGAGTTGGAGCCGGACTTCATCCGCGAACTGACGGCGTACGTGCGCGGCGGCGGCTCGCTGCTGCTGGTGGGGCCCGGCCCTGCGCGCCTCTTCGCCGACCTGCTGGCCGGCGCCTCCGCGCGTCAGGCCGGGGGCGGCACGGTGGACTACGCCCGCGTGGGCAAAGGCGCCGTGGCCTCCATGCCCGGAGCCTTCAGCCAGGCCTACCTCGGCAACCAGCCGGCAGAGGCTCGCGCAAAGCTGAACGGCGCCGTCGGCCTCCTGTTTGAGAAGCCGTTGGTCGAGGTGAGCGGGTCGGACAGCGTCGATGTCGTGGTGACACGCGTGAAGAGGAAGCTCTCGGTGCAGATGATCAACTGCTCGGGCCCGCACCGCTCTATCG
Organism: uncultured Chthonomonas sp.; assembly: GCA_903951425.1. Lineage (GTDB taxonomy): Bacteria > Armatimonadota > Chthonomonadetes > Chthonomonadales > CAJBBX01 > CAJBBX01. Next base: position 28,415 of record CAJBBX010000030.1, read on the forward strand.
AGCAGCCGGTCATCGCGTCGATCGATCCCATCGGCCCGCTCACTGTGCGCATCCGCCGCGCCACGAAGCCCGCGAAGGTGACCCTGCAGCCCGACGGCACGCCGCTGGCCTTCACGCAGAGCAAGGGAATCACCACCGTCACTGTGCCGAAGCTCGAGATCCACGGCGTCGTCGTCGTCGAGTAGCCGCCCTGTCGCAGCAAGAGGCCCCGGGGTCACCCCTGGGGCCTTCATTTTTCGGTCAGCCGCGCACGTTCATGGATCGTCGCGACTGAGGACCTCGCGGACCTTGTCGCCGAGGGCAGCCATGCTGACAGGTTTGTGCAGGAACGGCATCGCGGGACCGACCACAATGCGATTGTCGGTGTAGCCCGATACAATGATGGCCTTGAGGTCGGGGATGCTCCGGCGCAGGCGGCGGATCACCTCATTGCCGTCCATGCTCGGCATGACCATATCGGTGAGGACCAGGTCCGGGAAGAGCCCCTTCTCCTCAACCAGGAGCAACGCCTCCCCACCGTTTGCCGCCAGGGTCACCCGGTACTTCATGTGCGTGAGCATCTGCCCCATCAGCTCGCGCAGGCCTGCTTCATCCTCGACCACCAGGATATGCTCACCGCCGCTGGCCCGCACTGAGGAGTCGGTCCTGGTGTCCGCCGGTTCGGCCGCGTCCAGGGTCTGTGGCAGGTAAACGCTGAAGGTCGTGCCGCTCCCAGGCTCAGACTGCACGTCGATGCAGCCGCCCGACTGCCGGACGATTCCGTACACGGTGGCCAGCCCGAGTCCGGTGCCCTTGCCCCGCTCCTTGGTCGTGAAGAACGGCTCGAAGATGCGCTGCTGCGTCTCGGCGTCCATTCCCGCACCGGTGTCGGTCACGGTGAGCTTCACATAGGGCCCCGGCTGCATAGAAACGTGTCGATCCGCAAAGGCCTGGTCCGCTTCGCCGTTGGCCGTCTCGACGGTAAGCCTGCCGCCATCCGGCATGGCGTCGCGCGCGTTGACCACGAGGTTCATGACCACCTGTTCGATCTGCCCCGGATCAGCAAGCACCGGGCCGACGCCGGCGGCGAGCGCCATCGTCAGCTCTATGTCCTCGCCGATTAGCCGGCCGAGCATCCGCTCGATGTTCCGCACCAGGGCGTTGAGGTCGACCACCTCCGGTTTCAGCGTCTGCTTCCGACTGAATGCCAGTAGCTGCCGGGTCAAGGTCGCCGAGCGCTCGCCGGCCGCAACGATCTCCGCGATATCGGCTCGCAGCGGATCGCCTGCCTGCAGTCCGTCCAGCGCCAGCTGCCCGTAGCCGATGATGATGCCGAGCATGTTGTTGAAGTCATGGGCGACGCCGCCCGCCAACCGGCCCACCGTCTCCATCTTCTGCGCCTGTGTGACCTGGGACTGGAGCCTCTCCCGCTCCGCTTCGGCCTGCTTGCTCTCGGTGATATCGTGGATCACCGAGTAGAGGACGGAGCGGCCGGCCTCGGTCAGGCTACTGCTGAAGACGGCGACGTCGCGCACCGATCCGTCCGCCAGGCGATGGCGGAACTCGAAGTAGCTCTTCTTATGCGCCCGGGCTTTCTCCATCTCCTCCTTGACCGACCTGTCGTCGAGCAGGTTGATGTCCTGTATGTGCATTCGGCGCAACTGGTCGCGGGACCAACCATAGAAGGACACCGCGGCCGGATTCGCGTCGATGATCGCGCCCGTCGCGGGATCGACCACCAGCATCACGGCCGCGTGGTTCTCGATCAGGGTCTGGAACCTGAACTCGCTGCGCTCGCGCGCCTCCTCAGACTGGTGGCGAGCCAGCGCGGTGCCGAGGCTCGAAGCCAGGTTCTCAACCAGCGGGATCACAGGGGGCGGGAAGCTACCTGGAGCCCTGCAGGCCAGGTGCAGCAGCCCCAGCGTCTCTTCGCCGTGCCGGATGGGCACGAGCGCCACGGACGCGAACCCCTCATGGATGCACCGGTTGCGCGGGTTGAACCGCGGATCCTCGGACGCCGGCATATCCGCCAGCGGGATGGCGTTGTTGGCGAAGCAACTCCCTCGCCCAGTGAACAGCGGATTGGATCGATCGACCTGGCCTGAGATGACAAGCCCGCAGGTGCATTCAAGGCGAGGGGTGCCGTCCGGATGGCGGCAGACGCCTCCGTCTTGGAGGCCGGCAAGCAGCGAGCCCTCGGCCCGCAGGAACTCCTCGCTGAACCCCTGGCTGCCGTAATACGGATAGTCGTCGCCCTGTCGGAGGCGAATGCCGACGGCATCGAGACCCGTCTGCTCCCTCAGGACGCAGGCCGTGCTCTGCAGGACATCCTGCAGAGCCAGGTCCCGGTCGCTGAGCAGGGCCAGGAGCGTCGCCCCCGTCTGCAGGTACGCCTCAATACGCTTCCTGTCGGTGATGTCCTGTACGATGCCGATGGACTGGACGATGTGACCGTCTGCGTCGCGCTCGTGCAGGCACTGATCCCGGACGTGGCGGACCTCGCCGGTAGCCTTGCGGATTATTCGGTGCTCGATCTCGTATCCGTCACTTCCGTCGCGCGCTGAGCCTGTATGTGCATCCAGAACAGCGGCCAGATCGTTCGGGTGGACAGAACCCCGCAGAGTGTCAACGGTGGCGGTGATCTCCTGGGGATCGTATCCCACAATGCGGTAGACCTCGTCCGACCAGTCGAGACGGCCAGTCGCCACGTCCAGCTTCCAGCTGCCGACGTGGGCGAGTTCCTGAGACCGCGCCAGCATAGCAGCGCTTTCCCGTAGCTCGTGCTCGGAATACTTGCGCTCGGTGATGTCCTGGATCTGAGAGATAAAGTGCAGCGGGGCGCCGTGCGCGTCCCTGACTAGCGAAACCGCCAGCAACACCCAGACGATGTGTCCGTCCTTGTGGCGGTACCGCTTCTCCATCTCGTAGCTCTCGATCTCGCCGGCGAGCATTCGTCGCACAAAGTCGAGGTCCAGCTCCAGGTCCGCCGGGTGGGTGATCTCCTGGAATGTCAAGCGCATCAACTCGGGCTCGGTATAGCCGAGGATGTGGCAAACGCGCCGGTTCGCCTTGAGCCACCTCCCATCGGGAGACACCAGGGCGACGCCTATGGCAGAGTGTTCGAAGGCATTGCGGAACCGCGACTCGCTCAGTTGCAGGGCCTCGTCGTCCAGCTTGCGCTCGGTGATGTCCTCCTCGACCGCAAGGTAGTGCGTGATGCGCCCGTCGGCGTCGAGGACCGGGGCGATCGAGACCGACTCCCAGTACAGGTGGCCGTCCTTGTGGCGATTGTGCAACTCGCCGCGCCACTCCCGGCCGGACGAGATCGCCGCCCACAACTCGCTGTAGGTCTTGGCGGCCGTCTCGCCGGACTGCAGGAACCGAGGCGTACGGCCCATGACCTCCTCGGCCGTGTACCCGCTATCGTTCTCGAAGGCCCGGTTCACGTAGATGATGCGGGCCTCGGCGTCCGTGATCATGACTGCTGCCGGACTCTGCTCAACGGCCAGGGCAAGCTGCCGAAGCTTCGCCTCCGCGTGCTTGCGCTCGGTGATATCCACCTCGGAACCTGCCATGCGGACGACCTGGCCGGCCGCGTTGCGCACGCCCTTGCCGCGGCCCAGCACCCAGATGAAGGAGCCGTCCTTGCACCGAACGCGATACTCCGCCGCGAAGCAGTCGTTGCCGCCGCTGACGTGGTCCTCAACTGCGGCCATGACGCGCGTAACATCCTCGGGATGGATACGGGAACTCCACTCGGCCTCAGAGTCGCCGATCTCGTCTTCGGCGTAGCCACGCATCGCCTTCCACCGGGCAGAAAGGTGGACGCGCTTGGCGGCAAGATTCCAGTCCCATATCCCGCCGGCGGCTCCCTCAAGCACAAGCTGGTGGCGCGCCTCGACCTCCCGGACGGCCTCCTGGCCGCTTCGGCGTTGGTCCTCGGCACCCAGCGCCGCAGCGACGATGCTGAGGAGTGCGAGCGCCTCGGGACGGACCTCCACGTCGGCCTGATAGGCCGCGCAGAGGCAACCGACAGCCTGGCCGCCCATGAACACCGCGTGCCCTGCGAAGGTATTGAACCCGGGTGGCGCGGGAGCGCAGGACGGGTCAGGCAGGCCGCGGGAGACGACCCCTGCGCGCACACCGCCACGGATAATATCGTCGCACACACCCCCGAAGGGCTGTCCCACCGGATCGAGGCCCGCCGGAAGGTTCCACTGGCCGGCGGAACGAAGCCCACCGTCGGCGATCCGGTTGTAGACCGCGCAAGCCGCGCCTGCCAGGCCGCCGCACAGCGCCGTCAGGGCCTCGACATTGGCGTCGGGATCGGGTCCAAGCCCCATGAGGCAGGCGCCGACGTCTGCAAGTGCTACCTCACCAGTCATCCCCGATACCCCGGCCCACTCGCCCATGGTCAACCTCCGGCCCGCCACACGCCGCCTCGCCGGCACGCACCTGCATCCGAGACTGCTAACGGCCCGCGGATAACTCTACCGCCAACAACCATATCCGTCAATTAGGGTTCGCAGACGCTCGCAAGCCAACGCAGGCCCGGGCAAGGGTCTTTGGGGAACCCGGCCCCTGATGGAAGCGACGGCGGGACGGGAGCAACGCGCTACAGAGAGGCAGGACCGTGTCGCTCAAGGGACCGGGCTGAACACAAGAAAGGGGCCGAAGCGATCGCTTCGGCCCCTGTGGGCGGGGATGACGAGACTTGAACTCGCGGCCTCCTACGTGACAGGCAGGCGCTCTAACCGGTCTGAGCTACACCCCCACGGTACTGCGAGGGCGATCCGATCCGTGGATCGCTACCCCTACAGGCGTGTCAGGATACCTCACGGCACCCCGTCGCTGTCAACGTCAGGTGCGCGAGAGAGCGAAAATGGCCGGGACCGAAGGCAAGGCGGCTATCATGCTGTGTACGGGACGCCGCCGGCATCATGCCGTAGCCATGTGGCACAGACCCGCAATGCGGCTGTCATCAGTCGGGCAACTGGGACTGGAGGAGAGACCATGGGAAACAAGATCACCATCAACGTCGTGCCGATGCAAGTGGGCATCAGCTATGAGGCCGCCAGCGCCGAGGCCGAACCGATGGACCAGCTTCGCTCCATGGAGTTCGGCCTCCATGCCCTGACCAGCCAGATCATCAAGCTGCGCCACGACCTCGGGCTACGCATTCCGGGCATCTACCTGGCCGTGCTCGAGGCCAACACCCACCAGGAGGTGATGTAGGGCTCCGTTGCCGCACTTCTTGCGTTCTGCTGGTAGAGTCGCTACGGGTTGCGAGGAGGCGCGGGGGTTGATGCAGACGGGGCGATCGGCAAGGGACGTTACGTTGGCTGCGCTGGCTTGCGTGGCCTACGTGGCTTGCGTGCTGGTGGCACAGGCCACGGCATCGACCTTCATCCACCTGCCGCTGGGCATCTCGGTGGCGGTGGGGACGCTCTGGTTCGGGTGCACCTTCACGATGCGCGACCATGTCCACGGCGTCCTCGGGAGGCGCGGCGCGTATGCCATGATCTGCGTGGCCATCGTAGCCTCGTGCGCCGAGACGGTCCTGCTTGGC
>CAJBBX010000031.1 GCA_903951425.1 uncultured Chthonomonas sp.
GCCGTCGGCGCCGGTGGCGGCCGAGGCGTTGGTCCAGGTCCCGCCGGCGTCGACCTTGAACTGGATCGTCTTGCCCGAGAGGGCGCTTCTGTCGGAGGACTTGGTCAGCGTGCCGGTGAGCGTGATGGTGTCCGACGCGTAGCAGGTGACGGCGTCGGCGGTGATGGTGGTGGGAACCTTCACCTTCAGCGTAGCCGTGTCGGAGGATGCCGCATAGTGCGTGCTGCCGCCCCACCGGGCGTTGATGGTGGCGTCGCCCGCCGTGGCCGGGGCCGTGAGCGAGGCCGATGCCTTGCCCGTGGCGTCGGTCAGGGCCGTGGCGTTGGTCCATGCCCCGCTGTCGCCGATGCGGAACTCCAGTTGCAGGCCCGCGACGGCAGTTGCGCCGGTGGTCTTGGTCAGCGTGGCCGAGACCGTCACCGATGCGCTGGGGTCTGCCGAGGCGTCGTCGGCAACGAGCGTGGTGCCGTCGGCCACGCTCACCGTGAGCGAGCTGGAGCCGTTGGAGGCTCCATAGTCCGTGTCACCTTCGAAGCGCACGTAGATCGTGTGCGCCCCGGTCGTCACAGGAGCTGTGACCGAGAGCGTGGCCTTGCCGTCGGCGCCGGTTGCGGCCGATGCGTTGGTCCAGGTCCCGCCGGCGTTGACCTTGAACTGGATCGTCTTGCCGCTCAACGCGCTGCTGTCGGACGTCTTGGTGAGTGTGCCTGTGAGCGTGATGGTGTCCGACGCGTAGCAGGTGACCGCGTCGGCGGCGATGGCGGTGGGCGCCGAGGCCGGCGGTATGGTGAGCTTGGCCACATATCCTTCGCCGTCGCCACGGCCGCTGGTCTGATAGGCTCCGGTTGTCATGGGGAATGTACCCATGTTCCAGCCGCCAACGTAGACAGCGCCGGAGGCATCCATGGCCATGGCGTTGCAGTAACTGGTGCCGACGCCACCGATATAGGTGCTGTACGTCAACGCTGAGCCGGCCGAGTTCAGCCTTGAGACGAAGACGTCGGGGTCACCTCCGGAGTAGAGGATCGAGTACGCATTGGCCGTTGTGGGGAATGAGCCGCCCGTGTGCCCACCGACAACCGCCGCGCCCGAGGCGTCGACGAAGATACCAGCCGCATAGTCTTCTTTGGCTCCGCCAAGGTACGTGCTATAGGCAAGAGCAGTGCCTGCAAGGTTGAGCTTGGTTACAAAGGCGTCGGTCCCGCCGCCGTGAGTGGCTTGGTACGCGCCGGTTGTCGTGGGGAATGAACCGCTTGTGTACCCACTGGTCACGGCCGCGCCGGTGGCATCCAGCGCGACGGACTGGGCGTAGTCGGAACCCTTGCCGCCCAGGTAAGTGCTGTAGACCAGGCTCGTGCCTGTGGCGTTGAGCTTCGCCACGTAAGCGTCGTTCCAACCGCCCCCGCATACGGTCTGGTAGGCGCCGACCGTTGTGGGAAACGAATCGGTAGTGTTCCCGACGATGGTCGCCGCGCCCGTGGCATCCAGGGCGATATCGAGGGCATAGTCGAGGCCGGTGCCCCCGAGGTATGTGCTGTAGACGAGGTCCGTGCCTGTGGCGTTGAGCCTCGTTACGAAGGCGTCATACGTGCCCTCTGCAAATATCCTTTGGTACGCTCCGGTTGTCGTGGGAAACGAGTCCATGGCATTCCCGCAAACGGTCACCACCCCGTCGGCGTCCATTGCCAGACCCTGGACCCAGTCGTTGCGTGCGCCACCGAGCAAGGTGCTGTAGACGAGGGCCGACCCTGTGGCGTTCAATCTCGTCACAAAGCCCTCCGTCCTGCCATTGCTGGTGCGTTGAAACGCGCCGACGGTCGTCGGAAACGTGTCGTTTGTTTTCCCGCCAATAGCGGCACTACCGGATGAGTCAACCGCTATCGCGGAGCAGGAATCGTCGCCGGGTCCCCCGACGAAGGTGCTGTATACCAAGGCAGCGCCCGCGGCATCGAGCTTTGTCACGAATGCGTCGTTGACGCCCGCGTGGGTCGTCTGGTACGCGCCGGTAGTCCTGGGAAACGTAGCGCTGGCGCTGTAGCCGCAGACATACGCTGCACCGGTCGCATCGACCGCAATGCCGTTGACACTATCATTGTTGAGGCCGCTCAGGTACGTGCTGTACTCCAGCGTGGGATCCACCACCAGCGGCCGGCTCGCGTCGTAGCGCGCGACCTGAAAGGCGACTGCGTTGCGCTCCAGCGTGAACGAGCAGGCCACCTGATTGCGGACGCCGTTTACGGTCTGGTAGGCGTAGGGACGGTTCAAGGTCACGGCGCCGCAGGCGGTGGAGACGACGAGCTTGCCGTCCACGCTTCGCAGCGACTTCGCGCCGGATACGGCCATGCGGATGCGCTTCGGGTCGGCGCCGGGCTTCACGACGAAGTCGTACTCCAGCGTGCTGTTCTTGCCCGCGCCGTAATAGACCAGGTCGATGCCGGGGTAGACCCCCGCCAGCCTGGCGCGGGAGTAGGTGGGCACATTCGTGCGCCACTTCCTGGGGTCGTTGCCGATGAAGTAGTTGATGATGCCGGGCTGCTTCTCCAGCCCCGAGGCAACGGCCTTCGGATTGGAGCCTTGCAGCTTCAGGCGGAGCGCCGTGGCCTTGTCGCCCTTGCGCAGGGAGACGAC
>CAJBBX010000032.1 GCA_903951425.1 uncultured Chthonomonas sp.
GGCGGTACCACCACCGAGTTCGTCTACGGCGCGGGCGGCATGGCGCTGGAGAAGCAGGGCGGCAGCTACACCCTGGCCTACACGCAGGCCAACGGTTTGCTCCGCAGAGGCTCCGAGTACCCCCTGTTCGACGGCCGCGGCTCCGAGCGCACTGTTACCAACTCCAGCCAGACCGTTACCGGTTCCGTCAACTACGAGGCATTCGGGCAGGTGGCGGGCTCCAGCGGCAGCAGCACGAACCCGTACATGTACGCGGGCGACTGGGGCTACCGCAACGACGGCGACGCCGGGCTCATGCACGTGGGCGCCCGGTACTACGACGCGCAGGTGGGACGGTTCATCACGAGGGATGTGGATCCAGACCAGCACGCCTACCTGTACTGCGAGCATGAACCGGTGGGAATGACTGACGCCAGCGGCGAGTCGCCCGATAGGCTCGGGCGCGGAAACCGACTTAGAGGCGGCTGCGACTGGCTATACAGTCTGTCTGACGAGCAACTGCAGAAGATGCTTGACGATCCTAATGTTTATTCTGAGACCAAGGCAAAAATCAAACGAATTCAGAAAGCTCGCGGGAAGCGACGATCTGGAGGTCATCGAGGCGGAAGCCCACGCGTCGGTATGGAACCAATCGTCGATGGTATCGGTATTGCTGTTGGTATCGGCATCGGATGGGAGGTCGGCAAATGGCTCCTCGCAGCCGTTGCCGCTCCGGAGACCGCAGGGATGAGCCTGATTGCCGCAGGAGCAATCCCGTGACGCACCGCGACATTGACCGTGACGGCTGGGACCAGGTTCAGAACCTATACTCCCGAAGTCCCACCAGACGCCTGGCCGTACTAGAGGGTCTGTGCAAGCAGAAGCACACACTTGCGCGACTGGCCGCCCAGGCTCTCGCGAGCGACCCTAACGTAGATGTGAGGATGCGCGCGGTCGAGTTGCTGGGGGAGGTCGGTACCCGGAGCGACCTTCCCCGCCTACTTGACGGACTTCGCGATGCAGCCTGGTCGGTGAGGGCATCGGCCGCCGACAGCCTCGGACTCCTCGGCGGGAGGCGGGCATGGTCGGCGCTATGCCGCGCGATGACGGAGGACCAAAACGCCAACGTCCGCAGGTATGCCGCTGTAGCACTCGCCTCGGGTGGTCGCGACATCGCGTCGGGACCTCTGGCGGCAGCGCTGCGGGACGAGCGCAACCCGTCCGCTCTCGTCGGGATCTATTCGGCGCTGTATGACCTGGGAGACGCGGCTAGGCTCGCGGAGCTCCTTGATCTGCTGCACCATCGCGACACCATGGTACGGTTCCAGGTGCTTGCTGCGCTTGACGACTTGCGACCTCAGGACGTTCCTCGGGCGGTGGCGGCGCTGCAGGCACTGCTGGCGCGAGAGGAGTGCCTCGGCGTGGTTGGGAATGCGCGCGCGCTCCTTGCCACGCTCGAGGCCCGTATGGCGTCCTTTCCCCCTGACTCCAGTACCACAACTGCCGTCCCGGGCAACGCGGATTGACTCCCGACATCGAGTTGCCAGGAAATGCCGCACGCCTCCGTGTCGGCCCGCAACACAGCCGCGTGGGTCTGGGGCGGCTCACCGGCGAGACGCGCACCGGCACCAACGCCTTCACGGCGAGCTACGCCCTGGACGGCGTGGGCAACCGGACATCGCAGACCGTGGGCGGCAGCACCACCAGCTTCACGCTGAACGCCGACGACGAGCTCACGGCCACCTCCGGCGGCTTCACCAACAGCTACTCCTACAACGCCAACGGTGAGCAGACCGGTCGCAC
>CAJBBX010000033.1 GCA_903951425.1 uncultured Chthonomonas sp.
CAACCCCTACATGTACGCGGGCGACTGGGGCTACCGCAACGACGGCGACGCCGGCGTCATGCACGTGGGCGCACGGTACTACGACGCGCAGGTGGGTCGGTTCATCACCCGCGATACGGTGCTGAGCGAGCACGCGTACCTGTACTGCGATGGCAATCCCGTCGACTCGGTGGACCCGACCGGCGCTGGCCCTGAACCAATGGGTGGACAGGGCCGGGGAGGGCGCCTTGTGCTTCCAAGGATCGATGACCCGCTACAGGTCCCCGGCACTCCCGTCTTCATTTGGCCCGGTCCGCCGATGCGCATCGGAATCGGCAACCCTCCGAGATTGCTGATCGATCCCCCCTTCCCGAGCGGCGGCGGTTGGGGCATCACCGTGCCACTGCCATTCAGGCCGGACGACGGCTGGCGCGGCTCAGTGCGCTTTGCGCCTGGGGTTGTCACTGTTAGGGCGGGTTTCCGGAGTCCCTTGTGATGTCCGACAGAATCATTCAGGCCCTGGGCGGCGGAGAACGCAACCCCCGGCGACCCAATGCCGGTGCCCTGGCCGGCAGATGGAGGAACCGTATGATGAGATACATGGTGTGCTGTCTGGCGTTCCTACTGCAGCCTCTGGTAGTACGGGCCGATTCACAGTGGGGTCCATTTGAAATCCCCCTGCTGTACGATGGCCTGGTACATCCGATCCCGTTGGTCACCCTGCGTCTGAACGACGGCCCGGCACTGCGGTTTGCATATTCCACTGATCGCTCGTCAGCTCTCACCATCTTCAAGTGGGCCGCAGTGAAGTCCAAGCTGGAGCCTGACCATCGCGCCTCCAACGTGCCGGTGCCCCTCGTTCCGAGGAGGACTGTGCGCGTGTCGCGGGTCGGCATTACCACACTTGGGCGGCAGCTGCTCGTCGTGCCCGACGTAGTAAGCACCGTCGAAACGCTCGACTCCGCAAGGTGGCAGGCTGAGGGCATCGCGGGCACGATCGGCACGCAGTTCCTGCCGGGCGCGAGCCTCCGACTGGACTTGCGTGCGCGGAAGCTGACCGTCAACAAATCCGGCTCCCAGGACGCCACGTCGAGCAACTCCGTGGCCATAGCGCTGTCCGAAAAGGCCGGGATATTCTTTGCGGCGGCCAGCCCGGGGCGGTCGGCGCCCCAGCAGGACTTCCTGGTGAACACCGGGTCTCCATACGTAGTGGTCACCGCAGATGTCTCAGCTAAGATGGAGGCCCAGCAGTCATGCCAGTTCCCGCAGGCGAACGTCGACCGAGGTGGCATCGTTGCGCCACGGCCGGTGCTCCTCCCTCGTATCGAATGCAGCGGAGCCCAGGCCCTGAGCGTTGCGGCCTGGGTCAAGCGTGGGGCCGACGTGCCTCTGCAGTTAGGCTGCAGTTTCCTGGATCGGTTCGTTGTCACTATTGATTTCCCTAGGAAGGTCATGTTCCTCGAGCCACTGCCCGCCGTCGAACGCAGCAGGATGTACCCGGGCGGCGCGTTCCTGGAGGTTCGGCCCAGTGGGGGCAAGTGGGTGATTGGCCGCGTGCTTGCCAACTCGCCTGCCCGACGCGCAGGACTGCGGCCTGGGCAGGAGGTCCGATCCGTCGATGGGACGCGACTGGCGGGCCTGACGGCGCGGCAGGTGCAGTCGCTGGTGGTCGGCTATGCGGGATCGATCTGCAAGCTGGAGGTAGCCAGACGAGACGGAAAGGCCCATCTGGTCACCTTCTTCAGGGAGTCGCCGTACCTGGACGTAACTCCGGTGTCTGACAAGCGCGCGGCTCTGATCCAAGACTACGACGGCAGATGGTATGTGACCGAGGTTGGACGCCGCTCGCCAGCTGCGACCGCCGGACTGAGATCGGGCGACCAGATACTGGCCATCGACGGAGTGGCGGTGGCAATGATGGATGACGATGATATACCTCGGCGCTTCCGTTCGCGCGCCGGCACGAAGCTCAGGCTGCGCGTGTTGCCGGTTGCGTCCAAGGAGCCACGGGAGGTGACGCTGGTCACGACCGATCCTCCATAGGACTGGCTCTTCCGGTGCCGACCACGAGCCGACTGGCCTGGGAGTGACTGACGCCGGCAAGCGCCCCTTCGGGCATGGCGGGACGGCTTTGATGCCGGCCGTGTCGTTGGGCCGCAGAGGGGCGCTTGCCGGCGTTGCACACTGCCTGCCTTCGGCGGAAGGCACCGGTCCGCCGGACGTGACAAGGCCCTGGGGCCCGGTCTCGCGGACCGGCACGGGCCGGCCACCTGGCCGATTGAGTCGGGGTGCTTCACTCCGTTCAGCACGACGGCCAACGGCGCCGCCCGCGCCGCCCTTGCCGGCGCCTCGGCAGTCCGTGGACGTCCGTGTCCGTCCGTGTGTGTCCGTGGCGAAGTCTGGCTCGCACCGCACACGGCCGCACACGGACCCGCTGGGGCCACCACAGCGGCGGTGACCCGGACCCGCGCCGCGAGGGATCGTCCCGATCGACGCAGCACGAAGCGCCGCTCCGGGCGCCCCCAGTCGCCGAAGGGCGACTTCCCGCCGTTCGTTGCCGCGGTTTCAACCGCCGCGCCGTAGCCGCGCCTGCCGACCTACTCGCCCAGGACCACCACCCAGCAGGAGTTGCTCGTGCCGTCGGGCGACATGGCCACGCCGATGCTCTTGAACGCCGGCCGCGAGAGCATGCGCCGGGCCCTGGTGTCGCGCAGAAGCCATGCGTCGATGATATCGCCCGCGAAGTCGGAGCCGATGGCGCAGATCTGGTAGGTGATGCCACCCTTCCAGCCCGCGGCGGCCACGCGGGCGTCGAGGCTGGAGCCGTCGGAGCCGGTTGCGTCCAGCGAACGCGTCCGCACCATGTCGCGGCAGTGGCGCTCGGCGGCCTTCTTGAGCGCGTCGTCCTGGGCGAACTCGCGAAGCCGTGCCGCGCGGCGGGCCTCGTTGATCAGCTCGACGGCCCGCGCCTCCATCTTCCCGGCGAGGGCGCCGTCGGCTGCCGCGTTCCGAGCGGGCGGCGGCGCGCCGCCTGCGGCCGGCGGGGGCGGCGGGGCGCCGCCTTCGGTCGGGTCTGGGACCGGAGGAGCGCCCTCGAAGCGGCCCGCGGAACCAGCATCAGCCGCCTGCGCGCCGGCCGCGCCCG
>CAJBBX010000034.1 GCA_903951425.1 uncultured Chthonomonas sp.
CGCCCGAGGCGTCGGTGTCGGCTGAGCCCGCGGCGGTGGCATCGACCGTGAACGCCACGGACCGCCACGCCAGCGCGGCGCCGTCGCTGCTGCGCGTGAGAGTGGCGGTCAGCGAGATCGAGGCGCCGAGTGCGCCAAAGGCGTCGGCAACCGCCAGCGCCGTCGCGCCCTGCTCCACGGTCAGCGTTGCGGATCCGCTGGACGCACTATAGCGTGCGTCCCCGGTGAACGAGGCAGAGACACCGTGCGCACCGACCGTCAGCGCGTCCGGCACGGTGTAGCCCAGCGTCGCGACACCCGAGGCGGCGGTGTCCGCTGAGCCCGCAGCGGTGGCATCGACCGTGAACGCCACGGTCCGTCCCGCCAGCGCGGCGCCGTCGGTGTTGCGCGTCAGCGTCGCCGACAGCGTGGTCGCCGCACCCGCGCTCCCTGTTGCATCATGGGCCGTGGTGGAGGTAGCCGCCGCCGTCGCGGTCAGGGTTCCGACGGCGCTCGAGGCGGCGTAGACGGCGTCGCCGGCGAAAGAAGCCGTCAGCGTGTTAGCTCCCGGCCCGATCGTGTCGGGCACCGTGAAGCCGAGCGTGGCCACGCCGTCGGATGCCGTCAATGCTGAGCCGATCGGCGCACCGGCCAGGGTGAAAGCGACCGCCCGGCCCATCGGCGCCGCAGCGTCATAAGTGCGCGTCAGTGTGGACGACAAGGTCACATGCTGCCCGAAAGCCGCCGTGGCAGAGGTGACGGTCAATGTGGTGGCGGACGGGAAGCCGGGATTGATGTAACCGATCCCCCGGGAGGCCAGGGCGCTCACATCGCCGGCGAACTCGGCGTGGATCTCATGGGCGCCCGAGAAGACGGCCGGCGTCGTCCAAAAATGCAGCGCGATGCCGCTGCCGTTGGTGGTCGCCGAGCCGACGCCCGTGCCGTCAATCCTGAACGCTATCGTCTTCCCGCTGACCGCAACATCGTCCGAAACGCGCTTGAGGGTCGCGCCCAGGGGGACGCTCTGCGACGGGCCGTAGCCGACGCGGTTCGGCACCGCTAGGTACGTCGCGGGCAGGCCGGAGCCGCCCACCGTCAGCGTCCCGGCGCCCGACGATGCGCCGTATAGGGCATCGCCCGCGAATGTTGCCCCGATGGTATGCGAACCCAGTGACGTGGCGGCCGGGATCAGGTAGGCCAGCGTCGCTACGCCGCCCGTGGCCGTTGCGGCAGAGCCTACATTCGTCCCGTCAACCGCATAGCTCACGGAGCGTCCAACGACGCCGGCGCCGTCGGTGCCCCGCGTCAGTGTGGCGGCGAGGTTTGCCGTGCCGCCGACGCTCCCTGCGGCATCGGCGGCCGCCAGCGCGGTGGCCGCCGGGGTTACCGAGAGCAGGCCGATGGCGCTCGAGGCGCCGTAGACGCCGTCACCCGCGAAGGCGGCGCCTGTGCCGACAGTGGGCGAGGCGAAGGTGTCGGCGACTGAGTACGGAGCGGCTGCGGCGCCGGTCGCACCGGTGGTCGCGGATCCGACGCTCGTGCCGGCCACGCTGAATTCGATGCTCTTCCCCTGCACCGGCGAGGCATCCAGGCTCTTGGTGAGGGTCGCGCTCAGGTTCACCGACGTGCCCGGTGAGCCGGAGCCGTTGGGCGCCGTGAGGCGCGTCGCCAACCCGTTGGGCAGGCTGATCCGCCAAATGCCGCGCCCATAGGTGCCCGCATAGAGCGTACGCGTGCCTGACGAGACGACCAGGTCGTTCACCTGCACGTTGGGCAGGCCCAGCGGCTGCGTGGCGTTCCCCCACGTGGCCCCGCCATCCTGGCTGGCCATGACGCCCACGTCGGTGGCGACATAGAGCGTTGTGGTCGGCACGTCGGGGTCCAGGGCGACGGCATTAACCGGCGTGTCGGGCAGGGCAGTGGCTCCGCCGCCGCTCAGGTCGGTCCAGGTCCGGGCAGGGCCCGCCTGCGTGTCGGCGCAGCGCCAGAGATGGCCCGTGCCTGTGCCCGAGAGGCCGACAAAGACGTCGCTGGGGTCCGTGGGGTTCACGGTGATGCAGCTAATGGCGCGAGTTGGCAAGGAGACGATCCCTGCACCGGCGAGTTGCCAGGTCGATCCTCCATCGGTTGTCATCCAGAGTTGCCCGTCGCTTGAGCCGGTGTAGATGCGCGTGGCGTCGGTGGCCGAGACCGCGATGGCGGTAACGTAGTGCGTGGCTCCGGCCAGAGCCTGGCCGCCCAAGCGCGCGGTCCAGGATGCGGTCGTCTCATCCCACCGCCAGAGGTAGTTGGTACCGCCGTAGACGTACCGCGGCTGCGACGGGTTGATCGCGATGGGCGCAATGAAGGCCTTGGTGTCGGAGCCCGTCGATGGCGTCGTCTTGATGGTCGTCGTCCACTCGTCATTGGTGCGGAAGACGCCCAGGAACTGCGCAGTGGCGTACTGCGTCAGCGGGTTCTGCGGGTTGATGGCGCAGAAGCCGCCGTCGCCCTGGCCAACATTACGCCAGTTCAGCAGGTCGCCGGTGGAGAGCGGCGAGGCGTTGTCCTGCGTGCCGCCCAGGATCTTGTCCGGGTTCGTCGGGTGCGGGGCGATCCGGTAGAACTCGGTGACGCCCAGCGTCGAGCTGAGGGTGCTGTCGAAGCTCCAGGAGTCCGCCGCCGGGTTGTACGTGTAGCCGAAGACGCCGCCGTCGTTGCCCACGAGGGCCTTGTTGGGGTCGGTGGGGTCAAACGCCATGGCGTGCGCGTCGTTGTGCGTGAGCGCCGAGTTGGTGTAGGTGAGGCCCACGTCGCGCCAGACG
>CAJBBX010000035.1 GCA_903951425.1 uncultured Chthonomonas sp.
CGACCTACAACAACGCCAACATGCTGCTGACCCTCGACGGCAACCCCTACACCAACGACATCAACGGCAACACCCTCTCAGGCGGCGGCCGCGCGAACACCTGGGACTCGCAGAACCGCCTGCGCCAGTGCGTCTACGGCACTACGGTCAGTCAGTTCACCTACGGCTCCGACGGCCTGCGCCGGGCCTCCAACGTCAACGGCGTCATCCACAAATACATGCTGGACAACGGCATGATGGTGCGGGAGACCGATGCCAACGGCGTCTCGCAGGCCACCTACCTGGCGGGCCTGCGCGGGCCCGAGTACCGCCGCGACGACGTGAACGGCGGCATCAAGTGGTATGTGTTCAACGGCCTGGGTTCCGTGCTTGCGGAGGTAGACGCCTACGGCGCCGTCACCGCCTCCCGCAAGCTCGACGTCTACGGCGCGCCAAGGGCCACCCAGGGCACGCCCAGCGGCAAGCACGCCTTCGTGGGCAACCTGGGACATACGACGGAACCCGACACCGGCGGCCTCGTCTACATGCGCGCGCGGTGGATGGACCCGGTGACGGGCCGGTTCCTGAGCGAGGACCCGGCGCGGGATGGGGCGAACTGGTTTGGGTACTGCGGCGGGGACCCGGTGAACGCGGTGGACCGGGATGGGCGTGTAACTGAAGCATTTGGTTGGATGATCGTCTTCCTCGTTATCGGGTGGTCATCGAATATCGGGCTGCATCCGAAGCTTTCGGCCGTGCTGCAGTTCATCAGTGTGAGTCGCGAGGCTCAGCTTCTGCTCGAGATGGCCGGGGCCATGCAGACAGAACTGCGGATGCTACGCAGTGCCGTTGCGGCAGGGGCACTCCTGGATCCCAAAGGTGCTGCGGACCTGCAACTCAAGCTAGATGCGTGCAACATGGCTGCGGTGGCGGCCTTTACGCTTGCAGCGTATCAGATTCTCATTCTGTTCGAGTTCGTCCAGCCCGGCGATGGCCCCCTAGGTATGGGCTCGAACGGCCCGCTTACATCGGGCGGGTAGGGGCTGGGCGTGGAACCAACCGTACGGCAGCGATGGGCGTCGGGCTCCGAGACCGGCGGCCCAAGTGATCTGGAAACGGGCTATTCCTGCAAGGAGCGGCGGCAGTGCGCGAGCGCCGTGCCGCGTGAGTCTCCACCCTACCCGCCGCTGAGCCGGGCTCTCGCCTTCATCTCGGCCCGGGAGCACCGTACCAATCTCGTGTTGTTGCTCTCTTGTGGGCTGATCGCGGCGACTGGCGTAGCGCTGAAGAGGTACAACCACGAACCAAGCACGGCAGATGCTTTTCTGGTGGCCGCCGTCGTGTTTGCCCTAGTCAGTCCATTGTGGTGGATGCTGCGGGTCTCCGAGTCCGAGGGCCTCAGGCGTCTGGTCTGGTGCGGTGATCCGGCATCGCTCGCGACGGCTGCTCTTCGTTCTTCGAGTCTCATGCCGCGGCATCGGGCGGAGGTCGCCCACGCATGCCGTCGCATGCTCTGCGGCCGCGGGCACCCTGACGATGCCCAACGTCACGACCTGATGGTGCGTCTTGCGCCGTTGCTTAGGGATGCGGCAATGGTCCGGACCTACCCGGATGTGATCCTTGGGATACTGCCCGCAATCCGGGAAAGCAGTGACCTACCGACGTATGGCGCTGTTCTCGAAGCCGAGCGTGTGGCGGTCGATGCGAACCTGTGTATGGCCCTGCATGAGACTCGAACCGCAATCGAGCATAAGCTCCGTTCGCGCACCCATCACGATTCGCTGGTGCGGCCATGCGTACGGCGCGCCTGTGAGGAGGGGCTCTTGCTTCGTCCCCTCGGCACCTGCCCGCAGGCGGGCGAACGGGGCACGCTGATCACACCAGCCGATTGCCAGGACGATGTGCGACGACAGCCGTGACCGCGCTTCCGATGGTCGGCCCGCCGTCGGTCTCGGTGTACGACGTCTTTGGCCTCGTCCGGGCTGGGCCCATCGGCACGAACAGGCATGGGTTCGTCGGCTCCATCGGCTGCGCGTCCGAGGACGAGACGGTTCTGAACTTCATACGCGCGCGGTGGATGCGCACCGGCCTGCACACGGCGCCTCAGCTCGCGGCGTGGGCGGCGCAGGAGGGCTGGCTGCGGGTTGAGCCGACGGAGCATGAGGAGTAGCCGGATTCGGCTATTGACGGCTCAGGGTCTCAGGTCCTACAATGCTGACAACAGGCCGATGTCCGGGGGCAGAAGCAGGAGCGGAGCGTTGAACCGGCTGACAGGTGTGAACTACGGCGACGGTTACTTCCAGAGCTATACGTTCGACCCCATGGGCAA
>CAJBBX010000036.1 GCA_903951425.1 uncultured Chthonomonas sp.
CGCACAGACATCTGTCGCCTAGTTTAGATCACAGGACCACCGGATTCGGGGCCTAACTGCGGAAGCCGGGCTAGCGACTAGGTCGGCCCACGGCCTGCCTAGTCGGGCCGGCGCGCCAATGGAACGTGCCCTGTCAGGAGTACAGGGTACGAGGCCACTGAGCGTGAGATTGAGGGCTTGGGCAGGCCACAATGCCGGGTCTCTCCGTCGGCCCGTGAAGAAGGAGGGAAGCATGACGACACATGCAGTTGCTAACCGATCCGGTCCCACGCGATCGGCGCGTCGGCGGAATCAGGTCAGGCCGACGCAGCACTGGGCCCGCAGCGCGCACATGGCGGGCACGGCGAATGCCATCTCCTTCGTCTGGGACGGGACGGACCTCCTGAACGAGTACGTCAGCGGTGCGCTCAGCGGCCGGTACCTAACGCTCGACGGCGAGGTGCTGTCGGAGAAGCGCGGCGCTAGCCGTTTCGTCTACGGCGTGGACCCGCTCGGCAGCGTGGTGCATCTGCTCGACAGCAGCCTGAACAGGGCGGGTACCTACGTGTACTGGCCCTATGGGGAGGTGCAGAGCCATACCGGAGTGGATACGCCGCTGCAGTACATCGGGAACCTCGGATACCACACGTCGACCACGAACAGGGTCTATATGAGGGCCAGGGACCTGAGGCCTGACCTGGGGAGGTGGTTGACGCAGGATCCGCTGATGGAGGGCATCTACTACAACGCCTTCCAGTATGTCGGTGCCTCGCCGGCGTCGTTCGTGGACCCCAGCGGGCTGATAGCCATAGACTGGAACGGCTGCAACGAGACCGAGAAGCGCCGCATCCGCGGTGCTATGGATGAGCTGTGCGGCAGCAGCGGCGGCAGCGATGCCTTTCGTGACTGCCTGGACAAGTTCAGCTGCGGCGTGGGCTTCCCAGGCGACATTGGCGGGAACCACATTGGGGATTGCGTTGCAGGCTTCTGCGGAACAACCGATGCGGATCCTAAGAAACTGAGGATCTCATGCTGCGGCGGCTGGCAACCGTGCAATATCTATCCCTGTTGGGGTGCTTGCAGTGCGGCGGTCATCGGCAAGGAGATCGTGGTGTGCGCCCGCAACGTCTGGGATACCAGGAAGTGCGATCGCCTAGCGTGCGTGCTGGCGCACGAGATGATCCACGTCTGCGGCATCGTCGGGCACCCTGGAGCGCCCTTCGAGTGCGTTCGCAAGTTCGACGATCGCTGTACCCGAACGGCGGACTAACATGGGGCCCTACTGCGCATGGCCTCGCCTCGCCTCGGCCGCTCAATGCTTGGCGCTTGCATGGTCAGCCCTGTTCGTTTGCATGGCTACAGCTGACTCGGGACAAGGACGAGTTACATGGGTGTACACGTACGTGGCGTCTCGGACTCTGGGGCACGCAGGGCACCAATACGCCCTCGGAGTGGCCGCGGACGCGTACAGGTTCAGCCATCAGTTCTCCCGGCCCATCGCAGTAGCCATCGGAGTGTGGCTTCTCTATGCCGCGGCGGTGCTGTCGCTCGGTTGCGGACTCGCGTGGGCGGATCGCAGGTCGCCTAGGCCGATCTGGTGGCGCATCGCGCTGGTCTGCGCGTTGTGGGTCTATTCGCCAATCCCGATCGGAGTTGTCGTAGATCCAGCAGCGCCACCGATGGCCGCAGCACTGTGGGTCGCCACGTGGGCCCTGGTTTGCCATGGCCTTCTCCTTGTGGCAGCGCCGCGCAAGGGGGAGCCGCCAAGCGAGGATAGACACTGAGACCGGACGGTACTGTGTCGACCGCACTTGGGTGGAGCGTGGCCTAGGCCTGACTCCGGACACAGGGCTATGTAGAAGCAGGCCGAGCACTTTCGCGAGTTGCTGGCTGCGGAGGGCGCGACCAACGTATGACGAAGGCCGCGCTCCAGCGCGGCTGGGAGCTATCCGGATCGCCGGGTCCGACTGGCAGGCCGACCCGGCACAAACAGAGGGCCTTTGCTGGCAGAAGAGGAGCTGACCATGTGCACCACAGCGAACAAGCACGGTCCACCGCAGAAGATGGCGGCGGGCCGGCACCAACGACCCGGAGGAAGACCGGCGGGAGCAGGGGGTAACATCCTGACCAAGCACCACGAGGGCAGCAACCCCCTCCGCATGTCGTATGACGCCGCGAACAGACTCACAACGTCGCTGCTCGGCGCCACCCAGCTCACCACCTACACCTACTCGAACGCAGGCGAGATGACGGGCGAGCGGTGTGACCAGCTCGGCATATTGAGCACGTTCGTCTACGACGGCGAGCACCGGTGCGTGAGCGAGTTGCGGGCCAGTGGCGCCAACCATACATACACCTACGGGTCGGACGGCCTCCGCCGCAGCGCCCACATGGCGGGGACCGCCAGCGCCATCTCCTTCATCTGGGACGGGACGGACCTTCTGAACGAGTACGTCAGCGGCTCCCTGAGCGGACGGTACCTGGCCCTCGATGGCGAGGTTCTGTCGGAGAAGCGAGGCGCGAGCCGCTACGTCTACGGCGTGGACCCGCTCGGATCGGTGGTGCTTCTGCTCGACAGTGGGGTGAACAAGGCGGGCACCTACGTGTACTGGCCCTATGGGGAGGTGCAGAGCCATACCGGAGTGGATACGCCGCTGCAGTACATCGGTAAGCGTCAAACCCTCCCCACATAGCAACCTATCTCCAGCCTGTGGTAGAACGGCGGGTGGCGTTCGGCAGGCGTCGGACATGCTGCGTCCGGCCGTTTGACGGCCTGATCTGGGTA
>CAJBBX010000037.1 GCA_903951425.1 uncultured Chthonomonas sp.
CGCCAAGCGCCGACGGCCAGCTAGAACCTGCTCCCTACCGCCAGGATCACTCCTTGTTCAGCACGCTTACCCCCGCCCACTGTCCGCAGCTCAGCGAAAGCGGGTCCAAAGTCCTTTCCAACCACGAAGCTCCCTGCGATGTCGTTCGACTTGCCGTTGTCGCCTGTCATGCTAGCGAAGACCATACCGATACCGAGTCCGATGTAGGTCTGCTTTTCGCTGCCCAACAGCCAGTGGTACTCCACGGTGGGATGGAACAGGCTGACGTCAGCGGCATCCCACTCATCACTGACGCCATACCGGCTATATCGGACACCAACCAACACCTCGCCCGACTGGGTACGCGAGAGCGACCTCTCCAATGAGATGGTGAAGCCTGTGTCAGCGGAGACGCCCTCGGGGATGTCCGAGGCCATGAACAGGCCGATCGAAGCACGGAACATCTTGTCCTGCTGACTACCGGGATCGGAGGCGTTGGCCGGCCCTGAGCAGGCAAGGCCAATGGCAACTGCCAGTACGATTGCCCATGTCCATCGGTACCGCTTCATTGACTGATCTCCCTCTTGAAGTGGTGATCGCGGCGTTCCTGCATCCGCGAACCAGCATATGGTCCGGCCGGCGGCTTCAGCCACGTATCAACACTCATCTCGCACCGGCCTCGTACATGCGCGTGCCGTATGCCGCCTATAGTGTGCGGTCGGCCGCCAGCGTGCGTCTATTGACGGACCATGCCATGAGTTGATAAGATATGACATGCTGTCTGATTGAGGCGACGTTACTGCGGAGGCCGACGTACGATGCATAGGTTGAACGAGGGCAAACCCGGGGATCTCGGCGTCAGGGCGATGGAGATGCAGGCTCTGCTGCACAAGCGGCTGCATTTGGGATACACGCAGGCGCGCATGGCCGCAGCGGCCGGCATCAGCGTCGAGCACCTCAGCCGGCTTGAGAACGGGCATCGTGACCTGTCGCCCGGCGCCCGGGCCAAGCTGCTGGACGCCGTGGGCTGGACGGAGGATCAGCTGGACGCGGCCGTGGTCGAAGCGCGGAGGCGGGCGGAGAGGATCGCGATGCAAGCGGAGCCGGGCATGGCCATAGGCGACGAACCGGTGGGCGGAGCGGTGCCGCTGGGCTCGCCCGCCTACGTCGAGAGGCAGGAGGATCGCCTCGCCGCCGCGTCCATCATCCGGCGCGACAGCATCCTGCTCATCAAGGGCCCCCGGCAGACCGGCAAGTCCTCCATGCTCGCGCGAGCCCTGCACCGGGCCAGGACCGCGGGCCAGGCCGTCGCGGTAGTTGACCTCGAGGGGATCGCCGCAGGCCGGCGGCAGGAGATGGACGGCCTCTGCCGCGCCCTGGCTGAGAGCCTGGCCGGCCAGTTCGGCCTCTCCCCTGCTGAGACGGATTGGCGAAGCTCCATATCGCCGGCGCTGAACATGGAGCATTTCATGCTGGACCGGGTCCTGGCCACGGATGCGCGGCACGTCGTCATCGGTATCGACGAGGTCGATCGCGTCTTCGGGCAGGCAAGCTCCAACGAGTTCTTCGGCATGCTGCGTTCGTGGCACGAGCGCCGATCGCTGGAGCCGCATCTGGCCTGGAGCAGGCTCACCATCGTGCTCGCCTGCGCTACTGAGGCGCAGCTCTATATCACGAACCTGAACCAGTCGCCGTTCAACGTAGGCACGCGGCTGGCCTTGCGCGACTTCAGCCGCGATGAGGTCGGTCGTCTCAACGCCCTGCTCGGGGCGCCGCTTCGCGGTCCCGCCGACCTGGACCGGTTCACCGGCATCGTCGGCGGACACCCGTTCCTCGTCCGGCTCGGGCTCCACCTCCTCGCCACCGATGGACGGACGCTCGACCACCTGGAGGCCGAGGCCGAGCACGACGGCGGCCCGTTCGCCGAGCACCTCAGCCACATCTCCGACCCCATCCTGACAGATGCCACGCTGCGCTCCGCGGTGATCGACGCCCTCGCACGGCGGCCGTGCGCACGCGATGCGTTCCTTCGCCTGCGAAGCGGGGGCGTCCTGATCGGCGACTGCTGCGAGGAGGCGCGCCCGCGGTGCGGCCTCTACG
>CAJBBX010000038.1 GCA_903951425.1 uncultured Chthonomonas sp.
CCGGGCTGAGACCGGTTCCGGGCGGCCCACCTTCTACGCTGCCTGCCACTTCGCCTCGATCACCCTGAAGTCGTACCGGTCTTCCATGCCGCTCCCCTTTTCCGTAACGCACCCGCTATTATAGATTCGCGGAGGGTTCGACCGTCAAACCCCGCGCCGCATCCGGCGCACCTGCTCCACGACGATGGAGGCCGCCTGGTCGGCCTGCTCCTCCGTAACGCCCCTGCCGAAGCTGAACCGAACGCTCGCGCGGGCCTCGTCCTCGTCAAGCCCCATGGCCAGCAGCACGTGCGAGGGCTCCGGGCTCCCTGCCGAACAGGCGGCGCCCGTGGAGGCCGCCACGCCGGCCATGTCCAGCGAGATCACCACCGCGGCGCCGTCCAGCCCGCCAAACCGCAGGTTCACGATGCCCGGCCTGCTGCGCCCGGCGCACCCGTTGCGTTGGACGTCGGGCAGCCCCCCTCGAACGGCGGCCTCGAACCGGCCGGCGCAGGCGTGGGCCAGCACGGCATCCGCCTCGCGGCGATCCATCGCCAGTCGCACGGCCTCGCCGAACCCGACAATGAGGTGCAAGGCCTCGGTTCCGGGCCGTACGCCGCGCTCCTGGCTTCCGCCATGCAGCACCGGATGGAGCCGGACGCCGCGGCGGATGTAGAGGCCGCCGACGCCGGGCGGGCCGCCGATCTTGTGCGACGAGACCGAGGCCAGGTCGCAGCCCATGCGCGCGGGCAAGAAGGGCAAGCAACCAAAGCTCTGAACCGCGTCGGTATGGCAGAGCGCTCCCGCGTGGTGCGCCGCCGCCGCCGTGGCGGGCACATCCATGACGGCGCCGGTCTCATTGTTGGCGTGCATCACGGAGACAAGCGTCACTCGCCCGTCCAGCGCCTGCACCACGGCCTCGGGCTCCACGCGTCCGTCGGCCCCCGGTGCAACTCGGCGTACCCGGAAGCCGCGCCTCTCGGCCTCGTCGGCGGCGCCCAGCACGGCGTGGTGCTCTATGGCGGAGACGACCAGCCCGTCGCGCCCTGCCGGTGCGGCGCCCATGCAACCCAGGATGGCCAGGTTGTCGGCCTCGGTGCCGCCGCTGGTGAAGAGGACCTCGGCGAAGTCGACGCCCAGGGCATTCGCCAGCGTTTCGCGCGCCTCGTCAATCAGGTCGCGCGCCCTGCGTCCCCGGGCGTGGAGGCTGGAGGGGTTGCCAAGCCCCAGGGCCATCACGTGGGCGACCCGGTCGGCCACCCCCGGGTCGAGGGGCGCGCCGGCGGCGTAGTCCAGGTAGATCACGAACCGAGGACCTGATCGGCCAGGTCGCCCCAGGCTGCGCGGAGCACGCGCGGCAAAGTCATCTGCAGGATCGTCTGCATGTTGGCCACATCCTCGGCGTTGTAGGCCAGCAGGTTGCGGCGCGCCACCTCGTCATCGTCGTTCCACCACTGCCACCAGAGGCGCACGGCGTCGTAGCCGCTCATGCCCGTGGTCTCGTCCGATCGCCGGAGGCCGAGTTGGGTCTCGATGCTCTTGAGGCCGCCCTTGAGCCCGATGCGGCGCAAGACGTGGCAGAGATCCACGTGAAGCTGCGGGAAGCGAACGCCGAACTCGCGCGTCAGCACGGGCAGGTCGAACGAGGACCCGGCGAACGTGACGATGGCGGTGAAGCTCTCCAGCAGGTCGGCGAAGTCGCGGAGGTTTTCATTGCGCACGAACTGATGCATGGTCTGGCCGTCGTAGATGCCCACCACGGTAGTGGAGTCCTCAGCCGAGCTACCGGTGGTCTCAATGTCCAGATAGCCGATCCGATCGCCGAACTCGGAGAGGGCGCGCCAGTGCTCGGACCGGGGCAACTCGGCGGCAAACCAGCGGAAGTCGCCCGCAGCGAGTCTCTCTCGAGATTCGGCCAAACGAGGCAGTAGCCAGCCCTCCAGGCGTCGCGGCACGGGGGCGCCCTCGGCAAGGCAGTTATCCCAGGTGAGCAACCCGTTGCGCCAGAGGCGCCTCTCGGTGGCCGGCCCGACCGTGGGGCAATGGACGAAGGTGTTCTGTAGCACGCTACGCGCCCAGCGATCCGGCGCGGTAATGCACCTCCGACTGGGCCCGGAGCAGGTCGGCGGCGGCCTCGGGCGTGATGTCGCGCTGGGCCTCGGCCAGCATCTCGTACCCAACCATGAACTTCTTCACGTCGGCGCTACGCAGGAGCGGTGGGAAGAAGTGGCCGTGGAGCTGCCAGTGGTCGCCGGGGTACTCCGTGGCCGTGGGCGCGCCGTGCCAGCCCATGGAGTAGGGAAACGAGATATCCCATACGTTGTCGTACCGGGTCAGCAACCGCTTGAGAATCTGGGCCAGCGCCTCGCGGGCGGGAGCGTCGAGGTCGGTCATCCGCGCGAACCGCCGCCGGGGCAGCAGCAGCGTCTCGAAGGGCCACATGGCCCACCAGGGCACCAGGGCCACCCATTCCTCGTTGGCGGCCACGATCCGCTCGTCGCGCTCTAGCTCCCAATCCAGATAACGGCAAAGAAGCGGGACGCCGTGGGAGGCGTGGAAGTCGCGCTGGCGGGCATCCTCCTTGGCGGCCTCGTTGGGCAGGAAGTCGCCCGCCCAGATCTGGCCGTGCGGGTGCGGGTTGGAGCATCCCATGACCGCGCCCTTGTTCTCGAAGACCTGCACCCACCGGTGGCGCGCACCCAGTTCGCGAACCTGCTCCGACCAGAGCTCCACGATGCCAACGATGCTCCGCTCGGGCAGCTCCGGCAGCGAGAGGTCATGCCTCTCCGAGAAGCAGATAACCCGGCACGTCCCCAGCACGGGCGACGCGGCCACCAGGCCGTCGCACATCAGGACGGGGTCGGCGGGGCCCGAATGTTCGGGGCGAATGGCCTGGAAGTCGTTATCAAAGACATAGGGGCCATGGTAATCCGGGTTTCGTGCGCCCAGTTTGCGCGCATTGCCGGGACAGAGGTAGCAGTCGGCGCTGTACTGCACGCCCGCCGACCCGCCGGAGCCCTTGGATCGGGCGCCATCCCACGGGCGGTCCACGCGGTGCGGGGAGACGAGAAGCCACTCGCCCGTAAGGGCGTTGAGCCTGCGGTGGGAGTTCTTGCCAAGCGCCATCCGGTAGCCTCCTCGAGCGCGGCGGAAGAAGGTGGTACGATTCGCAGCAGGCGTCACTGACGCCAAGCCGCCCAAGGAGGTCCGCCATGCCCGTGCCTTCAGGTTACCGCATACGTCCCTTCGAGCCCGGCGACGTGCCCGCCCTGCAGGCGATCACCGTGGAGACCTTCGCGCCGGTCTCCATCGACAAGGCCATCGACGATGAGTTCCCCGGAGCGCTGCCCGGCTCCTGGGCCGATCGCAAGACGCAGGCCATTGCCGATGACTGCCGGATCGAGCCCACTGGAGTGCTGGTCGTGGTTGACGCCGAAGGCGCCGTGGCGGGCTACGTGACGTCGCGGACGAACCCGGCGACCCGGATCGGCTGGATTGCCAATCTGGCGGTGGGTCGAAGCCACCGTCGTCTGGGCCTGGGCCGCGCTCTTCTGGAAGCCTGCAAAGAGCGTCTTCGAGCGCGCGGCATGGTGATCGCCAAGATCGAGACGCTGGAGCACAATGAGATCGGCCGCACGCTATACCCCTCGCTGGGGTTCCGCGAGATCGCGCGGCAGGTCCACTACATCGCGCGCCTGACGGACGAGGCGCCCCAGGACGGAGAGGGCAACGACGCATGCTGATTACAGCTACTATCGCGGTCATGCTGGCCGCGTCGGTTCAGGGCGCCGGCCAGGTCGGCGGCTTCTCCTTCGCGCACATCACCGATACGCACTGCTCCGGCGCCGCGAACGAGGCCGCGCTTAAGCGGTGGGTTGCCTCGCTGCCGAACCTCTCCCCGCGTCTGACGTTCGTGGTGAACACCGGCGACATCGCGGAACTGGGCACGCCTGCCGAGTTCGCCAGATACCGGGCGGCCATCGCGGGTGCGGCGGCGCCGATCCAGAGCGTGCCCGGAAACCACGATGTGCGCTGGGCTCCACTGGGCAAGGAGGGCTTCACCCAGGGAGTAGGGCCGGCCTACCGCTCCTTCGACCAGGGCGGATGCCACTTCGTGCTGCTGGACAGCACCATCGTGCTGGAGCACTGGGGCCACTTCGACGGCGCGCAACTCGCCTGGCTCGAGGGCGACCTGAAGAAGCTGAAGCGCGGCACGCCGGTCTTCGTTTTCTTCCACCACTGGGTCGGGCGGGACAACTCAAACATCGACAACGGCGGCGATCTCCTCCGCATCCTCGCTCCCCACAACGTGGCCGCCATCTTCATGGGCCACGGGCACAAAGATTGGCACTGGACCACGGCCGGTATCGACTGCTTCATGGCGCTGGGCCTCTACCAGGGCTCATGGCACCGCATCGACGTGAGCACGGAGACGGCCAAGGTGGTCCTGGTCAAGGAGGCGGGCGAGCAGACGGTGGCGGAAATCCGGCTCCGCAAGCCCGCCCGTCTCGCCCTGCGGCTGACCTGGGACGACCCCGAGGCGTCCAACCTGGCGCGGAGGCGTTTCATAGCGGTGGTCACGGGTGCCGACGGCAAGGCCGTGACCGAGGGCCTGCGTGGCGAGTTCAGCATCGATGGCGGCGCGCCGCAACCGGGGCAGGTCGACGCGGGCGCCAAGAGGCCGCGCGGCCTCACGGGCGAGTTCGAGACCGAGACGCTGCAGCCCGGCAGCCACGCGCTCGGCGTCACAGTGACGATGCCGGACGGCGCCTTAGCTTCAGCCGGGATCCCGTTCGTCTATGAGCCCACTGACGCACGCCCGAACCTCGCATGGGCGTTCAAGACGGCCGACACCATCCAGGGCAGTCCGACGCTGGTCGAGGAGCGCCTGCTCTGCCCCAGCTTCGACGGCAAGCTCTACTGCCTGAAGGCGGCCACGGGCGCCAAGGCGTGGGCGCTGGCCACGGGCGGCGCGCTCTTCTCATCCGCCGCGGTGGCCGACGATCGCGTCTATGTGGGGTCCATGGACCACAAGCTCTACGCTGCCGACCTGAAGAGCGGATCGATGCTCTGGGCCACCGACATCGGCAGCCCCCTCTTCGCCACACCGGCGGTCTGCAGCGGAGTGGTCTGCATCGGCGCCGACAAGGCAGTTGTCGGGCTTGATGCCGCCTCAGGCAAACAGCTCTGGCGCGTGGCGGCGGGGAGCTTTTTCCAGTCGCGCGCCGCCACCGATGGCGCGGCGTTCTACCTGGGCGGCTGGGACAACACGCTGTATGCCATCGAGGCCGCCACCGGAGCGGTGCGCTGGAAGGCCCGCATGGGGCGCACCAAGACCGGCGCCATCAGCACCTACTACTCCCCGGCCATCGCCTCGCCGACCTGCGGAGGCGGAAGGGTCTACGCCGTGACGAACGACGGCCTGCTCCACTGCCTGGACGCGGCCACCGGGGCCGAGGCGTGGGCCGTGCGGGCGCCGAAAGGCGGCGACGGCTTCGGCTACTCGTCGCCGCTCCTCCACGAGGGCCGACTCTACCTGGGCGGCCTGGGCGACGCCGGCCGCGGCGACTGCTACTGCCTGGACGCGGCCACAGGCGACCGGGTCTGGCGTTGCTCCACAGGGGCAGACAACTACGACTCGTCGCCGGCGGCCGTCGGGCCTTGGATTGCCATCGGCTCGGTGCAGCACCGGCTCACGTGGATCGACGCCAGGACGGGCAAAGCGTGCGGCACCTACGCCGTGGGGGCGGGGTACAGCTTCACCACGCCCTGCGGCTCGGCCGACCTCACCTTCACGGCAGGCATGAGCGGGATCGTCACGGCGCTGCGGACACCGACGGCGCCGACGCTGTAACTCGGGCGATGGCACGGCCAGATGCCGAACCCTTTCGGCGATCTCCTTCGTAGTGCTGGTAGGCCTCGCTGAAGCCGGGCCTACCAGCGACCACCGGCGCCAAGCGCCGCAGGAGAGACGGCCATGAACTGCCGCGCGTGCGATGCCTCGCTTCCCGGCGATGCCGAAGCCTGCACGGTCTGCGGGCTGATGCCCGCCGGACCTGCCCTGGAATGGACCCGAACTCCCGAAGCGGAGGCCTTCAGCCAGTTGCGCGAGATCACAGACGACGAGCCCCTGCTCGGCTTTGCCCGAGGTCGCCTCGTCGGCGACGTACCCGGAATGCCCTCGCTCAGCACGCTTCTGGGCGGCAGCGTCTACGCCAACGTTGGCATCTCGCCCACGCACCTCTGGGTGCAGGCGTTGCGCGTCTCCCGCAGCGGCACGGCTCCTGCGCGGCACGTCGTGCTCGAGTTCCCTGCGGCCGTGCGGATCAGCGCAGAGGAGTCCGACCATCTGGGCGTCGGCTCCGTGGCGAGGATCACCATGGACTTCGGGGCGCGAGGCACGGCGCGGCTCCGATCGGTGGGCCGCTTCGCTCGGCTTGCCATGCGGCTGGCCGAGTGCGCCCCCAGGGCCGCCGGCGAGGGCGAGCCGACCGGCTTCTCCTGCGCGGCCTGCGGCAAGGATGTCGAGCGTAGCGCGCGCTTCTGCCCCTTCTGCGGCACGGCGCGCGAACTGGAGGTGTAGCCATGGCGGACCAACCCAACGCACGACAGACCTTTCCCGGCATGGACGCAGCGGCGTTCGAGCACCCGCTGGACCGAGCCGCGCTGGAGGCGCTCCGGAAGACGCCCGGCCTGGCGCTGCTTTTCCGGAAGCTGGGCGCGCTGGGCCCCGAGCGACAGGTGCGGCTCTTCTTCACTGCCGATAGCCTCCGCATCTCGCCACGGCAGCTGCCCGGCATCTACGAGCTGCATCGCGAAGCCTGCGCCACACTCGACGTGCCGGAGCCGGACCTCTTCCTGTTTCAGGACCCGCGCCCCAACGCCTTCGCCATCGGCATGGAGCGCTTCACCATCGTACTTGCGTCAGGCCTAGTCGAGTTGCTCGACGCCGACGAACTGCGCTCCGTCATTGGCCATGAGTTGGGCCACGTGAAGTCCGGGCACATGCTCTACAGGACTATCGCGATCTTCCTCTGGATCCTCGGCGACGCGGCGCTTCGGCGGCTACCCATCATGGCGCTCATCAACGAGGCCATCGCGCTGGCAATGTACGACTGGATGCGCAAGTCGGAACTCACCGCCGACCGCGCCGCGCTACTGGTGGCACAGGATCAGGAGCATGTGAAGCGGACGTTGCTGAAGCTGGCGGCAGGCAAGGCGGCCCTTGGCGACAGCGCTAGCACCGAGGAGTTCGTGCGACAGGCCGACGACTACGAGGACATGGACACCAACCTGCTGGACCTGGTCTACAAGTTCGACATGACCCGGTTCCAGACGCACCCGTTCCCAGCCCTGCGGGCCCGGGAAATCCAGCGCTGGGCTGCGTCGCCTGAGTACGGCGCCATCCTGAGCGGGGCCTACCCTCGCGCGGACGGCACGGCGGCCGCAGAGCGGCGGTGCCCGGCATGCGGGGCGCGCATCGGCAATGTGCAGTACCGCTTCTGCCCGGAGTGCGGATCGGCAGCCTAGAAGAGCCGGAGCGCAAAGGCGCCGGTCGCGCGTAGCCCGGTTGCGAGCATGCCCACGCCTAGTAACGCGGCCAGCGCGATCTGGCCCACGCAGACCAGTCCTACGGCGAACTGGGCGACGGCGATGGGTGCCGCGATGAACTGGCCGAGCCCGAACACCGAGGCCGCGCCCACTTGCGCCACGACGACCACGCCGCGGGCGAACTGGCCGACGGCCACGACGCCCCGCGCCACGCGGAACCTCCCGTTTGCGTCGCGACCGACCGCGATGTGCAACAGGGGCATCCCGCGCCAGGTGGCGGCAGAGCGATACTCGTAGCCCGTCCCGTTCCAACTCTGGTTGGCGGGACGTGGGGCGCCGCAGTGGGGGCACGCAGCTGCCACCGCCGCCACGCTCTGCTTGCAGATGCGGCACGCGGCAAGGCCCGCCGCCATGGGGGCCTGAACCGGAGGCGCACCGGCAGACAGGTTCAGCGTAGCGCGGGCGCGGCCGATGAGATCGGCGGGCGGGCCCAGACGGGCCAGCACGTCTGCAACGCTGCCTGGGATCTGGGGCGAAGCGGCTGCCAGGTCCACCTCCAACTCTAGTTGCGCCCGGACGTGGTCGAGGAGACGCTGCCGCTCCTCCGATGTTGAGCCCGCGAGGAGCCTCTCGGCCTCGGCCATGTAGCCCGCAACGTCGGCGTGATGCGCTGATTCCGCAGTTGTGAGCACCCGTCCATCCCCTCCGCACCGCCGGCTACGGCACAGGGCCACTACGGGTCGGGGCTACCGGTACCGTTCCAGAGGGAGTTGTCGCGGTAGATGACACTCAGGTCCAGCCACTTCGCGTGCCCGTCGCAGAACGCTATGTTCGCCCCGCCGTGATGCCTGCCGGCCACCATGGCCGGATCGCCGGGGTCATGGTACCCGGTGACATCGGGGTCGGGCTTGGGCCTGGGCGGATCGATCGCGTATCCGGCGCGCCCCTCGGTCGAGGTGCCGATACGGCTCCGCGAGCCCGCGCTGTCCGCGAAGGCGATCGTCTGCGCGGGGACCTCAACAGCGCTGTCGGGGACGAGGCCGCGCCCGAAGGGCAGCAGTCGCGAGTTGCCCAGGTACTGCCAGTTGTAGCCGTATACCTGCTGCTCGATGTTCATGGGCGGCTTGCGGCTGCACGACGGACAGTGGAAGAGCGAGGCCGCCTTCATGTAGGGATGGACCATCTGCATCCAGCGGTACCCGGGATTGCCGAACCGGTTGAACGAGAAGAACATGTGCGCTTCCCAGTCCTGCACATACATCGACGTGGCCAGCGCGAACTGCTTGGTGTTCGACATGCAGCCTGTCTGCCGGGCCTTCTCGCGCGCCGACGCGAACACAGGGAAGAGGATCGCCGCGAGGATCGAAATGATGGCGATGACGACAAGCAGCTCGATCAGAGTGAAGGCCGGCCGACTGCGCTCGCCAACCGCGCCATGGTAACCGTTCATCGGTAGCATCCTTTCGAAACCGTGCGACGCCCCGGCGACCGTCCGCCGCCGGCAGGCCGGTACCCAACCAAAGCGATTGTAACACCGAACCGGGCACCGAGCAAGGAACCATGGAGCCCTATCGGAGCCCCTCGCGTCCCCGCACGCCTTTCTGCAGGAGCGTACACACGCCGGGTCGCGCACGGTCGCGCTCCGCGAAGGGCTACACTAATGGCATGAGGAACCGAACCGCATGCTGAAGTACCTGACAGAACTGCTTGGCAGACCCGTCATCGCACCGGACGGCTCCAAGGTCGGCCGAGTGCACGACGCCATCGCGGGCCAGATCGGCCGGCTACCCACGCTCAGCGCCATCTTCATACGGGGCCGACAGGGCGACGGCTGGATCGGGCTAGATGACATCGACCTCGGCGGCCCGCGCCTCCTGCTGCGCCGGTCGTGGGCCGATATCCCACGATACGCACCGGCCGACGGCGATCTACGCCTGCAGCGTGACATCTTGGACAAACAGATCGTCGACGTCCATGATTACCGCGTTGTGCGCGTGAACGATGTGCGTCTGGCAGCCTGCGGCGACCGGGCGTGCGTCATCGGCGTCGACGCCGGGTTCCGAGCCATCCTTCGCCGGACCGGCGTCAGCAAGCCGGTGGAGATCCTGGCCCGCCTGGTGGGCAAGCCCCTGCGCTCGCACCTGATCGCCTGGGACGACGTGGAGACGCTGGAGCCCGGCGCGGCGGGCGGAGGACGGATTAAGCTAAAGGTTCCGCACGACAAGATCGCCGCGCTGCACCCCGCCGACATCGCCGACATCATCGAGCAGCTGGACCCACAGCAGCGCACCGAGGTAATCGAGGCGTTGGACGTGGAGACCGCCGCGGATACCATCGAGGAGATGGAGGACGAGGAGGCGGCTGCCGTCATGCAGTCGCTGCCCGATGAGAAGGCGGCCGACATCCTCGACGAGATGGACCCGGACGCGGCTGCCGACATCCTCGCCGATCTGACGGACGAGAAGTCCGAGGACCTCCTGGAGCAAATGGAGCCGGAGGAGGCCGCCGACGTCAAGGAACTGCTGGCCTACCCCGAGGAGACCGCCGGCGGCATGATGACGCCGGACTTCATCGCAATCCCGGAGCACGTCAGCGCTGACGAGACGATCGCGCTACTTCGGCGTACGCCGCCGGAGGGGCAGTCGATCTACTACCTCTACGTGGTGGACGACGACCGCCGGCTGGTGGGCGTGCTCTCGCTGCGGGACCTCATCGTGGCCGATCCCTCGGCATTGGTGGGCGCGCTCATGACGACCAGCATACGCTACGTCCACACCGATGCCCACGCCGACGAGATCGCGCAGACCGTGAACCGCTACAACCTGCTGGCGCTGCCGGTGCTGGACGACTCGGGCAGGCTCACGGGCATCGTCACAGTGGATGATATGCTGGAGCGCATCCTGCCGCCCGATCGACGGCGGCGGCTACCGCAGGTCTCAGTCGACGACGAGTAGGCCGCCCGGAGCATCGCGCGCCGGGCGGCTCAAACTCAGTCCTACCCCACAGCGACGGGCGCACTGCCCTGCGCGGCCGACTTCCATGCCGCTTCGGTCAACTCGATGACGCGCAGGCCGCACTCGAACGGCGACTGCACCTCATCGCGGCCCAGGATGGCATCAGCGAAGTTGCGGTCAGGCGTTGAGCCACCGCGCAGGTTGTCGAACGTGTAACGCCCGTTGCTGTCCGCCACCTGCAGCTTGCCGTTGCGCATGAAGAAGACGCCGCCCTCGCACCAGATCGTGACATCCTCGTGCCAATCGGGCGCATCGCCCACGATGGAGAGGGTTGCCTGCGCGCCGCCGTCGAACCGGAGCGCCACTGCGGAGTTGATATCCACCGGTGTGCCGCAGTTGTCGATGTAGGCCGAGACCGTCTCCACCTTCAGTCCGGTGATCCAGAGGATGATGTCGATCAGGTGGCTACCGGAGTCGTTCAGCTGGCCGCCGCCGGAGAGCGCCGGGTCCTGACGCCAGGAGCCTGCGACGCCCGTCTTCCAGCCCTGGCACTGCAGGGCGGAGATGAAGGTCACCTTGCCGAAGGCGCCCGAGGCGATCTTCTCGCGAATCCAGCGGAACTCGGGCTGGAAGTGGCGCTGGTAGGAGAGTAGCCCCACCTTGCCGGCCGCAGCCAGGCGCGCGATGACATCCTTGGCATGGGCCACTGAGCAGACCAGAGGCTTCTCACAGAGGACGTTGAGCCCCTTGTCCAGCGCAGCGACGATCTGCTCGTGGTGGGTGGTATGCGGCGTGCTGATCTCCACCGCGTCAAGCTGGAGCTCATCCAACATCTCGTGCCAGTCGGCGAACGCGGGCACGTCGGAGAGCTGGGCGTGCTGCTTCTTGGCGGCATGGAGCATGGCGGGGTTGGGGTCCGCCAGCCCAACCACGCGGTAGTCCGGGATGGAGAGGACCGTACCCATGTGCCAGCGGGCGTTGCCGCCGGTACCGATGAAACCGACCTTGATTGGCGCGCGATCAGGCATGGACATCCTCCGTGTGATGCGGTGGAGCCGTCAGGGGCTCGTTGCTGACCTATTCGCTCTGCGGCTCGTCCTGTCCTGCTCCCTTGCGCCAAAGCTGCTGCGCCGGGTTCTCATGGCGTCGCGCGATGGCGTCGATGGCCACGACATCGCGCAACAGGCCCGGCAGGTCGGAGAGTGGAAGCATGCAGGCGGCGTCGGAGAGGGCGCGGCCGGGCTCCGGATGGACCTCAAGGAAGAGGGCATCGATGCCTACGGCGGCTGCGGCCCGGGCCAGATGCGGGATGAACTCGCGGCGGCCGCCAGAGGCCGTGCCGGCCGCGCCCGGGCGCTGGATCCCGTGCGTCGCGTCCATACAGACGGGATGGCCGAGCCCGCGCATGATGGGTAGCGAGCACATGTCCACCACCAGCGTGTTGTAGCCGAAGCTGGCGCCGCGCTCCGTGAGGATCACCTGCGTGCCACCCGCCTCGTTGGCCTTGGCCACTGCGTTGGACATGTCCCAGGGCGACATGAACTGGCCCTTCTTGATGTTGACAACCTTGCCGGTCCGCGCCGCGGCGTCGATCAGGTCGGTCTGGCGGCACAAGAAGGCGGGGATCTGGATGATGTCCACGACCACGGCCACGCGCTCCGCCTGCCATACCTCGTGGATATCTGTAAGGACGGGCACGCCCAGCTTGGCCTTGATCTCGGCGAGCATAGCGATACCGTCGTCAAGGCCCGGACCGCGGTAGGCGTCAACGGAGGAGCGGTTGGCCTTGTCGAACGAGGCCTTGAACACGTAGCCCATGCCGGCAGCGTCGGCTGCGGCCTTGGCCTCCTCCGCGATCATGAGGCAGAGGTCCAGCCCTTCAGCCACGCAGGGCCCGGCGATGAGCGCCGGCTTGCCTGCGGCGGGACCGATGCCCACATCGCCCACCCACACGGTGTTCATGTCGCCTACCCTCCTCCGGCAGCCATTGCCAGTATCGTCTCGCGAGTCTGTACGCTCATCGTATCGCCCACCGTCACCACGCGTCTGCCCGCCCTGGCGGCCCGCCGGCATAGGCTGTCCATGCCGCCGCCGGGCGTCACATGCCCAACGAGCACCAGAGTAGCCAACGCGGCGATCATCTCGTCTCGCCGTCGGTTGTTGGCGCCCAGCCAGTGGTCGCGCGGCCCGAAGGGCGACAAGGCCAGATGCCTGCCAGGGTCGAACCCACCCGTCCAGATCCCTGCAGCCGGGAACAGCTCCCGGTCCAAGTCCTCGCCCAGCGCGTCCACGATGCCCCGGTCCAGCACATAGACCACACCCACGGCGGCCCGGAGCGCCACCAGCGCCGGACGCTGGTACTCAATCCGGTTGTGCCCCGTGACAGGCGACATCCCGGCCGACAGCGCCACGGACACGGCCTCGTCGCAGGCGGCCAGCACGTCCGGCGGCGCCCCGTTCGAGTTGGCCACCATCAACAGCGGTCGCGTCAGCAGCCGCAAGTCGCCATACGCGCAGAGCAACGGCGGCGGCGCATCCAGAAAGGCGCCCAGCGCCGTTGGATAGCTGGCATCGGCCACCGTGAGGAGCTGCACCCCCTGCCGCCGCAAACGCCGTAGCTCAACCGCCGCGCGCTCGGCGGCGGGCCTCAGGCCCTGCACGATGGCGTCGGCGGCCGCGTGGCGCAAACCGAACTCGCCCATAAGCGCCGGCGCCCCCATCTCCAGCAGCGCGACCGGGCTCATGCCGCCCACCGCCACGCGCCGAAGGATGGCGGCGATCGACTTCTCACCGATGCCCGGCACGGCGGCCAGGCTGAATGCTAGCTCTGCATCATCCATGCGGCAGACCTCAGCACCATCGTACCCGAGCGGCCGCGGCTACTGCGGCTCGTAGTTGAGGTTAGGCGACAGCCATCGCTCCACTTCGGCAACGGTCCAGCCCCGACGGGCGCCATAGTCCTCCACCTGGTCTCGATCGATCCGGCCCACTGGGAAGTAGCGCGCCTGCTTGGAGGCGAGGTACCAGCCGCTCACCGAGCTCGCCGGCGCCATGGCCATGCTCTCGGTCAGCGTCATGCCGGTGGCCTTCTGCACGTCCAGAAGCGACCAGAGGGTCTGCTTGGCGGTATGGTCGGGGCAGGCCGGATAGCCCGGCGCCGGCCTGATGCCCCGGTAGCGCTCGTGGATCAGCTCCTCTACGCTGAGGCGCTCGTCCGCCCCGTAGCCCCAGATCCGCCGCACGTGCCGGTGGAGCCACTCGGCAGCGGCCTCGGCCAGCCGGTCGGCCAGCGCCGAAGCCATGATGGCGCCATAGTCGTCCAACTCGGCGCGGAAGCTGTCGGCCAGGGCCTGCGCCTCGTGGCCAGAGGTCACCGCGAAGGCGCCCACGGCATCGGAGCGTCCCGAGGAGGCCGGAGCGACGAAGTCGGCCAGGCACCAGTTGGGTCGGCCGTCGGTCCTCGGCATCTGCTGGCGCAGGCAGTGGATCATCGCAAGGCGGGCGCCCGACACCGGTTCCGTCACCTCGATGTCGTCGCCCACCGAGGCGGCGGGCCAGAGGCCGTAGACGCCCACGGGCCGCAGGAGGCCGCCGGAGACGATGCGATCCAGGGCCCGGCGGCCGTCGTCATACAGCTCCCGAGCGCGCTCGCCAACGACGCGGTCTTCCAGAATCGCCGGGAACCGTCCGCGCAGCTCCCACGTGTGGAAGAAGGGCGACCAGTCGATCATCTCGGCCAGCTCCGCCAACGGCATCGGATCGATCACCTCGACGCCGTACCACTGAGGCAACGCGATCTCGGCTGAAGCCCAGTCGGTCTTCGGGGCGTTGGCGCGGGCATCGGCCAGGGAGAGCATGGCACGTGCGCTACGGCGCTGCTCCAGCTCCTGCCGCAAGCGCTCCTGCTCTGCCAGGTTGGCCGTGAGGAAGGCGGGCTGCGTCTCGGCGGAGAGGAGGCGGCTGACGACGCCCACGGCGCGGCCGGCGTCGGGCACGTAGACGACGGGTCCGCTGTAGGCCGGGGCGATCCGCAGGGCGGTGTGGGCCGCGCTGGTCGTGGCTCCGCCGATGAGGAGCGGCACGGTGAGCCCTGCGCGCTCCATCTCGCCCGCCACATGCGCCATCTCGTCCAATGACGGGGTGATCAAGCCGCTGAGGCCCACGGCGTCGGCGCCGGTCTCGCGAACTGCTGCCAGGATGGCCTCCACGGGCACCATCACCCCCAAGTCCTTCACTTCGTAGCTGTTGCAACTGAGCACGACGCCGACGATGTTCTTGCCGATGTCGTGTACGTCGCCCTTCACGGTGGCCATGACGATCACCGGGTTGCGGGCCGCGTCGCCGCCGCCGCTGAGCCGCTCGGCCTCCATGAAGGGCTCCAGCACGGCCACGGCGCGCTTCATGACGCGGGCGCTCTTGACGACCTGCGGCAGGAACATGCGGCCGTCAGCGAAGAGGTCGCCCACCACGTTCATCCCCGCCATAAGCGGGCCCTCGATGACGCCCAGGGGCGAACCCAGCTCGACGCGCGCCTCCTCAGCGTCGGCCTCGATGTGGTCCACGATGCCGTTGACCAGGGCGTGCGAGAGCCGGTCGGACACGGGCAGGCCACGCCACTCGGCAGCGGCAACGCGGGCCTTCTGGGCCTCGCCGAACGAGCCCGCGCGGTCGATGAGGCGCTCAGTGGCGTCTGCCCGGCGGTCGAGCAGCACATCCTCCACCAGATCGCGCAACTCGGGGTCGATGTCCTCATAGATGGCCAGCATGCCGGCGTTAACGATAGCCATGTCGAGCCCGGCATGGATGGCGTGGTAAAGAAAGGCGGCGTGCATGGCCTCGCGTACCGTGTTGTTGCCTCGGAACGCGAACGAGACGTTGCTGATGCCGCCGCTGACCCGGGCGCCGGGACAGCGCTCCTTGATGCCGCGAACGGCCTCGATGAAGGCGACCCCGTAGGCCCGGTGCTCCTCCATGCCGCTACCGACCGTCAGCACGTTGGGGTCGAAGATGATGTCGCCGGCCGGCACGCCCGCCTTCTCGGTCAGCAGGCGGTAGGCCCGGCTGCATACCTCCAGCTTCCGCTCCAGCGTGTCGGCCTGGCCGACCTCGTCAAAAGCCATGACGACCATGGCGGCGCCGTAGCGGCGGATGGCACGGGCGCGCTCCAGGAACGCCTCCTCGCCCTCCTTCAGGCTGATGGAGTTGACCGCTCCCTTCCCTTGCAGGCAACGCAGTCCGGCCTCAAGAACCTCCCAGCGCGAGCTGTCCAGCATCACGGGAACGCGGCTGACCTCGGGCTCCGACGCCAGCAGGTTGAGGAACTCCACCATGGTGGCGACGGAGTCGATCAGCCCCTCGTCCATGTTCACATCGATGATGTTGGCGCCGTTGCGGACCTGCTGCACGGCGATCTGGAGGGCGGCATCCATGCGCCCCTCGCGGATCGTCGTGGCGAAACGGGGCGAGCCGGTGATGTTCGTCCGCTCGCCGACCATGACGAAGTTGGCGTCCGGCTCGATTGTGAGGGGCTCCAGCCCGCTGAGCCGCGTGGCAGGCTCCACGGTTGGCACCATGCGCGGCGGCACTCCGCGGACGGCCTCGGCGATGGCGCCGATATGCTCGGGGCCGCTCCCGCAGCATCCGCCGGCGATGTTGACCCAGCCGTTATAGGCGAACTCACGTAGCCAAGCCGCCATCTCCTCCGGCGACTGGTCGTAGGCGCCCAGGGCGTTGGGTAGGCCGGCGTTGGGGTAGCAGGCCGTCCGCACCGGGGCCAGGTCGGATAGCTCGCCGGCATAGGGCCGCATCTCCTGGGCGCCCAGGGCGCAGTTCAGCCCCACGGCCAGCAGGTCGGCGTGGGAGATTGAGGTCCAGAAGGCCTCCAGCGTCTGGCCGGAGAGCGTTCGGCCGCTCTTGTCGGCGATCGTCACGGAGACCACCACACCCACGCGGCGGCCGACGGCCTGAAATGCCTCCTCGACGGCGTAGAGGGCTGCCTTGGCGTTGAGCGTGTCGAACACCGTCTCGATGAGGAGCAGGTCCACGCCGCCGAGGAGTAGCGCCTCGGCCTGCTCGGAGTAGGCCTCCACCAGCGCCGCGAAGTCGACGTTGCGGTAGGCCGGACGGTTCACGTCCGGCGATATGGAGGCGGTCCGGTTGGTCGGACCCATGGTGCCCGCCACGAAGATGGGCCTGCCGGCGCCGGATGCTGCCTGGCGGGCCAGGGCGGCTGCAGT
Source organism: uncultured Chthonomonas sp. (assembly GCA_903951425.1). Classification (GTDB taxonomy): domain Bacteria; phylum Armatimonadota; class Chthonomonadetes; order Chthonomonadales; family CAJBBX01; genus CAJBBX01. The sequence goes on from CAJBBX010000038.1 coordinate 16,721, forward strand.
AGAGTTCATCTCGACAACGCATCCCTCCAGGCCGAAGTCTGCCTGCGAGATGCGGTTGCCGTTGAAGGTGTTGGTGGCGACAATGTCGGCGCCGACGGCGATGAAGGCCTCGTGGATGCCACGCACCAGATGCGGTTGTGAGAGGTTAAGGGCCTCGTTGTTGTTCCGCAGATCGATCGGATGCCCGGCGAAGGCCTCGCCGCGGAAGCCGGCCTCATCGAGGCCGAGCCGCTGGACCATGGTGCCCTTGGGCCCCTCCAGCACGAGTATGCGGCGGTTCAGCGCTTCGATCAGTGCGGCCTGTGGTTCCATCTGCGCTCCTCGTTGCGCCGGCGGCGCTGCGTTGCCGGCCCCGATCGGTCTCGGCGGGGCCGGGCTACCGCTTGAAGCGGCGGTCGATCTCTCCGTAAGGTATCAGTACGACGGCCGGGCGGCCATGCGGGCACGCGAAGGGCACCTTGGCCTGCGCCAACTGCTCCAGCAGGCCCTCCATCTCGGGCATCTGCAGCGGGTCGCCGGCCTTCACGGCCATCTTACAGGCGTTGGTGATGGTCACATGGTCACGCTGGACAACCAGGCGGCGCGCCACAGTCTGATGCACCAGCTCGTCGATCATATCCCGCAGCAGCTGCTCGACGCCGCGCGCAGCCGAGAGGGCCGGCACCGCCCGCACCAGGAAGGACTCCCGACCGAACGCCTCCAGCTCCCATCCCAGCTCGCGGAAGTCGGGCAGCTTCTGGCGCACCAGCTCCGCCTCGGCCGCTCCCAGCTCCACCGTGAAGGGCACCGCCAGCCGCTGGCCATGGATGCCCTGCGCGTTGCGCGCCTTCAGCAGGCGCTCGTAGAGCACACGCTCGTGGGCCACATGCTGGTCCACCAGGGCCAAACCATGCTCGGTCGCCGCTACGATGTACGTTCGCCGCGCCTGGCCAAGCACCCGGAACCCGCGCAGCATCTCACCGAACGGCTGCTCCGGCCCCGGACCGGCCTCCTCGGGCGGCGTCACCTCCGGATCGGACGCGAAGGGATCGCCCGACAGGCCGGGCAACCCCAGCGACGGCGAGGCACCGGAGGCGCCCGGCTCGGGCGCGCTGGGCGGCGTCCAGACGGCATCGACGAGGCTACTTGGGATGGCATTGGCGTCACGGCCGGATGAGCGCCACCCAAAGGCGCGCGGCGGCGTGAGGGTGGGCATCTGCCCGTGCCCTGCCAGCGCGGCGCGCACCGACTGCGAGACGGCGTGGTGAACCTCGCGGTCGTTGGTGAACTTCACCTCCATCTTGGTGGGATGGACGTTCACGTCGACCAGCAACGGGTTCACGTCGATGAGCACCACCGCCACCGGAAAGCGGGCGTCGGGCGTGAGGGTCCGGTAGGCGTCCTCCACAGCGTGGGAGACGAAGCGGCTCCGGATGGGCCGCCGGTTCACATAGAAGAGCTCGTGGCTTCGGCCGGGCCGGTGGATGTCCGGCGGCGCGATGAAGCCCTCCACGCCGACCCCGTTGGACTCGCCGCTGATGGGCGCCAGCGTGCGCGCCGTCTCGCGGCCCCAGAGCGCGGCCAGGGCGCCGATGGCGTCGCCGGCGCCGGGAGTCTGCAGCACGGTCTGGTCGTCGTGCAACAGGTGGAAGCTGATGCCGGGGTGCGAGACGGCCAGGTGCCCCACCGTCTCCACGGAACGGGCCAGTTCGGTAGGCGTGGTCTTGAGGAACTTCAGGCGAGCGGGCGTGTTGTAGAAGAGGTCTTCAATGGCCAGTGTGGTGCCGTCGCTGCAGCCGGCGGGGTCGGCGCCCTCGATATCGCCGCCGTGGACGATCACCCGACAGCCCGCATCGCAAGCTGCGATCTTGGTCACAAGCTGCAGGTGCGATACGGAGGCGATGCTGGGCAGGGCCTCACCGCGGAAGCCCAGCGTCGCCACGGAGGCCAGGTCGTCGGCGGAGCGAATCTTGGATGTGGCGTGCCGCTGCAGGGCGAGGACGGCCTCCTCGGCGGTCATGCCGCAGCCGTTGTCGGCCACCTCGATGAGGCGCTTGCCGCCATCCAGCAGGCGTACCCGGATGCGCGTGGCGCCGGCGTCGATGGCGTTCTCGACCAGTTCCTTGACCACCGACGCAGGCCGCTCGACGACCTCGCCGGCCGCGATGCGGTTAGCCGTGTTGTCGTCCAGCAGCACGATGCGGCACTCCGGCTGCGCACCGTCCCGCGCCTGCTCACCCTCGAAGGCCGTCATGAGCCCCGTGCCATCCGCTGCAGCTCATCGAGCTTGATCAGGGCCTCGATGGGTGTCAGCGCCGCGGTGTCCAGCACGTCGAGCTCCTCCAGCGCGGGATGCCGGTCCAGGTCGAAGAGCGTGAGTTGCAGCTTCTTCTTGCTGGTCGCGATGGCCTGGCCCGGCGCTACGACATCTCCAGCGGCCCGGGCGCTGGTCTTCTCCAGGCTTGCCAGCACCTCCTTGGCCCGGCGGATCACCTCGGTGGGCACGCCGGCCATGCGGGCGACCTGGATGCCGTAGGACTTGTCCGTCCCGCCCGGCACGAGCTTGTGGAGCCAGACGATCTGGTCGCCCTTTTCCTTCACGGCCACGCGGTAGTTTCGGATGCCCGGCATGCGGCCCGCCAGTTCGTTCAGGTGGTGGTAGTGCGTGGCGAAGAGCGTCCGGCAGCCGATGCCCGCGAGATGCTCCACAACGGCCCACGCGATGGAGAGACCGTCGTAGGTGCTGGTACCGCGGCCAATCTCGTCCAGGATCACCAGGCTCCGGCGGGTGGCGTTGTTGAGGATGTTGGCCGTCTCGTTCATCTCCACCATGAAGGTGGACTGGCCCGTGGCCAGCTCGTCGTGGGCGCCGATGCGGGTGAAGATGCGATCCACGACCCCGATGCGGGCCTCCTCGGCGGGCACGAACGAGCCCACCTGGGCCAGCAGGACGATGAGGGCCACCTGGCGGAGCGCCGTGGACTTGCCTGACATGTTGGGTCCGGTCAGCACGTGGAGCCGGCTCTCCGTGCAATCAAGTGTGCAGTCGTTGGCGACGAAGGCGCCAGCGCCCTGAATCTTCTCCACCACCGGGTGGCGGCCGCCGCGGATATGGATGCTGTCGGAATCGTCCACTATGGGGCGGCAGAAGTGGCTCCGAACGGCCGTCTCGGCCAGCGCTGCCAGCACATCGAGCTCCGCCACCGCACGGCCCACGTCCAGTAGCGGACGCGAAGCCTCGGCCACCTGGTCGCGAACCTGCGCGAAGAGGGCGTACTCCAGCTCGACGATCTTCTCGTCGGCGCCCAGCACCCGCGCCTCCCACTCCTTCAGCGCGGGGGTGATGTAGCGCTCACCGGCGGCGGTGGTCTGCTTGCGGATGTAGTCGGCGGGAGCCTTGGCCAGGTTCGCCTTGGTGATCTCAATGTAGTAGCCGAAGACCGCGTTGTAGCCGACCTTGAGCGACGCGATACCCGTGCGCTCGCGCTCGTCGGCCTCCAGGCCTGCGATCCAGGCGCGGCCGTTCGATGCCGCATCGCGCAGGGCGTCGAGCTCAACGGAAAAGCCCGGGCGAATGAGTCCGCCGTCCCGCAATCCCGCTGGCGGCTCGGCGACGATGGCGCGCCCAATGAGGGCCGCGATGCCCGTCGTGGTGCCGTCGACTCGGACGTCGCGCACCACAGGCACCGGCAGCGCCGCAGGCGCGCGGACGCCGGCCAGACGGGTCCGGCAGTCAACCAGCATCTCGGACGAGGCCGCGGACAGCCTGTCGCAGGTAGCCGGGAGCAGGTCCAGCGAAGTGCGAAGGCCCACGAGATCGCGGGCGTTGGCGAGCCCTGCGGCGCAGCGGGAGACGAGCCGCTCCACGTCGCTGACGCAGCGGAGCGTCTCCCGCAGGTCGCCACGGATCAACTCATCGCCGGCCAATTCGGCGACTGCATCGAGGCGACGGGTGATGCCGGCCACGTCGAGCAGTGGCTCCTCAAGGCGCCGGCGGAGCATGCGCCCGCCCATGGCCGTAAGCGTCGTATCTACGACACCCAGGAGGCTCCGAGCCCGGCTGCCGTCCGCCATGGAGGAGCTGATCTCGAGATTGCGGCGCGCCGATGCGTCCAGCGTCATGTGGTCGCGGACCGAGTAGGTGCTGAGGCCCGTGATGTGCGACAGGGCCGCGACCTGAGTCTCCTTAAGGTAGTCGATCACCAGCGCGGCGGCGTCCAAGCCCGTAGTATACTCCTCACAGCCGAAGCCGCGCAGCGACGTGGTCCCGAAGTGCCGGGTCAGCGCCTCGCGGGCGGTGCGGGAGCGGGGCACATCCCGGCCGGCGAAAGGGGTCACCGCAGCGCCGGTGGCGCGCTTGATGATCTCCACGAGGTCGTCGCGGCCCTCGGGCACCAGGACCTCGGCGGGCTCCAGGCGGCAGATCTCGTCGGCCAGTTGGGCCTCGGGATGCTCGCCGTCCAACTCCGTGGTGAGGAACTCGCCCGTCGAGACGTCCACAACGCCCAGCCCCGCGATGGAGTCGCCCACCACTGCCGCCACGAGGTAGTTGTTGCAGCGGTCATCCAGCAGCGCGTCCTCGAAGACGGTGCCGCGGGAGACGACGCGGGTGACGCGTCGCTTGACGAGCCCCTTGGCGGCCTTGGGGTCCTCTACCTGGTCCATCATTGCGACCCGGAAGCCGCCCTTGATGAGCCGGGCCACGTAGCGTTCCGCGGCATGGTGCGGTACGCCGGCCATGGCGATCCGCTGCCCGCCGTCCTCGCGACCGGTGAGGGTGATGTTCAAGAAGCCCGCGATGGTCTCGGCGTCTTCACCGTAGGCTTCGTAGAAGTCGCCCACGCGCATGAGGAGGAGGACGCCCGGGTGCTCCGCCTTGCCGCCGAAGTACTGCATCATGAGCGGCGTCTTGGGCGTGTAGGCGACCGCGGCCTCGGGGGTGGTTGGCTCCTGCATGGCGTCAGTGTACCTGTGGCGGGCGGATGGGGCAGACAGACGGAAACGGGACGCCCGAAGGCGCCCCGAACTGTAAATCCTTCAAAGCCGGGCAGGCTTGGATAGACCTTGTTTGATCGGACTGAACTGAAAGGAACAGAGGATCGACCTGAGATTGCGACGGATAGCGACGCTGTTGAGGCGCCTCACCAATCGTCAATCCTTAGAAAGGAGGTGATCCAGCCGCACCTTCCGGTACGGCTACCTTGTTACGACTTCGTCCCCCTCGCTCCCCACACCTTCGGCGGCTAGTTCCCTTACGGGTTACCCCACCGACTTCGGGTGCAGACAACTCAGGTGACGTGACGGGCGGTGTGTACAAGGCCCGGGAACGTATTCACCGCAGCTTAGCTGATCTGCGGTTACTAGCGATTCCGACTTCACGCAGGCGAGTTGCAGCCTGCGATCCGAACTGAGAACGGATTTTTGAGATTGCCTCCACCTCGCGGTATCGGATCCCTCTGTCTACCGTCCATTGTAGCATGTTTGTAGCCCAGGACATAAGGGCCATGCTGACTTGACGTCATCCCCACCTTCCTCCCGGTTACCCGGGCAGTTCCCCAAGAGTTCCCGGCCTTAGCCGCTGGCAACATGGGGTGAGGGTTGCGCTCGTTGCGGGACTTAACCCAACATCTCACGACACGAGCTGACGACAGCCATGCAACACCTGTCTCGCTGTCCTCTTGCGAGGAAAGCCTACTTTCATAGGAGATCAGCGGATGTCAAGCCCTGGTAAGGTTCTACGGTTAGTGACGTATTAAACAACATGCTCCACCGCTTGTGCGGGCCCCCGTCAATTCCTTTGAGTTTCAACCTTGCGGCCGTACTCCCCAGGCGGGATACTTATTGCGTTAGCTGCGGCACCGGAGGGGTCGATACCCCCAGCACCTAGTATCCATCGTTTACGGCCAGGACTACCGGGGTATCTAATCCCGTTCGCTCCCCTGGCTTTCGCGCCTCAGCGTCAGGAACGGCCCAAGAAGCCGCCTTCGCCACCGGTGTTCCGACTGATATCTACGCATTTCACCGCTACACCAGCCATTCCACTTCTCCCTACCGCCCTCAAGACCGCCAGTATGAGAGGCACTGCTGCGGTTGAGCCCCAGCCTTTCACCTCTCACTTAACGGCCCGCCTACGCGCGCTTTACGCCCAGTAAATTCGGACAACGCTCGCCCCCTACGTATTACCGCGGCTGCTGGCACGTAGTTAGCCGGGGCTTATTCGTTCGGTACTGTCATTGTGTTCATCCCGAACAAAAGAGGTTTACATCCCGAGAGACTTCATCCCTCACGCGGCGTCGCTGCGTCAGGCTTTCGCCCATTGCGCAAGATTCCTAATTGCTGCCCCCCGCAGGAGTCTGGGCCGTGTCTCAGTCCCAGTCCGGCTGGCCGTCCTCTCAGACCAGCTACCCGTCGTCGCCTTGGTAGGCCGTTACCCCACCAACTAGCTGATAGGCCGCAAGCCCATCCCGAAGCCAATAAATTGGTTTGGTTGACAGTGGATGCCCACCGTCAACACCATCCGGTATTAGCAGTCCTTTCGAACTGTTATCCCGGTCTCCGGGGCAGGTTGCTTACGTGTTACGCGACCGTTCGCCGCTAGCTGCATTGCTGCAACTCGCTCGACTTGCATTTCTTAGGCACGCCGCAAGCGTTCGTCCTGAGCCAGGATCAAACTCTCCGTAAATATCATGACCCCAACTAAGGGGACATTCACAACAGAGAAAGGCTCCTGTGCTCCTTCCATTCGTTGTCCGCAAGGTCCGTCTAGACCTGCCCGGTTTTCAAAGATCTACACCCCGCAGCTACTCACCGCAGGACCGCGCCCCTTCTCAGGAGACGCTCCGGCTGCACCCCAGTACGTCAGGCGCGAAGAACATAGTACCAACTGCTCACACCCTGTGTCAACACCCGGTCAGCAGATTTTTCAAATCGCTGCATCCGCTTCGACGCCGGCTGGAACTGCTCAACTGCTACGCAACGGAACCACTCAACGGCCGGGTGCGACTGGGATTGAGAGGATACCACAGAACGGGGCCGAGTCAAGCCTCCCGCACGGCGATCTTGCGGGATCGCTCGCGCCGGCATCGTCATGCCGGGGTTGGGCGCAAGGCGCGGCGTCGGCGCAGAAGCGCCCAGAGCAGCAGTAGCCCCGCCGCCGCCGTGCCGCCGATCAGCGCGAGACCGGAGGCCATGCGGCCCGGCGTGCGTCCTGCGAGATACTGACGGAAGACCATCTTGCCATTCGTGTACCGGACCATCTTGCCTGCCGGAACGTCGATGATGTGCACGCCCTCGCGCCACTTCGGCGCGAAGTCGGTCGCCGTGAGTGTGTCCAGCTTCAGGTCGGTCACCTGAAGCCGCAGTGATCGCCAGATGCGCGTCGAGTGCGTCGCGCCGACATGGCGCTCCTCGACCATATCAATGGGTACATGGCGCCCACCCATGGACTTGGTGGCTGTGATCCGTACTGTCGTGGCAACGCCTGCCATAGAGCGGCGCTGCAGTATTGGGAGGTACCCCAGCGCCGGAGCGAACTCATACGCCACTGCCCCGGCCCGGTTATGCCCGCGCAAGGTTACGACAGGCTCTCCGACCGCGGTGCGGCCCCGACGGACCTCATCCAGAGTGAGAGCCGAGATGGAGTTCTCGAGCCACTGGTAGTCGGGCATGAAGGCCAGCGACGATGGCGTAGGTGGGCCGCCCCTGCGGGCATCGATGCTTCCTTGCCGCCCCGCCTGCGTTCCCGCAAACGCCGACTGGCTGTAGTCGTACTCGCCGTCCGAGACCAACTCGTGCGTACGCCGGAGACCCGGCTTTACCTCCTCGTCGGCGCTCACACGCCATCGATCGCCCGACCAGGACCAGACGTAGTCCCGCTCGCTGGACGAGGCGCCCCACACCCTCGTGATCCCAAGGGTCCTTCCCGACTCCTTCGGTAGCGCAGGCGCCACGCCAGACGGAGGGTCACCGGTCACACGGATGGCCTCGTGGACGCGCCCGGATACCGACCGAAACAGGGTCCTCTGCCGGTGGAGGCCCTCCCTCAACTCTCCCAGGGCCGCCTCATCGACCTGACCGAGGCACGGACCGGAGACGCCGAGTATGGTAAGACCGAGTGCCCAACAGCACCTGCGCATGGCTGCCCCCCTTCTGCATGGAGCCGGCTGCCGACCGTGCATGTCGGCAGCGCGGCGACCGAACGCCTACACAGCCGTGCACTGGGCTGTGTAATGCTCTGTGTACGTGATCCACTGACCACTGCAGTCGCCACCGTAGCCCTGGTAGCTCCACTGCTTGTAGCACAGCACGGTCAGGCCATCGGTACACAGGATCCGTCCGATGCCAGGACGCATCTGGCATTCTTGATGAGGATACCATTGAGTGTACTTATTTGTGAACCAAGAACAACCTGAGCCGTTGTCGCAACCGTCGACGCACAGAAAGTCCCAGTCGTTGCCAGAGACACCTTCGCCAAATGCCGCTGTCATAGCCACCAACGACACCACGAGCACCACTGTCGTGAACAATAAGACGTATAGAGATTTCATGACCGACCATCTCCTAGCACATGGTATTGGCAGATATTTTGTCTATATTCTATGTGGACTCGACGGCGAATGCTGGAACCTGAACGAGGCCGGTGTATACGCACAAGAGGAGCGCCAGGCAGATTGCAGCGGAAGCGGCCGGCGGTGCGGCGAAGAGCGGACCGAAGCACGAACACGGGACGGGGAGTCCGGCAACGGACCGCCAGACCGCGAACCCGATGAAACCGGACAACGTTGCCGCCGAGCACCAGAGCGAGCCGCCACGACTGACAGGCAGCATGAGGCCGAACGTAAGCACTACTTCCCATGCCACCAGGATCAGGGCGGCGGGCATGGCCAGGTACGGCGGCATCAGCATCGACCCATCGAGGGTTGCGACAAGTTGGGGCAGCGCAATCGCCTTTGCCAGGGCAGCCAGACCCAGCGTTGCGGCGACGACAAAGACGGAGTACCGAGAGAAGGAACGATGGAGCCGGAGCAACAGGCTACCTAGCATGGTGTACCTCGAAAATCCGCGACCAACGTGATGGTTCGGCTAGTTTATCAGATGTAACGTGCCGTGTCAAGTCGCACGACTGCGCCTTGCTCATTGTCTGTCGTGGGTTCGGATCCAACAGCCGTGCGCCGCTATAGGACATTACATCCGATTTGCTGAGGTCCCGTATCGGACGCATGTCCTGGGCGCATCGGGCGGCGCCGTCTGCCGGCCTCCCCGCCCGGGGTCGTTCTGGGGTAGACTATCGGGGTTGAGTCATACACTACTACGCAGGAGTCACAATGGCAGAAGAGACCGAGATCCCCGGCGGCACGACCCCACCCGAGGGGCCTGAAAAGGGCCTGGTGGTCGTCGATATAGAGGAAGAGCTGCGTCGGTCGTATCTCGGTTACGCCGTATCGACCCTGGTCTCACGGGCGTTACCGGATGTGCGCGACGGCCTCAAGCCCGTCCAGCGCCGCATCCTCATGGCCATGCACGACCTGAACCTGACGCCCGCGGCAGGGCACAGGAAGTCGGCCAAGATCTGCGGCGACGCCTCGGGCAACTACCACCCCCACGGCGAAGCGGTCATCTATCCTACTATGGCGCGCATGGCGCAGGACTTCAGCCTGCGCTACCCGCCCGTAGACGGACAGGGCAACTTCGGGAGCATCGACGGCGACCCGCCGGCCGCCATGCGGTACACCGAAGCCCGGATGTCGGTCTTCGCCACCGAGATGCTGCACGACCTCGACCGCGACTCCGTGGACTGGATGCCGAACTACGACCAGACCCGGCAGGAGCCCACCGTCCTCCCGTCGCGCTTCCCGAACATGCTCTGCAACGGCAGCGAGGGCATCGCTGTGGGCATGACCACCAAAATCCCGCCGCACAACCTGCGCGAGGTCTGTGACGCCTGCATCTATGCCGCCGACCACCCCGAGGCCAGCGTTCCAGAACTCATGAACTTCATTCCGGGGCCGGACTTCCCGACCGCCGGTCTGATCCTGGGCACCAAGGGCATCAAGGACGCCTACGCCACCGGCCGCGGCCGCGTGGTGATGCAGGCCAACGTGCAGGTCGAGCCCATGGACAACGGCCGCAGCGCCATCGTCATCAGCGAACTCCCCTACCAGGTCAACAAGCAGCGTCTCCAGGAGGACATCGCCGACCTGGTGAAGCAGCGGAAGATCGACGGCATCGCCGACATCCAGGACTTCACCGACCGCCACGGAATGCGCGTGGTGATCACCCTCAAGCGCGACGCCCAGCCCAAGAAGGTGCTCAACTACCTTCTGGTCCACACTGCCCTGCGGACCACCTTCGGCGTGATCCTACTGGCCCTGCTGGACGGCCAGCCGCGGCTCCTCAACCTGCCGCAGATGATCCAGCTCTACCTGAACCACCGCCGCGAGATCGTGACGCGGCGAACGCGGTACGAACTGGGCCGGGCCAAGGCCAGGGCGCACATCCTTGAGGGCCTCCAGATCGCCCTCGACTTCATCGACGAGATCATCCGCATCATCCGCGCCGCCAACGACGAGCAGATCGCACGGACCCAGCTCATGGCCCGCTTCGGCCTCACGCAGCTCCAGGCCACCGCCATCCTCGATATGCAGCTCCGGCAACTCACCCGCCTGAACCGCAACAAGATCGAGGACGAGTACTGCGGCCGCCTGAAGGAGATGGCCGAGTACGAGGACATCCTCGTGACCCCGGCCCGCGTCAGCGCCATCGTCAAAGACGAGCTGAAGGTCATGAAGGACAAGCACGGCGACGACCGCCGCACGCGCATCGTGCCCATGGAGGCCGAGGAGATCGGCGAAGAGGACCTGATCCCCGAGGAGGACATGATCGTCGTCCTCACGCGGGACGGTTACATCCGCCGCGTGCCGCTGGACGCCTACCGGACCCAGAAGCGCGGCGGCCGGGGCGTCATCGGCGCCATGACCAAGGAAGAGGACCATATCGACCAGCTCTTCGTGGCCAACACCCACGACTACCTGCTGGTCTTCACGGACCGGGGCCGCGTATACCGCCTGAAGGCCTTCGAGGTGCCCCAGACCGGGCGCACGGCCCGCGGCACACCCATCGTGAACCTCATCAACATCGAGAGCGGCGACAAGGTGACCGCCACGGTGCCGGTGAAGGACCTGAACAAGGCCACCGGATTCCTGCTGATGGCGACGCAGTGCGGCGAGATCAAGCGCGTCGACCTGCACAACTTCGCCAACCTCCGCTCCAACGGCCTCATCTGCTTCGACCTGGAGCCCGAGGACGAACTGCGGTGGGTGCGGCTGACCGACGGCAACCGCGAGTGCATCATGGTGACGCACAGCGGCAAGTCGATCCGCTTCGCCGAGTCGAACGTGCCCGTCCGCGGCCGGGCCGCAGGCGGCGTGCGCGGCATCGAGATGCGCGACGCCGATGGCAACCTGGCCGACCGCGTCGTCTCCATGGACCTGGTGGACGCCACCAGCGAACTGCTGGTAGTGGGCGACCGCGGCGTGGGCAAGCGCTCGCCGCTGGACCTCTACCGTAGCCAATCGCGCGGCGGCAAGGGCATCATCACCATGGACACCACGGACAAGACCGGCCTGGTGGTAGAGGCGCTGGTGGTGGAGCCCGACGACCGGTTGATGATCATCACCATGAAGGGCATCACCATCCGCATGCGGGTGGACGATATCCGCAAGGCGGGCCGCAGCACCCAGGGTGTGAAGCTCATCAACCTGGATGCGGGCGACCAGGTGGCCAGCATCGCGCGGATCGCGCGCATGGTGCAGGTACCGGACGAGGACTAGGCGGGAAACCGCCCCTCGCTCCGGCGGGCGGGCGGCGCCGAACTCAGACGGCCGGCCTCACAGCAGACTGCGTGACTTAACGGTCAGGTAGCTGTTGATGAGGTCGGCCGTCAGCTTTTCGGCCGGAGCGTCCACCACCATCACGCCCCGGCGCCGTAGCTCCGCCACCGCCGTGTGGCGATCCTCCAGCACCTGCAGCGCCACGGCGCGGGCATAGGCGTCTGCCGGAGCGGCGATCTCCGCCGACGCGCAACGCATCACCGTGGAATCCCGATAGGTGGCGCAGAGCGGCAGGTGCCTGGGCATGAGGCCGCTGATCTGCTGGATCGCCTCGTGCGACGAGTCCGGGTCCCAGAGGTCCGTGAAGCAGACCACCATTGAGCGCTTGCGCCACCGAGCCCGCATGTGGGCGAAGGCGGACCGGTAGTCAGGCTCGGCCAGTGTGGGGCGAGTGGCGTGGAGGGCCTCCAAGCAGGTGAGGACCGCCTCCTTGCCGCGGCGCGGCGAGACCCATGCCTTCACAGTATCCGCGAAGACGAGCATGCCCACATGGTCGCCGGCGTCGGCCGCGGCCTGAGCCAGCGTCAGCAGGGCCGCCATGGCGTGCTCGGCCTTGGAGGAGCCGTCCACCTCCACAGCCATGCTCCGGCCCACATCCAGCAGCAGCAGCACCGTCTGGCTCCGTTCCACCTCATACTCGCGGCTGATGAGCCTGCCGCGCCGCGCCGAGGCCTTCCAGTCGATGCGCCGGTACTCGTCATCCTGCACGTAGTCGCGGAGCGACTCGAACTGCCTGCCTGCGCCGCGAACCCGGGCTCGGTGGACGCCCATCTGCTGCAGGCGCCCTCGCCGCGTCAGCGCCAGGTACCGCGCCGCCTCGCGGAGCCCCGGGTAGACGCTGACCGTATGGGGCGCCTCGTAGCTGTGTGTCACTGTGACCAGCCCCAGCGGCGCGTGGAGGCGCACGTGGACGTCGCCCCAGGTGTAGTCGCCCCGCCGGTCCAGCGGCGTCTCGTACCGCACGGTGGTGTTGCGGTGCGGCGCCAACAAGGCCTGTAGCGGATCGGCCGAAGGGGTCAGCCCCTCGGGCACCGTGTCACGGACCAAGGCGCGCAGGCGTTGCGCCCGGCCCGCGCCACAGCGAAGCTCCAGACATACGGCCAGTGCGTCACCCACGCCTGCATGGGTCTCGCAACTCCGCTGGACCGCCAGTTGGCCCCGGCGCGGCGCCAGCAGCAGATCGGCAGCCGTGGCGGCGACCAGCGAGCAGAGCGCGGCCACGCCCAGCCAGCCGGGGAGCAGCTCGGCGGCCGAGGCGATGAAGAGGGCCGAGGCGGCGCAGGCGGCGGTGAACCAGCGGCCCGTGAAGGTCAACGGAGGCGCTTCCAGTGCAGCAGGGCGGCGCCCGACCACCGCAGCGCACAGGCTCCGCTTCGGGGCGCCGTCACGGTCCATTCGCCCTTCGCAAGGGTCGCCTGGCCGGGCGCCACGCTGAGGCTGGTAGCGGCGCCGGTCACCTGGTATCGCCCGGCTGGGAGCCAGAACGCCTGCGTCCCCTGCCCCAACCGCCTGACGTCGAACGCATCCTGACGCTCGAGCCAGAGCCGGAATGCCGACAGGAACGCCGGCCCGTCCTGCTCGGCCTTGGCGCCGTCAACCAGGTGGTCGAGCAAGCCGTAGAGCGCGGCGGCGCCCAGCGTCCGATCGATGCCGAGCATGAGGCCCGTAAAGGCGTTCATGGCCGCCTTGCTGCGTCCGGCAAGCGTATCGGTATCCGGCCACTGCTCGAGGGCAACGGTAAGCAGGGGTTGTACCTGGCGCTCGTGGTAGTACTCAAGGTCCGCGATGCCGGCAAAGGCCATGGACGCCGGGCTGAGCCGCCCCGCCACCAGGTCATCGCGAAGCCAGCCCAGGAAAAGGCGCTCGCCCACAATGCCGTTGGACCAGGGCTCCGGCTCGGCGTAACCGCCCGCGCCCGGCAGGATCAGATGCCCATACTCATGCGCCAGCGTCCGCGCCCACTCCAGGTCGGACCGGGGCGCCAGCGCCTCGTAGACCACTATGGAGCCGTTGGCGGCCGCTCCGCCGCCAGGCCGCGATCGGGTGAGCCAGACCTCCACGGGCTTCTTGCCCACGGCGGTCCAGGCCGGCCCGACCCGCTGCCGTGCCAGCAGCCAGAGCGCCGCCAGGAAGTACGCCGTGCGCCGGGCCACCGGCAGGGCCGCGGCCTCCTGGGCATGCACGTGGAACCGAAGGGGATACGCGGCGTCCGACTCTATGTAGACCGCCGTTCCGACGCTGTAGAGCTCCGAACGGGATGGATCACGAGCCGGACCGGAGGCACGCAACACGACGCTGCGGCGCTCGGAGCCGATGGTAACCGCGGTGGACGGGTCGGCGGCGACATCCGAAGGCTGCAGTGTGGGCGCAACCTGGGCCCCAACCGGGGCGCCGAGGGCGCAAATCAGGGCCAGTGTGGCAAGAAGTGGGGTCCGTGACATTGCTTTGAGGGCTCAGAACGTATACCATTATAGACGGTAAGCCGCTCCGCCGCCGAACAAGGCACGCAACCGATGACCCATCCAGTCCTGAACCTCATCCGCCGCATCAGCGCCATCGCCCTCACCGCACTGGTCGTCGCCTCCAGCGCCGCCGCGTGTAGCCTTGCCGACGAGGACGAGGAGGTTAAGCTCGGACGCGAGAACGCCCTCGAGAACGACAAGGTCATCAAACTCGTCACCGATCCGACCATCACCGACCGCGTGAATCGGATCGGCCAGGAGATCGCCAAGGTCGCCAACGAGATCGAGGTGCCGGCGATCTGGGGCAGTGCGGCGGTCAAGAAGTTCGCCTACACCTTCAAGGTGGTCGACGAGAAGGATATCAACGCCTACTCGTTGCCCGGCGGCTTCATCTACATCAACAAGGGCACGCTGGAGTTCTCGCAGTCCGACGATGAGATCGCCGGCGTCCTCGCGCACGAAGTGGCGCACGCGTCGCACCACCACATGATGAAGCTCATCAAAGAGCAGAACAAAATCCAGAACGCCATGCTGATCCCCATGCTCATCGCGATCCTGGGCGGCGGCGGCGATGGCGCGGCGACGGCCATGCAGGTGGGGCAGATCTACACCGTGGCCAAGATGAACTCATTCGGCGTTGAGGCCGAGCAGGATGCCGACCAGGCCGCCGTCCACTACATGCGACGCACGTCGTACAATCCCGTAGGTGTGCTGACGTTCATGGAGCGCCTCGCCCGCAAGGAGCGCTTCCAACCGCAGGTCGAACTCGGCATCTACCGCACCCACCCGCCCACGCCCGAGCGCGCCGAGGCGCTGGTGAAGGAGCTGGCCGACGCAGGCATCGAGGTGAACCGCCGCGAGACCGACCCCTCGCTGGGCGCCCGATCGACTCCTGCGCCCATGGGTGGCAAGGCCTACGCCGAGGTCCGGCTCGGCACGACGCTGCTGGCGCGCATTGGCGACCTGCCTCCCGATCCTGCCGACGCGCGCGGCCAGAAGCTGGCGCAGACCATCAACCGCCTCCTTGACAGCGGCCTGAAGCTCTTCGAGGTGAAGATGAGCCTGGACGGCTCCCGCGTGGTGGCTCGCGGCCGCACCCTGGTGCTCTACGGTCCCGGCGATGTGGAGGGCACCGGCCAGACGGTGCAGCAGGCCGCACGCGCCACCTACGAAGCGCTACGCAACATCGTCTGGCAGGACCAGTTCAACCGCACCGAGACCGGCGGCTAGGCCGGACGCCGCACGAATGCGGCCACAGAACCGAACGAGGCCCGGGACATGGCGTCCTGGGCCTCGCGTTCGTCGGACGGTTGGGACTAGCCCACCATGCTGCCGGCCAGGTACGAATCGTACGCTGCCAGGTCCAGATAGCCGTTGCCGCTGAGGTTGAAGAGGATGTTCCTCTGCTTGCCCTCGGCCTTGGCGGCCAGCGCCTCGTCGATGGCGGCGCGGATGGCGTGCGACGACTCGGGCGCCGGGATGATGCCCTCGGAGCGCGCGAAGGTCACCGCCGCCTCGAAGATAGCCGTCTGCGGGGCCGACACGGCCTCAATCAGACCCAGCTTGTAGAGGTGGCTGACCATGGGGGCCATGCCGTGGTACCGTAGCCCGCCGGAGTGGATGCTCGGCGGCATGAAGTCGTGGCCCAGGGTGTACATCATCATCAGCGGGGTCATGCCGGCCGTATCGCCGAAGTCGTAGCGTAGCTCGCCCTTGGTGAGGCTCGGGCAGGAGCTGGGCTCCACGGCCACGATGCGGACCGGCATACCCTCGGTGAGCTTCTTGTGCATGAACGGGAACGAGACGCCGGCGAAGTTGCTGCCGCCGCCCGCGCAGCCGATGACCACGTCGGGCATCTCACCGGCCATCTCCATCTGCTTGATGGCTTCCTGGCCGATGACGGTCTGGTGCAGCATGACGTGGTTCAGAACGCTACCCAGCGAGTACTTGGTGCCGGGAGTGCTGACTGTGTCCTCAATGGCCTCGCTGATGGCAATGCCGAGGCTGCCCGGGCAATCCGGCGACTCGGCCAGGACCTTGCGCCCGTACGCCGTGTTCTCCGACGGGCTGGCAAAGACGTTCGCACCCCAGGCGCCCATCATGGACTTCCGGTAGGGCTTCTGGGTAAAGCTCACCTTCACCATGTAGACCGTACACTCGAGGCCGAACATCTGGCACGCCATGGCCAGCGAGGCGCCCCACTGCCCGGCGCCGGTCTCGGTGGCAAGCCGCTTGATGCCGCTGATCTTGTTGTAGTAGGCCTGCGCCACCGCCGTGTTCGGCTTGTGGCTCCCGGCCGGGCTGACGCCCTCATATTTGTAGTAGATGTGCGCGGGGGTATCCAGCGCCTTCTCCAGCCTCACCGCCCGGTATAGCGGAGCAGGACGCCACGCCGCGTAGATATCGCGCACCGGCTCGGGGATCTCGATCCACCGTTCCTGCGACATCTCTTGCTGGACAAGTACCTCTGGGAAGATGGCGAGCATGTCCTCCAGGCAGACCGGCTGCTTGGTGCCGGGGTGCAGCGTAGGAGCCATGGGCTCCGGCATGTCGGCATTGAGGTTGTACCAATGCGTCGGGATGTCGGAAGCCTGGAGGAGGAAGGCCGACGGAACGCTCATAATCGTTATGACCTCGTGGAGTAGTCAGTCGGCGCCATTATAGCCGCGCAGGTTCGGAGGGGTCAAACATCGGGACCCTGCGGGCCTTGAGGAGACAGACATGACCGGTTCAACGCACCCGCTGCGCCCCAATTCTGTGCTCGTCGTGGCCGACGACCTGGGCTTCGGCGACCTGGGATGCTACGGCTCCGAGCGCATTCCCACGCCCAACGTCGATCGACTAGCGCGGGAAGGGTTGCTCTTCCGCAACGCTCACGCCACCTCGGCTGTCTGCACCCCATCGCGCTATTCGCTGCTCACGGGCGAGTACCCATGGCGCAAGGAGGGCACGGGCATCCTCCCCGGCAACGCAGCGCTGATCATCGACACGGACCGAACGACGCTACCCTCGCTACTCCGCGACGCAGGCTACCGTACAGCCGCCGTGGGAAAGTGGCACCTGGGCCTGGGCGGGCCGGACGGGCCGGACTGGAACGGCGACCTGAGGCCCGGGCCATTGGAGATCGGTTTCGACACCTGCTTCATCATGCCCGCCACTTGTGATCGAGTGCCCTGCGTCTACGTGCAGGACCATGCCGTCGCCAACCTGGACCCCGGCGATCCGATCTCGGTGCGCTACGACGCACCCATCGGCGACGAGCCCACCGGACGCGAACGCCCGGACCTCCTCAAGCTCCGGTCGAGCCACGGGCACGACCAGACCATCATCAACGGTATCGGGCGCATCGGCTACATGACCGGCGGCCGCAGCGCGCGGTGGGTCGATGAGGAGATGGCCGATACCTTCACGGAACATGCGGTGCAGTTCATCGAGCGGGCAGACGACCGCCCCTTCTTCCTCTACTTCGCCACGCACGACCCGCACGTGCCCCGCGTACCCCACCCGCGCTTCCTAGGCAGGAGCGGATGCGGAGTACGCGGCGACGCCATCGTCCAGTTCGACGACTGCGTCGGGCGCATCATGGCCGCGCTGGAGCGGCAAAGCGTGGCCGGCGACACTCTTGTCATTGTCACCAGCGACAACGGGCCCGTGGTCGATGACGGCTACGCGGACCATGCCGTGGCGGACCTGAACGGCCACCGGCCCGCGGGCCCCCTGCGTGGTGGCAAGTACAGCATCTTCGAGGGCGGCACCCGGATCCCGTTCGCGCTGCGCTGGCCCGCCGCCGTGGCGCCCGGCACATCGGATGCGCTCGTTTGCCTGATGGACCTCACGGCCTCCATGGCGGCGCTCACTGGATCGGCCATCCCCGACGGCGACGCCCGCGACAGCCTCGACGTGCTACCCGCGCTCCTGGGTCAGTCGCCCATCGGCCGCGATTGCCTCGTCGAACAGGCGGGATGCCTGGCGTTGCTCAGCGGCGCCCTGAAGGCCATCGAACCGAGCGCCGGAGCCACCTACCACGCGGCCACCGACACGGAACTGGGCAACGCGCCCGAACCGCAGATGTACGACCTGGCCGCCGACCTGGGCGAGCGCACGAACCTTGCGGCGGAGCGGCCTGTCGAGGCGGCGGCGCTGCTCGACGCGCTGGCGGAGGTGAGGACACGGCTGGCGAGAGGGTAAGTCGGGCAGGCAACGCACTGCGCGTACCCGATGCCCTGCCGTGGGACGCGAACCGTGCAGTGCGCAGTGGCTATGTAGCCCGGTTCGGGACTACCAACTCCCCATCGGCGGCAATTGCCCTCTGATGGTCCCCTACAGGGCTACTGCAAGACAACGCCGCGGCCGCGTTCCGACGCAGGCCGGCCCACCTGGCGCGCTTCACGGGTGAACGGCGGAACTGCTCGCGGAACTGCTCCTCGTCCAACTCGGCCAGTTCCGCGAGGGTCCGCGCCGTCGTGGCGGGCCGGGGCGCGAACGCCGAATCGGCGACTGCCTCGGCACGGGCGTTGAACGGGCAGACCTCCTGGCAGACGTCACACCCGAAGACGCGGCGCCCCAGCCCGGCGGCCTGCTCGGGCGTGAAGCCGCCCCGGTGCTCGATGGTCAGGTACGAGAGGCACCGGTTCGAGTCGACCATGCCGGGCGCCGCGATTGCGCCGGTCGGGCAGGCATCGATGCATCGGGTGCAGCGGCCGCAACGGCCCGCCGCAGGGACATCGCACGCCAGGTCCACGTCCACAAGCAACTCGGCAAGCAGGAGCCATGTGCCGAAGCGGCGATGGATGAGCATGCCGCTCTTCCCAAAGAAGCCCAACCCGGCGCGAACTGCCAGCGCACGCTCCAACAGCGGGCTGCTGTCCACACAGATGCGGGCGCGGACCGGGCCGCCCGAGGCCGCCTGCAGGGCGGCGTGCAGCAACCGGAGCCGCTCCTTGAGGACATCGTGATAGTCCAGGTTGCGGGCATAGCGCGCGAACAGGGCCTGGCCGAGAGTGGTGGCGGTCGCCGATGGCGCAAAGTTGCAGCTTGCTCCGACGACGATGACACTTCGGGCCTCGGGCAGCAGGGCCGTGGGCTCACATCGGGCGGCGGGTTCACGCTCCATGTAGGCCATGCCCGCGTTAAGCCCGGCGGCGAGCCAGGCCTCCAGCGTAGCCAGGCCGGCGACCGGTTCTGCCGTGGTGATGCCGCATGCCGAGAAGCCCAGTTCGGCGGCCGCGCACTTCACGCCATCGGCAAGCTCACGGGCGCGCTCCATCAGCGCCTGGCGGTCCCCACAGCCCGCGCCGCCGTGGCGCGCAGGTCCGCGAAGGCCGCGCCGGCATTCATGCCCGGGGTGAAGCCATCGAGACTGACGCCGCAGGCCCGTAACGCGCCTGCCAGGGAGGCTGCCGTCTGCCGGCGGCTCCAGCCCCGCGCCGCAGCCAGCGCCGCGAGGTACTCGGCGTCCTGCTGGCCGCGGCGAAGCGCCTTGAGCCGAAGGCTGGCCACGGGTCCGTCAATGCCGAACACGCGGCCGGGCACAAGGAGCGCCGTTGGGTCGGGCTTGGTCAGCGCCTCCTCGCCGCCCACGGTCTGCCAGGGCACCACGGCGTCGGCGCCAGCCAGCCAGGCACGGACGCACCAGCCCTCGGCGACGATGTCGAGCGCCTCCGGCGAGTTGGCCTCGCCATAGCTCCAAAAGCGCGTGCCGGCCCGGGTACGGAGGGTCTCGATCAGCGCCGGGCGACGGTAGATCTCCTCGTTCACCACCATCAGGTCGACCAGCCCGTCCAACCATCGGCGCTGCCACTGCGGCCGCGAGCAGTCCTCCCGGAAGCGCACGACTGAACCGCGCGGCGCGCCTCGGCGCATCTGCCGGGCAAAGTAGGCCAGGGCCAGCCAGTCATCCCTGGTGTTGGGCTCATCCAGTAACCACCACGAGACACCCCTGCCGCCCATGGCCGGGTCGCGGTACATGTTCTTGTTATTGAGATAGAACTGCAGTTCGGTCCGGCTCCAAGCCTTCTCGCGGGCGTGGTCGGCGAAGAGGCGCGACGCAGTCGCGACGGCGTCGCCGTAGGAAGCCGGAAGCGCATCGGCGATGGCCGAAGCCTTGAGGGCATGCTCGATGATGCAGGCCGGGTAGTCGCGGGTCGAAGCCTTGAACGCATAGTCGGTGCGGATATCGGCCGGCCACGCCTCGTGGATCGGCAGGTAAATGTGCGTGACCGGCATCCGGCCGCGGGGCAGGCCGTCGAAGGCGCTGCCATCCAGGTAGGGCCCCCAGCGGGCGTCCCACGCGGACCAGTCGGTCACGCGCAGGTCAGCCCCGGTCCCGGCCACGGGCGGCGCGTATCCGGCCGTCACATCGCCGCCGTGGGAGTAGCCCAGCGATGCCAGCGTGGTGCGGTGCAAATGCGCCAAACGGTGGAACTCGCGCTCAAGCGCCAGGGCGCGCGGGCTGTCGTCGGGAACGCGCCAGGCGCGGCTCACCGGACCGTAGGTGTTGAGGCTCACGTCGAACCGTAGCGCATCGGGCATCCGGAGCGAGTTGAGCTCCATCAGCACCGGCACGCGGGCCGTCTCTGTTCCGATCCGAACCGTCACCTCGGAGCGGTACGACCCCGGCGGCGCGTTCGTCGGCGCCAGGAGCTCCACCAACACCGACTGGTAACGCTGGCCGAGCACCTTGTTGGCCTGCCATGGGATGTCGAAGGTCCCTGTCAGCGGCACGCAGTACTCCGGCGCCCACCGGTTGCCCTTCACCGACCAGAGGCGCGATACCCACGAACGCAGCGGCACCGATGGCCCGCCGCGCTCGGGCCTGAGCCCGGGCGCAACCTGAACGCTGACGCCCGAGGCCGATCCCCGTTGGGCGTCTAGCAGAAGCTGGAAGGCCACCAGCTCGCCTCGCGCGGCTCTCAGGTGTACCGCGCTGGAGTGCCAGAGGCCATCGCCGCCGACCTCCGGCCCCACGCCGGGCGCACCGTACAACTGGGCGCCGCACCGCTCCAACACCGCACCGGTGATGGGGTGCGCCTTCTCGGTCTCCGGCAAGGCCGCCACACGCAGTCCGGAGCCCACCCCCGCCCAACCGCCCGCCGGACGCGCCCCAACCTGAACCGGTAGCGCCGGAGGCAGGCTCGGCGCCGGGGCGGCCGGAGGCGGGGCGGGCGACTGCCACGTAACGCCCGCCGGCTGACCCTCTATGATGAGTACTGGCTGCGAGGCCGACTGCTCCCGCGAGTAGATGTCATTGTTCGCTGCCGTCTGACCCTTCTCATCGGTCACTGCAATACCGTGCCCGTTGGCCAGGGCCGCCTCGACGACCGGCACGGGCACCGAAGCCTCCAGCCACCCATCGCCTGTCTCGCGCACGTCCGAGTAGCCCTCCACCGTGCCCGCCATGCCGAACGCGGCGTCGGTGAAGTCCACGCCCGTTCCGGCCCATCGGCCGGTCGGCGGCGCGGCGCGGTCAAAGGTGCAGCCGCGAGCCGACACGGAGCCCAAGCCGGTTCCCTCCTCCCAGTCGGACGCGACCGAGGAGAAGCCCAGCGTGCGGAGCTTGCGGTCGCCTCCGGCATAGCGCATCCGGAGAGTGGCGCGGGCGATGCGCCAGCCGCGGATGCGCGACGCATCGAAGCGCAGGAGGGCCATCATCTGAATGCCCTTCAGGCGAAACCGCGTGGAGGCGCCGTAGCTCAGGTCTGCCTCACCCTCGTAGGACGAGAGATTCGTGTCGGCCACGCAGGGCAGCGTCGCCATCTGCCAGCCGGGCTGCGTGCCGCGAATGCCCGCGCCGGCGAACGCGAGTACAGCACAGCAGACCCATCGGCAGCCGGTCCATAGATACAAGGATTCTTGCCCTCCCGCGGCGAATGGTCCGCCATACGCCGGTCTCCGGAGAGTTCCACTCCCAGCGGGCGACTTCCTGCCCGGAAGCCGCGCGGTCACAAATCACAAAGGACACCCATCATGGCAAAGATTCCCATCGCCCTGCAGATGTACACCGTGCGCGACGAAGCCGCCAGAGACTTCATCGGCGCGTTCAAGCAGACCGCCGAGATCGGCTACTCCGGTGTCGAGCTGGCCGGCACAGGCGGCATGAGCGCCGCCGAGCTGAAGAAGGTGCTCGACGACCTGGGCCTCGCCGTCGCCGGTAGCCACGTCGGCATTGAGCAGCTCGAGAGCGACCTGAACGCCGCGCTGGACTTCAACGAGGCGCTGGGCAACAAGCGCGTGGTCTGCCCCTACATGCCCGAAGAGCGACGCCGCAACGGCGACGGTTGGCAGCGCACGGCGGAGCTCTTCAACAAGGTGGGCCAGGCCTGCTGCGCCCGCGGCCTGCTCTTCGGCTACCACAACCACTCGTTCGAGTTCGAGACCTTCGACGGAGTTGCGGGCCTGGACATCCTCTTCGGCGGTACCGATCCGGCGCTGGTTAAGGCCGAGATCGACACCTACTGGGTGGAGCACGGTGGACAGGTGCCCGCCGAGTACATCCGCCGCTACGCCGACCGCGTGGAGCTGGTACACCTGAAGGACATGGCGGCCACCGACGACCGCGGCTTCGCCGAAGTCGGCACGGGCATCCTCGACTTCAAGGCCATCTTCGCCGAGAGCGAGAAGGCCGGCGCCGCCTGGTACATCGTTGAGCAGGACGTCTGCCCGGGGCCGGCGTTCGAGAGCGTGAAGCTGAGCTTCGACAATCTCAAGGCCATGGGCCAGGGCTAAGGCCCTTGCCTACTCGCCGCGCGGCCGCACCAACACGGCCGCGCGGCAGACACCAAGGAGCGACCGCATGAAGTTCCTTACAGCAGCCGCAATCGTCCTGTCGGCGGGCGCCCTCGTGGTCCGAGCCGAGGGCGACATCACCTTTGGAGGCAATGCTCGGGCGTTCGCCATGGGCGGCGCAGGCCTGGCAGTGGTCGACGAGCTCGGGCGCACCTCTACGGCCAATCCAGCATCCCTGGCGCTGCAGAGTCGCTCGTTCCGCATGGGCATCCCGAGCTTGGGGCTCCGCGCATCGGGCATCCCGATCCGGCAGGCCTGGGAGCACATCACCGGCAATCCGGACCTGAACGACGCCGTGGGCCTAGCCCGCGATTTCGGCAAGGACACATCGCAGTTCGGCGTCAGCCTGGGCGCGCTGGTCTCCTACAGCCACCTGACTCTCGGCGCCGAGGGCGTTGCCACGGCCTATATCATCCCCAACGCGGCCTTGCGCAACTGGGCGGAGACGGCCAACGGCAACGTGGCGGCCCTCACCGGCGACGAGCGCGCCGACCTGCTCGGGGCGGCCGTCTATTCGCTCCCCTCCTTCGCCCTGGCGGAGCGCATCTCACCGGCCATGAGCCCCACGCGGATTGACATGGGCGCCAAGGTTAAGTTCGCCCGGGCGCTCTACACGCACTACCTCGCCTCGGCGGACAACATCCGAAACAACACCCAGGGCACGCCGGCGCCGGAGCTACTAGGCGGCACTAGCCTCAGCAAGGAGGGTCTCGGCGTCGATGTGGGCTTCCTCATGCACCCGCGCGACCATCAGGGCCTCTCCGCCGCGCTGGTGGTGGCGAACCTGATCGGACCTGAGTTCACCTTCGACGGCACGAACGCCGCCGGGGCGCCAACCCGGTACACACTGCAGCCCCGCTCCGCCGCCGTGGGCCTGGCCTACGCCTCGGGACGCATCCTGGCCGCGCTGGACGGCGTGGACCTCACACGCGCCTATGGTCCGGCGCAGGCTCGCATGGGCGTGGAGTACACGACGAGGGGCGTCTCATTCCGGACGGGCTACGCCAGCTCGTGCGGCCTGACCGCCGGGATCGGCTGGAACTACCTGCAATTGGCCGTCGGGAACAAGACGCCGCTGGAGATCATCCACACACTCCAATTCTAGACCTTGGGCGTCGAGGTCGTCAGGACCCAGACGCCGTCCTGAGCCGCGCCGAGCCGGAAGTCGCCGAAGAGCAACGCATCCTGGGAGACGAGACAGGCCCAGATGAGCGCCGCCAGCGCGCGTATTTCCAGCTCGGCGTGTTCAGAGCCGCGCATGGCAAGGAAATGCCGCCACGCTCGGGCATTGCCCGTCACGATGATGGGAGCCTCGGTCTCGTTGCTCAAGGCCGCGCGAGCCGCCTGCTGGAGCTTCTTGCGGGCGTCGGTCCGCGACTCGCCGTGGAGCAACTGCGCGCCTGCGGACTGCTGCTCCGACAGCGCCGAGCAGAGCTTGCCGTGCTCCTGCGCCAGCCGGTCAATGCGCTCCTCAAACAGCGCATGGAGTTCGGGCATTGCCTTGAACTCGGGCCTCTCCACGAACCGGACGAGGTCCGGCGACACATAGCGCTGGCTCACCTGCGAGTAGGCGAAGCCGGCCCTGTGGCGCACCAATTCGTGGGTCAGGCTCCGCGAGACGCCGTAGATGAGCACTGAGTAGTTCGCGTGCTCCAGCACGGAGCCATGCCCTGACTCGCGGATGTTGTCGAAATACCGGACGCCGTCTGCGTTCATGGACCGTCTGGGGCCGAAGGAGAGGTAGCAGAGCTGGCCCGCAGCCTTGCAGAGACCTGCGCCGGGCGACAGCGGCACGGGGTCCGCCAGGTAGCTGTCGAAGCTCAACTCATCCTGGAAGCCTGCCAGGAAGCCGGCCATGCCCTCCGGCCGGAAGGTAGGGCGCGACAGGAGTGCGATGCCCGGCGCGGTCAGGTACCGCGTGCCGAACGCCGTCTCCATGACGGGCGACTCCACGCACGGGAAGCCGTCCGCGTCCACCGTCACCAGAGATCGTGGGTCGTGGTTCGTGCTGCTCATAGGTAACCTCATACGCTCCGCCGCCTCCGGGCGCTCCCATCCGGGCCGGGGCCGGTTGCCTGCTTGGTGTATAATGACCCATTGTCCGGGCGCCCCCCGGGGCCCGGCGCACGGAGGGATGCCATGCCGGATACCGAGTTGGTGCTTCGCGACGGGCTCAGTTTCGACGACGTGCTCCTGGAGCCGCTCGATACGGACGTCACCCCCTCAGAGGTTGACCCCCGGAGCTTCATCGCCTGCGACATTGAACTGCGGGTGCCGATCATCTCCTCGCCAATGGACCGGGTCACCGAGTCCCGCATGGCCATCGCCATGGCTCGCGAGGGCGGCATCGGCGTGATCCATCGGAACATGCCCATCGCCCAGCAGGCGGCCGAAGTCGATCGCGTCAAGCGGTCCGAGCACGGCATTATTGTGAACCCAATCAGCCTCCCGCCGGACCGGACCATCGCGGATGCCCTGGAGTTAATGGAACGGTACCACATCTCCGGCGTACCCGTATGCCAGCCCGACGGCACGCTGATCGGCATCCTGACCAACCGCGATATCCGCTTTGAGACCGACATGGGCCGCACCATCACCTCGCTGATGACGCCCCGCGAGCGCCTGTTCACCGCGCCGGACGGCACCAGCCTGGAGCGAGCCCAGGAGATCCTGCAGGTCCACCGCATCGAGAAGCTGCCCATCGTCGATGACAAGTTTCGGCTCCTTGGCCTCATTACGATAAAGGATATCCAGAAGATTCGCGACCATCCCATGGCCACCAAGGACAGCAACGGCCGCCTCCGCGTGGGCGCCGCCATAGGCCCGCTGCGTGACCCAGTGAAGCGAGCCGGCGCTCTCCGCGAGGCGGGCGTCGACTTCGTGGTCGTCGATGCAGCCCACGGTCAGAGCAAGGGCGTGCTGGACGCCGTGGACGCCGTCAAGAGGGCATTCCCCGACCTGCCCGTGATCGGCGGGAACGTGGCGACGCGTAAAGGCGCCCGTGCCCTCATTGACGCGGGATCCAACGGCATCCGCATCGGGCTCGGCGCAGGGAGCATCTGCACCACTCGAGTGGTCTCGGGCGTGGGCGTCCCGCAGCTGACGGCTGTGGTGGACTGCGCACGCGAGGCGGCCAAGTCCAACATCCCTGTCATCGCCGACGGAGGCATCCGCTTCTCCGGCGATGCGGTGAAGGCGCTGGCCGCCGGCGCCGCGGCTGTCATGGTGGGCAACATGCTGGCCGGAACCGACGAGGCGCCGGGCGAGACCATCCTCTACCAGGGCCGCGCATACAAGGACTACCGCGGCATGGGTTCCGAATCCGCCATGCGCGAGGGCTCCAGCGACCGGTACGGCCAGGACAGCCAGACCCGCTTCGTGCCCGAGGGCGTTGAGGGCCGGGTGCCCTACAAGGGCGCGGTCTCCGATACCATCCACCAGATGCTGGGCGGCATTCGCTCCGGCATGGGCTACCTCGGCGCCCACACGCTGCCGCAGCTTCAGGCTCGGGCCAACTTCGTCCGCATCACGGGCGCCAGCCTGCGCGAAAGCCATGTGCACGACGTCTGGATCACCAAGGAGCCACCGAACTACTCGTCCGAGCATGTCCGCGCGGACCGGTCAGGGGAATAGCCCTGCTGCCTGACATCGCAGAGCCGCCGCCACGGACCGACCAGGAGCCCCTGCGAAACGGGGCTCCTGCCTTTGCGATCGGCCCGGTCAGCATCGATCCTCCCGTGGTGCTGGCCCCCATGGCCGATGTCACCAACGCGCCATACCGCCGCATCGCCAAGCGCGTGGGCGGCATCGGCCTCGCCTGCACGGAGCAGATGAGCGTCTCGGCCCTGCACCACGGTAGCGCACGGGCGGCCCGCATGCTCCGGTGGAGCGAGGGGGAGCGCCCGCTCTCGGTCCAGCTCTTCGGCTCCAGTCCCGCCTACATGGGCGACGCCGCCCGTGCGGCCGAGGCGAACGGCGCAGACATCATCGACATCAACATGGGTTGCTGGGTGCCCAAGGTCTGCCGCCAGGGCGCCGGGGCCGCCCTGCTCCGCGATGCAGCCACGGCGCTGGCCATCGTCGACGCCGTCGTCGCCGCGGTGGGCGTGCCCGTGACCGTGAAGCTCCGTGCGGGATGGTCGGCATCGGAGCTCACCGCCGTGCCCCTCGCCCTGGAGTTGACGAAGCGCGGTGTGCAGGCCCTGACGCTTCACGCGCGCACGGCCCAGCAAGGCTTCGAGGGGTCGGCCGATTGGCAGTGGATCACCGAGATGCGCCAGGCACTGGACGTGCCGATCATCGGCAACGGCGACGTGCGCGCGCCCGATGATGCCGTGCGGATGCTGCGCCAGACCGGTTGCCACGGTGTCATGGTGGGCCGGGCGGCCATCGGCAACCCCTGGGCGTTGCGTGACATCGTGGCATACCTGGCCAAGGGAACCGTGCCCCCTCCCCCATCCCATGCGGAGCGGCTTGAGACGGCTCTGGAGCACGTCACCGGCCTCGCCGAGATCATGGGCGAGCGCTTCGCGGTGATCCACCTGCGCGGCCAGCTACCCCGCTACGTGCGGGGCCTGCCCGGGGCGTCAGCGGCCCGCGAACGCATCATGACGGCCGTGAGCATCGCCGACGTCACCGCAGTACTGGAAGACACGCTGGCCGGAGCCTCGGCGCCATAGACGGCGGCGGCCCCTCTGCCGCAGTGCGAAGGGGCCGCCGGGGTTCGCCGGGCCGTTGCCTAGACCACCTGCACCGGGATCTGGCGCGGCTTCTGCTGCTCGGGCTTGGGCAGCATCAACCGCAGGACGCCGTGCTTCAGTTCAGCCCGGATGCGGTCCGTGTCGAACACATCCGAGATCCGGAACTCTCGGAAGAAGCTCACCAGGTCGAACTCGCGGTAGAGCCCGACGCCGGCGAGGGTCTCATGCACGTGCCCCTCGATCGAGAGGACGCCGTTCTTCACCTGGACGGTGAGCCCCTCCTTCGAGACGCCCGGCATGTCAGCGACGAGGACGAGGTGGTCGGCCTCCTCGTAGATGTCCACAGGCGGCGCGACGTACTGCTCCTGCGCGCGCGTCTGCTCCTGCCGCGCCGGCGCTTCGGGCTCCGCGCCCTGGGTTGCGATCGTGTTCTCAGCCATCTCCGATCCTCCTGTCATGTTCTCTGGCCGGCGGCTCAGCGCACGGCGACCTGAATCTGGCGCGGCTTGGCGATCTCGGCCTTGGGCAGCGTGATGGACAGCACCCCGTCCGTGTAGGCAGCGGAGACCTGATCGGCCTGCACCTCGACGGGAAGCTCCACGGTCCGGACGAAGCGGCCGGCCGCGCGCTCGTTGCGGTGGAACTGCTCCGCCTTCACGCCCTCGGGCCCGAGCTTGGCGCCCGAGATGGTCAACGTGTTGCGGAGCACGGTAATGTCCAACGCCTCGGGATCGATGCCGGGCGCCAAGGCGTGTACGTAGACGTTGTCGGCATCCTCTGCAAGGTTGGTCAGCGGGTAGGCTCGTGCGGATCGTCCGGGAAGGAACGCGCCGCGGGCCCAGCCGCTTCGCCCCGGCTCGAGGCCCGCGAAGACGCGGTCAATCTCGCGCCGGATGGCATCGACATCTCGGAACGGGTACCAGGTTGCCATCTGTCTCCTCCTTCATCCTGTGCCGGGTCATCCCGGCACGGTTGGTCAATCGGCAGGGCTGTTCGGGGCCTCTGCCTCGACGGTAATGGACAGCTTGCCTTCGGCGGCGTCCACCACCACGGTGTCTCCGCGCCCCACGTCGCCGGCGAGTAGCCGCCGGCCGATCTGCGTCTCCAGGGAGCGCTGGATCAGGCGGCGCAGGGGCCGCGCGCCGTAGACGGGATCGTATCCCGCGTCGGCGAAGTGGTCCCGCGCACGGTCGGTAAGCGTGATCGCCACGCCCTGGTCGGCCAGCCGCAACCGCAGCAGGTCGACCTGCAAGTCGACGATCCGCGCGAGTTGGGCCCGGCTGAGCGGGGTGAACACGACCACGTCGTCAACACGGTTCAGGAACTCGGGACGGCAGTGGGCCCTCAGCTCGGCCATCACCTGCTTGCGCGCATGCTCGCTGGTCGTGCCGTCCGCGCCGATGCCATCGAGCAGATACTGCGAACCGATGTTGCTGGTCATGATCACGATCGTGTTCTTGAAGTCCACAGTGCGTCCCTGGGCGTCGGTCAACCGGCCGTCGTCCAGGAGCTGCAGGAGGACGTTCGCCACGTCAGAGTGCGCCTTCTCGAACTCGTCGAAAAGGATGACCGCGTACGGACGACGCCGAACGGCCTCGGTGAGCTGCCCGCCCTCGTCGTAGCCCACATAGCCGGGAGGCGCGCCAATCAGCCGCGAGACGGTGTGTTTCTCCATGTACTCGGACATGTCGATGCGCACCATGTGCTCCTCGCTGTCGAAGAGCGCCTTGGCCAGCGCACGCGCCAGCTCGGTCTTGCCCACGCCCGTGGGTCCGAGGAAGATGAACGAGCCGATGGGCCGGTTCGGGTCCTTGATGCCGGCCCGCGCCCGCACCACGGCATCGGCCACCAGCTGCACGGCCTCCTCCTGGCCAACCACCCGCTTGTGCAACTCGTCGTCGAGGTGGAGCAGCTTCTCACGCTCACCCTCCATGAGGCGCGACACGGGCACGCCGGTCCAGCGCGATACGACGTCGGCAATCTCCTCTTCTGTCACCTCCTCGCGCAGCAGGCGAGACGCATTGCCGGACGCGGCGGCCTGAGCCTCGGCCATGCGGGCCTCTAACTGGGGCAGGCGGCCGTGCCGAAGCTCCGCGGCCTTGCCCAGGTCGTAGTCACGCTCGGCCACGTCGAGGTCATGCCGCAAGGCCTCCATCTCGCCGCGCAGGTCCTGCACGGCCTTGAGGGCCTCCTTCTCGGACTGCCAGCGCGCCTTCATGGCTGAGCCGCGCTCACGAAGGTCGGCCAGTTCGCGGCGCAGGACCTCCAGGCGCTCCTTGCTGGCGCGGTCGGCCTCCTTGCCCAGCGCCTGATCCTCGATCTCCAACTGCATGGTCCGGCGCGTGATCTCGTCGAGTTCAGCCGGCATGCTGTCGATCTCAGATCGGATCATGGCGCAGGCCTCGTCCACGAGGTCAATGGCCTTGTCGGGCAGGAACCGATCGGTCACATAGCGGCTCGACAGCGTGGCGGCGGCCACCAGCGCGTTGTCTTGGATGCGTACGCCATGGTGCAGCTCAAAGCGCTCGCGGAGGCCGCGCAGGATCGATACCGCATCCTCCACCGTGGGCGGTTCCACGACGACGGGCTGGAAGCGGCGCTCCAGCGCGGCGTCCTTCTCCAGGCGCCTGCGGTACTCGTCCAGCGTGGTGGCGCCGATGCAGTGGAGCTCGCCGCGGGCCAGCATGGGCTTGAGCATGTTGCCGGCGTCCATGGACCCCTCGGCCTTACCCGCGCCGACGATCGTGTGCAGTTCGTCGATGAAGAGCAGCACTCGCCCGTCGCTCTGCTTGACCTCGTTCAGGACGGCCTTGAGCCGCTCCTCGAACTCGCCGCGGTACTTGGCCCCAGCCAGCAGCGCGCCCATGTCCAGCGCGAAGAGCGACTTGTCCTTGAGCCCCTCGGGCACATCGCCGCGAACAATCCTCTGGGCGAGACCTTCCACGATGGCGGTCTTGCCCACGCCCGGCTCACCGATGAGGACCGGGTTGTTCTTGGTCTTGCGGAGCAGGATACGGATGGCGCGCCGGATCTCGGCATCGCGGCCGATGACCGGGTCCAGCTTGCCGCGCCGGGCCTCGTCCACCAGATCGCGGCCGTAGCGCTCCAGGGCCTCATAGGTCGCCTCGGGGTTAGGGCTGGTGACGCGCTGGTTGCCGCGCACCGACTGCAGCGCGGTCAGAACCGCGTCGCGGGTGACGCCGGCCTCGGCCAGCATCCGGCCCGTGGAGCCCCGGCCCGTGTCGTCGGTCAGGGCGAGGAGGAGGTGCTCGACGGAGATGTACTCGTCCTTGAGGCGTCTGGCTTCCTCCTCGGCGCAGGCCAGGGCCTCAGCCAGGTCAGGGGTGATCGTAACCTTGCCGGGCTCGAACCCGCCACCGCTGATCCGCGGCTTGCGCTCCAGCGCCGAGGCCACGCTCGCCTGCAACTGAGGCAACTGCACGCCCGCAGCCTGCAGCACTGATGGGGCGAGGCCGTTTTCCTGCTGCAGCAGGGCCGAAAGGAGATGGTCCGGATCAACCTGCGGGCGTCCGCCGCGGATGGCCAACGACTGCGCATCGCTCAGCGCCTGCTGCGATCTCTCCGTGAGACGGTTCATGTCCATGTGCAGCCTCCCCGCCGGATGAAGCGGCCTCTTGGCTAATGTGACTTGAGTGTACCACACTCATGTCTCATGAGATGATACGACGCAATCCGGATGATGGTTTCACGCGCAGGCCGAAATGACTGGAGAACCTGCGAGGAGGCGCGGCGGACGCACAAACGGCAACAGCCGGCGCCCCTGCTGGAGGGGCGCCGGCCGTTGCGAGGACCGTCAAAATGACGGGTTGGCCTACTTGTCGCGGTCCGCGGCGGCGAGGTTGGCCTGGGCCGCCGCGAAGCGGGCGATGGGAACGCGCTTCGGCGAGCAGCTCACGTAGTTCATGTCGATCATGTGGCAGAACTGGATGGAGTTCGGGTCGCCGCCATGCTCGCCGCAGATACCGATCTTGAGCTTCGGGTTGATCTCGCGGGCATCCTGGACGCACATCCTCATCAGCTTGCCCACGCCGGCGCGATCGATGCTCTCGGTCGGGTCGCCAGGGAAGATCTTCTGATCGATGTAGAGCGGCATGAACTTGCCGGCGTCGTCGCGGCTGATGCCGTAGGTCATCTGGGTCAGGTCGTTCGTGCCGAAGCTGAAGAACGACGCCTCGCCGGCGATCTCGGCGGCGGTGAGGGCGGCGCGCGGTATTTCGATCATGGTGCCGAACATGTAGTCGACTTCCACGCCCTCGGCCTTCATCGTCTCCTGGGCGGTCTGCTCAAGGCGCGACTTCACCCAGGTGAGCTCATTGATGTGGCCGATGAGCGGGATCATGATCTCGGGGTGGACATCCAGGCCGGCCTTCTTCACTTCGCACGCGGCGCCGATGATGGCGGCCACCTGCATCTGGACGATGCCCGGCATGTAGATGCTGAGGCGGCAGCCGCGCAGGCCCAGCATGGGGTTGGCCTCGTGCATGTCGCGGACGGCGGCCAGCATCTTTCGGAGGCCCGGCAGCTTGTCGGAGGTCGGGTCGGTACACTCGAGCTTCGTCAGCTCGACAAGTAGCTCGGACTGGTTCGGAAGGAACTCGTGCAGCGGCGGGTCGATCAGGCGAACCGTCACCGGCTTGCCCTTCATCGCCTTGAAAATACCGACGAAGTCCTCGCGCTGCAGGGGCAGGAGGGCTGCCAGGGCGGCGTTGCGCTCGCCCTCGTTCTCGGCGAGGATCATGTTCTGGACCAGCGGCACGCGGTCGCCCAGGAACATGTGCTCGGTGCGGCAGAGGCCGATGCCCTCGGCGCCCAACTCCAGGGCCTCGGCGGCCTGCTCGGGCGTATCGGCGTTGGCGCGGACGCCCAGCTTGCGGAAGCCGTCGGCCCACTTCATCAGCTCGCCGACCTCACCCGCCTCCTTGGGCGCTTCGGTGGCCAGCTGGCCCGAGTAGACGATGCCCTCGGTGCCGTCGATGGAGATCCAATCGCCTTCATTGAGAACGACGGAGCCGGCGGTGACGGTGCGGGCGGCGTGGTCGATCTTGATGTCGTTGCAGCCGCAGATGGTGGGAATGCCGAACTGGCGGGCCACCAGGGCTGCGTGCGAGGTGCGTCCGCCGCGGCTGGTGAGGACGGCCTTGCTGGCGAGCATGCCGCCGAGGTCATCCGGGTTGGTCTCCTCGCGAACGAGGATCAGCGGGGTCGACGGATCCTTCGCGTTCTGCGCGACGGCGGTTTCCGAGTCCAGGACCACCTTGCCGGTGGCAGCGCCGGGGCCGGCGTTCATGCCCTTGGCGATGATGCGGTCCTTGGGCTTGGAGACGAAGTGCGGGTGCATCGTCTGCTCGAGGAGCTCGGGAGTCACGCGGGCCGCGATAGCCTCTTCCTTCGTGATCAGGCCCTCACCCACCATGTCCACCGCGATCTTAACGGCGGCGGTGCCGGTGCGCTTGCCGGAGCGGCACTGGAGGATGTAGAGGCGACCGTGCTCGATGGTGAACTCGATGTCCTGCACGTCGCGGTAGTGGTTCTCCAGCGTGTTGGCGATCTCGGCGAACTGATTGTAGATGGCCGGGTTCTGCTCAGCCAGGCTCTGGATGTCCATCGGGGTGCGGACGCCTGCCACCACGTCCTCGCCCTGGGCGTTCATCAGGTACTCGCCGTAGAGCTTCTTCTCGCCGGTGGCCGGGTTGCGCGTGAACGCCACGCCGGTGCCGGAGTCGTTGCCGGTGTTGCCGAAGACCATGGACTGCACGTTGACGGCGGTGCCGATGGAGTCGCTGATCTTCTCCTTCTTGCGGTAGAGGATCGCGCGGTCGTTGTTCCAGGAGCGGAAGACGGCCTCGACGGCCAACTGCAGCTGCGCCACCACGTCCTGCGGGAAGGGCTTGCCGGCTCGCTCAATGGTGTGCGCCTTGAACTGCTCGCAGAGCTCCTTCAGGTCGGCGGCGCCGACTTCGGTGTCCTGCGTGACGCCGAGCTTCGCCTTCATGGCATAGAAGATGTGCTCGTACTCGTGCTTGGGCACGTCCATGACCACGTCGGAGTACATCATGATAAGGCGGCGGTACGCATCGTACGCAAAGCGATCGTTGCCGGTCTGGGCGATGACGGCCTTGATGGTCTCGTCGTTCAGGCCCAGGTTGAGGATCGTGTCCATCATGCCGGGCATGCTGAACTTGGCGCCGGAGCGGACGGAGACCAGCAGCGGGTTGGCGTTGTCGCCGAACGTCTTGCCGATGTTGGCCTCGACGTCAGCCAGGGCGGTCTTGATCTCGGCCATGAGGCCGTCGGGAAGCTGCTTGCCGTTCTCGTAGTACTCGGTGCAGACCTCGGTGGTGATCGTGAAGCCCGGCGGAACCGGGAGCCCGATGTTGGTCATCTCCGCCAGGTTGGCGCCTTTGCCTCCAAGCAGGTCGCGGAGCGTCGCGTTGCCCTCTTGGAACAGCCAGACGCGCTTATTGTTGCTCATGCAGTACAGTCCTCCTTGCGCATGCTATCGTCTCCGGGCCACGGGCCCGTAAGATTGCCGCGATATTCTACCCGCGCTCCCGGCGACTCCCGGCGACTTGGACCCGCGGCCGGGCGTACGCTATCATGGTATGTAGCTTGGGTGCGCCGCATGCGGCCCCGGCTCGGATTGAAACACGCCTAGAGGTAAGTATGCTAGATATCGTAGTGCCCGACGAGGTCCGGGCCAACTGGCTGGCCCGCACCGACGGGATCGTCCGGTACGGTGAGCCCGTGCTTCGCGCGAAGGCCCAGTCCGTAGGAAGGCCCGGCCGAGAGACACGCGAACTTGTGGACCGGATGAAGGCCACCATGCTGGCGAGCAACGGCATCGGATTGGCCGCGCCGCAGGTCGGCGTGCCACTGAGGGTCATCGTCTACCGGGGTGCCGAGGACGATGCCCCGGTCCGATCGCTGATCAACCCGCGCATCGTCTCGGCCAAGGGCGAGCAGATCGGCGAGGAGGGATGTCTCTCGATCCCCCTGCTCCACGGCGAAGTCACGCGGCCCAACTCCATCATCGTCAAGGCGCTGGACCTGTTGGGGCGACCGATCACCGTGCGTGCTGTCGAGCTGGAGTCACGGGTGATCCAGCACGAGATCGACCATCTGGACGGGATCCTCTACATAGACCGCGCCGACCCCAGCACCCTGGAGTGGTCCGAGCCCGCCGACCCCGACGCCAAGCCGGAACAGGAGCCTTAGGCCACGCCCATGCGAGTAGTCGTCTTCGGCTCATCGGAGTTCTGCGTGCCCACACTTCGGCGGCTCCTTGAGAGTGGCGCCGAAGTGCCGCTTGTGGTCACGCAGCCCGACCGTCCGCGCGGCCGCGGGCGATGCACTACCTGCACTCCCGTGCGCCTGGCCGCGGACGAAGCCGGCATCCCCGTGGCGCAGCCGCCGCGCGTACGCACACCGGAGTTTGTGGCGCAGATCGAGCAGTTGCGGCCCGATGCGCTGGTCGTGGCCGCCTTCGGGCAGATCATTCCGCAAGCCATGCTGGACGCACCCCGTCTGGGGCCCGTGAACGTGCATGCATCGGTCCTCCCACGCTGGCGGGGCGCCGCGCCCATCCACCGGGCCATCCTCGAGGGGGACGCCGCCACGGGTGTGACCACCATGTTCATGGACGCCACGCTGGACACCGGCGACATCCTGCTCTCCAGCGAGACGCCCATCCTGCCGAACGATGACACCGGAACGCTGACGTCGCGTCTGGCGGAGATGGGCGCCG
The DNA here is from genome assembly GCA_903951425.1 of uncultured Chthonomonas sp. Taxonomy (GTDB): domain Bacteria; phylum Armatimonadota; class Chthonomonadetes; order Chthonomonadales; family CAJBBX01; genus CAJBBX01. The sequence goes on from CAJBBX010000038.1 coordinate 52,299, forward strand.
ACCTGCTGCTGCAGACGCTGGAGGGGCTGGCGTCGGGCTCCGTGACGCGCATCCCGCAGGACGGCTCGCGCACCACCTACGCGGCGCCTGTCACGCCCGATGACGCCCGCATCCGCTGGGATGAACCCGCCGGCCGTTGCCTGCGCCGCATGCAGGCCATGGCGCCCAGGCCGGGCGCTGTGACGATGCTCTGCGGCAAACGAGTGAAGATCTGGGCGGCGCAGCGTGTGGAGGGCCACGCCGAGCCGGGCCTCATCGTGGCGCAGGGCAATGCCGGGGTAACCGTCGGCGCCGGCGACGCGTGTGTGCTGGTGACCGAGGCCCAGCCCGAGGGATGCAAGAGGATGCCGGCATCGGCCTGGGCCTGCGGCTGCCGGATCATCCCCGGCGAGACGCGGTTCGACCGTTAGCTCGGGGCTACGCCTCCATCAGGAACGCGCGGCACGGGGCGCCGTCCAACCCCGCCCAGCGCAGGGGAGCGCAGACCAGTTGGTAGGGCCCGTCGGGCACGCGGCTCAGGTCCATCCCTTCCAGGATGACCAGGCTGGCGCCAAGTAGCCGGAGGTGTACGGGCAGGGCATCGCCGGGCGGCTCCACCGAAGGACCGCTGACGCCCACGAGCCGTACGCCGAGGCGGACCAGCAGGTCGGCGGCGTCAGGCAGGAGTCCGGCTCTCCAGTCATCGGCAGCGGGCGGCGCACCACACCCGAACCGCAGCAGGAGCCGCTTCGGCGCTGGATCAGGCAGCAGCGGCGACAGGTCGGCGGCGGAGAGCGCCTGCCCGGCGCCCGCCGAGATCACGACGCAGGGGCCGACCAGCACGGCGAGGGGTATGGCATCGGTATCCGCGCCGCCTGCGACGACATGGCGCGGCGCGTCGATGTGCGTGCCCACATGGGCCGAAAAGCTCAGCGACGACGTGGTGCAGAGGTCGCCTGCCTCGATGCTCGATGTCTGCGTCACGGTGGGCGGAGCATCACCCGGCCAGATGGGCGTACTTGGCCCGATGGGCTGCGTGATATCGTGGATGGTCAAGGGACCGCCTCCCGCTTGCGGGCTGCCGCGCTGTCTGGGGTACGGTAAGGGCGCACTTGGGATGAGCCGCGGCCGAGTGGGGCCGCGGCTCCGGGGGTACTACCGAACGATGACGTCACACCAGGGGCTTCTTGAGGATCAGACGGAACTCGTTGGCCGCCTCCTCACTGACGAACACCAGATCCCATCCCTGGACGCCCAGTTCCTTCAGCGTCTCTTCCAGCTTGTCGTTGTGGCGGGCATGAACGCTCAGCAGCTTGTAGTCCCACGTCTGACCAACTCCCGATGATGCCACGGTGCTTTCGGACATGACTTCACCCTCCTTGGCTTCGTACGGTTCGGTCCGATCGCGACACAGCGTCTCGCCGCAGTGCGACGTGCTGTGGCGCCTACACACCAGTAGACGGCGCCACTCGCCAACCTGTTTCACGGGCAGCGCAGCATGAGCGCCCTAACCATCCTGCACACGAATGATATGCATGGCCACCTCCGCCCAGACCAGGTCACCAGGCTGCGCCAGGCGCGAACCGAACTCGGCTCATCAGGCCTGCTGCTGGACGCGGGCGACGCCGTGAGCTCCGGCAATATCACCTTCCGGCCCGGCGGCGAGGCCATGCTGGAGCGGATGAGCCGCGCCGGGTACGACGCCATGGGAACTGGCAATCGCGAGTTCCACGTGACGTCGCTGGGCTTCCGAACCAAGGTCTCCTGCGCCGAGTTCCCCGTGCTATGCGCCAACGTTCGCTCGCGCAAGGCGGGCATCTCCGTGCCGACAGTGCGAAGCCACACGTTCAAGAGCGCGGGGTCCATCCGCGTAGGCGTGTTCGGCGTGATGGTGCCCATGGTGACCGAGCGCATGGCTGCGGCGGCGGTCTCGGCGTACCTGTTCGACGACCCGGTCGTTGCCGCGCGAGACCTCTGTGCCGAGATGCGCGACCGGTGCGACCTGCTGGTCTGCATCAGCCACTGCGGCCTCGGCCAGGACCTCCGGATCGCGCAGGTGGCGCCGGAGATCGACCTGATCGTCGGCGGCCACACGCATGCCACGCTGCTCGACGGCGAGCGAGTTGGTGAGACGCTGATCGTCCAGGCGGGATGCCACGCGAAGGTGTTGGGCCGCGTGGAGGTCAGCATAGACGCCGGCAGGCCGCAGATGCGCGCCTCGCTGGAGTCACTCTGATGGCGTTGCTTCTGCTGATCCTTATCGCCGCGCTCTGCGGCGCGGCCGGTCGAGCCTGCCTTCGCGCGATACGCATAGAGCCGGAGCCCGCCGAGGTGCGCTTCGCGGCATCCGGAGCCCTGGGCATGGGACTGCTCGGTTACGCGATCCTGGCCGCAGGCCTGGCAGGCCAACTGAGCCGCACGGCCCTCGTTATCCTGCTCTCGCTCCTTGGGGCAGTGGGCGTGGTGGGGTGGCGTCCACTGCTGGCGGACCTGCGGGCCATGGCGGCGGCCTGGGCGCCACGCGAAGGGCGCCTCGACTGGCTGCGACTGGCCTGTGGCGGGGTGGTTGTCGCATGCCTGGCGTATTCGCTGATCAGCGGTTTCAGCCTGCCGGACGCAATGGAGTGGGACTCGCTCTCCTACCACCTCGCGGTTCCCAAGCAGTACCTGGCCGCCGGGCGCATCCTCTTCCTGCCCACCGATCACCACTCCAACTTCCCCTTCCTCACCCAGATGCTCTACACACTGGGCTTGGCGCTAGAGGGGCCAGCCCTGGCCAAGCTCTTCCACTGGTTGTGCTTCGCGCTGCTGCTGGCCGCCGTGGCCGGGTTGGGTGATCGTGCGGCTCGCCCTGGCGCCGGCGCATTGGCCGCGGCTCTCTGCGCCCTGACCCCCGTGGCCCTCTGGGAGGCAGGCACGGCCTACATCGACATCGCCCAGGCGCTGATGACCACGGTGGCCTTCGCCCTGGCGGCCGATTACGCTGCCTCGCGCTCATGCCGCACGGCGGGCGCGGCAGGGCTCTTCGCGGGGCTGGCGCTGGGCGTCAAGACGCTCTCGCTGGCGCCCGCTGCCCTGCTCGGCGGGTGGGTTCTCGTGGCCGGCAGGAGGCCCAGGGCGGTGCTGGCCTACGCGGCCTGCGCGGTGGCGTTGGGCGCGCCGTTCTACGTGAAGGCCTGGGTGCAGACGGGCAACCCGGTGTACCCCTTCGCGTACAAGCTCTTCGGAGGCCGGTACTGGAACGCCGACCTGGCCCAACGCTACTCGGGCGAGCAGACCAGCTTCGGCCTCGATGCGCGCCTCGCTCGGCCTGGCGATGACCTGGCCCCGGCGCGTGCGCCGGTCCATGTGCCGCCTGCCATCGGCGACCGGCTCCGGAACGTGCTGCTGGCTCCGTTCGCGCTGGTGAGCGTGCCCAGGCTCTTCAGCAACTACAACAGCCCGGGGGCCGAGGCGCATCTGGGCATGGGACTGCTGGCCCTACTCGGTGCGGCGCTTGTCCTGCGGCCGCTGGGACGCCTCGCCGCCGAGGCGCTGGCGGTGGCCGCCTGCTGGTTCGTCGCCTGGAGCCTGAGCATGCAGTACGTCCGCTACCTCATACCCCTGGCGCCGCTGGTCTGCATAGCGGGCGCGGCGGCGCTTCTGTCGCCTGCCCGAGGCCGCGCAGGGACCAGACTCGCCGCGGGCCTGCTTGCCCTGCAATGCGCCTTCACCGGCGCCGTGTTCCTGCCGCGCCTGCCGGGCGCCATGGAACGCGCCGCAGGTCCCGAGGCGGACAATCGGCACGTGCAGCGGCAGGTGAACTGCGCCGCCTCAGAGCAGTGGATCAACGCGAACACGCCGCCGGAGGCGCAGGTCGTCCTCTTCGAGGAGACGCGCGGCTTCGGCCTCGATCGGCGGTACCTCTGGGGCAATGAGGGGCATTCGCTTTACATCCCCTATGCGCGGTTCGAGGGCGCGCCCGCCATGGTGGACTGGTTCCTGGCGCACGGCGTGACCCATGCGATCGTCAACCTGCAGTTTTCGCCGTTCTGCCAAGACGGCGCCTCGGGAGAACGACTGCGCGCCGCCGTGCGCGCAGGGACCGAGGCGAGCCTCTTCGTAGAGGCCTACCGCGCGGCGCCGCGCGACGGTGAGAGGTGGCGCTACCTGCTCGCCGAAGCAGTGGAGGCAGGCCGCGCAGAGGTGGTGCAGGATGGCTGCCGCAACGCGTGCGTCGTCCTTCGGCTGCTTCCGGGGGCAGGGCGATGAGCCGCCGCACGGCTGAGAGAGACCCGTCGCCGCGCATGCCCGCAACACGCATAGTCGATCCCGCCAGGGCCCGCCGCACCTATCGCCTTGTGGCGGCGCTGGCCGCGCTGGGTTTCGTGCTGGCCGCCTGCGGCCACGCGTTCACCACGCCGGTGCTGACCGACGGGAGCTTCATCAACGCCCCCGACGAAGCGGCGCACATGGGCTACGTCCGGGTACTCGCCGAACAGCGTCGCCTACCCCGGCGGACCGATACAGCTGACCATACCTATGAATGGCACCAGCCCCCGCTCTACTACATGACGGCCGCCCTGGCATGGCCGGGCGGGCCCCGCACGGCGCGGCTCCTGGGCGTCCTCACCGGCACGGCGACGCTGGCGCTCCTCTACCTCGGCGGCTGCCTCCTATGGCGACGCTCCGAGGCCCCCGCCTGCCTGATGGTCGTACTGGCCGCGGGTCTGCCCATGCGACAGGCAATCTGTGCGTCAGTCGGCAACGACGCCGCTACGGAGCTCTGGTTCACCGCCGCCGCAGTGGCCCTGCTCGTGGCCGCGCGGACCGGACTGACCCCGCGCTGGGGCGTAGCCTGCGGCGCGGCCGTGGTGATGGCCACACTGACCAAGGCATCCGGCCTCGTATTGGTGGCCCCGCTGCTTGCCACGGCCGCTGTGGCGGCGGGACCCACCCGACGGCAACGCGTGATCTGGCTGGCGTGTGCCGTGGCGACCGTGGCAGCGGGCTCAGGCTGGTGGTTCGCGCGCAACGCAAAGCTGTACGGCGACGCCACGCTGACACGCGTCTTCGCCCGCGAGTTCGCCGGAACCGCCCGGGCCGCCGACTGGATCGGCAAGCGCCCGCTACGCGTCGATCCCGCCTCCGGCTCGCTGGTTCCGGGCCCGCCCATGACGCGCGCAGGCTACACGGCGCTGGTGGCCGACTGGACCTCGCGCACCTTCGTGGCGGCCTTCACCTCCGTGCGCGGCGCGGCCATCGGGATGCCGCTCTTCCTGCCGCAGCAGCTCTACGTGCTGGCCTGGCTACCGTTGGCCTCGGCTATGCTCGGGTGGCTGCTGCGCCCGAACGCAAAGACCGACGACGGGCCGTCTCTCGCCGACGCCGTCGTGCTGGGCGTGCTGCTGGCGGCCACTGCGGCGGCCTTTGCGGCCTTCACGTGGACCTACTTCCAGGCCCAGGGACGCTACCTTTACCCGGCCATGCTGCCGCTCACCGCACTCGTGGCAGGCGGCCTCTACAGATGGGCTGGTGAGGAGCGCGCCGCCACAGCGGCGATAGGCTGCACCGCACTCGGCGCCATCCTAACGGCGGCGCTCCTCTTCGCCGGCGTCATACCAGCCTATGGATAGCGAAACTGTGATGGAGCGGCATGCCGTCCGCGGGGCTGCGCAGATGGTGGGGCTGGGCCGCACGCTCGGGAGTGCGCTGGCGCCGGGCGACGTCGTCCTTCTGGAGGGCCCGTTGGGCGCCGGCAAGACGACGCTGGTGCAGGGCATCGCGCAGGGCCTCGGGTGCGCGGAGCCCGTGACGAGCCCCACGTTCGACCTGATCCACGAGTACCGATCGGGCCGCACGCCGTTGATCCATATCGACCCCTACCGCCTACAGGGCCCCGGCGACCTGGACAACATCGGGTTCTGCGACTACCTGGACCTGCCCTGTGTGCTGGCGATTGAGTGGCCCCAGCGGCTGGGCTACCTGACGCCGCCCGACCCCTTGCGTATATTCATAGAGGTACGCGGCCGAACGCGGCACGTCGAGATCCACCGGCCGGCCGGCATGGCGCACCGGAGGGAGGCGCCATGAACCTGCTGGCGATCGAGACATCGGGGCACGAGTGCGGAGCGGCCCTGATGGCCGATGGGCAGATGGTTGCCGAACGACGCGTGGCCGATCCCATGCAGCTACTCCGGAACCTGACATCCGAAGTGATCGAGATGCTCGCCCAGCAGTCCCTGACGCTGGGCGATGTAGATATCTTCGCGGTCGACCTTGGTCCGGGCACCTTCACTGGACTGCGCATCGGCGTGATGGCGGCCAAGACGTGGGCGCACACGCTTCGCAGGCCGCTGGTAGGGGTCTGCTCCCTCGATGTACTCGCCCATGCAAACGGCCCCGGCAACGACCGACTGCTCACGGTGGTTCGGTCGCGGTTTGGGACCGCGTATGCGCGCGTCTACACCGGCGGTCAGGTCGTGGCGCCCGCCGACGGAGGCATCGCCTGCGCCGACATGGCCGGTATCGCGCGCATGGTAGCCGAGGCAGGCGTAGGCACGATCCACGCCGTGGGCGACGCCCTTGCCCGGCACGCCGCCGAACTGGCGACGGAACTGGGTTCCGTGGGCGTCGCCGCCACGATGGGATGGGGTGTGGCTCCATCGCCAACCCAACTCGCCGCACTGGCCGCCGTGCGAGCGGCCCGGGGCGAGTTCACCGACGCGATGGCGGCGGTTCCGCTCTACGTGGCGCCGCCCCCTGCCAGGCCAAACCTCAGAATAGGCTCGTCTGCGGCTGATATTGGCGGATGAGGCCGATCACTTTGCCGATGACCCGGCTGTCCTCGCGGTTGATCTCCATGGGCTCGTAGTGGGGGTTGGCCGGTACCAGCCGCACGCGCCCATCGACAAACTGGATGCGCTTCACGGTGGCCTCATCGCCCAGGAGCACCGCTACCAGGTCGTTGTTCTCCGCAGATGACTGGGGCCGGATGATGACCAGGTCGCGCGGCATGATGTGATCGCCGATCATGCTGTCTCCGCGGACCCGCAGGACAAAGGCGCCCTCGATGTTCCGCACGATCTCAACGGGTACCGGTACGTAAGTCTCAACGTTCTCGGTGGCGGTGATGGGCACGCCGGCGGCGATTGTGCCGACCAGCGGCAGGAACTCCACGCTGCGGTGCCCCCCAGGACCCGTGGTCCGGCCCACGATAGCGATGGACCTGGAGGTGCTCTTCCGGCGAATATAGCCCTTGCGCTCCAACGCGTCGAGGTGAACGGTAACCCCACGCAGGCTGGTGATTTCGAAGTGAGCGCCGATCTCGCGAATGGATGGCGGATAGCCTCGATCGTCAATGTAATCCGAAATGAACTGCAGGATTTGCTCCTGCCTCTCTGTCAGGCCTCGGGTCATAGACGCCCACCTCCAGTGGCGGTGTAAGTGTACACTTACAGGCGTCTACTGTCAAGGGCGAGACATGAGCGATTCGGGGCAAATGGGCCGACATTCATATACCCTGTTGCGTGCCTGTCCGGGTCGCTGCCGGGTTTGACAGGTCTTCCGGCGGTGCGGTACCATACGGTGATAGGGCTCTCGCTGAGTTCTGCGTTTCTGTGCGCCCGGCGCGCGGCACGCAATCCCACCTACCTGGAGGGGTGCATTGGGCATCAAACTGGCGGCGATCACCGACGAGATCTCGCAGGAGTTCGAGCACGCCCTCGACGTGCTGCTGGAGTACGATGTTCGCGGCGCCGAGCTGCGGGGCCTCTGGGGCGTCAACATCGGCGACCTTGACCGTGCTCAAGCCGCCCGTGCCAAGGCTGCGCTGTCCGAGCGAGGCATGAGCGTGGCCTGCCTGGCGACGCCCATCTACAAGTGTGACATCGAGACGGACGACACCACCGTACACGGCCGCATGCATCTGGCCTCGTCGACGCCGTTGGCCGGCCAGATGGAGTTGCTCCGGCGATGCTGCGGGCTGGCCCACGAGTTCGGGACGCCCCTCATTCGTGTCTTCGCGTTCTGGCGCAAGGCCGCCCTCACGGCCGAGTTGGAGCAGCGCATCGTGGACGCGTTCGCCGAGCCCGCCGCCATTGCCAAGCAGGAGGGCGTCACGCTTCTGCTGGAAAACGAATTCGCCTGCATGATCGGCACGGGCGTCGAAGTGGCGCGCGTGGTGCGGGCTGTCGATTCGCCGCACGTCCGCGTCTGCTGGGATCCCGGCAACGCCGCGACTGCCGGTGAGAGGGCGTTTCCCGCCGGCTACGAGGCAACTCGCGGCCTGATCGACCACATCCACGTGAAGGACCTGACGCTGGCAGCAGACGGAGTCTCACCTGAGTGGTGCGTCGTCGGTCAGGGCATCATCGGCTACGATGCGCACATCGCCGCCCTGCGGAATGACGGATACAACGGTTACCTGTCGCTGGAGACTCACTACGTACCGAAGGGCGGAACACCGGAGGACGGCTCGAGGCCGTGCCTGCAAGCCCTGCGAACGCTCCTGGGGGTATAGCTCACACATGGCCAACAAGCCACCCGCTCGACGGGCCTCAAGCAAGCCACATATCGGATCGATCACCTACTGGCGCAAGTTCGCCAAGCATCGCGTTATCTACCTGTTCTTGGCGATCGTCTTCGGCCTCGGCGTCATCATGTACTTCGGCACATCGCAGGTCGGGCCCATGTCGGGCGGCGACGGCGATGCCACCGCGTCCGACGTCATCGCGACGGTTAACGGCGAGGAGGTCCTGCGCGGCGACTTCAGCAAGCAGGACGAGATGATCCGGCGATCCGGCATGGGCAGCGACGAGATGATCGCCGGCCAGCAGGGCCAGCTGATCTCGAGCATGCTGGACGACGCGATGCTGCGCCGCCTCGCGAAGAAGGAAGGCGTCACCGTCACGGACGCCATGATCGATCGCGTGCTCGACCGGGTGCGAAGCCAGTATGGCGGCTCAAGCAAGAAGCCCATCGCCGACGACGACCTGCTCAAACTCATGGGCGAAAAGAGCATGGGTGACGTGCGCGACAAGCTCAGCACCAGCCTTATGCCTCAGGCCCTGGGCGCCAAGATCGCCAACGCCGATAAGCTGACCGTCGATGACCTCATCAAGACCTACGACGAGATCAACGTCCGGCATATCCTCGTGGCCTCCAACACCAGCCCGCGCGCTGACGGCAAGGGCCTGCCCGACGAACAGGCCAAGCGCAAGGCAGACGAGATTCTGGCCAAGGTGAACGCCGGCGGCGACTTCGCGGCCCTGGCGAACCAGTACACCGATGACCCGAGCAATAAGGCCCCCAAGTGGGACGAGAAGCTGAAGAAGTCCGTGCCCGCACCGCCTAAGGGCGGCAGCATGGACTGGTACAAGCGCGGTAGCGGCTTCGACAAGGCCTTTGAGGAGGCCGCGTTCGCCCTCCAGCCCGGACAGGTGAGCCCCGTAGTCAAGACGCCCTTCGGCTACCACATCATCAAGGTGGACGCGACCCGCAGGAACCTGCCCAAGGACTTCGAGAAGGAGAAGGGCAAGCTACTCGACGACCTGCGCGACACCAAGACCGGGGAAGCCCTGCGCGAGCTACGCGACAAAGAGCAGAAGACCGCCAAGATCGTCTGGAAGGACCCGTGGTTCGAGTGGCGGTACCAGTACGCCAAGAGCAGCCCCATGGGCATGATGGGCCAGATGAACTTCGGCCAAGATCAGGAAGCCTCCTCCAAGGCCCTGGTGGCCATGCTGCGGAAGTACACTGCAGGGCACAAGGACGACTCAGCCGCAGCGCTGATCCTGGGTCGGACGCTCTACCAGCAGTACATCATGTCGGGCCTCAACATGGGCGGCGCCCAGGCGAAGCCACCGGCCAACCGCGAGGAGTTGCGCAAGCAGGTGACTGACGCCTACGAACTGGCCCTGCAGCATACAGAGGACCAGCCCACGCGCCTGAGCCTGGCCCGCCTGTACGAGGAGGCCGGGAACAAGGAGAAGGCCCTCACCCACTTCAAGATGGTCGACAGGCTCATGCAGTGGGACGACTCCGCCGCCAGCAAGCCTACTCGACAGCAGCTCAAGGACGCCTTCGCAAGGCTGGGCGCCGTGGATCTGGCAGCCGAGCAGGCTACAAAGGTACTCGCGCTGGAGGCCAAAGAGAAGGCCGACAAGGAGGCTGCCGACAAGGAAGCCGCCGCGAAGGCCGCCGCGGCCAAGGACGCCAAGAAGCCGGCGCTTACGGTCGCGCCGGGCGCCACGACCGCCCCGGCCCCGGCCAAGGACGCGGCCCCGAAGCCCGCTGACGCCAAGGGCGCCGGCGCGGCGAAGCCCTAGCACAAGGGACAACGGCCGGGCGTAGCGGAGATCGCGCCCGGCCTTTGGAGCGCCATGGCAGGCACACTCTACGTCGTCGCCACGCCCATCGGAAACCTTGAGGACATCACTCTCAGGGCCATGCGGATACTGCGGAGCGTGGAGATGGTCTGTGCTGAGGACACGCGGGTAACCCGCAAGCTGCTGAGCCACTTCGACATCCACGTGCCGATGTCCAGCGCCCATCAGCACAGCGCGGATGCCGGACTGGACAGGATCGTGAGCAGGCTGGTCGCTGGCGCGGATGTGGCCCTTGTCTGCGATGCGGGCACTCCGGGCGTTTCCGATCCGGGGGTGCCGCTGGTTCGGAAGGCGCTGGAGGCCGGAATTCATGTCTGCCCCGTGCCCGGCGCGTCTGCCTCACTTGCGGCGCTGTCTGTGGCCGGGTTGCCCACAGGCCGCTTCCTGTTTCTGGGCTTTCCGCCCCGCACCAAGACCGACCGCGTCGCCTTCATGGCGGAGGTCGCTCGCGCCACCTGCGCGGTGGTGATCTATGAGACGGCGCCCCGCATCGCCGCCACGCTTTCCGAGCTGCACTCAGCCGCCGGCGACCGCGACGTGTGCGTCGGCCGCGAGATCACCAAGAAGTTCGAGACGTGGCTTCGGTGCGGCGCGGCCGAGGCTGCAGCGCACTTCGCCGAGGCGCCCCAGCGCGGCGAGTTCACCGTCGTGGTCGGCCCTCCCGCGGCGGTTCCGGCCGACCGGGCAGAGGAGCAGGCTTCGGCGCAGGAAGAGGTCAGGCGCATGGTTGCCGAAGGGGTCTCGGTGCGCGACGCCTCACGGAGCGTGGCCCAGCGGAGGCAGCTACCGCGTAGGGCGCTTTACGAGAGCATCGTCAAGGACGACGGAGCCCGGGGCAAGGAGAACGAGGCGTGATTCTGGTAGTAGGTGGGGCCGGCTACATCGGCAGCCACTTCGTCCGGCACGAGCGCGGGCGGGGTTCAGACGTTCTGGTGCTCGACACGCTGGAGAAGGGGCATCGCGAGGCCGTGCTGGACGCTCCACTGGTGGTGGGCAGCACGGGCGACCGGGCGTTGCTTGACGCCGTCTTCAGCCAGAACCAGATCGATGCCGTGGTTCACTTCGCCGCCTATTCGTCGGTGGGCGAGTCCGTGACGAACCCGGGCGCCTACTACCGAAACAACGTCGGTAACACCACCACGCTGCTCGAGGCCATGCGCGACCACGACGTGCGTCGCATCGTCTTCTCGTCGACTGCGGCGGCCTACGGGAACCCCGTTCGCCTCCCGCTTGACGAGGAGCACCCGCGGCAGCCCATCAACCCGTATGGCCGCAGCAAAGTGATGTGCGAGACCGTGCTGCACGACTTCCGCGAGGCGCACGGCATCTCGTATGTTGCCCTGAGGTACTTCAACGCCGCCGGCGCGCATCCCGATGCGCTGATCGGCGAGAGCCATTCGCCCGAGTGGCACCTGGTGCCCATCGTGCTGCAAGTGGCTCTGGGCCAACGCCCCGCCATTTCGGTCTTCGGCGCCGATTACGACACGCTCGACGGCACGTGCATCCGTGACTACATCCACATCCTCGACCTGGCCGACGCACACTCCCGAGCGCTGGACCATCTGGCTACGGGCGGCGACGGCGGCATTATGAACCTGGGTACCGCTCGCGGCAACAGCGTGCTGGAGGTTCTCGAGGTCTGCCGGCGCGTGACCGGCCACCCAATCCCGGCCGTGGTGGAGGGCCGCCGCCCCGGCGATCCGCCCGCGCTGGTGGCATCGTCGGACAGGGCGCGGAAGACGTTGGGCTGGGCGCCGCAGTACGAATCGCTGGAGGATATCGTCCAGACGGCCTGGGCGTGGGAACGGAACCGGAGGTACTGATGACATACGAACCGACCTGCTCCGGCGCGCACGCCAAGGTCGTGAGCCGTCTTGAACTGGCAGAGCGCCTGTCCGTCGCGCGGGCCGCCGGCAAGAAGATCGTGATGACGAACGGCTGTTTCGACATCCTCCACGTGGGCCATGCCCGCTATCTAGCCGAAGCCAAGGCGCAGGGCGACATGCTGGTCGTGGGCCTAAACAGCGACGCCTCCGTGGCGGCGCTCAAGGGTCCGCAGCGGCCGCTGATCCCCGAGGGCGAACGCGCCGATATGCTGGCGCACCTGGAGGCCGTCGACCTGGTGAGCATCTTCGACGAGGTCACCGCCATCGCGCTGGCAGAAGTCGTTCGGCCCGACGTCTACGTGAAGGGCGGCGACCGGCAGGGGCAGACGATCCCCGAGGCAGCCACGGTGGAGAAGCACGGCGGCTGTGTCTATATTGCCAGCCTCATCGCCCAGCGCAGCACCACCAACGTCATCGAGCGCGTGCTCCAAAGCTACGCCGCCTCGAGCCCCGGATAGGATCGGTGCCTGCCGTTCCCCCCGCACGGCCGGGCTGCAACTGCATGCCTGCGCTGGTCTTGGAGGCCATGCGGCCCCGCCAGTGGTCGAAGAACCTCTTCGTCTATGCGGCCATGGTCTTCACTGACAACTGGCGGAGCTGGCCGCTGGTGACGCTCTGCTTCGGCATCTTCTGCCTGGTCTCTGGGGCGGTCTACCTGGTGAACGACATCTCCGACCGCGAGCAGGACCGGGTCCACCCGGAAAAGCAGAGCCGACCCATCGCGTCCGGCCGGCTCCCTGTGGCGGCGGCCGCCGCGGCGGCCGGCCTGCTCGGGATCGGCGGCGCGGTCGCCTCGTTCGGGGTCTCGATATTGTTCGGTACCGGGGTCGTGGGCTACCTGCTGCTGCAGGTGGCATACACATTCGCGCTGAAGCACATGGTGCTGGTCGATGCATTCGCCATCGCCGCCGGGTTCGTGATCCGCGCAGCAGCCGGAGGATGGGCCCTGCACGTACCGGTATCGGCCTGGCTGCTGGTCTGTACGCTACAGCTGGCGCTTTTCCTAGCGTTCGGCAAGCGGCGCCATGAGTTGGTGGCTCTGGAGGCCGATGCGGCAGACCATCGGCAGGCCCTATCCTCCTACAGCTTGCCTCTACTGGACCAGATCATCGCCGTGACGCTGGGCGGGCTGACGGTCTCGTACGCCGTCTACTGCATCAACTCCCCCACTGCCATCAGGCATCCCCTGCTTGCGCTGTCGCTGCCGTTCGTCATGTTCGGCGTGTTCCGGTACCTCTACCTGATCCACATCGAGCATCGCGGCGGCACACCTGAGAAGATCCTGGCGCAGGACCGCACGATGCAGGTGGATCTGGGCCTCTGGCTGGCAGCGGTGGTCGCCGCATTCCGCTGGTGAGGGACAGAATGAAGCTTCTTGTGACGGGGCATCTGGGGATGCTGGGGCGCGACGTAGTCGCGTTGGCCTCGGCGCAAGGCCGGCAGGTTGCGGGCCTCGACGCAGCCGACCCCGCGGAGCCCATCGATATCGCGGACCTCGCTGCCATGCGCGCCGCCGTTCAGCGGCATAGGCCCGACGCCGTCATCCACTGCGCCGCCTACACGCGGGTTGATGATGCCGAGAAGGAGTATGACCTGGCTTACCGGGTCAACGCGGTCGGATCCTGGGTCGTGGCCACGGCTTGCGCCGAGGTGGGCGTGCCCGTCTGTGGCATCAGCACCGACTACGTCTTCGACGGCGAGTCCGCCCAGCCCTACGGCGAATGGGATGCGACGAACCCACTCAGCGCCTATGGCGCCACCAAGCTGGCCGGCGAGAACGCCATCCGGCAAGCCAACCCGCGCCATTGGGTCGTGCGGACCGCGTGGCTCTACGGCCTCCAGGGGCGCTGCTTCCCGGCCATCATGCTGAACGCCGCAGCACAAGGCAAGCCGCTCCGCGTCGTGGCGGACCAGTTCGGATGCCCCACGTTCACCCAGGACCTGACCGAGACGCTGCTGAGGATCGTGGACGGCGCGCCCTACGGCACGTACCACGCCACCAACGCCGGCTCCACATCCTGGTACGAGTTCGCCGGCCGCGTCCTGGCCGAAGCCGGCTCACCCGCCCGCGTACGGCCCGTCGCCACGGCCCAATGGCCCACGCCGGCCCACCGGCCGCGCCGCTCGGTGCTGGCGCCCTGCGCACTCCGGGCCGCGGGCCTGCCGACGCTTCGGCCCTGGGAAGAGGCAATCTGCGACTACGTGCGCCAGAGGCGGGTCCTGGACGGAGGCGCCAGGTGACGCGAACGCTCGCCCGCTGGCTGGCGCTAACCCTCTTGGCGGCTACGGCGCCCTGCACGGCCCAGAACGGCATGCCGGTCTTCGGGCGCGTACTCACCATCCAGTCCGGACTGCAAGGGCGCGTTATGTGGGTCGACGGCACCGCCAACCTCGTTCGAACCGCCACGCCCGAGGGCATCCGCGACATCGTGGCCCGATGCAAGGCGGCCAACATCAGCACGCTGGTCGTGGACGTGAAGCCGGTCAGCGGCCAGGTGCTCTACCCCAGCAGGATAGCCGAACGGATGCGCCGCTGGAACGGCCGCGACGTCCCGGACCTCGACATCCTCGCCGAGTTCGTTCAGGCCGGCCACGCGGCCGGGATCGAGGTCGCAGCCAGCGTGAACATGCTCTCCGAGGGCCACAAGCAGTTCGGCGCGGGCATGGCATTCGGTCGGCCGGACCTGCAGTCCGTGGCCTATGTGGTCGACCGTGCGCTGGTGACCGCCAACGGCAACCGACTGCCCGTGCGCGGACAGGGCGACCCGGAAGACCGGAAGCGCCCGCTGGCCCGCGACGACACCTACGCAGCGCCGCCTTCCGGTGAGCCCGCAGGCACGCTGGTCGTCACCATGTCGCCCACCGGCGAGGTCGAGGCCATGGCGGACGCCGCCATGTGGGGCGATGAGCCCATCGCTGCGCCCGAGGGAGGCCGGCTCCTGGCCCTCACCGGCGAGCAGACCGACTGGGCCGCGGCCAACATTCAGCCCGGCGTCAGCGCCCGGTTTGACGCGAGGGGTAGACGCGTCCCGTCGGCCGAGGAGCCCGCCGAGAAGGTGGCCGTCTTCGTGAGCCCTTATCAGGCGGAGGCACGCAAGCGGGCCATCGATATCGTCCGCGAGATCGCGACCAACTACGCCGTGGACGCCATCGTCTTCGACCGGCTCCGGTACGCCAACCTCTACAACGATACCAGCGACGCCGCCCGCCGCGCGTTCGAGCAGTGGATCGGCAAGCGGGTGGCCAACTTCCCGGAGGACATCATCTCATTCGATCCCGTGCCCGGCGAGCCGCCGAGGCGCGGTCCGCTCTTCAGGCCCTGGCTTGAGTTCCGTGCGCGTACGATCCGCGATCTGATCTCCGAGGCTGCCGGGGCCGCCCGAACCGCCCGGCCGGGCATCCAGGTGGCCGCCTACGTGGGCAGCTGGTTCACAGAGTACTACGGCGTGGGCGTGAACTGGGGGAGCGAGAAGCTGCCGGTGCGCACCTCGTGGGCCACGCCGGACTACAACGAGGCAGGCTACGCCGAGCAGTTGGACTGGCTCACCACCGGGTGCTACTACGGCTATCCCACAAGGGACGAGGCCCGGGCTGCCGGCGCATCGCCGGGTGGCTCCGTGGAGGCCGCCGCCGACGTCTCGACGCGGGCCGTATCGGCCAGTGTCCCCGTCTATGCGGGGCTCTACGCGGTTAACTACAAGGATCGCGCCAAGGCCTTCGAGGACGCCATCTCCGCCGCGTGCCGCTTCTCCAACGGCGTGATGATCTTCGACATCTCCTACATCTACGACTACGGCTGGTGGGATTCATTGCAGAGGGCCATGAGCCAGCCCGCGCTGGCGCCGCACCGGGTGCCGGGGCTCTTCCTGCAGATGCGTGCCGCACGGGATGCCGCCTTCGACAACTCCGAGGCGGCGCGATCCGCCAGCACACTGTCAACGGTGCCCTGGCAGGCCGGCGGAGGATAGCAGGTGCGCGCCAAGAGGGCATCGGAGGACGCGGTGGTGAAGGTCGAGGCGATCCTGGGGCCCGACGGCGCCCTGTCACGTCTGCTGCCGGCCTTCGAGCACCGCCCGCAGCAGGTGGAGGCCGGGAGCGCCATCGCCGAGGCCATGGCCCAGGGGCGCCACTGCCTCGTGGAGGCCGGAACGGGAGTAGGCAAATCGCTGGCCTACCTATCCGCGATCCTGACGCTACCGGACAAGGCGGGCCCCGTGGTCATCTCCACCCAGACCATCGGCCTCCAGTCGCAGCTTGCCGAGAAGGACATCCCGCTGGCGGTACAAGCGGCCTCCGGCGCCAAGCCTCGTGTCGTCGTTGCCAAGGGGCGCGGCAACTACCTCTGCCTGCGCGACCTCGACGCCGCGGGCGGCGACATCTTCCACGATGCCGAGCCGCAGTTCGCGGAGATCAAGCGCTGGGCGGCCGAAACGCGCACCGGCGACGTGGCCGAACTCCCCTTCACCTACTCGGGATGGTCCGATCTGGCGGCTCGGGCAGACACCTGCCCGAATATGCAGTGCCGCTACTTCGACCGGTGCTTCTACTTCCGTAACCGACGCGAGACCGCCAAGGCCAACATCGTTATCGCCAACCATGCGCTCTACTTCTCCGACCTGGCCTTGCGGAGCATGGATACGAACAAGACCGTCCTGCCCGACCACGACTACGTCATCTTCGACGAAGCGCACCACCTGGAGGACGCCGCAACCAGCGTCTTCGGCGCCGAGGCAGCTAGTTGGCGCATACCCTACGTGGTGGACCGCATCGAGAGGCTGCGGGGAATCCAGCCCGACACGGCGCGCCTCGACGCCCTGCGCGACCTCAATATCGCTATGTTTGACCTGGTGGCGCTGGACAAGCAGGAGTACTTCCTATCCGAGTTGCCGTCCGGCGCACTGGACCGGGCCAAGGAGGCGTCAGCAGCCGCAGCCGCCTCGCTGGAGGCGCTGGCGGCCCAACTCCGCACCGTGCCGCTGGACGCGCCGCAGGAGATTCGCGACCGGGCTGAGGTGCTTGCCTGCCTCTGCGTGAGCACGCGCACCGACATGATCAGGGCACTGACGGAAGCCGAGGAGGGCTTCATCGCCTGGGGCGAGACGCGCCGGAGCGAAGGGCCGCGCCGCCGCGCCGCCACGGCCAATCCCATCGTCTCGGTTCGCAGCACACCTACCGACATCTCCAACCTGCTCCGCGAGCAGCTATGGGAGCGCATCCACTCGGCGGTCCTAGTCTCCGCCACGCTGGCCGACACGGCCGGGTTCGGCTACATCCGAGGCAGGCTGGGGCTCAACCCCGACGTCATGGAGGCGCAGGTCGGTAGCCCCTTCGACTATGGGCGGCAGGCCGTCCTCTACGTGCCCCGGGCCTTCCCGGCCCCGCCGCGGGCGCCGACGCCCGACTACACGCGCCTGCTCACCGACGAGATCGAGGCCATCCTACGCGTGACCGAGGGCCGTGCGCTGGTCCTCTTCACCTCCCACCGCATGCTGACCGAGGCTTATGAGACGCTGAAGGACCGGCTCCCCTACCCGCTCTTCCGCCAGGGCTCCAAGCCGGCCGGCCAGTTGGTGGCCGACTTCCGCACCAGCGACGGTGGCTGCCTCTTCGGCACGAGCACGTTCTGGGAGGGTGTCGACGTGCCCGGCGAAGCGCTCAGCGTGGTGATCATCGACAAGCTGCCCTTTGCGGTGCCTGACTCACCCATCCAGAAGTCGCGGGCCGACGCCGTCGAGCAGCGCGGCGGCAGCTCGTTCGGCGAGTTCACGTTGCCCCAGACGCTGATCCGGCTGAAGCAGGGCCTGGGTCGCCTGATACGCACCAAGACCGACTGCGGCGCCGTATGCATCCTTGATAGCCGACTGGCGAACAAGTCCTACGGGTGGCAACTCGTACGCGCCATGCCGCCCATGCGCAGGGCGGCTACGCGCGAGGCTTTTGAGACAGTGTGGCACGAGATCACTGCGCCCGAGGTGTGATTTGCGGGCGAATCTGCCGTGCGGCTTTCCGGTTTGGCGGGCGCCGGGCGAGTAGCTCCGGTAGCAGGGCCGATGCGGACGCCCTGGGACATGGGAGGAACAGATGACGAGTGCAGATAAGCTGGACGCAGACAAGCCGATGGACGAGGCGCCCGAAGCGTTGAGCGCCGCCGATGCCGCCAAGCGCGAGGCGGGTGAGGTAGCAGACAAGCGCCGCATCCCGGAGCTCGCACGCCGCAACCTGGTGCGGCTACCCAGCGGGCGCCTCTACCTGCCGGCGGCGCAGCGGCTGGTCTGGTTCCGCGATGAGAAGCCGGACTGGGAGATTCACACCGAACTACTGGAAGGTGGCCAGGAGGCCGGCTTCGCCACCGTGAAGGCGTCCATCCGCACGCCGGAAGGCCGTGTGATCGCTACAAGCATGAAAACCGAGACGCGGTCGGACTTCCCCGCCGGCTGGGTGGAGAAGGCGGAGACCGGAGCCATTGGCCGCGCGCTGGCGGTGGCCGGCTACGGTACCCAGTTCGCCATGGACCTGGACGAAGAGGAGATCCGTGCCGAGGGCTCCAACGGCCGCTCGCAAGGCCGGAGCGCGGACGCATCGCGCGGGACCGAGCGGATCTGGGCGGGACCGGGTCAGTGCCCGCAGTGCTATGCCCCTGAGGGCAAGCCCCACGGCAAGCGCTGCACCCAGTAGATAGCATGAGGCGCCGGGCCCACGGGCCTTCGGCGCCTCATCAACTGCTGACCGAGTTGGGAGGGGGCTAAGTGCCGGGGAAAACGCCGTCCCGAACGATGAGCTGTTCGCGGCCCGGCCCCACGCTCACGCTGCCGACGGGCACGCCGACCAGCTCCTCAACGCGCCGCACATAGGCGCGGCACGCCTCCGGCAGGTCCTCGAAGCGGGTGACGCGGCTCACGTCCTCCGACCACCCGGGCATCTCCTCGTAGACGGGCGTGAGGCCCGCTTGGGAGACGAGGTCCACGGGCATCTTGTCGGTCACCTCGCCGCCAATACGGTAGGCCGTGGCCAAACGCACCGTGTCGAGGCCGCTAAGCACGTCCAGGTGGCCCAGCGCGAGGCAGGTGAGGCCGTTGACCATGGCCGAGTAGCGAAGAACAACTGTGTCGATCCACCCGCAGCGGCGCGGACGACCGGTGGTGGTGCCATACTCGTTCCCGCGCTCACGGATATAGCTGCCGGTCTCGTCCTCAAGCTCCGTGGGGAAGATGCCTGCGCCCACGCGGGTGGTATAGCTCTTGGCGACACCCAGGACTGCGTCGATGCGCGTGGGACCGACGCCGGTGCCGAGGCACGCGCCACCCGCAAGCGGATGCGAGGAGGTGACGAAGGGATACGTGCCCATGTCGAGGTCGAGCAGGGCTCCCTGGGCGCCCTCGAACACGACGCCTGCATCGGACGCCGCCGCCTCACCCACCAGGTAGGCGGTGGAGCAGACAAAGGGCCGCAACTTGGCGCCGAGGACTGCGTAGGACTGCGCGATCTCCTCGAAGTCCAACGCGGCGGCTCCATGCACACGGGTCAGGATGGCGTTCTTCTGCTCCTTGACCCGGTCCAGCGCCTTGCGGAGGCGGGCTTCATCAACCAGGTCGTGCATCCGTACGCCGATGCGCGATGCCTTGTCGGCATAGGCCGGTCCGATGCCGCGCCCCGTGGTGCCGATGGCCGAAGAGCCCTTGGCGGCCTCCTCCAGCCTGTCGAACTCCTTGTGGTACGGCATGATCACATGCGCGTTGGCGGAGATGCGCAGGTTGGCGACGCTGACGCCCTGCGCCGCAAGGCCCTGAAGCTCTTGAACAAGGACTTCGGGGTCCACGACGACACCATCGGCGATGACGCAGACCACTCCGCCATGCAGGATGCCGCAGGGCACCAGATGAAACTTGTAGGTGGAGCCCTCCACCGTAACGGTGTGGCCGGCGTTGTTGCCGCCGCCGTACCGCACCACCATGCCGGCGCGCTCGGCTAGAAAATCGACGACCTTGCCCTTGGCTTCGTCGCCCCATTGCGCACCCACGACCACAGTGTTCGGCACGGCACACCTCCCCATCGCGATGCAGGCGCAGAAATGGCCCGCTCGCGGAAATCGTCCATCGAACCTCACCATTATACATGAACCGCCCGCGTTGGCCGGTCCCGGCGCCTGCGCGGGCCGCAGGTACAATAGCGCCGCCATGAGCCTGCTGACCGTCCGCGAAATCGAGAAGTTCTACGGCGCCACACCCATTCTGGTGGACGTCTCGTTTCGGCTCGAGTGGCAGCAGAAGATCGGCCTCGTGGGCCGCAATGGCACGGGCAAGACCACGCTGCTGCGCATCCTGAACGGGGACCTGGAGCCCGACCGCGGCTCGGTCACCTTCGCGCGGGGCATTCGCCGGGGCTACCTGCGCCAGGAGCAGATGGTGGAGCGGGGCCGCACGGTCTACCAGGAAGCCGAGGATGCCTTCGCACCCGTGCTGGCCATGGAGCGGAGGTTCCGTGAGTTGGAGCACGCCATGGCCCACGGCGAGCGTATGCAGGACGCCGCCTCCGTCGAGTCCGCCATGGAGGAGTACGGGCTCCTCCGCGACCGTTTCGACGCCATGGGCGGCTATGACAACCTGCGGGATATCGGCGTCGTGCTCGAGCGTATGGGCTTCCCGCCCGAAACGCACTCCAAGAAAACCTGCTCTCTCTCCGGCGGCGAGAAGACGCGATTGGCGCTGGCCCGCCTCCTGCTGAGCGGACCCGACGTACTGCTGCTCGACGAGCCGACCAACCATCTGGACCTGCAGGCCACCGAGTGGCTGGAGGGCTTCCTGCGCGACTTTGGCGGCGCCGTGATCCTGGTCTCCCACGACCGCTACTTCCTCGACCAGACCGTGCGGACCGTGGCCGAGATCGAGGAATCCCGCATCAGCTTCTTCACGGGCAACTTCAGCTCCTACTGGGAGCAGAAGTCCGAGCAGCGGCGCCTGCAGGAGGAGACCTTCGGCCGGCAGCAGCAAGAGATCGAGCGGCTAGAGGCCTTCTGGCGGCGCAACAAGGCCGGGCAGAACCGCAACATGGCGTGGAGCCGGCTGAAGGCGGCGAACAGGATTCGGCGCAATGGCGTCACCCGCCCGCCCGCGGCCAAGGAGCTTCGCCTCAAGATCAACGAGCGCAACCGGAGCGGCGAAGAGGTCGTCATCGTGGACCGCCTGGCCAAGGGGTTCGGAGAGCGAACGCTCTTCCAGGACGTGAACCTGCTCGTGGAGCGCGGGCAGCGGCTGGGCATCGTCGGCCCCAACGGCTCCGGGAAGTCCACCTTCCTGCGCACCATGCTCGGACTGGAGGCGGCGGCCTCCGGCTCGGTGCGGCTCGGCGCCGGCGTGCGTGTGGGCTATTTCGCGCAGGAGGCCTCGGACCTGAACGGCGAACTGACGCTGCTCGAGACCATCCAGGGCGCTTCGACGCTGGCGCCGGGCGAGGCGCGCGGGTTCCTGGCGAGGTTCCTCTTCACCGGCGACGATGTGGGGCGGAAGGTCAGCGCGCTTTCCGGAGGCGAGAAGAACCGCCTGGTGCTGGCGCAACTCGTGCTCGCAGAGCCTAATCTGCTGGTGTTGGACGAGCCCACCAACCACCTCGACCTCGCCGCCAGGCACGCCCTCACGGAGATGCTGGCCGAGTACGGCGGGACGCTGATCCTCGCCTCGCACGACCGCTACCTGCTCGATAGCGTCACGGACCTGACGCTCGAAATCGCCCGCGGCTCGGCGCGCCTCTTCGATGGCCCCTACTCCACGTTCCGTTCGGCCTGCGAGCAGGAGGCAGAGGCCGCCGTTGCGCCGGCGAGGACCGCCGCGCCGGAGCCCGAGAAGCCGTCAGCCACGCACGGCATGAACTCGTTCGAACTCTCCCGCGCACGTCGGCAGGCCCTCAAGGACATCGCCGCCGCCGAGGCCCAGGTGGCCGAACTGGAGGACCTGCTGGTGCGCATCGAGGAGACGCTCTCCACCCCGACGCCGCATGATGACATAGTGAAGCTCTCCCAGGACCACGCCGATGTCCAGGTCCGGCTGGAAGCGGCGATGGCATCCTGGGAGGAAGCCTCCCAACGCGGCGAGGCGCTGGGAGCCACGCAGTAGCCAGGAGGCCGAGGCCATGGCAGCCAACAAGCGGGTTGTGAGCGTGAGCCTGGGCACCTCCAGGCGCGACAAGACGGTCCAGACCGAGATGCTGGGCGTCCCGCTCACGATAGAGCGGCGCGGCACCGACGGAAGCAAGGCACGCTTCCAAGCCATACTCGCCGAATTGGACGGTATAGCGGCCTGCTTCGGCATAGGCGGCACCGACGCCTACCTCCACGCGGGCACGCGCCGCTATGCCTTCCGCGAGACTCTCGCGCTGATGGAGCCCGCCCGCATCACGCCCTGGGTCGACGGCAGCGGCCTGAAGCACACACTGGAGCGCGCCACGGTGGCCTACCTGCAGGACCAGGGCATCGTGGACTTCGGCAAGCTCCGGGTGCTGCTGGTAGCAGGCGTTGACCGGTTCGGCATGGCCGAGGCCTTGGCCTGCCGGGCGCGCTCCATTGCCTTCGGTGACCTGGCCTTCGGCCTCGGCATCCCCATCGCCGTCCGAAGCTGGGCCGGATTGCGGCGGTTGGCCGCAGTGGCGCTGCCCCTGGTGGTGAGAATGCCCATCTCGTGGCTCTATCCCACCGGCGAGAAGCAGGACCGGAACACGCCCAAGTTCGGACATCTCTTCGCCGAGGCGGACGTCATTGCCGGGGACTGGCATATCATTCGCCGGTACATGCCCGAACGGCTGGACGGCAAGATCATCCTCACGCAGTCGAGCCGAGCCGATGAGACCGAGCTACTGCGCCGGCGCGGCGCCAAGCTGCTCATCACCACGACGCCGGAGATCGGCGGCGTCGCCTTCGCTACTAACGTGATGGAGGCAGCCCTGGTAGCCGTACTGGGCAAGCGGCCGGCCGAGTTGACCACCGAGGACTATCTGGGTACACTGACCCGTCTGGGCTGGACGCCGAGCGTCCAATCGCTGGAGGTATAGGACCGGCAGGCTCCAAGGCGTCGCTGCCAGCCACCCCCGTTCCGTCCAACCATGGGCAAGTTCGCTTTCATTATCCATCCCCTTAACGCACGGCGGGACGTCGCGCGGCGGTACCCCATCGCCAAGATGCTGCCCGAGCGCGCCGTCGAGTGGATTTTCGCCAAGCGCGACCCCATGGCCGTGGCCCACATCACCGGCATTCGGTCGGCCACCGGCGCCGAGACCGAAGGCTGGTTCATCGCCTGCCCCTTCACGCCGCGCCAGTTCCTCACGTTGCCGGTCGAGCAGGTCTACGACAAGCTCGAGAAGTGCGGCCGCATCGCCGAGGAGTTAGGTTGCGGCCTGGTGGGCCTCGGCGCGTTCACCTCGGTGGTGGGTGACGGCGGCATCACCCTCTCCAAGCGGCTCTCCATCGCCGTGACCACGGGCAACAGCTATACCGTTGCCACCGCCCTCCGCGGGGCCGAGCGGGGCGCACGGCTCATGGGCATCCGGCCGTCGGAGGCCACCGCCGCCGTCATCGGCGCCACCGGGTCCGTGGGCGCCACCTGCGCCGAGGTGCTGGCTCGGGACGTGGCGCATGTGGTCCTCATCGGCCGCTCCACGGGCAAGCTGGCGGCCCTGCAGGAGCGGCTGGCGCCCGGCGCCCGTGCGCAAGTGAGCCAGACCACGGATATCGCGGCCGGCCTGCGCGACGCCGATATCGTGATCGCGGTGAGTAGCGCCGCCGAGGCCATCGTCCAGCCCCAGCACATCAAGCGCGGCGCAGTGGTCTGCGATGTGGCGCGGCCCAGGGACGTGAGCGTGAGCGTGGCGCGCGAGCGCGACGATGTGCTCATCATCGAGGGCGGCGTCGTGCAGGTGCCCGGCCCAGTGGCATGCACCAGCCTCAGCTCAGGCCGCCACTTCAGCTTCGGCTTCCCGCCTGGCACGGCCTACGCCTGCATGTCGGAGACCATGGCCCTGACGCTGGAGGGGCGCATGGAGAGCTTTACGCTGGGCAAGGACGTGAGCGTGGGTCAGGTCGCCGAGATCAGCGAGATCTGCGACAGGCACGGGTTCCGCCTGGCTGGCTTCCGCTCGTTCGAGCGCGCCGTCGAGGAGGGCGAGATCGCCGCGATCCGGGCCCGCGCCGGCCGCCAGGCTCTATCCGACGAGCAGGACGCCTAGACCAGCCCCTCGGTGTAGGCGTCCATGGACGCCACGGTCGCCGCGAACCACCTCCCGCTCGGGTCCGCCATTGGGAACCACCAGGCTGCGGGCCGATGCTGCGCATGGACCAGTCCAC
The DNA here is from genome assembly GCA_903951425.1 of uncultured Chthonomonas sp. GTDB lineage: Bacteria > Armatimonadota > Chthonomonadetes > Chthonomonadales > CAJBBX01 > CAJBBX01. Next base: position 76,856 of record CAJBBX010000038.1, read on the forward strand.
GGGTCACCATCAGCGCACCGCGCACCAGCCGCAACCGGGCCAGCTCGGCTTGATCCTCGATGTCCCGCATGGCCCGCCGAGCCGCCACGGGCATGGGGCCCCGCTCCAGGTCCATGAGCGCCCGGCGATGCTTGGCGATATCCGCCCGAAGGGCGTTGCGATCCGCGATGAGCCGATCGATGGAGGCGCCGTAGTCGTTTCGCGCGGCGATGGCATCATCGGTCCAGAGAGGCGTCGACCGGAAGTGCTCGCCCATCAGCAACTGCGTGGTGTCGAGCTCGCGGCGCACCTGACGGCAGCGCTCATGCAGGGCGCGGAGCCGTGCGCGGACGGCCTCGGCTACGGCGGAGACGTCCATCAGTTGCCGTGCGGCCTCGTCGTACTCGCGTAGCCTCTCGGCCCACTGCGCCCCCTCGCTCGCTTCCAGGAAGGTCATCAGCTTCCGCGGCTTCCGGGTGCGCTTCAGCTTCTCCATCAGCGCCTTCTGCCCATCGAGCGCCAGCCGCCAGCCCTGCGCAAAGCGCTTGGCAGAAACCACGGGCGCCCCGAACGCCGATGCCATGTGGTCCGGCAGGCTGAACGACGTGTCGACTGCACCCAGGGCATCCCACGTGGCATACCGAAGGCGCAAGAGCGGGTGGACCGGGACGACGATCCCGGCCTCGCGCAGCAGGTGGTTCAGTCTGCGGGTACGGCAGACGTAGGCCGACCCCTCCTCGTTGAAGACAAACATGTACTCGGCGGCGAGCATGAGGACCAGCGTCACGGCCTTCCCCACCACTACCACGCCCGGCCCGAAGTGGCGATCCAGCAGTGCCGCCAACTCCTCGGCGCTCTCGATGGGCTTCTCTGTGCGAATGCGGACGGGCTTGCGGGCGTCGATGTGGACGGCGCGGAGGGTAACCCGCAGCGTGCCGCGGCCAACGCCCGGCACCACCGCGTCGAAGGGTAGCGCCCCCAGGCCGAACTGGTCCAGCGTGTACATCTCCGAGCCGGCCACCGCCGTGTTGTAAGCCCGCCGCGCAGCCGCCCGAGTGCCTGGCCGCAGGAACGCATCCAGGAGCCGCCAGCGTGGGGAGCCGACGCGGGCTGGGCTGAACTCCAGCAGCTCCGAGGTCGCGGTGACCGTTACGTTGGCAGGCGCATGGCCCAGCATCAGCTCGAACAGGATCGGGTAGCCGTAGCGGTACAGCTCGGTGAGGGTCGCGTCGGGCCTGCTCTGGCAGTACTCTCGACACCGGGCCAGCAGGCTCTCGGCCAACTGCCGCGCGGCGGGACGGCTCTCCTCTGGCAGGCACTCCAGAGTACCGTCGAAGCCGTAGTCGAGCAGCTGCTTCAGGGCCGGACCCACGTTTTTGAGCCGGATATCGCGCACGAGTACGTCGCGCGAGCCGGTGTAGACCAGCCCGCGCCAGCCCCAGGCCTCCGTCACCTCGTCAACGAACGCGCCCGGCGACTCGGCCCGGCCGGCCAGCCTGCGCAACGGCACGCCGTGGCGAAGCAGGTCGTGGCGGGCGGGCACGCACTCGGCCCCGAAGAGCCGCGAGATCTCGCCGGCGGCCGACCAGAGGTCGCGGGTCGAGCCGTCGTTGTGCGGCACCAGCTCGAAGCCGGTCGTCGAGGCGCCGCCCAGCAGGGCCTTGGCGAAGTAGTCCGTGTCATGGACGCCCAGCACCATGGCGCCGCCCAGGCCGGCTTGCTGCAGGCAAGCCAGGAGGGACGCCTTCATGGGCTCGTCCCACCAGATTGTCTGCCCCAGGGCGAGGAAGGGGGTCCGAGGGTAGGCCGCCCGCAACTGGCGCAGGACGTCGAGTGTGCGCGAAGGCAGATCCGCCAAGGTTTCGCTCCATCCAGGCCGGTTTGGCGACGCATGGCCACGGCTGAGTCTACCAGACAGAGGAGGAGCGGCCCGGCGCGGCGAAACATGATGCAACGCCGGCGCACCGTTGCAGCCATCGCATCCGGGCGTCGGGAGAAGGAGGACGACTATGGCAGACACGCTGGGAGTCGCCGTACATGGCCTGGGCTGGGTTTCGACCGAGCACATCCGGGCCTACATGAAGAACCCCGCCACCCAGGTCACCGCGCTCTGCAGCCGGCGGCCGGATGCGGCCCGCCGAATCGCATGCGACATGGGCCTCGGCGATGTGCGGATCGTGACGGATTACGCCGACCTGATCACCGATCCGAACGTGCAGGCCATCTCGCTCTGCTCACCGCCGAACCAGCACCCCGCCGAAACCATAGCGGCGGCCAACGCCGGCAAGCATGTGCTCATCGAGAAGGCCGCTGCCAACGACCTGCCCTCGCTGCGGGCCATGGCGGACGCCGTGGGCAAGTCGGGCGTTAGGACAGTCGTCAGCTTCGTGCTCCACTGGAACCCCGAGTTCATGTGGATCCGCAGCATGATGGACAAGCAGGCCATCGGCAAGGTCTTCTACGCCGAGGTGGACTACTGGCACAACATCGGGCCGCAGTACCGCCAGTACGAGTGGAACGTGAAGAAGGAGATCGCCGGCTCGGTCCTTCTTTCGGCCGGCTGCCACGCCATCGACGCCTTGCGATACCTGACGGGCGACGAGGTGGTGGAGGTCGCCGCCTACTCCAACAAGCTAAACCCCGACTACGAGTACGATACGAACCTTGTGGGCATCCTGCAGATGGCCTCGGGCGCCATCGCCAAGGTCTCTGCCAGCTTCGACGTCCAGTGCCCCTACGCGTTCAACATCGACCTGCTGGGCGACAAGGGCGCGATACGGGACAACCGCATCTACGCCAAGGAGTTCTTCGCGGGGCAGACCGGTTGGATGGAGACGCCGACCATCCGCCCGGACAGCGGCGACGTGACGCACCACCCGTTCGAAGGCGAGATCAACCACTTCGTCGACTGCGTGCTCACGGGCAAGGAGTCACACGTGAACCTGGCGGACGCGGTCAAGACCCACGAGGTCTGCCTCGCGCTTGACCACGCGGCCGCCACGGGCAAGCACGTGCGCCTGGCCGATCTGGACGCCATCCTGTAGGAGGATCCGATGCCGCTCGCCTTTGCGCCTGCCCAGCCGGCCGCAGCGCCGCCCAGGTACCACCTGATCACCCAGGTCGAACCGAAGCACAACCACGGCAGTTGCGTCGTGGAGTGCCCGGATGGCCGCCTGCTGGCCTGCTGGTACCGGGGCTCAGGCGAGCGGACAGCGGATGACGTCGTCATCATGGGCGCCCGCTTCAGCCCCTCAACCAGCAAGTGGAGCGCCCCCTTCGTCATGGCCGATACGCGCGGGTTCCCGGACTGCAACCCGTGCATGACGATCACGCAGGACAAGCGGCTACTCCTCTTCTGGCCCACGATCATCGACAACCAGTGGGAGTCCGCCCTGCTGAACCAGTGGGACGCCTCGCGGTACATGCAGCGGAGCGGCTCGCCCGTCTTCAACATGCGGGCGATCGTCCTGCTGAAGCCTGACGAGGCGTTCGGCGCACAGGTGAAGGCCGCGCTACCGGGCGTCTGGGAGCCCTACCGCGCTACAGCCAAGCCCGACGACCGGGCGAAGCTCGACGCCTACCTTGCCGACGTGCGCGAGAAGGCAGACCGGAAGCTCTCCGTGCGCCTCGGATGGATGCCGCGCGCGCACCCAACAACGCTTGGCTCGGGGCGCATCATCCTGCCGCTTTACTCCGACGGCTTCGACTTCTCCATGATGGCCCTATCCGATGACCAGGGCCGCTCCTGGAGCTGCAGCCGGCCCATCGTCGGCGCCGGGGCGGTCCAGCCCAGCGTGGTGGAGCGGCGCGATGGACCGCTAACGGCCTACTTCCGCGACAACGGCCCGCCGCCCCAGCGCGTCATGGCCGCGGAGTCCGCTGACCAGGGCGTGACGTGGACCACCCCTCGGGACATCGACGTGCCGGACCCCGGCGCGGGCCTGGAGGCCATACGTTTGGCCAGCGGACGCTGGATTCTGGTGAACAACGACACCGAGTCGGGCCGCCACCGGCTGGCGGTCCACCTCTCCGAGGATGAGGGCCGCACGTGGCGCTTGGCCCGCTACCTGGAGCGCGATGAGCCGGGGCCGGCCGCCGGCTCCTACGGCTACCCGTCGATCATCCAGGCCAGGAACGGCACGCTCCACGCAACCTACAGGTTCGGCCCAGCAAGCGGCGGCTCAGCCATCAAGCACGCCGTCTTCTCCGAGGCGTGGCTGTTGGAGGGCGCCGCAACCCCGTAGCGAGCCGGGGGTACCATGATGGGACAGGCGGCGCGGGAAGCCTCGCACTTAGGGCCGCGCGCCGCCGTCCCAAGCCATATGCCAGGGTTACCAGCCCAACTCCTATCATCTCCCCTGTTCGCGCTGTTCACGATCATCGGTGTCGGCGCCTGGGCCGGGTCGCTCCGGTTCCGCGGCGTGTCGCTCGGCGCGTCCGGCGTGCTCTTCGTGGCCCTGCTAGTGGGCCACTGCCGCCAGTACCTCCCCGCCGACTGGCTGGCCGCCCAGCCCGAGATGCTCACGCTACCCCGTGTACTGACCGACCTGGGCCTGCTCCTGTTCGTCTACCCTGTAGGGCTGCAGGCGGGTCCGCAGTTCCTGAGCATGTACCGGCGGCGGGGAAAAGCCTACCTCAGCGTGGCGGCGGTCTCCATCGGCGCCGCCGGCCTGACGACGCTGGGCCTGGCCATGGCGCTGCATATCCGGCCCGCGCTTGCCGGCGGCGTCTTCACCGGCGCCCTCACCTGCACTCCGGCCCTTGCCGCCGTCCGTGATATCGCCGGTTCGCTCTTCCCCGGCGACGTGGGTCAGGCCTCCGTGGGCTACGGCATCGCGTACCCGTTCTCCACGCTCACCGTGGTGCTGCTGGTGCAGTTGCTGCCCGCCTTGCTCCGCACGCCGGTGGCGCAGGCGATCGCCCATGCGCGTTCGGACGCCGAGGCCCTCTCGCCCTCCCTGCGCGCCGTGGCGTACCGCGTCACGAACCCCAACGTGGCCGGCCGCACCGTAGCGCAACTGCAGGAAGCCAAGCTGGTCGACGCCTCCTACTCGCGGCTCAAGCGTGAGGGGACGGTGGTGCCCGTGACCCCGGCGCTGACCATCCAACTGCGCGACGTTATCATGGCGGTTGCGGTGGATACCGAGCATGCCAAGCTGGAGGCGGTGCTGGGAGCGCGTGTGGAAGAGCCTATGGATGATCCCACCGGCCTCGTCACGGCCGAGGACATCGTGGTAAGCCGGCCCGCGGCCTTCGGCAAGCGGCTGGGCGACCTGGACCCGGCCGGCGCCTACGGCGTGGTGGTCACCCGCGTTCGCCGCGAGGGGCTGGAGTTCACGCCCGCTGGAAGCCTGGAGATCGAGCCAGGAGACACGCTGCGCGTGGTTGGCGCGCGGTCCGGCGTGGCAGCCTTCCAGGAGGCCGTCGGGCAGGAAGAGCGGCGGCTGGACGAGACCAGCCTGGTCCCCTTCGTGCTGGGCATCGCGCTAGGCGCCGTGGTCGGGATGCTGCCACTGCCCATGCCGGGCGGACTGCAGACGCGGCTGGGCGCAGGCGGAGGGGCCTTCATCGTCGCCCTGGCGCTGGGCCACTTCGGGCACATCGGCAAATGGCGCGTCTATGTGCCCACCGCTGCCAAACTGCTGGCCCGTGAACTGGGGCTGGTCATCTTCCTGGCGGGTGCCGGGCTGGAGGCCGGGCAGCACTTCGCCGCCGTCGTGCGGGAGGCGGGGCCGCAGATAGTGCTAGCAGGCGCGACGGTGACGCTGGTGGGCGTGGGCACGGCGCTCTTCATGATGCTTCGGGTGCTCAGGTGGAACCTGCTCACGGCCGCCGGGGCGCTGGGCGGCGTCATGACCAGTTCCCCCGGCCTGAGCGCGGCCACTGCTCTGGCCGACACCGACTCGCAGGCGGTGGCCTTCGCCGGCATGTACCCCGTGGCCATCATCGCCAAGATCGTGCTCGCGCAGCTCATTCCCATGATCCTGCGGCAGTAGCGCGGCACGATGAAGTCGAGCGCCGCACGATGCCTGCCGAAGACGTTGACAGCCCCGCGTGGGGGCGGGGTATAATCCCCACGTCGTGGGTCACCACTACCGTTCCCCGTTAGCTCAATGGCAGAGCGTTCGGCTGTTAACCGAAATGTTGGTAGTTCGAATCTACCACGGGGAGCCATCCCCCTCAGCCGCGCGCCCTCTGGGGTGCGCGGCTTGCTGTTTCTATGGGGCAACGCCTCGATGAACGCCAAACCGGACCGCATCTTCGTAGAAGGCATTGAGTTCTATGCGTACCACGGTGTCTCCGCCGAGGAGCAGCGCCTGGGGCACCGGTTCACGGCAGACGTCTCGCTATGGCTCGACCTTCGGCCCGCGGCCCTGGACGACGACCTGGGCAAGACCGTCGACTACGGCCTGGTGGCGCAGACCCTCGTGGACGAGGCCTGCCGCACTCCCTGCCGCCTCGTGGAGACGCTCGCCGAACGGCTGGCGCAGCGGCTACTGGCACTGAGCGGCTGCACGCGGGTGAGACTCCGCGTGGCCAAGCTGAACCCGCCCATGCCGACGCCCGCCCGCCTGGCCGGCGTTGAGATCGAGCGATGCCGCCCAGCCTATGGGGTCGGCGACGCCGACGGGAGCTAGCCATGTTCCAACCACCCTTACCGCCCAACTACTCCGGCCTCTCGCCCGCCGAGGCCTTCGGTGCCATCGCCAAGGCGCGGCAGGCGCTAGGCGATGCGGTGGTCATCCTCGGGCACCACTACCAGCGCGACGAGATCATCGGCTGGGCCGACCATATCGGCGACAGCTTCAAGCTCTCCCGCGTGGCCGCCTCGGGCTCGTGGCCCACCGTGGTCTTCTGCGGCGTCCACTTCATGGCCGAGTCGGCCGACATACTCACATCGGACGACCAGACGGTCATCCTGCCCAACCTCTCGGCAGGGTGCTCCATGGCGGACATGGCGGGCATCGGACAGGTGGAGCGTGCCTGGAGCGAGATCGAGGCCAACGGCGGTGCGGAGGACGTCGTGCCGGTCACCTACGTGAACTCCACCGCGGCCATCAAGGCCTTCGTGGGGCGGCATGGCGGCGCCTGCTGCACTTCGTCCAACGCACGGCAGGTGCTGGAGTGGGCCCTGACACAGGGCCGGCGCGTGCTCTTCTTCCCGGACCAGCACCTGGCGCGGAACACCGGCGTGGCCATGGGCCTCGACGCCCAGCAAGACATGACCATGTGGGACCCCGCCCTACCCGTAGGCGGCAACACGGCTGAGCAGCTCGCCGCCTCGACGCTGATCCTCTGGAAGGGCCACTGCTCCGTCCATATGCGCTTCACCGTCGAGCAGATCGAGCAGGCGCGGGCTGCGCACCCGGGCGTACGGGTCATCGTCCACCCGGAGTGCACGCTGGACGTCGTCCGCGCCGCCGACCACAACGGCTCTACCGAGGCCATCGTGGCCGCGATCACCGCGTCGGAGCCGGGCAGCATCTGGGGCGTGGGGACTGAGATCAACCTGGTGCATCGGCTCGCCGAGCGCTTCCCGGACCGCACCGTCTTCTGCCTCGACCCGGTGGTCTGTCCCTGTTCCACCATGTACCGCATCCACCCGCGGTACCTCGCCTGGGTGCTGGACAATCTGGCGGGCGGGCGCGTGGTGAACCGCATCGCGGTCCCGCCCGACGTGAAGCCCCACGCACGGGCCGCACTGGAGCGCATGCTGGAAATCGCCTGATCCGGGGGGGGCTACTGCCCTCCCAGTCCCGTGGCGCGGGCCAGTTCCAGCACGATCTCGTCCTGCACGGCCATGGCCTGGGCATTGCGCACGTTATGGTGGTTCATCAGGATGGAGAAGACCAGCGGCTCGCCGTCGGCGGCGGTCACGTAGCCCGATAGCGAGCTGGCGTGCATAACGTAGCCCGTCTTTGCGCGGCAGTTGGCCTGGGCCGGCGTCCCCTTCATGCGGTTGCGGAGCGACCCATCCACCCCGGCGATCGGCAGCGAGTCGACAAAAGCCGACGCCGATGCCGCGCCGTGCATGTGCCGCAGCAGCGTCGCGATGGCACGTGGCGTCACCAGGTCCTGGCGGGACAGGCCGGAGCCGTCAAAAATCGCCACGTCACGGTCAAGGACCCCGATCGACTTCAACCACTCGGCCGCCGCGGTGCGACCCGCCACGGCTGAGCCTGCCTTGCCCTTCACGCGGCCGATCTGTCGCAGAAGGCACTCAGCCACCAGGTTGTCGCTTGGCTTGTTCAGGCTCTTCATCAAGTCGTCCGCCGCGGCGCCGACATGCTCAGCCAGCGTCCGGCCGTTCTTGGGCGCGCCTGCGGCGGCCCATCCTCCTGACACCATCACGCCGGCCTCGACCAGGCACTTGCGAAAAAGCCAGGCGGCGTAGCGCGGCGGATCCTCCACGGAGATGGGCTCGGGCTTCCGATCGGCCTCCGGCGCCTCCAGAGCCAGCACACCGTCCACGAGCACCACGTCGTGTACCAATTGGCGCCAGATGTTCAGCGACGATGCGGCGCCCTTGGCGGCCGTCCTGGCCGAGACGAGCACCTTCTGCCAGGGCGGGGCCAGCGCCCTCGTCACCTGCACGCGGTCGCCGACGCGCCGTCCAGGCAGTGCGGTCACGCGGACCACGTTCCCGTTCGCGTTGAGACCCGTCACGGGCACGGAGTAGTAGTAGGACATATCGTCCCAGGACCAGCCGTCGCCGTAGCGTTGCTCCTCGAACACCGAGGCGTCACCGATGATGCGGCCACTGACCGCACTCACGCCGGCGCGCTTCACGGCCTCCGCCAGCCCCTTCAGCGCCGCGGTGTCGAGCAAGGGGTCGCCGCCGCCCACCAGTGCCAGGTCGCCGTGCAGGACGCCCCGGTCATCCAGTCGTGCGGCCGTGACGACACGGGTCTTGAAGGGCGTCTGAGTACCCACCAGGCTCAGATAGGCGCCCGAGGTGACGAGCTTCATGTTGCTGGCAGGCATGAAACGCAGGCCTGCATTGATGCTGACGAGGTCATTCCCCGTGCGAAGCGACCGCACCACCACGCCCTGGGTGCCGCCGGCCAGGTTCGGCGAAGCCAGTAGCCGCGTCACGCGCTCCTGCAGGGCCGAAGCCTGCCCGGCCCATGCGGCGGAAGACTGGAAGGCGAGTGCGACGGCAACGGCGAATACGGCCAGGCGACGCGGCCTCAGGGCAAGCATGGGCAACTCCATGGTCGATTGGTGACGGCAACCGTCGGCGCGCGACGCAAACCAGGGCGAGCCACGCGACAGCGCGGGTATCATAATATCCGACCTCGGACCGGAGGTTGGCATCAGGCTCCCCGGTCCGTCCCCTTGAGGTCACCGAGGAGTTCCGCTGACACTCGCCGGCGCCGGTGTAGAAGCCCTTCCCTCGCGCGACGGAGCCGCCAGGCCCGCCGCTGTTCTGCTGCGCTACCGCAAACTCGAGCCGGCGCGCTGGCTTGGCCATCTGGACGTGATGCGCGCCTTCGAGCGTGCGTTCCGCCGGACCGATCTGCCGGTAGCCTATACCGAGGGCTTCAATCCCCGCATCCGCCTCGCCTTCGCCAGCCCGCTGCCTGTTGGCGTCACGGGCGACCTGGAGGCGGCGGTAGTGCTCATGAGCAGCACGCCGGCGGCGCACTATGTGCGTGACGGCCTCAACTCGGTCCTCCCATCCGGGTTCGAAATCCTGGAAGCCGAGGCAAGGGGAAACTCCACCGCAGGGTCGGTGCTCTCCGAGTACGATCGGGCCGAGTACGCCCTGGCGGTGCGCGGGCCGCAGGGGACTGCTCAATCCGGCGCCGAGGCGCTCATGGGAGCAGCAACGCTGCCCGTGACGCGCGAGAAGGACCGCCGCATCATCACGTTCGACGCCCGCCCGTTCCTCCACGCCGCATCGGCGGAGGCGGGTTCAGTGCGGATTATCGTCGAAGTGCGGCAGAACGGCGGGGTCCGACCCTCGGAACTGGGCGCCCTGCTGGAAGCCCATGCGCCGGAGTGCCGCGTTGCCGCCATCGTGCGGGCGCGGCTGTTCGGCTCCGGAAGCGCCCATTGCGGCGCGGCTCCGGAGTTGGATGAGACCGAAGACGATCAAATATGACAGGAAGGAGGTGACTTAGTATCGACAAACAGATTTTGATCGATGTCGGCGAGCGCGAAACGCGCATCGCCGTGCTGGAGGACGGTAAGCTCGCCGAACTGCACGTTGAGCGCGAGGAGCGCGTCGTCGGCAACGTCTACAAGGCGCGCGTCGACACCATTAGGCCCGGCATGGACGCGGCATTCGTGGACATCGGGTTGGGCCGAAACGCCTTTCTCTATGTCGGCGACGTTCTGCCGACACAATCATCGTCAGAGTCCGCGGCACAGGACGACGACGACGATGACGACAACGAAGCCGATGCGAAGGGGCGCGATGGGCAGGGACGAAACTCAAAGCTGCTACGACGCGGAAGCCGACGCCGCCAGCGCATCAACGAGGTGCTGAAGGTTGGCCAGGATATCCTGGTCCAAGTGACCAAGGGCCCCCGCGGCACCAAGGGCGCCCGCGTTTCCACGCTGATCTCGCTGCCCGGGCACTTCCTGGTGCTGATGCCGGATGCGGACAACGTGGGCGTCTCCCGCAAGATCACCGAGGGCTCGGAGCGTGACCGGCTTAAGAAGATCGGCGAGCGGATGCGCGAGCCGGGCTACGGCATCATCATCCGCACCGAGGCCGAGGACAAGCCGGAAGCCGACCTGGTGGCCGACAAGGAGTTCCTGAAGAACCTCTGGCTCCAGATCACCGGCCACGCCGCGAAGACGCGGGCGCCGGCGCTGATCCATCAGGACTTCACGCTGATCTACCAGACCCTCCGCGACATCTTCGGGTCGGACGTCAGCCGCCTGGTCATCAATGACCCGGTGGAGTACGCCAAGGCGCACGACCTGCTGGGCATGGTGTCACCCAAGCTCCGCGGACGGCTGCAGCTCTACTCCGAAGAGACGCCGATCTTCGAGCAGTTCGGCGTGGAACCGGAGATCGAGAAGAGCCTGCGCCGCAAGGTGTGGCTCAAGTCGGGCGGGTACCTGATCATCGATGAGACCGAGGCCCTGACCGTGATCGACGTGAACAGCGGAAAGTTCACGGGCGGCCACAGCCTGGGCGAGACGATCCTGCGCACCAACATGGACGCGGCGGCCGAGATCGCTCGGCAACTCCGCATCCGCGACATTGGTGGGATCATCGTCATCGACTTCATCGACATGAACAACGCACGCGACAAGCAACAGGTCATCAAGACCCTGGAGACGGCGCTGAGCCGCGACCGGAGCCGGACCAAGATCAGCAACATCAGCCCCCTGGGCCTGGTGGAGATGACCCGCAAGCGCACAGCCGAGACGTTCGCCGGCTTCATGACCGACGCCTGCCCGCACTGCCAGGGGCGCGGCAAGGTCTCCAGCCCGGAGACGGTCTCCATCCAGGTCGAGCACGCACTGCGGCAGGCCGTGCGGTCCGCCAAGGCGGGCAAGGAGGCCTTCCTTGTCGAGTGCAGCCCCGAGGTGGCCGAAATCCTCATCGGGGAGCAGGGCTCCAACGTGGATCGGCTCGAGTCGGAGCTCCGGGCGGCCGTCTATGTCCGGTGCAAGCACGAGCAACACGTGGAGACGCATACCATCACGCCCGGCACCATCGCGGATTTCGACCGGCGGCTGGCCGGTCCGCGGCGGGGCCAGGTCGTGGAGCTCATCATCACGCAGTCGGCTCTGGAGCCGGCCCCGGCATGCGTGGGATGGGCTGACGGGATGCTGGTGGCGCTGGAGGACACGACCCGGTGCAACCAGCCCAGATTGAGGGTTCGCATCGACAGCGTGCGCCGATCCTTCGCGGAAGGCGCCCCGATGTCGTCGCGCGGTTGACAGGAGCGGCGCGATAGCGCATAATACTGGTCTGTCTGCGGCATTGCGCTAGGTTGGCGGCCGCACCAAGTCGCCAGGGAGCGCTCCTCCGGGGTGCCGGAGGACCGCTCCTGTGTGATTGACCCTCCAGACAGGGTCGTGGCGGCGTAGAGAATGGAGGACGGCAACGTGTACGCGATAGTGCGAACAGGCGGCAAGCAGTACAGGGTCAACGAAAAGACCGTGTTCAGCGTTGAGAAGCTCGCGGGCGAGGTCGGCGAGACCTTGCAGTTGACGGACGTGCTCATGATCGCCGACGGCGACGGCGTTACGATCGGCCAGCCTGTGGTGCCGGGCGCCACCGTGACGGCGACCATCATGGAGCATGGCCTCGGTAAGAAGATTCACGGCTACACCTACCGCCCGACCAAGGGGACGCAGCGCCACTACGGCCATCGACAGCCGTACACGATGCTGAAGGTTACAGCCATCACGGTCTAGAGCCCTCCTTGGCCTTGGCCGGCGCATCATAGAAGGAGTTCTGCTATGGCACATAAGAAGGGCGTAGGAAGCTCGCGCAACGGGCGCGACAGCAATCCGAAGCGTCTGGGCGTGAAGGAATTCGCGGGGCACGAGGTGCGCTGCGGCGCGATCCTGGTGCGCCAGCGCGGCACCCCGTTCCGCCCCGGTAAGAACGTGGGCCTCGGCCGCGACCACACGCTGTTCGCACTGAAGGACGGCACCGTCGCGTTCGAGGGGCCCAAGGGCAGCCGCAAGGTTAGCGTCTACCCGCACGAAGCTGCGGTTGTGGCCGAGGTAGCGGCGCCCGCAGTCTAGGCGCCAGGTTCCGAAAGGGGTGACGCTTGAGCGTCACCCCTTTCTTTGTTTGTGCGCCGCCACGGTGGCCGGCGCTGAAACGAGACCCATGTTTGTCGACCAAGTCGAGATCGATGTCAAAGCCGGCGACGGCGGCAACGG
>CAJBBX010000039.1 GCA_903951425.1 uncultured Chthonomonas sp.
CGCTGCAGGTGTTCCGCCCCGTGCCCGGCCGGAGCAACGGCGCCGCCATTCTGGTCTGCCCCGGAGGCGGCTACAGCATCCTGGCCGCCGGCCACGAGGGCGCCGAGGTCTGCCGCTGGCTCAACTCCATCGGCGTCACGGGCATCTTGCTCAAGTACCGCGTGCCGGCGCGAAAGGGGCTTCCCCGCTGGGCACCGCCGCTGCAGGACGCGCAACGGGCCATGGGCATCGTTCGGAAGCACGCCGCAGAGTGGGGCATCGATCCGCGCCGCGTAGGCGTGCTGGGCTTCTCGGCGGGCGGGCACCTCTCGGCCATGCTCTCTACGGACTACCGCCAGAGGACATACCCGCACGTCGACGCAGCCGACACCGAGAGCTGCCGGCCCGACTTCAGCGTGCTCATCTACCCGGCCTACCTCATCAAGGAGCGCGAGGTCACGAAGCTGGCGCCGGAGCTGAAGATCGACGCCGAGACGCCGCCGGCCTTCCTCTCCATGGCGCTGGACGACCCGATCCGGGTGGAGAACGCCATCGGGTACGCCCTGGCCCTGAAGGCCGCCGGCGTCCCAGCGGAGCTGCACGTCTACCCCAGGGGCGGCCACGGCTACGGCCTCCGGGCCAGTGCCGGACCCGCCGCCACCTGGCCCAAGCGTGTCGACGAATGGCTCAAGAGCCAGGGCTGGCTTGAGCCGCGCCCGTAGAGGCGAGTACGTCGTCCTGCCCACACGGTGGAAGTCTGAACCGATGCTGACGTGTCTCAAGCGGATAACTGATATGATTTGGTCGGTCTACAGCAGCGTGATCTGTTTGGAGTGGGCAGACGGCCTTGAGCGCATTCGGCCCGGATTGTCCGATACGGTCATCATCGGTGCGCTCGGTGCGCTTCTCTGTTACGGCGCAAAGTACCAATTGGATCCCCGCGTGGTGCTCATAGACCACCGCCACGGCAACGGCATTGTGAGTTGGCAACAGCGAGTGGTCAACGGCTGCCTGCTTCTGGCGCTGGCATCGGCATTCGTCGTCGGCACAGCGATCGCCCATCGGCGCGGCATCACCCGTCTATGGACCTCAGCACGCAAGCCGTCTCAGCGCACAGGCGGCTAACCCCCAATCAGCCGCAGTCGCTGGGCGGGGCGGTCGCGACGTACCTGGTAAGCCGCGACCGCGACCTCCTCGACTTGCGCTCTGAACTATCGCCGGATCGACGCCGGGCACGCGAACTGGCGCCCGAACTCGCTATGATGGAGCCGGTCCAGTTCGCCTTCGCGCTGGGCTCCGCCTGAGCGTCGGCGCTCGCCCTACTCGCGGGCCAGCTCCGGCTACCGGTGGATGATGGCCTCGCGGTCGCGCGGTGGTAGCTCGGAAAGCCGCACCGGCTTGTCCTGCGGGCGGGTCTGCTTCTGGTTGATCTGGCCCATGAGGCTCCAGCGGCGCGTGGCGTCCTTCGGTTCGTGGGCCGGCAAGTCGTAGCGCGTGTAGTCAATGATGTGGGCCGGGCCACCGGCCTGCCAGTCGCGCAGCAGGGCCAGCCGGAACGCCTTGTTCATGTACCAGCGGACCTCCATGTTCGGGTCCGACCCGCCGATCCCGCTGCCGCGCTGCCGAAACCGGTAGTCGATGCGGTCGTTGCTAGGGAACTGGCGGCGCCAGGCCAACCCGAACTCGCCCTGTGTGACGGAACGCGCGCCGGACCACCGGCGGCGGATCTCCGACAGCCAGTGGGTCAGCGCGTTGAGGTGCCCGAAGAGCGGGACGAGCGAGGCTTCCCAGCAGTTCGTTACCCATCCGAAGCGGTTCAGGTCGAAGCCGTCATCGAAGTGCGCCGCCGTGGTCGCCAGCATCTGCTTCACGCCGACCTCCGGACCGTAGGCGCCCACCGTCTCGATGGGGCCGACGCCCATGCGGCTGTTGAAGCCGTCGCGGAAGCCTTCCCGTCGCGCCGCCAGGAAGTCGCAGGTCCAGCCGTCCAGGTTCACGCAGTCGATGAAGTCGGCCTTGCCCTGGGCCGGCTTGCAGAAGTGCTCGGTCGAGGGGTAGTAGGGGTAGCAGACTGAACCGTCGCCGTCCTGGTTGTCGATGGCGTACTGGCTCCAGATGCTGCCTTGGCAGACATGGACGCGCTCCTCGGCGGCCAGCCGGCGCTGGTTCTCCGCAGCCATGAAACCCGCCACCACGCTGGAGGGGCGGAAGCCTCCACCCACGATCTCCGAGACCCTGGCGAGCGCCTCGTGCAGGTCGCGGCTCACCTGCTCGCGGGCGCCGTAGGCGTTCGCGAAGAAGCCGCCGGGTATGAAGGTGACGTCGTCGCCATGCTCCGCGTGGAAGCCCGCCACCATCTCGCGGATGGCCACGTAGTTGGGGCGCGGGTCGCTCAGTGCCCGCCAACTGAAGGCCCATGTCATGCGCCCGCCGGGCCAGCCCCGCTCGAAGGCGTCCCGCAGCGCCTGGACGTTCTCCGGCGTGTGGGCGGCGGCCTCGTCCGCCCCCTCGGTGCGGTCGCGGGTGACCTCGATCTGGTTCACGCGGATCACCGAGTTGAAGGTCAGGTAGCGGTGGCCAAGGAAGTCGGCAGAGGTGTCGCCCATGGCTCTCCTTTCGCGTGTGAGCAAGCCGGGGCCCGATGCCGCCGCAGCCGCGGACCCAAGCAGCAGGGCGCGGCGGGTGAGGGGAGGCAGGGAGCCCGAAGATGCTGCGTTCATGGCGATACCATGGTACCGGATAGCGCCGAGGTCGCCCCCCGCCGAGGGCACAGCCGGGCCGCGAAGAGCGGATCGGCGTCTGTTATAATACGTGTTGCAACGCCGTAGCTCGAAGGAGGATTGGCCCGTGACGAAGCTCAGGCTGACGACGATCGGCAACTCAACGGGTGTGGTTCTACCGCGCACGCTGCTGGATCGGCTCAGGGTCGGTCGTGGCGATACCCTGTACGTCGTAGAGACGCCCATGGGTTTCGAGCTTACGCCGTACGATCCAGAGTTCGCGGAGCAGATGGATGTAGCCGAACGCGTCATGCGCGAGGACCGCGACGCGCTTCGCCTGCTCGCCGAGTAGGCGGCGTGCCACCAACGGAGCCGCCGCCCGAGCCGCGATGGCTACGCGAAGACGTTGTGCTGGCAATGCACCGGCGCCTGCTTGCCGAGCACGGCGGCTTGGCCGGAGCGCGCAGTGTCGACCTGCTCAGGTCGGCGCTGGAACGGCCACGGAACCAGCTTGCGTACGCCGATCCGCCTCCTGATCTAGCGAGCCTAGCGGCCGCCTATGCGTACGGTATTGTCCGCAACCACCCGTTCGCCGACGGCAACAAGCGTACCTCGCTTGTGGCCTGCAGGACGTTTCTGATCTGCAACGGCGTGGACATTGTTGCCACGCAGGCCGACAAGGTGGAGACCTGGCTCCAGGCCGCCTCAGGCGTTCTCAGCGAGACCGATCTGGCTGACTGGATACGCGGCAGACTGGTCTCTCTGATCTGAGCTACCGATGCCTGGCCATCCATTGACCGCCCGCCGCCGCATCACCTACACTGTTGCCGGGCCGCAATGGCCGGCAAGGGAGATGCGCATGAGTTCGGAGATGATGCACGACGGCGAGGGCCGCATGGGTGAAGCCAGCCGCCGGGAGTTCATTGCCGGCGCCGTGGCCGCGGGCGTGACGCTGGCATGCGGCGAGGCCGCCGTCGGGCAAGCCGCCCAGGTTGCGCCGCTACCGCACGTCACCATCGCGGGCGTGCGCATCCCGCGCATGATCGTCGGGTGCAACCCCATCGGCGGCTGGAGCCACATGTCCCGCAACATGACGCTGGCCATGACCGACTACTTCACGCAGGAGCGGACCGTCAGCTTCCTGTCCGGCTGCGAAAAGCAGGGGCTCGATGTCTGGATCGGCTACTGGGACGACAAGCCGCGCAAGGCCCTCAAGCAGCTCTGGGCGCAGGGCTCGAAGATACGCCCCTACTTCCTCGGCCAGCTCGAGGAGGGCGGGAAGATATCCAAGGACCTTCTGGAGTACAAGCCGATCTGGTACGTACATCACGGCAACGTCACCGACACGCTCTTCCGTGCCGGCAAGCAGGAGCAGGTACACGACTTCGTGAAGCGCGTCCATGATACGCTGGGCATTCCGGCGGGCATCTCGGCGCACAACCCGGACTGCATCAAGTATGCCGAGGACCATGGCTGGGAAGCCGATCTCTACCAGTGCTGCCTCTACTACGTCACCCGCCCGGCTGAAGAGATCCGCGCCAAGCTCGGATCCGCGCCGCTGGGCGAACCCTTCCTGGACGGCGACCGCGATCGGATGCTCGACGTGATCCGCCAGGTGAAGAAGCCCTGCCTCGCCTTCAAGATACTAGGTGCGGGGCGGCTCTGCGACTCGGACTACTCGGTGGAGGAGGCGTTCCAGTACGCCCTCTCGCGCATCAAGAAGAGCGACGCCATCATCGTCGGCATGTGGCCCAAGTACAAGGACGAGGTGGGCCAGAACATCGCCCTGCTCCGCAAGTACGGTCGAACGGCGTGAGGAGCCCGGCGCTCCTGGCCGCCTGTTGCGCCTCGTCGGCGTTGCTGGTGGCGGCGACCCTGGCCGCGCCCCCGGCCCCGTCCGCGGTGAAGCTCCTGTACCCCCTGGCCGGGACCGTCCGCAAGCCCGGGCCCGTTCGGGTTCTGCTGGCCGCGCCCAAGGGCGCCCCCATGCCCTCGGCCGCCTGGGACGGCAAGCCGCTGCGCCTGAGCCGCATGGCGTTCGACCCCGCGTGGACCGCCCCCACGCCCCTCCAGCGCACCTCCGACCTGCTGGGCGATCGGTCCGCGATGGATCTGTGGCTGGCCGCGCCCGTCGCGGCGGCGGGCAAGCATACGCTTCAGGCGGCGGGCCGGAGCCTGGCGCTGACGGTGAACGCCGCCGCCGCGAAGGGCCTCGCTCTCGCAGTGGCGCACCCGAAGCCGGCATCGGCCACCTGCTCCGGGTGCCACACCGTGACCCAGGGCCTCCTCGGCGACGCCGGCACTCCCGGCGCCTGCGCTGGATGCCACGACGACGCGGCAGTGCAGACCATCCACAAGCACGTCACCGAGCCGCTCCGCCGTTGCGCCATGTGCCACGACCCGCACGAGGCCGCCCGCCCCAATCTGCTCTGCGCCACGAAAGAGAAGCTGTGCAGCCGTTGCCACGCCCTGGGCCACTCCAAGGGCTGAGCGGCCTATTCGCCGCATGCGTCCCATAGGTCCCGTGCCGCGGCCCACCCCCGCGCTGCCGGTCGCGGCGTATACTGAACTCACTGCCGCCTGCCGACACGGGCGGCCAATGGAGCCTCCCATGTGCATGAGTACCCGCCGGCAGAGGACGCGCCTGACCGGCCGCCTCCTTGGAGCGTTTGCCATGACCACAACAACAGCCCTCGCCGTCTCGCCTGCATCCGCCGGTCCGCCCACTGACTGGCTCGTCCGCCCGCCCGCCGAGATGGCCCGCGCCGACCGTTCGGCCGACGGCAAGGAGGTAGTCCTCCACAACGGCCTCATCCGCCGCGTCTGGCGCCTGGGCCCCAACGCCGCCACCGTTGCGCTGGACAGCCTGATGACCGGCGCCTCGCTACTCCGCACCGCCTCGTCCGAGGGCTGGGTGGTGATCAACGGCGCCAAGGTGGCCGTGGGCGGCCTGGTGGGACAGCCGGAGCGCGGCTACATGCTTCCTGAGTGGATCGCCGACATGAAGGCCGACCCGGATGCGTTCCGGTTCGTGGACGCCACCAACCGGCCCACGGCTCAGCGCTTCGCCTGGAAGCGCACGGGTGCGCTACCCGACGTCCCGTGGCCCCCGCCGGGCATCGCCGTACACCTCCGCTTCGCGGCGCCGCCGAGCCTGCCCCAGGGCGTCGAGGTCGTCTCGCACACCGAGATGTACGACGCGATGCCCGTCACCGCCCGCTGGTTCACGGTACGCAACGGATCCAAGGCGCCGATCACGCTCAACGCCTACTCCGTGGAGCAGTTGGCGGCCGTTGAAGGCGAGTCGGCTGTAGGCGACCAGGGGCGGTGGACGTACCCGCCCGTCTACGTCGCCGGCGACTTCATGTGCGGCGGCGACACGGCCATGAACGCCAACAAGATGGCGCGCTGGGTTCTCGACCCGGCCTACACCTCGCAGGTGAACTACACGCTCACCACGCCCTGCGTACTCGAGTGCGGGCCGGCGCTGGGCCCCGACGTCACCATCCCGCCCGGCGGCTCCTACGACACGCACCGCGCCTACGAGCTGGTACTGGACAGCGACGATCGCGAGCGCAAGGGCCTGGCCGTTCGGCGCATGTATCGCGCGCTGGCGCCGTGGACCGCCGACAACCCGCTGATGCTCCACCTCACCTCGGTGGACCCCAACGTGGTGAAGACCGCCATCGACCAGGCCGCCGAAGTGGGCTTCGAGATGGTCATCTTCAGCTTCGGCAGCGGCCTGAACATGGAGGACGCCTCCGAGCCCAACATCAAGCGCTTCAAGGAGTATGCCGACTACGCCCATTCCAAGGGCCTTCGCATCGGCGGCTACTCGCTGCTCGCCAGCCGGAGCATCGGCCCCGATGTGGACGTGGTGAGCCCGAAAACGGGCAAGACCGACGGCGCCGTCTTCGGCTACTCGCCATGCCTGCAGAGCGCCTGGGGCCGCCAGTACTTCGAGCACGTAAAGGCATTCCTGACCGGCACGGGCTTCGACCTGCTCGAGCATGACGGCAGCTACCCCGGCGATGTCTGCGCCTCCACCATGCACATCGGGCACAAGGGGCTGGACGACTCGGTGCAGTCGCAGTACGCCCTCATCCAGGAGTTCTACCACTGGTGCCGGAGCCGGGGCATCTACCTCAACGTGCCGGACTGGTACATGCTGCAGGGCTCCAACAAGACGGGCATGGGCTACCGCGAGGTGAACTGGTCGTTGCCCCGCGCCCGGCAGATCGTCCTGGGCCGCCACAACCTCTACGACGGCACGTGGGAGAAGACCCCCACCATGGGCTGGATGTTCGTGCCGCTGGTGCAGTACCAGGGCGGCGGCGACGCGGCGACCATCGAGCCGCTGAAGGAGCATCTGGACCACTACGAGGCGCACCTGGCCAACAACCTCGGATTCGGCGCCCAGGCCTGCTACCGCGGCCCGCGGCTCTTTGACGCGCCGCAGACCAAGGCCGTCGTGCGCAAGTGGGTCGCCTGGTTCAAGGAGCATCGCGCCATCCTGGAGTCGGACGTCATCCACCTGCGCCGGGCCGACGGCCGCGACTGGGACGGCATCCTCCACGTGAACCCGGCCCTGCCCACCAAGGGGCTGGCCATGCTCTACAATCCCCTGACGCTGGCCATCACCCGCGAGGTCGCGCTGCCGCTCCGTTACACCGGGCTCGCCGGCAAGGCACGGGTGCGGGTCGGCACGGGCCGCGCTGCCACGGTGAAGGCCGACGCCTCCGGCGCCGTCCGGGTGAAGGTGACGATCCCGGCGCAGAAGGCCGTCTGGGTGACGCTGGAGTAGCATCAGGCCGCACAGAATAGGAGGCAGCCCTTGGGCCGCCACGGACCGGCCCGCATACGGTCGCGGGCCGAGGCCATCATGCACAAGGAGCTCATCCAGATCGCCCGCGACCCCCGGTCGCTGGGCGTGGCCCTGCTGCTCCCGGTGGTGATGCTCATCCTGTACGGCTACGGCGTCTCCGGCGACGTGCGGGACATCCGCATGGCGGTGGTCGACTGGTCGCGAACCGCTGCCTCGCGGGACCTGGTGGGCGCCTTCACGCGGTCGGGCTACTTCACCGCCGCCTACCGGACCGACCGCTACGCCGACGCCTGCGCCGAGCTGGACGGTCGCCGCGTGAAGATGGTCCTCGTGATCCCCGCCGACTTCGCCCGGCGCATGGCGGGCGGCCGCGCCGTCGCCGTCCAGTGCCTGCTGGACGGCAGCGACCCCACCACGGCGGGCGTCGCCGGCGGCTACGTGGAATCGGTGGCACGAACCTGGTCGTCGGCGCGCATCGTCACGCGCCTGCGTAAGGCCGGCATGGGCTTCCGGGCGCAGGGTATCCCCCCACTGGACCTCCGGACGCGCGTCTGGTACAACGAAGAACTCCGGAACATGAACTACATCGTTCCGGGCCTCATCGCCGTGATCATGATGATGACCTCTGCGCTCCTCACCTCCGGCACGATCTCGCGGGAGCGCGAGCGCGGGACCATCGAGCAGCTGATCGCCTCGCCGCTCCGCCCCTGGGAATTGATGCTCGGCAAGATCGCCGCCTACGCGCTGGTGGCCTGCCTCGACGTGGTCATCGTGGTGGCGCTGGGGCGCGCCTGGTTCGGCGTCCCCCTGCGCGGGAGCCTCTGGCTACTGGCGGGCGGCTCGGCGCTCTTCCTCATGTCCTCGCTGGGCCTGGGCCTGCTCATCTCGTCGGCGATCCCGTCGCAGCAGGCGGCCATGGTTGCGGCCATCATGGTCACCATGGTGCCGAGCATCCTCCTGTCCGGCTTCTACTTTCCCATCGGCAGCATGCCGCCCGTGGTGCAGGCGTTCACCACCATCGTTCCCGCCCGCTACTTCCTTGCGCTCGTCCGCGGCGTCTTCCTTAAGGGTTCCGGCATGGCCGAGCTCTGGCCCAACCTGGCGGCGCTGGGATGCATGGGCCTGCTGCTGATGACGGCCAGCATCCGGGCCTTCAAGAAGAGGCTGTGAGATGAGCGTCCGCGATGTCGCCCTCAAGGAGTTCCGCCAGGTCCGCCGCGACAGGCGCATCCTGCCGTTCATGTTCGCCGTTCCCGTGATCCAGCTACTGCTCTTCGGCTTCGCGGTGAGCACCGATATCAAGCGGCTCGAGCTGGTGGTGTGCGACATGGACCGCTCCAGCGAGAGCCGCCAACTCATCCGCATGGTGCAGGGCTCGGAGTACTTCCGGTACCGGGGCGATGTGCCGGACCTGCGCGGCGCCGGCCGCGCGCTGGACACGGGCGCGGCCAAGATCGCCCTGGTCATACCGCCCGGCTACCAGCGCGACATCGCCCGAGGCCGGACCGCCGTGGTACAGGCCCTCCTCGATGGATCGGACGCCAACGCGGGCTCCGTAGCGTCCGGCTACCTGGGCAGGCTCGCGCAGACGCGCTCGGCTGTGCTGCTCGAGAATCGCCTTGCAAGGCTGGGCGCCTTCAGGCCCACGGCCGGCGGACTGGAGCCGCGCCTCCGGCTCTGGTACAACCCCGGCCTGGAGAGCGCGCTCTTCATGATCCCCGGCGTCATGGCCATCGTCATGGGTCTGGTCGCCACCTCGCTCTCGTCCATGTGCATCGTGCGGGAGCGCGAGATCGGCACCATGGAGCAACTCCTCGTCACGCCGCTCAGGGCCTGGGAACTCATGCTTGGCAAGATGCTTCCCTATCTGGCGGTAGGCTACGTGAACCTGACGGCCATCCTGGTCGTCAATGCCCTCGTCTTCCACGTGCCGCTGCGGGGAAGCCTCGGCCTCTTGGCGCTCCTTACGGGCGTCTACCTCGTGGCGCAGGTGGGCCTGGGGCTCCTCATCAGCGTCACCAGCCGCACGCAGCAGCAGGCGCAGTACCTGACGGCCTTCTTCTTCATGCCCAACATGCTGCTCTCAGGCTTCATGTTCCCCATCGAGAACATGCCCGACGCCCTCCAGGTGGTCACCTACGCCCTTCCGGCGCGCTATTTCATCGTGATCAGCCGAGCCGTCTTCCTGCGAGGCAGCGATGCCTGGACCCTCCTCGACCAAATCGTGCCGCTCTGCGCCCTCTCGTTGCTGCTCCTGGCAGCCGCAGCCCGCCAGTTCCACAAGCGCTCGGACTGAGGGTGGCCGTCAGCAACGACAACTCCGTCGTAGGCGTGGCCTTGCCGGCCGCACGGCCCAGACTGCCATGGCTCTCGAAGGACACTCCGCCGCCGCCGCCTAACTTACGACCCAGGAGAACCGCCCATGCCTGCATTCAGCCTTGCCGCCGCCCTCATGCTCGCAGCCGCGCCGCCTGCCCTGCCCGCCGGCGCCATTCGCATCGAGAACGCCCACGTTCGATGGATCATTGGGCGCGACGGCCGCAACCTGGGCATCTGGGCCAGGCGCTCAGGCATGGAGATCATGCGGCGCGAGCCGACCTCCTGGTTCGCCGTGGCGCGCAAGGGCGACCGGGGCCTCACGCCGGATCGGGTGGCGATGGCAGACGGCAAGCTGACGCTGGATTTCCCCGGCGGCGCGCAGGCCGTGCTGTCCGTCGTCACGAGGCCCGATGCCATTGTCTTCACCGTGGAGCGCTGGCGAGGCGACGCCGACGAGTTCACCTTCGCCAACGCCCCGCTGACGCTGGACCCAGAGAAAGACGAACCCTTCGCCGCCTGCGCTCTGGCGCTCAACGTGCGGACGAACGTGCTGCCGTTGCCCGGCCCGGCCAACGAGCTCGGCGCCCACGCCTACGCCCGGCTGGGCATCCAGGGCGCGTCCGCCGCGCTGGTGGCGGGCCCCACGGGCGGTCTGCGGGCCCAGCTCAAGCGCACCGTCTCCGCCGCGCCGGACCTGCCGCACTCGTCGGTCGGCGGCCCCTGGGCCATGGACGCCCGGGCCACGCGAGCCTCCTACCTCTTCAACCACAACGGCCTGGGCGTGGCCGACGTGCCGAAGTGGGTGGCGACGGCGCGGGCAGTGGGCGCCACACAGATCGACTTCCACGGCGGGGAGTCCTTCCGGTTCGGCGACTTCGCGCCCAGCCCCAAGCTCTACCCGCGCGGACGCGCCGACCTGAAGGCGGTGATCGACGGCCTCCACGCCCAGGGGCTTCAGGCGGGCCTGCACACCTACGCCTTCTTCATCGACAAGAAGTCGCCCTACGTCACGCCCGTGCCCGACAAGCGGCTGGCTTTCGCCCGGACGCTGACCCTGGCGGAGCCGCTCACGGCCGATGCCGATACGGTGACAGTCGCCGAGAGCACGCAGGGGCTGAACGCCACCACGGGCTTCTTCGTGCCCAACAGCGCCACGCTGCGCATCGGCGACGAGCTGATCACCTTCACCGCGGCGAGCCAGTCGCCGCCCTGGCGCTTCACCGGCTGCACCCGCGGTGCGCTGGGCACGAAGTCCGCGGCCCACGCCGCCGGTGACAAGGCCGACCATCTGAAGGAGCTCTTCGGCCTCTTCCTGCCCGATCCCGACAGCACGCTCTTCACCGAGGTCGCCGACAACACGGCCCGCATGTACAACGAGTGCGGTTTCGACATGATCTACCTCGACGCGCTGGACGGCTCCTTCATCCTTGCCGGCGGCGAGTGGGCGTGGCACTACGGCTCCAAGTTCGTCTTCGAGCTGTGCAAGCGGCTCCAGCGGCCGGCCATCATGGAGATGAGCACCTTCCACCATCACCTCTGGTGCGTCCGGTCGCGCATGGGGGCGTGGGACTGCCCCCGCACCGGCGTCAAGGAGTTCGTGGACATGCACCGAGTGGTGAACCGCGCCAACACCCGCATGTTCCTGCCGTCGCAGCTGGGCTGGTGGTCCATCTTCGGCTGGGACGGTGTTCAGCCCGACCGCACCATGCCGGATGACCTGGAGTACCTGCTCTGCAAGGCGGTGGCCGACGACGCGGGCGTGGCGATGATGGGCTTCAGCCCCGAGGTGCTGGCCGAGGCGGAGGGGCTCCAGCGGCACGCCGAGCTGATCCGGCGCTACGAGGAGATCCGACGCACCGGCGCGGCGCCGCCCGCCCTCCGTCGCAGGCTGGGCGAGCCGAGGGCCGAGTTCACGCTGGTCGACGGCAAGCCCGGCAAGCGCGCCTTCGCGCCGGTCTCCTACGCCAAGCGCACGGTGGAGGGACCGAAGGCGGCGTGGCGCGTGGCCAGTCCCTTCCCTGCGCAACCCGCCCGTGTCCGCATCGAGGCGCTCCTGCAGGTCGGACCGAACAAGGACCCCAACCGCCTGCTCTCGGCCGCCACACTGGGCAGCCTCACCACGCCGAAGTGCGCCCCCGGCGTGACGCTAACGGTCGGCGTTGGTCCAGGTCCAGCCGCCGAGGGCGCCGTGCGGCTGACGGCGAAGAACGCCACGGCGGCCTCCAACGGCGCCTGGGGCATGGTGGAGCGCCTCTTCAACCCGGCCATCGACCTGACGCACAAGGCGCTGGGCGTCTGGGTCCACGGCGACGGCAAGGGCGCCGTCCTCAACCTGCAGCTACGCAGCCCGGAGAACGTCACGCCCGGCGCGGCCGAGCGCTACGTGAGGCTCGACTTCACCGGCTGGCGCAGGGTGGAGTTGCCGGAGCCCGAGAGCGAGCGGCTCAGCACCGTCGCCTGGCCCTACGCCGCCGATCGCGCCACGTGGGAGACGAACCGCACCGCCGCCTTCGGCGCCGCATACAAGCTCTACCACCCCTGGGTGGTCTACGGCAGCATCGGGGCTCTCGGCGTCTGGCTGAACAACGTACCTGCGAACGGCGAGACCGAGGTGGTGATCGGCGCCGTGGAGGCGCTGCCGCTGGTCGACGGCGTGGTCACCTATCCCTCGGTCACGGTCGCCGGCCGCACCCTCACCTTCCCGGTGGAGCTTCAAAGCGGCCAGTGGCTGGAGTACGAGCCCGGCAAGCCGGCGCGGGTCTACAGCCCTTCCGGCAAGCCGCTCCGCCAGGTGGAGCCGACGGGCGAGGCGCCGACGCTGCAGTCCGGCGCCAACGAGGTCACGTTCAGCTGCCGCGAGAACCCCTCCACGCCGCCGCGCTGCCGGGTGACGCTCCAGACGCGCGGCAAGGATCTAAAGTTCTGACCGAGGCTACCACCTCCACTCGTGCGCCACGGCCCCGGTGCGGGACAGGAGCCGGATGTGGGCGATTTCCACGCGGCCAGGCGCCATGCATGGGTCCAGCCGCAGGCTCCTGATGGCCGTGGCCACCGGTAGCGCCACCTGGTAGTCGTACCACTCGCCGTCGTGCGTCACGGTGAAGAAGACCGATCGTGGGCGGGCGAAGCCGGGCTGGGCTTCGGTGGCCCAGAGCGCCTGGCCCTGCCCGGTCGACCGCGAGCGCATCCGTAGCTCGAGCACAAACGGGCCGGGCTGCTCAGGAACCTGTCGGGTCGTCATAGACGGATCGCCGCCGCTGCACTCGACCACCAGAGCCCCGCCCTGCACCGCCAGGTCGGCATTCGGGTTGCCGTACCAGCCCGCCACCGGCGCCCGGTAGGCCGGGTTCGGCTTCGGCACGAGGGCGTCGGTACCGCGCAGGTGGCGGTCGATGAGCGCATTCATCTTCTGCACGCGGTCGGGGTGCTGGACCGCCAGGTCGCGCGTCTCGCCCACATCTTCGCGGAGGTTGTATAGCTCGAACCGGTCCTCCTGCTTCGGCCCGTCGGCGTAGAAGCGGATCAGTTTCCAGTCGCCCTGTCGCACCCAGGTCGAGGGCAGGTTGCCCGTGGCGGGCACGTAGTGCGGGAAGTGGCAGAAGAGCGCCTCGCGCCGGAGCTTGCGCCCTGCCAGCGCGGGGAGCAGGCTTACGCCGTCCATCGCCTGGCCCCGCTTGCCGCGGGCGCCGCAGGACGCGAGCAGCGTCGGGTACCAGTCGATGCTGGAGACGACCTCTTCGGATCGGCTCCCTGGCCTCACCTTGCCCGGCCACGCGACGAGTAGCGGCACGCGGGTCCCACCCTCGTAGATGGT
The DNA here is from genome assembly GCA_903951425.1 of uncultured Chthonomonas sp. Classification (GTDB taxonomy): domain Bacteria; phylum Armatimonadota; class Chthonomonadetes; order Chthonomonadales; family CAJBBX01; genus CAJBBX01. The sequence goes on from CAJBBX010000039.1 coordinate 13,658, forward strand.
CGCCTTGCCGCCCCGGAGAGGCGCGTTGCTGGTGGGCGTCACGCCCTCGGGCCGATCATACATGTTGCCGCCGTTGTCGGACATGAAGACCACCAGGGTGTTCGCGGCCTTGCCTGTCCGGTCCAGCGCGTCCAGCAGCTTGCCGAGGCAGGCGTCCATGGTCTCCACCATGGCTCCCATGATGGGGCTCTTCTGCGGGTTGGCCGGGTCGACGCGGGGCCTGTACTGCTCCATCAGATCCGGCTTGCCCTGGAACGGCGCGTGCACCGAGAAGAGCCAGTAGTTCAGGAAGAAGGGCGCCTCGCCGGGCTCCTCGATGAAGCGCACAGCCTCGGCGGTGAGCCGGTCATCGATCTGCTCGCCGGCAGGGCCGTCGGCGAAGCCGGGCATGCGGTAGGGCGCGAAGTAGCTGGGAGGGCCGGGATAGCTGCCGCCGGGCTGGTTGCGGTCGAAGCCCTGGCTGGTGGGCAGGTAGGGGTCCCATCCCAGGTGCCACTTGCCGAAGTGAGCCGTGCGGTAGCCCGCGTCGCGCAGGGCCTCCGCGATGGTGTGGTATTCCAGCGGCAGGCGCGTACGCGTCTCCGGGCAGACGGCCTTCTGCTCCTGCGCGGCCCGCGGGGGTAGCTTGGGGTCCAGCACGACCTGCTGCAGGTGCCCCGCAGGCGTGGTGAAGCGGAGGCGGCAGGGGTACTGGCCCGTCATCAGGCTGGCCCGCGTGGGCGAGCAGAGCGGGTTGGCCGAGTAGGCCTGCGTGAACATCATGCCCCGGGCGGCCAGCCGCGCCAGGTTGGGTGTGCGGTAGAAGCGGCTGCCGTAGAGCGCGCTGTCCATCCATCCCAGGTCGTCCGCCAGGATGAAGAGGACGTTGGGCCGCTCCGGCGCAGCACCGGCCCGCTCGCCGGCGCCCATGCCGACCGCCGCCGCCGACGCCACGAACTGCCTGCGCGAGACGCCGCGCCCTTCCGATCCCGGTTGGCATGCCATGGTCACCCTCCTCAGGGCACGATGCCCACGGTCGTCTGTCCCGAGCCGGCCGCCAGCGAGGAGCCACCGGCGTAGGATGCTCTTGCGGTGTGCGAGCCCACGGTCAGGCCGCCGGTGGCCGCGGCGCTGAAGGAGGCGACGCCGGATGCGTCGGTGACGGCGCTGCCCAGTCCAGAGCCGTCCAGGTTGAACGTGATGGTCAGGCCCGGCTGCCACGCGTAGTCAGGCAGGCTCCGGACGAAGGCCTTCAGCGCCATGGGCTGGCCCCTCTTGGTGGTGCGCCCGTAGAGCCAGATGTAGGTCGGCGCCGCGGTGAGGGTGGCGGTCGCGTTGCCTGAGGAGGCACGGAACCCCGCATCGCCGGGCCACTCGATGCGGATCGGGTAACTGCCCGCGGCCCAGCCGCCCGGCGCCGTCCAGACCACCTGCGCTCGCGGCGCGCCGAGGCTCGGGTCCAGTGTGACCCCGGTACCCACGACCGTGCCGTTCACCTTGAACGTGAGCGTCTTGCCGCCGATGCCGCTGCTGTCCATCTTGTACAGGTAGCCCTTGAGGTAGATCGAGGTGCGGAGGGCGCCGCTGCGGTCGGGCACGTAGAGCTTGGTGTCCACGGTCTGCGCCGTCAGCACGGCCGAGCCGAACGCAGCGTCGTACCATTCATCGCCGGCGAACGACGCGCCGATCGTCCGCGTGGCCGCACCGGCTGGGACGGTGTAGTTCCACAGTGCCGCGCCCGACGCATCCGTGACTGAGGAGCCGACCAGCGAGCCGTCGATACGGAACGCGATGGCCTTCCCCGGCAGATACGCCCGATCCGAGAGCCGCCAGAGGAACGCCTTCAGCGCCACCTGTGTGGTGATGATGCCGGTCCGCGCCGGTACGCCGATGCCCACGCCGGCCTTCGCCAGGGGCTCGTGGGATATCCAGGCCACCCGGACGCGGTCTCCGGAGGCGCCCTCAACCACCGGGTCGAACCGCAGGCAGCTCACGAAGCCCGTGTAGGCGGCGCAGGCGGCCATGTCCAGCTCATACGTGTGGTACTGGCCGTCGTTGATGACATTGAACCGCACGCTCTGCGCCTCGCTGAAGGGCTTCGCGCCGTTCTCCAGCTCAAAGAAGATCTGTCCGGTCAGCCTGCCCGGCGGCGGGTTGCTGAGCGAGGCCGCCATGCGGATATAGAGCTTCGGCACGTCGGCGGCCCTGAACCCGCAGAAGGGCCCGATGAGCATGGGGTCGAGCCGGCCCACGTCGATATCGAGGCAGCCGTCGATGGGCCAGCCCGTGTCGGTGGCGTTGTTGTAGGTCCAGTGGGCCCGGTCGCTACGGAAGGCGTAGCTGGGGCGCGGGTCGAACCGGTTGGCGTAGACGTAGGAGCGGATGTTCGGCAGCGTGTCCAGGATCAGGTCGTAGCTGAACTCGTACGCGATGTTCCAGTCAAGAATCTCAGCATGGTTCGGCGCCATATAGCTCGTGGGACCGTCCTTGGGGCCCGCCAGAACCGTGTTCGCGTCGACCCGTGGGTAGAAGCCGCCGCTGGTCTGGCCGCATCCGGGCGCGTAGACGCCGAGGCCCCAGCCTGCATCGTTCACCTGGGCGGCCCAGCCCTCGGTGCTGCGCCATGACGACCACATGAAGGCGTTGGGCATCTCGGTGGCGGGCTCGCCCGCGAAGGGGTTCGTGCCCTTGTAGGTCCACAGGTGGTGCAGGGGGCCGTTCGTGTAGACGGCGGGTAGCTCCTGGTAGTAGGCGCCGTAGGCGGTGTGGTCCGTGCGGGCGTTGTTCAGGCGGTTGCGGACGTGCACCACCTTGCCCTCGAGCGTGACCCAGTTCTCGAACGTGCAGTCGCCGGGCGTGCCCGCGGGGTTGCTGCCTCCCCACTGCATGGGGATGATCTTGCTGTACATCGTGGTCCCGTCGGACGTGAAGGCGAGCACCTGCGAGTGGTTGCCCCATTGGTCGCCCACGGAGATCGGGTTCCAGGGCCACGCCTGCCCGGCCCAGTTCCCGAAGTCGTTGGGGCCCGAGTAGTAGGACTGCTGGATCTCGCGTCCGGCGTCCGCGCTGTTGACGACGTTGTCCGTCGTGCCGGACCGCGAGAGGTAGGTGATGGCGGCACCCAGCGCCAGATCGACGCCGACGCGCACCTGCCCGTTATCCAGGTACCGCATCGTGCCCTGCGCCGCCGCAGGCCGCGCAAGCGCCACCGCCAGAACTGCCAGAGCAACGCCCACAATCCGCAGCATTGGACCCCTCCCGGCCAACCGCCGGCGCCGCGCCGGCCACGCAGTGACGGTACCACACATGCGGGGCGGGAAGGGTCGGGTTCGATCGCGTCCCTACGGCACCACATTGAAGGTCGTGTTCACGGATACCGCCTGGTACCACGCATCACCAGCGAACGCGGCGGTGGCTGTGTGCGCGCCGGACGGTTCGTCGGCTGGAATGCTCCACACGGCTGCCGCCCAGCCGTCGGCGCCCACACTGGCCGTCCCGATCTCCGTTCCCCCAACGCTGAACACGATGCTCTTGCCGGGTTGGATCACGTAGTCCGGCAGGCTGCGCACGTAGGCCCTCAGTGCGTGGCTGGTACCCACCTTGCCCGTTCGGATGTAGGGCCAGAGGTAGAGATCGCCGTGGGTGACGCTGAGTGTGCCGGTGGCAGACGACGCGGCATACCCCGCGCCGCCGGCGAAGTCGGCCATGATGGTGCGGGTACCAGCCCCCGCCGCAGCCGCCACGACGTAGCCGAACTGCACGTACCCGAGGGCGTTGGTGTTGGCCGACCCGACCACCGTGCCGTCCAGCTTAACCGTCAGGGGCTTGCCGGTGAGCGGTGCGTTGCTGGTCAGGAACAGGTAGGCCTTCAGCACCACGTAGGTCTTTAGCTTGGCCGCGCGATCCACGACATAGGCCTTGGTGGCCGTCTGTGCACTGAGCGTGGCGGACGCAGACGACGCCTGGTAGGCGAGTTCGCCGGGGAACGCCACCTGTATGGCCCTTGTTACGGGTCCGGGCCCGATGGTCCAGTCGCAAGCCGCCAACCCGTAGGCATCGGTGGTGGATGTGCCGATGGGAACGCCGTCGACGGCGAACGTAATCGACCGCCCGGTCAGCCACGCGTTGTCACTGAGTCGCCTGAGGTAGGCCCTGGCCGTTAACGAAGTTTGTATGGTGCCTGTTCTGTCGACCGCATGGATGGCCGTAGGGATCGGCGAGAGCAGGGCCATGCTGGTCATGAACCCAGCGGCCAACGACTGCACGGCCATCATGCCTCGGATTTGCACGGGCCGGTAGTCGGCCGCGCTGGACGCCGTGGCGCCGGTCAAGCCCCACGCCCAGACCGTATGGTCCGATCTAAGCGCCAAGCCGTGCATGTAGCCGGCGGCGATGGCCTTGACACCAACCAGTCCGGGTACGGGGAGTGGCGACCAGCGATCCGCGGTGGTCCCGTCGCCGAGCTGCGCTGAGCCGTTATGGCCCCAGGTCCATACTGCGCCGTCTGACGTCAGCGCCATGCTGGCGTTGCCCTGCGAAGCGACCGCGACCGCCCCGGCCAGACCGGGCACCTGAAAGGGCGTCGGCCGGTCTGTGGTAGTCCCGTCGCCCAACTGGCCGTAGCCGTTGTATCCCCAGGCCCAGACCGTACTGCCGGACCTGAGGGCCAGCCCATGGGCCGACCCGCCGGCGATGGCGGTGACGTCGGTGAGACCCACCACCTGGACGGGCGTGGTGCGAGACGTCGTCGTGCCGTCGCCAAGTTGCCCGGCGCTGTTGTCGCCCCAAGCCCACACGGCGCCGTCCGAGCTCAAGGCCAGGCTGTGCACTCCACCACCCGCGACGGCGGTGATGCCCGCTATGCCGGGCACCGGCACCGGCGCAGCGCGGCTCGTCGTGGTGCCGTCACCAAGCTGGTTGTACCTGTTGTCGCCCCAGGCCCAGACGCTTCCGTCGCTTAGGAGTGCCAGGCTGTGATAGAGCCCTGCAGCGACAGCTGTGGCACCGGCGAGGCCGACCACCTGGACCGGGGCTGCGCTGTAAACAGATGTGCCGTCGCCCAACTGGCCGTGGTCGTTCATGCCCCATGCCCACACGGTCCCATCGGACCTGACTGCAAGGGTATGGTTGTAACTGCTGGCGACTGACCTGACGGTACCCAGACTCGCAATATGAACCGGCTTCCCGCTGGCGTTCGTGGTACCGTCTCCGACATTGCTGCCCCACACCCACAGCGTTCCGTCGGCCTGCGCCGGAAGACCTGAGACGACCATGGCGCACAGCAATGCTATAGCGGCGATGCCGTGTTTTACGAGACTCAACGCGCACCTCCTCCGCCTGCCGGCAACTATGGCGCCGGACCGGCCTGCGCTACGGGACCACATTGAACTGGCTATTCACGGCAACCGGCCTGTACCACGCATCGCCGGCGAACTCGCAGGTGGCGGTATGGGCGCCGGCAGGCTCACTGGCGGGGATGGCCCAGGTCACGGATGCCCACCCGTCAGATGCCACGACCGCCGTGCCCACGTCAGACCCATCGACCTTGAACGCGACGGCCTTGCCCGGCTGCGTCTTGTAGTCCGGCAGGCTGCGCACATAGGCCTTCAGCATGTGGCCTGTGCCGGCCTTCCCCGTTCGAATGTAGGGCCATATGTACAGATCGCCCTGAGTCACGGTGAGGGTTCCCGTGCCGGACGATGGCTTGTAGCCGGCCGTACCGTCGAACTGCCCCGTGATGGACCGCGGGCCCGCGCCGGAACCTTCCGGGACGGTGTACCCGAACTGGACGTAGCCCGCTGCGTTGGTGGACAGCCTGCCTATGCTGGTGCCGTCCACGCGTACATTCACGCTTAGATTTGCCACGGACTCATTGGTCAGCAGGAACAGATAGACCTTGAGCACGGTGTAGCCCTTCACCTTGGCTGTACGGTCCACGACGTACACCTTTGTGGCGGCGACCTGCGCCGTGAGTGTTGCTGATCCGCCGGCCGGGCTGTAGGCGGCGTCCCCGGAGAATGACACCGCGATCGCCCGGGTCGCGGCGCCCGCAGTGATCGCATAACCGCACGCTGCCATGCCGCTGCTGTTGGTCTGGCCGCTGCCTACCAAGACCCCATCGATGCGGAACTCCAGCGGCCTGCCCGCGACCCAGGCGTCGTCCGGTAGACGGCTCAGGTACCCCTTCAGTTCAACGCCCTGCGTCACGATGCCGCTTCGATCCGGGACATAGACCGCCGTGGCGGAGCGCGGAAGCCAGGCGAAGCTGGACAGGCCCCCTGCGGCGATTCCCGTTACGCCGGTGATCCCGATGACGTGCACGGGCAACGACTGTGTAGTATGCGTGTCGTCGCCGAGTTCGCCGTCGGCGTTGCGGCCCCAGGCACGGACGATGCCATCCGAACACAAGGCAACCGAGTGCTCATACCCTGCGGCGATGGCAGCCACACCCTCCAGGTTCAGTACCTTGGCGGGCGGGGCCCCGCTGACCCCAGTGGTGCCGGCCGTCCCGCGACCCAGCTGGCCCATAGCATTGCGGCCCCACGCCCAGGCCGTGCCGTCTTCTGCCAGTGCCAGGCTGTGCGCGGCGCCACAGGCAATCGCCGTCACAGGCGGCAAACCGGGCAATGCAGCCGGCTGGTACCCGGCGCCTGTGGCGGTGAAGCCGCACTGACCATCGGAGTTGGCGCCCCACGACCATACCGTTCCGTCGGACCGCAACGCAAGGCTGTGCCACCACCCGCCGGCGACCTGGACGATGCCATCGAGGTAGGCCACGTGGACCGGCCTAAGGCGGGCAACGGAGGTGTCGTCGCCGAGTTGGCGGCTGGAGTTATCACCCCACGCCAGCACCAGACCGTCCGAACGCACGGCCAGGCTGTGTTTCCATCCAGCGGCCACGGCCGTGATGCCGTCAAGGTCCCACACGCAGATAGGTACTGGTCGGTCCAGAGTCGTACCGTCGCCAAGCTGGCCGTACTGGTTGCTGCCCCAGGCCCAGACAGTGCCGTCGCTCTTGAGTGCCAAGCTATGGAATCGGCCGCACGCGATCGCCGCAACGTCCACAAGGCCCGACACCTGCACCGGCGTGGTCCGGGTGATTACCGTTCCGTCGCCGACCTGACCATACTGGTTGCCGCCCCAGGCCCAGACGGTGCCGTCGGCAGCTAGCGCCAGCGCGTGAAGGTCGCCGCTGGTCACTGCCGTGATGTTGGCGAGGCCGACAACAGCCACCGGTGTGGATTTTGACTCGGTGGTGCCGTCCCCCAGATGCCCGTTGTTGTAACCCCAAGCACCAACCGAATCCCCGGCCAAGGCCCGCGAGCCCGCATTGATGCCGCCGAGAACCAGGCTCGCGATGGCACAAGACATCCAAAGCCGATTTCGCACCTCTACGCCTCCTATCACCGCAACGCTGTAGGCGCCTTGGCCACAGCGCTACGGCACCACATTGAACGCCGTGCTCACAGATGCGGCTTGGTACCATGAATCTCCTGCAAATGCTGCGTTGGCCGCGTGCGCGCCGGCTGTCTCATCGGCCGGGATGCTCCACGCCAGGGTGGCCCAGCCGTCGGACCAGACCGTCGTCGCGCCGATCACCGATCCGTCGACCTTGAACGTGATCTCCTTACCGGGTTGGATCACATAATCCGGTAGGCTGCGCACGTAGGCCTTCAGTGCGTGGCTGGTACCCACCTTGCCTGTTCGGACGTAGGGCCAGATGTAGAGATCGCCGTGGGTGACCGTCAGGGCTCCCGTGTTGGCCGACGCCAGGTAGCCCGCATCGCCGGCGAACTCTCCCCGAATGACGCGCGCGCCGGCTCCGGCGCCTTCCGGGACCGTGTAGCCGACCTGCACGCAGCCGGATGTGTTGGTGTTTCCTGAGACGAGGACGGCGCCGTCCAGCTTCAGCGTCATCGGCTTGCCGGTCAGGACTGAGTTGCCGGCCGTGAACAGATAGGCCTTCAACACGGTGTAGGCCTTGACCTTTGCAGAGCGGTCGACCACGTAGACCTTGGTCGCCACGGTCTCTGCCGTGAGGGTGGCGGTGACGGGCTGCGCGGCCGCGTAGCCGGAGTCGCCCTCGAACTCCACCTTGATGGTCCGGGCGCTCGGGCCGGGATCGATGACCCAGTTCAGCGCCGCCATGCCGCCGCCGTCCGTGAGGGCGTCACCCAGCCAGACGCCATTGACTGAGAACCTCAGCGCTCGTCCCCCAAGCCATGCGAGATCCGGTAGGCGCCGCAGGTAACCCTTCAGCGCCACGCCGGCGCCGATGACGCCGGCGCGGTTCGGCGCGTAGAGCGAGGTGCCGGGCCGGGTGTAGGTGATGCCGAAAGCGCAGGAGTAACCCTTGCCCAGCCGGGTCAGGCCGTCCAAGCTGGGAGTTCTACCGGGTGTCAGGCGCCCTATGTTCGTACCGTCGCCGAGCTGCCCATACGTGCTGTCGCCCCAACCCCAAGCTGTACCGTCCAATCCTATGGCCAGGCATGACACCCAAGGCATGGTGAACTGGCCAAGACCCGCCACACCCGACACCAGAACCGGCGAGTTGCGCTGCACTTGCGTGCCGTCACCAAGCTCGCCGAATCCGTTGTCGCCCCAGGTCCAGACCGACCCATCCGCACGGATGGCTCCGCTGTAGACGCAGCCGGCAGCGATGCTCCTCGCGTCCGAGATGCCCAGTACCTGCACGGGGGCGAGGCGCGTCGTGGTGGTCCCGTCGCCGAGTGTGCCATAGGCGTTGTATCCCCACGACCAGACTGTGCCGTCCAGCTTCAGCGCCATGCTGCTCAGCTCGTGACATGCGACGGCAACCACGCCTCGCAGGCCGGGAACCTCCTGCGGGCGTCGGGGATCGCCATACTCCGTTCCGAGGCCCAACTGGCCGTAGTAGTTCCAGCCCCACACCCAGACGGATCCGTCGGCCCGCCGGGCCATGGTGTGCCATATGCCTGCGGAAATGGCTGTCACCCCGCCGTCAAGGAGCGCTCGGACCGGCACGGCGCTGGTGTCTGTGGTGCCATCTCCGATCTCACCATAGATGTTGGCGCCCCAGCACCAGACCGTGCCGTCCGCCCTCAGCGCGACCGAATGGAAGCCGTAGCAGGCAACTGCAACTACATTCGACAGCCCGACAACCTGGACGGGGCTAAGGCGGTTAGTCCGCGTTCCATCGCCAAGCTGACCGTACCGATTCTCACCCCAAGCCCAGACCGTCCCATCGGACCGCAGCGCCACGCTGTGATAGTAGCCTCCAGCGGCTTCGATGACGTCCGTGAGTCCGGCGACCTGCACCGGCGACCACCGATCTGTCATGGTTCCGTCGCCGAGCTGCCCGGCGTTGTTGTAACCCCACGCCAGAAGTGTACTGTCTGCCCGGGCACCCGTCGCACCCGTCGCCAAAGCAAGTGCCGCGACCACAAGGACGTGCGCCACCCAGCCTCTGTTTGTCACTGCTGCCTCCCTCGGCACGCGCCCTGGCGCGTGCCGCGAACGCAATGCTACGGAACCACGTTGAACGCCGCGTTGACTAGTACAGGCTCGTGCCAAACATCGCCCGCGAACGCTGCGGTGGCCATGTGCGCGCCGGATGGCTCGTCGGTCGGGACATCCCACGTTAGCCCGGCCCAGCCGTTCGCGCCGCTCAGGTTGGGCGCTCGATGCGGCACGAGCCGTTGCGTCGTGGTACCGTCGCCGAGCCGCCCGGAGTCGTTGAGGCCCCACGCCCAGACCGCGCCATCGGCGCATGTCGGTGCGTGCGCCGAAGCCAGCAGAGCCACCGCCGCTGCCGCCACCACCGTCGACTTGCGGAACGCCATCCGTGTCCTCCTCACAGCTGGTCTGGGGCCCGCCCTTTTGATGCCGGCAGTAGACTGGCGGAGGAGTCCCGTGCCTGGTCTACCACTCGTCTACGACCGGTCCACTTGGAAACGTCGCGTGGTTTGCATAGATACCGCGTGGTAGCGCACCGGACCTGCCGCCCGCCTCTGCAGCCGGCCTCCTCGCCCCACCGCCCCCACAGCAGGTACCATGCCTCCACAGTTGCGGCCGCTGGGCCGGGCCGAGGGGAAGGGGATTGCCTACCATGAATCGTCGCGAGTTCATTGGGAGTTCGGCGGTGGCCGTGGGAGCCGCGGGATCGCTGGCGCTGGAGCCTGAGGCCGAGGCGGCCGCCGTGATCCGGGAGGTCTATGAGCTGCGGCACTACCGGCTCAAACCCGATGCCGCGCCGGCCGGCCTGCTGGACTACTTCGGCCAGGCTCTGATCCCCGCGGCCAAGCGCCAGGGACTGGGCCCGGTAGGCGTCTTCGTGGAGCAGAAGCCCTCGGCCGAGCCGACGGTGACGCTGCTGCTGGCCTTCCCGGCCATCGCCGCCTTCTGGGCCTTCGGCGACAAACTGGCGGCGGACAAGGAGTACCAGCGCGCGGGCGAGGCCTACATCGGCGCGCAACCCCAGTCGCCCGCCTATGCGCGCATCGAGAGTTCGTTGCTATGCGCCTTCGCCGGCATGCCCCGCCTGGAGGCGCCCGACACGACCAAGCCGCGCCAGTTCGAGCTACGTACCTACGAGAGCCACAGCGAGGCGGCTCACTCCCGCAAGGTCGGCATGTTTAACGACGGCGAGATCGCCATCTTCCGCCGTTGCGGCCTGGCGCCCGTCTTCTTCGGCAGCACGCTCATCGGTGCGCGCCGCCCCAACCTCACCTACATGCTCACCTACCCCGGCCCCGCCGAGCGCGCCGCCGCGTGGGGCAAGTTCATCGCCGATCCGGAGTGGAAGACGCTGAGCAAGACGCCGGGCCTCACGGACCCCGAGGTGGTCTCGAGGATCACCAGCGTCACGCTGCTCCCAGCGCCCGGCTCGCAGATCTGACGGCGGACGCCCCGTCCGGCTCGCCTGATCAGCTGGACGGGGCATGTGCCGCAGCCCACTCCATGGACCCACTGACGCGCCTATCGCCGTTCGTACGGCTCGCGCACCACTTCGCCGCCGGTCCCGACTGGCGCATCCCGCCGCGCGTCATCTTTGACCACCTGTTGCTCTACACGCGCGACGGCAGCGGCTGGCTGACGGTGGGCGATGAGCGGCGCCGCATCGGCCCGCGGAGCCTCTTCGTCGTGCCGCCCGGCATAGTGCACGAGACCACGCACGACCCCGGATCGCCGAACCTCATGTACAACCTGCACTTCGATTTCATCGAAGAGGCGGACAGCGCCCTGGTCCCTGTGAACCTGGCCACGCCCGAGGAGACGCTGGCCCGGACAGACTGGCTGCGCACGCCCTTCGCCGGGGACGACCGCCTCCATCTGCCCACCCGCATCGAGGGCTTCGCACCGGCCGTCTACGAGACGCTCTTCTTCACTATCCTCGGCTCTGCGCGGAGCCGGGCGCCCGGCGACCTGCTCCAGGCCAAGGGCGCCATGCTGCAGCTACTGGCGCACCTGTACCATGCGAACTCCTACGCGGGACATCGGGGCACCGCATCGCCCGCATCGCTGCAGCGGCTGGACCAGATGCCCGCGCACATCGAGGAGCGCCTGGCCGATGCGCTCACCGTGGGGGCGCTGGCCGCTCTCTGCAACATGAGCGAGACCCACTTCCGGCGCTCCTTCCGGGCGCGGTTCGGACGCTCGCCCGCCGACTACATCGTGCAGTGCCGCCTGGCGCGCGCCCGGCACCTGCTGGTCTACGAGAACCTGCCGATCTGCCGGATCGCCGAGATGGCCGGGTACCAGAGCGTTCACTACTTCACACGCGCCTTCGCGGCCGCGTTCGGCGAACCGCCGGCCGCCTACCGCGCACGCCGCTCGGCCTGACCCGTAGCCACGCATTGGTCGAAATGTGCAACCGTCTGGTCACCTGATGCAAAGACCCGCTGCGCCGGGCTCGCCAGAATAGGGGCGCGCGTGCTACTCCGCCATCTGGAGAGATCATGACCATAGCCACCGACCGTGCGCCGCTCCAAGTTGCTGTGGTGACCGGTAGCCATCCGTTCGACGCACCCAACTTCCAGCGCCTCTTCCTGGGCATGCCCGGTATCGAAGCCGTCGTGCAGGACTTCGAGAACTGGGTGCATGACTGGGGCCAGGTGCGCCGCAGCTACGACGCCGTCGTCTTCTACCACTTCCACCAGGGGACGCCGGGGGGAGCCTTCGCCGAGGCCGTCGAGGAGCTCGGCGCGACCGGCCAGGGCATCGTCGTGCTGCATCACGCCGTGCTCGCATGGCCGCAATGGCCCGAGTGGTCGGCCGTCTGCGGCATCGAGGACCGCTCCTTCGGCTATCACGTCGGCCAACAGGTCCGCGTTGAGGTCGCCGATCCCGACCACGCCATCACACAGGGCCTGACGGACTGGGAGATGGTCGACGAGACCTACACCATGGCCGGCCCCGGGCCGGACAGCGCGGTACTGCTCACCATCGACCATCCGCTCAGCATGCGTCCGGTGGCCTGGACCCGAACTCACAAGGCAGCGCGCGTCTTCTGCCTCCAGTCCGGGCATGACCAGGCCGCCTGGGCCGCGCCCGAGGTTCAGACGGTGCTGTACCGCGGCATCCTCTGGGCGGCCGGACAGATTTGACAACATAGGACCACGGATCGGAGGAAGACCATGCGGGCACTCGTAACGCGACCGCTGCCGGACGGGCGCAGGGAGAAGCTCCTCGTGACCGACTGGCCGGATCCGCCGGCGCCTGTGGCGAACCAGGTGCGGACCCGGACGCTGTACAGCGGCATCACCAACGGCACCGAGCGCAACGACCTGATCGGCGGCAACTACGCCACGCCCGACGATCGGCTGCCTGCCGGCTGGGGATACCAGAACGTCGGCGAGGTCGTGGAGTGCGGTCCGGACTGCAAGCTCCTCGCGGCCGGCGATGTCATCTACTCGAGCGCCGGGCACGACGAGTTCACCACCGTGGCCGAGGACTGGCTGCTGGTGAAGCTGCCGCCCGAGATCGACCGCCGGGAGGCCGCGCTCTTCGGCATGGCAAGCGTGGCCATGCACACCTGCCGCAACGCCGACCTGCGCATGGGCGAGCGGGCGCTCGTGGTCGGCGCCGGGTTCATCGGCCAGATGGCCACGCAAATCGCCGCCGCCATGGGCGCTCGCGTCAGCCTCTGCGACGTCGACGAGCATCGGCTTTGCCAGGCTCGCGAGATCGGCGCCGCCGCGTGCGCCTTCAACAGCGGCGGCGAGGGCTGGGCTGCCAACGCGCCGCCGGCTTCCTTCGACGCGGTGATCGACCTCGCCGGCGTGCCCGGCATGGAAGACCGGCTCATCGAGGCGGCACGCATGCGCGGCCGGGTACTCCTCATCGCCGGCCGCCGCAAGGTCGAATACACCTTCAACACGGGCCAGGGGCGCGAGATCGTCATCAAGCAGAACAGCCACTTCGACAACAGCGACCTGGCCATGCTCTGCGGGCTCGTGGCCAAGGGAGCGGTGCAGATCAAGCCGCTGCTGCAGCGCGTGGCGCCCGTGGCCGAAGCCGCCGGCATCTACGACACGCTGCGCGACGACCCGAACAAGCTCGGCGGCACCGTGTTCGAGTGGTAACGGGCGCGTCCTGATCGACCGGCCCGCGGCCGCTAGCCGGTCGCTGAGCAGTGACACCCGCCGCTGGGCGCCCTTGACACAGGCGGCGGGTCGTCGTATACTGCAAACGGTTACAGTAACCGCTTGTGCCTCCTGTGACCGGGGAAGGAACCCATGGCAACCCTGGCGGATGTAGCGAGCAAGGCAGGCGTATCGAAGGCGACCGCTTCTCGTGTCTTGAGCGGGAGGACCACGATCCCCGTGGCGCCTGCCACCGCTGAGCGCATCCATGCCGCCGCTGCCGAGGTCGGCTACCGCCCCAATCCGGTTGCCAGCGCACTGGTGACCGGGCGCAGCCGTGTGGTGGCCCTGCTGGTGCCGTACCTGGACCGGCCCTACTACTCGGCCGCCATCGGCCGGATGGAGGCGCTGACGCAGCAGTCCGGCTACGACCTGATCGTTATGGGCGGCACGCGCCACGGGACGCAGCACATCGCGGACTGCCGCTGGCCGGTCGACGGGCTCCTCGTACTCGACTCGTATGAAGTGCTGCTCAGGCTGGTACAGCGCACGGATGACCGTATGCGCCCCGTCGTCGCCCTGGGAGGTTGCCTACCCGAAGGCGTCGACGCCGTCCGGCTCGAGATGGGTGTAGCCGCTGAACAGGCCATCCGGCACCTCATCGGACAGGGATGCCGGAAGCTGGCCTACGCCACGTCGCCGGCGACACCGATCGCCACATCCGAGCGATGGAGAGCCTTCCTGCGTGTGACGGACGAGGCCGGCATTGAGCCCGTATCCATCCCGATCCCCGGCGAGTCACGGCCTTCGGCAAGGGACGCGGTGACCGCCTACTGCATCGATCACCCCGACCTCGACGGCCTGTTCTGCCACAACGACGACATCGCCTGCGGGGCGATCCGGGCGTTGCTGGACCTGGGGCGCAGGGTGCCCGATGACGTTGCCGTGGTGGGATGCGACGGAACGGTGGCGGCTGAGTTCGCTGAGCCGCCCATCAGCACGATCGCGCTACCCATCGCTGACATGTGCGCCGAAGCCTGGACCATGCTGTTGCGCCGGATGGAGAACCCGGACCTGCCGATCTGCTCATCAACCTTCTCGGGACGGTTCATACAGCGTCGATCTTCATGCCGTGACCGGGCGCACATCGGGCTATAGGCCCAGCCGCCCATTGCCGGGGACACCGGCCGACCTTCGGGTCAAGGAGGGTTCATCCTGTGAAACGACGTGCATTCACACTTATCGAGCTGCTGGTAGTCATCGCTATCATCGCGATCCTGGCAGCGATCCTGTTCCCGGTTTTCGCCCAGGCCCGCGCCAAGGCCAGGCAGGCCACCTGCCTGTCGAACCAGAAGCAGCTCGGTCTGGCCATCCTCGCGTATGCGCAGGACTACGACGAGACCCTGCCGCCGGGGAACTACTCCGCGGCGCCGCTGGCGGGCAACGTTGGATGGATGTACATGATCGATCCGTACGTCAAGGCCAACGTGCCGTACAGCAATGCCAACCTCGGCGCCGCGAAGCTGAGCATCTTCGTGTGTCCGGACTACGGAGCCACTCCGTACGCAAGCACCTTCCTCAGCCCGACCAGAAGCTACCTGGTGAACCGCATGATCTTCGGGGGCTACGAACGCAACCTGCCGTCAACCTACTGGGAGGCGCCTAAGTCGCTGGCCGCGATGCAGGCGGTGGCGCAGGTTGTGATGCTGGCCGAGGGCGCCGGCGGATGCGTCTGGGCGCAGGGGTTGGACGATCCCGCCATTCTGTCCGGACAGCACGCGACGTTCCAGGCGTGCAATCGGTACTACATCCTGGGGCGCGGCCGCCACGGCGGGGGCTCCGACTACCTTCTGGGCGACGGACACGCGAAGTTCTACCGGGCGCCAGACCCGAGCTTCGCAGATCCGGGGACCGGCCCGACGAACGTAGTCCCGGCGATCAGCAGCGGTACCGTTGCCTTCCAGAAGAGCGTCAGTCCGAACGCTGCTGCGTGGTTCTGGGAGAACTGACCGACTGAGTTCCTCGCTCCCCGGCGAAACAGGCCCCTGCCGGGGAGCCGAGGAACGCGAGGGAGCGACGGGCGAAGCATAGGGGCAGCATCACGCCGAGGACAGCCCGCGTTCGACCTGTCCGACGTCGGCCGCACCGGCGTCGTCTCAGGCGCCGTGACGAACGAGGCGTTCGCTGAGGAAGCCCATGGGTGCAACTATCGATCGCAGGGCCTTTGTAGAGACGGTCGCGTCAGGCATGGCGGCGCTTATCGCGCCCGGGACCATACACGCGCAAGACCGGCAATCACGACGGAAGCCCAACATCCTTCTGATCCTCGCCGACGATCTTGGCTGGGGAGATGTCGGCTACCAGAGCCAGGGGCGTTTCGTCACGCCGAACATTGATCGCCTGGCCCGCGAAGGCGCCGTCTTCACGAACGCCTACGCGTGCGCGGCCAACTGCGCGCCGAGCCGCGCCTGCCTTCTGTCGGGGGCCTATACTCCGCGTCACGGGGTCTACGCAGTTGACGCCACCGATCGTGGGCCACGGGATCAAATGCGCATGGTCCCCATCCCGAACACTCCCGGCCTCAACACGTCCTTTGTGACGATGGCCGAGGCACTCAGGGGCGCCGGATACGCGACCGGGCACTTCGGCAAGTGGCATCTCACCGGTGGCCCGGGTACTTTGCCCTCCGAACAGGGGTTTGACGTTACGCACGACTCCTTCGGCGACGGTCCGGTCACAGAAGGCTCCGAGCAGAACCTGCCCGGGCCGGAGACCGATCCCAAAGGTGTCTTCACCTTGACCCGCAAGGCAGTTCAGTTCATGGCCGCCAACCGTGAGCGCCCGTTTTTCTGCTATCTCGCCCATCACGCCATCCACGGGCCGCTTCAAGCCAGGACGAGTACACGCGTTAGGATGGAGCAGCACGCGAGGGAAGCCGGTGTGTCGTCCGAGTACATGGGATGCACCTACGACTTCGACGATAGCATCGGACGGCTGCTAGCCGACCTGAAGCAGCTCGGGCTTGAGGAGAACACCCTGGTCGTCTTCACATCGGACAACGGAGCCTTACGGGCCCAGGAGCCCTTGCGCGGCTCCAAGGGTTGCTACTACGAGGGCGGCATTCGCGAGCCCTTCATCGTCCGTTGGCCCGGTGTGGTCCGACCACGTACAGTCTGTGAGGCGCCCATTGCCCTTGTGGACCTCTATCCCACGTTTCTGGCTGCCGCCGGCGTCGTGCCGCATGCAGGGACCAAGCTGGATGGAGTGAGCCTTGTGCCGCTCCTGCAGCGCAGAGGGGGACTCCGGCGAACATCAATCTACTGGCACTTCCCGGGGTATCTCGACCGCCCAGTCAGTCGCGGGCGCGATCCGGTGTTTCGAACGCGTCCTGTCAGTGTGATCCGCAAGGGAGACTGGAAGCTGTTCCTCTACCACGAGGAGTGGCAGCTCGATGGTGGGCGTGATGCGCTTGCGTCCAACAACGCGGTTGAGCTCTACGATCTGGGGCATGACGTCGGTGAACGTGACAACCTCGCACTGAGGAATCCGGCCAAGCGCGACGAGTTGCTCGGCGACCTGCTACGCTGGATGACCCGAGTCCAGGCGCCGATGCCCACCAAGAGAAACCCGGGCTATCGTCCGGCGACCGGGGCAGCAAAGGCTCCAGAGAGGCCGAGATGGAGGACTTAACACGTCGGCAGTTTGTCGGTCGCTGTTCCTCTTTGGTCGCAGCCGCAGCCGCCGAAGTCGGCAGCCCTGCCGTGCGCAGACCGAACATCATCGTCATCCTCGGCGACGACCTTGGGTACGGTGACCTCGGCTGCTTCGGGCAGAAGGTGATCCGGACGCCGAACATCGACAGGCTGGCCGGCGCGGGCACCCGGTTCACGCACTGCTACTCGGGCAGCACGGTCTGTGCGCCGTCGCGCAGCTGCCTCATCACCGGGCAGCATACCGGGCACACGCGTGTGCGAGGCAACGACTATGTCCCGCTACGGCCGGAGGACCCTTCCCTCGGCTCCCTGTTCCAGAAGGCCGGGTACCGCACCGCCATCATCGGGAAGTGGGGCCTCGGTGAGCCCGGAACCACGGGCGTCCCCTCAAGGCAGGGCTTCGATGAGTTCTACGGCTACCTGAACCAGGTCCACGCGCACGACAGCTATCCGACGATGCTCTGTCGTGGCGACCGTGAGGAGCCGATCCCCCAGAACGAAGCCGGCAAGCAGGGCGCCTACTCCAACGACCTCTTCTTGCGCGAATCGCTGGGCTTCATCGAGCGCAACCGCACGCGCCCCTTCTTCCTGATGTTCTGCCACACGATCCCGCACGCATTTCCCGCCAAGAAGACCATCGAGGTGCCGGAGATCGAGCCGGAGTACCGGGACAAGCCCTGGCCGGAGATTGAAAAGCGCTACGCATCGGCCGTCACGCGTCACGACAGGCACGTCGGCCGCCTCATGGCCAGGCTGAAGGAGCTGGGGATCGAAGACGACACCCTCGTCATCTTCACCAGCGACAACGGACCGCAGAACGTGACGCCGCACGACCCGGAGTTCTTCCAGAGCCGGGGCGGGCTACGCGGCATCAAGCGCGACCTGTACGAGGGAGGCATCCGCGTGCCCACCATCGTCCGCTGGCCGGGCAAGGTAAAGGCCGGGGCCGCAAGCGCAACACCCTGGGCGTTCTGGGACATCCTGCCGTCGTCGGCGGAGCTCCTCGGCCGGCCTGCCCCGCGTGGCATGGACGGCGTCTCGGTGCTACCGGTCTGGCTCGGGCGGGCCGCCCGGCCCCATCCGGCCTTCTACTGGGAGTTCCATGAGCGAGGCTTTGAGCAAGCGGTCCGCATGGGCGACTGGAAGGCGGTTCGGCATAGCCTGCGGGGCCCACTGGAGCTCTACGACCTGCGATCGGACCCGAAGGAAGCCGTGGATGTTTCGGCGAAACACAGGGACGTCACCGCGCGAATAGAGACCTACCTGGCAACGGCGCGTAGCGGGTCCGCCGAGTTTCCCATACGCGAGAAGCCATGAACCGTCGAGACCTGCTGATGGGAGCCGCAGCCACTGCCGCCGGGCTGGGGCCGCGCACTCCGACGCGTCGCCCAAGCTTCCTCTGGCTCGTGGCCGAGGACATGGGGCCCACATGCCTGGGATGCTACGGCCAGTCTGCGGCGCAGACGCCGAACCTCGACCGCCTGGCCGGCCAGGGCATGCGCTACGACCGGTTCTACACCACCGCGCCGGTCTGCTCCGCTTCGCGCTCGGCGTTCATGACAGGCATGTACCAGACATCCATCGGCGCCCATCACCACCGCTCGCACCGCGGCAAGCCCTTTCCCCTGCCCGACGGCGTGCGGCTGCTTACGGGCTGGCTTCGCGATGCGGGTTACTGGTGCGGCAACCTCGTGGAGCTACCCGACGCCTGCGGTTTCCGAGGCACGGGCAAGACCGACTGGAACTTCGCGCCCGCCGACCGGCCCTTCGACTTCAGCGGCTGGTCCGGTATGCGCGGCGGCCGGCCCTTCTTCGCACAACTCAACTTGTGGGAGACGCACCGCAAGTTCGCCGCGCCGAAGCGCATCGACCGCGCCGCCTTCGCCCTGCCTCCCATCTACCCCGAGCACCCCGTGGTTCGGGAGGACTATGCCCGGTACCTCGACGCCGCCGCCGAACTGGACCGCAAGGTCGGCCTCGTCCTGGCGCAGCTTGAGGCAGACGGCCTGGCCGACAGCACGGTCGTCCTCTTCATGGGCGACAACGGCGAGGCGCACATCCGCGGCAAGCAGTTCTGCTACGAGGAGGGGCTCCGCGTGCCCTTCATCGTCCGGTGGCCGAATGGCCTGTCCGCGCCCAGGGGATACCGCC
This sequence comes from uncultured Chthonomonas sp., assembly GCA_903951425.1. GTDB lineage: Bacteria > Armatimonadota > Chthonomonadetes > Chthonomonadales > CAJBBX01 > CAJBBX01. Next base: position 33,063 of record CAJBBX010000039.1, read on the forward strand.
CCGGCGCCGTCGAGCGTCGGCTTACCGAGGCCATCGACGTGGCGCCCACGCTTATGAGCCTGGCGGATGCGCCCGTCCCGGCCAGGATGCAGGGCCGCGCGTTCCTCGGCCCCAAGGCCGCGCCGCCGCGACGGTACGCGTTCGGCGCCCGCGACCGATGCGACGAGACCGCTATGCGGATCCGGACCGTGCGCGACGACCGGTACCGCTACATCCGCAACTTCACGCCCGAGAAGCCCTTCCTCTCACCCAACGCCTACAAGGCCGCCGAGTACCCGCTCTGGACGCTCCTGCCCGGGCTCAACGCCGAAGGTGCCCTGACGCCCGCTCAAGCCGCCCTCTGCGCTCCCTCCATGCCGCCGGAGGAGCTGTACGACATGCGCGCGGACCCCCACCAGATCCGCAACCTGGCCACCGATTCCCGGCACAAGGCGACCATGGCCCGCCTCCGCGCCGCGCTGGAGGGGTGGATCACGGAGACCGATGACCAGGGCAGGTTCCCGGAGGAGGCAGGGGCGGGATAGGCGCGAACCTTGCCGTGTCCGGACTACGCGTTCATCTGCCATATCCGGAAGTTCAGCGCCGCCGCGAAGGTGACCCATGCCACGTAGGGAACCAGGAGCGCACCCGCCAGGGGCCGGACGCTCCAGAACGCCATCGTGGTGGGGATCAGCACCAGCCACAGCGCCGTAATGTCAGCAAACGCCAGCCCCGGCCTGTGCGCTCCGAAGAACAGCGGGGTCCAGAGCGCGTTCAGGAGTAGCTGGCATCCAAACAGCCCGAGCGCAACCCGGTGGGCCGCGAAGCCGCCCTCGCGCCATACAAGCCACGCCGCAACGCCCATGGAAGCGTAGAGCACGGTCCAGACGGGTCCGAACACCCAGCCAGGCGGGTTCCATGGCGGCTTCCGCAGGCCCTGGAACCAGGCATCGGGCATGAACCGCGCACCCAGCGCGGCAACCGCAAAGGGCGCCGCTATCCAGACCACCAGACCCGCTACCGCCACCACCGTTGATCTACCCATTGCGGACCTCCTGAGTGCGGTGTTGCAGGTGCTGCGGCCGTCTGATACGCGCTACGTGGTCCGGGTGCCGACACTCGCGCCGTTGCCTACGGCAGCACCTCCACGGTGATGCCGATGTCCAGCTGGGCCCAGACGCGGTCGGCCGTCACCGCAGGTCGGCCGCGCAACTGGGCCAGCGCCAGACAGGCCCGGTCCCCGATGCCAAGCCCATGCGAGCGCACTGCACGCGTCAGCGTTGCCGCCGCCCTGGCTGCCGCCTCGTCGAACGGAACGATCTGCACTCCCGTTCGCCGGATCTGCTCAGCCGCTGCGGCGACATCATGCCCATCGCGGGCCAGCCGAGCGAGTACCTCCGACAGGTTCACGCAGGACATGACCGCCTCGGGCAAGCGCGGCCCGACACTCGAGCAGCCCGGTTCGCCAGAGATGAACCCCAGAAGGGCAGACGCATCGATAACGATCACTCCCGCGCCGCCTCGCGTCGCCGTTCAGCGATCAGGTCATCCACGGCGCCGGCTGGAGGATGGCCTCCATAGAGCGATCGACACCATGCCTGAAGCTCGGCGCCGGTTATGGGTGCCTCGATCTGAGTGCAAGCGTCAGCGAGAATCGCCCGTGCCTCTGCTTCCATGCTGCGGTGCGCCTTGGCCGCGCGAACCCGTAGCCCGCGATGGACGTCGTCAGGAATGTTGCGTACCGTAAGCACCGACATGGGTTCCACCTCCTTGCGGCGAGCGCGATACTATGGTGCATGACAGCATTGCTGTCAACCGCAGCGAGCGTTGGCGGGGCGACCTTGCCAGAGCCGCGAGCCCGGCAGGTTGGGCAATGAGCGCCGCTCTCGGTCACCCTCCTGAGCGCTTGCCTGCACGCGCCTTGCCCGCTGCCGCCGGCTTCGGCGCGGCGGGGAGCGTCTCGATCAGGTTGGCGGACACGACCTTGCGGCACTTGGGACCGGCGTTGTCGCAGATCGGCGGCGCGCCGGAGAGCGTGTTCGATGTGACGAGGTACGACTCGACGCCGGGGTCCACGAGGATCGCCGGCCGCCCTTCGGCGCCGCGGAGCAGGCACCCGCGGATGTTGGCCCGCGTGGCTCCGGCCAGCAGGCGGATGGCCGGGGCGCCGCCCACCACGTGGCAGTCCGAAATCGTCAGGTTGTTGCGCAGGTCGGGTTGCCAGATGTCGTGCTTGATGCCGTACTCGATGCCGCGGAAGGGCTCGCCGAACCCGCGCACCGTGATGCCGCTGATGTACGCGTTGTAGCCCAGGCAGTCGGCCGCCACGCGCACGCCGATGCCGCCCTTGGTGACCAGGATGTTCGTGGACGAGAGCGCGATGCTGCAGTGCCCCTCGAACACGAAGCCCTGCTGCACGGCCTCGACCCAGCAGTTGCTGATGTGGTAGCCCAGCGAGATGGTCCACTTCTTCTGGCCGTCGGCGCGGTCCTCGAACGGAAGCTGCCGCAGGAAGGTCTTGCCGCCGATCATGAAGCAGTTGGTCATGATCACGCCGTCCTGCCGGCCGAACTCGAACCCCACGCGGTTGGCGTTGAAGTACTCCGGCTCCGTGCCCGGCGTAGCCACACGCGAAACGAACCAGTGGATATCCTCGAACCGGCTGACATCCATTCCGCCCGACAGGTGGAAGCCCATATGATGTACGAAGCCCGTGATGTCGCGGAACAGGCTCTGGCCCGTGTTCGAGCCGCCCGGCGCGCTGGAGATGCCCATCCACGCGCCGTCGAAAACGATGCTCTCGATGCCTACGTTGCTCCCGAGCAGCTCGATGGCCGCCGGGTAGCGCTCGGGCTTCCGCGTGTTCAGGTTGTCCGGGTAGAGGATGGCCAGGCCCTTCAGGCCGCAGTAGCTGCTGAGCCGGAACGCCGGCCCGGACTTGTGGCGAACCAGCACCTTGGTGACGCTGCCCTCCCAGGCCGCCCCTTCGCCCTGGATGCGCACGAAGTTCGGCGCCTCAATGGTCCCGGTCAGCACGTAGCTCCCTGCGGGCACATTCACGAGGCCGCCGGCCGCGGGCAATGCCGCCACAGCCGCCCGAAAGGCCGCGGTGTCGTCGCGCAAACCGTCGCCCGAGGCTCCGAAGGCGGCCACCGACACGCTCCGTGCCGGTTCCAGCAGCTGTGCGGCGCCCCGGCGGCATGGCGCCGCGGACAGGGTTGCCCCCACGGCCAACGCGGTCATCCAGGACATAGATCGAGTGCGGCGCATGGCTGAGCCTCCTCCGGTCGCCGGGTCCGAGACACCGGCGCCGCATGAACCATAGCATAAGCCGCGGTGCGGTGTCCCGCATCGGCCATCAAGCCTGACTCCACGGAGGAACCGGGCGCTCCGGCGGGGAACAAGCGCCTATGAACACTCGCATCCTTGCGGCGTTTGCCGCCTGCCCGATCTGCCTGCCGGCACTGGCCCAGCAGGCGGTGGCGCCCTCGCCGGCCGCCATTCGCACCTACCCGATCCACGCCGACGGCGGGCTGGTCTACACCCCGCTTTCTGACGAGGCGGCCAGGACCGGGCGACTCACCCGCTACGACCGTGCGCCCCGACGCACGGTGAGCGTGAAGCTGGGCGGATGCACGCTCACGGCCTCCGTGCCTGCCGCGGCCCGGGCGTATGACGTGGTGCCTATCCCATACACGCTGAGCTGGCAGGGCGCGCCCGCCTTCCCGCTGGCCGCCGAGGCCGTGGCCTTCGAGGATGAGGGCCGCCGCAAGGGGCGCGACCTCTTCGACCTCGCCCTGCCGGGTCGGCTGGACCTGAAGGTTGAGTACCTGGGTTCGATCACCGCCCATATGAAGCCCGGCGGCCGCCACAACCTGAAGCCGGACAGCAGCGACAAGCCTGCCGTCTACCCGCCCTTCACGCGCAACCCCATGGTCCGCTCCGGCGTGGTCGAGGCGGGCGATATCCTCTGGTTCCGCTTCCGGGTGACGAACACCGGCGACACCATCCTCGATCCCGAGGGCTTCGGCGGCTGGGGCCTCTACCCGGAGTTGCAGCGCCGCAAGGGCGACAAGTACGAGGTCTACAGCCACCACTACAACCTCTACATCCGCGACAAGCAGGCCCTCTACCCCGGCGAGACGCGCGACTTCTGGGTGGACTTCACGTCGGACCGCAGCACGGACTCCTACCGGATCGAGCCCGGCGAGTACCGCATCGACTTCCGCTCCTACTTCCGCTTCTACCGCGACTGGAACGACTGGGTGAACAACTGGGAAGGCGCCTGGATGACCATCGCCCAGATGCCCGTGACCCTGGCCGACAAGCCGCGCCAGGCGCCGGTGGAGCCGCTGAAGGTGACGATGACCGACGCCGCCGTGCCGGACAAGCTGACCCGCTATATCCACACCTTCCAGGAGTTCATGACCGCCTTCGACGCCTGGCAGAAGCCGCCCGCAGCTGGGGCGAGCTCGGTCCGCGGCACGCTCTACCTCCAGGTCGCGCCATGGACCCGCCACGTGGTGCTGAAGCTCGTGGCAGCCGGGCCCGTGCGCTGCAAGACACTGGCCGTGCCGATCCGCCTGGAGGGCGGCCTTCCTGCGCTCAAGCCCAACCTCAACGCCGCCAACTGCATGGTGCAGGATGGCCGCCGCGTGCCGGTGGTCTACTCGCAACTGATGTCCGACATGCGCGCCAACATCCAGACGAGCCCCACGCCGGAGACGCAGATCATCGCCGACATCCGGCGCATGAAGGAGTGCGGCATCAACGTCTGCGCCACGACGGCCATGCCCTGGCTCTACGCCGACGCCGCCACCCCGCGCGAGAACCACCCCGGCGATGCCATGAAGTACTCGCTGGATGTGGCCCGGCGCGAAGGGATGAAGCTGGAGGCCTGGGGCAGCTATCCCTACGACCGCAGCACCGTGGCCGACATCTACAACTGGGTCACGGGCTCGTCGTTGCAGATGAACACCTACATGACGAACGGCTACCCCGCCGTCAGCCATGCCGAACCGGCCATCGCGCGGGCCAACGCGGCCATCTGGCTCTACCAGTTCCGGCGGTGGGGCGACGGCTACGCCCAGTTCGAGAACGGAGCCATACCATTCGGCACCGAGGACACGCGGGGCTGGATGCGGCAAGACGTGCACATCCGCTTCCCGGTCGGCGACCTGACCAAGGGCGCCTTCCGCGCGTGGCTACGCGAGCGGTTCGTGACCGTGGAGCGCATGAACGCCGCCTGGGGCTCGCGCTTCGAGAGCTTCGACAGCGTGGACCCCGAGGCCGGCGCCGCCGTGAACATGTTCGGCCACCGCTTCGAGTACCTGAACGCGGCCAACCTGTTCCACGACTGGAGCCCGGCCATGGCCGACTACGACGCGTACCGGACCTGGATGCGCTGCAAGAACTACGCCGAATCGCGGGAGATCATCCGCCGTGAGGTCCCGCAGGCAGCCATGTTCCTCCGCACCGAGGGCGCCAACGCCATCGTGGAGGGGCTGAGCCCCGCCGATCCCAACCCGCACTTCCGCCATGCCTACTACAGCCAGCGGCGCGTGGGCGCCGAGGCGGAGATGATCCGCAAGTCCGGCGCCTTTGCCTACCACTCCGACTACACGACACTCCCCTACACGCCAAGCGAACTGCGCAAGCTCACCGGCATGGGAGTGAAACAGGGCATCGTGCCTGCCTGGCTCCCGCAGTTCGACAACATGCGGGACATCGCCGTCAACGGGAAGTACGGCACTGACTACACGGTGAACTTCAACACGGACCGCCCCGTGAAGGGCGCCATGATGCACGTGCTCACGGCAGTCTATCCCTGGTTCCAGGCTGTCTCCGAGGCGGGCGGCATCCCGGGCATCCTCTGGGACGACCTCCAGTGCGACGGTTTCGCAACGGAGACCCAGCAACGCGAGTTGCTTCTCTACAAGCAGGCCATGGCCCGCTACCTGGCCACCCCGGCAGGCCGCAAGGCGGCGACCAAGGGTGTCCAGAAGCCCGACAGATCATGGCTGAAGAAGGTGACGCCCAGGCGGTGCTACGTGCTGCCCAAAGGCTGAGTGGAGGGCGGAAGCCGATGGGCGAGGCGATGGCCTACCTGCATGTGCATGCCGTCTGGGCGACCAAGCAGCGGCAGCCTCTCCTGACCGGCGAGGTAGGAACGATCGTCTACGCCTGTGTCCGTGAGAAGTGCCGGCAGATGGGCTGTACGGTGATCGCCATGGGCGGCGTCGAGGACCACGTCCATCTGCTTGCTCGCATACCAAGCACACTCCCGGCAGCCGAACTGGTTCGAGGCGCCAAGGGCGCCTCATCGCGTGCGGTGACCCATGGTCGACTCGCGGCGGTTCGCCTATGGTCTCGGTGCGACGGCCCGCCTCGCGGCGGGCCGTCACTCGACCGACGGGGTCGGGCCTGGGGCGACGTTCTAGCCGCGACCCGCCGGCGCCGCCCTATCTCGTGATCGCGATCCTCGATATCTGGATCTTCACCTCCGGCTTGTTGCAGGCGTCGATGCGCAGGCTTGTGATGACGCCGCGCCAGCGCTGGTTCTTGCCTACGGGCAGGGCGTAGGTGTGCCACTGGCCGTCTACCTTCGACGGCGCACGGACGCTGGCCTCTTCGCTGGTGCCCGCCGAGCGGGTGCTCCAGAAGACCTGAAGAGTGTCGTCGGACTGGGCGCCGGCTTTGCCCGTGAGCTTCATGCGGATGGTCACCGACCGTCGCGTGGTGGCTCGCACCTGCACCGGCGGGCCGAAGAAAGCCGGGTCGCGGCCGGTCGAGCGGACCGTCAGTGCGCCGTCGGTCAGTTCGGCCTTCGTGATGTCCATGCCGCTCTCCCAGCCGCCGATGTCCTTGGAGAGGTCCCACACGCCGCCCGTTCCAGCCAGCACGTCGACCTCGGGGGTCACGGCGCCAACGTCGGCCGGGGTCAGGTCGGTGTGCTTCTCGGGCGCCTCGGTGAAGACGCGGCGGATGGCGTCCAGGTAGCCGAAGCCGAACTCCTGCTGCGGCTCGACGTAGGAGCCCTCGCCAAGCTCGTTCCAAGCTTCGATCAGGGTCACGGGAAGCGCCTTCTTCGGGTTGGCCTCGATGAATGCCTTGGCATCGCGCAGGTGCCGCTCGAAGTTGGCGGGGTTGCGGCCGTAGCGCACCAGGGCCGCGTCGCCGTGCCACGGTCGCGAGTCCCAGCCGCCGGAGACGGGCGTCATGATGGGGATGCTGCACTGCGAGACGGCCACGTCCCACTGCTTGCGGTAGGGCTCCAGCAGATCGTCGAAGGAGGCCCACTTCTCCGAGCCGCGCAGGCCAAGGCCCGGCCAGTTGTACGCGGTGATGGCGTCGTAGCCCTCCTCTTCGGCCACCTTCGCCTCGCCGGGGCTGCCGCCGACGCAGGCGATCATGTAGAGGCCCTTGAGGCCGGCGGCCACGCACATGCGGCGCATTTCCGTGAAGGCGCGCTTCACTTCGGGGCTGCCCATATCGGCGCGGAAGCGGTGCGGGGTGAAGATGATCATCACCGGCTTGCCGTCGATGGTGTAGTGCTCGGGCCGCTTGAAGTAGTTGTCGATCCAGTAGCGCGTCACCTTCTGCATGTCGGCGTAGGACGAGGTGCCCTCGGCGTTGTGGTTCGCCCAGAGCAGGCAGAACTTGATCTGCTTACCGTACTTCGACTTGAAGAGGCCGTCGTGCAGACCGTGCTCCAATGAACGGGAGCCCTGGCTCCAATACCAGTCATAGGCGAAGAAGGTCACGCCGTGCTCCACGGCCCACTTCACCTGCCAGTCGGCCACCGAGGGGTCCCCCTCGCGGTACCAGCCCAGGACGGGACGCCGCTCGGGGAAGCGCATGATGGGCGCCCACTGCCCGGCCGATCGCCAGCCGGGGAAGTAGTAGATGCCCACGTCGATTTGCTTCGGACGGACAGGCGTCGGCGCGGGCATGACGCCGGTGCGCGCAACGACCGGAGCCGCTGTGACCTGCACCTGCGTGGTCGTGCTGACGGCCGGCGCTCCCGGCCCGCCCACGGTGAGGCCCACGCGATAGGAGCCCGGCCTCGGGAATCGGAGGCTCCAGCGCCAGGTGGCATCCTCGTCGAAGCCGATGGCCTGCTTCGGAGCGGCCGCCGTCCGCGAGGCTGAAACGCCTGCCGGCAGTGTGAGTCGTGCGCTGACACCCTTCGCCTCGGCGCCGCCGGCGTTGCCCACCCGGGCGGTCAGCGGCACGTCGCGCCCGCTACGCGGAAGGGCCTGCTCGGCGCCGAACCATGCGATGCGGAGGTCGGCCGCACCGGCAGGGAGGGCCGCCGGGGCAATCGAGTGGACCGTCACCGCGTCGCCGACCACCGTGCCGGGGCGCACTCCGAGGCCGACGATACGTCCCGCCCAGCCTGGCTGCGACATAACATCGACGTTGTAGACGTGGGGCTTGCCGTCGGGCGTCAGCTTTACGGAGACCTCGCGGAGGCCGTTCACCTTGTCCGACGCATAGACGAGCGCCGCCCGTGAGGTCTTGCTGGACGTCAGGCGGAGGCAGACGTATGGCAGCGTCTCAGAGTCGGCGGGCGTGATGGGCGCCAGCGCGAAGGCCTCGGGCTCAGCCACCCGTAGCGTCGCGCCGCTCCGTCCGGCCTCGGCATCCACACCCTGCCGCAGCGTCCAGGCGGCGCCGGAACCGACGGCCGGTCCGGCGGACGCGCCCATGGGCAGTTGGACGATGCGCACGGCGCCCATCTCGAACCGGGTGGCGTCGTAAGGGTCCAGCCGCATTTGGATGATCTGCCCCTCGGCCTGCCAGAAGGGGTAGACACGGTAGGTGCGCCACTTGCCGTCGCCGACGACGCCTAGCGAACTCGACTTCTCGCCGGAGAAGCCGCCGTAGGCGCCCTCCTTGGTGCCGGACCAGAAGATTTGCATCAGACCGTCGCGGTCGGCCTTCATCGGTATCTCGATCACCTGCCACGCGTTGGCCTTGATCTGGAAGGCAGGCCTGTAGATGAGAATCGGATCGCCGCCTACGGTGCGGAAGCGGGCCCGGTCCCCGGCGGCCTCCAGGTCGGCCATGTCCTGGTTCACGGTCCACTGCGCAGCCGCGCGGCTGACGTCCAGTTCGACCAGTGTGGCGGGCCCGGGTGGCTGCGCCTGCAGCCCGGCGGCGAGCCAGACGAGTGCGGCGGCGAATGCGAGCATGGTGGTTCCCTCTTGCGGTGGCGATTCGTGCGGTATCACGTTACCCCGAGACGCGAGACATGAGGGCGCAGGCGGTGGGGTAGCCTATTGGGACTGACGCGGTCTGGGGATCGGCACGGCTCGCCCTCCTGCAGGAGGCGCTTGGACCATCTCACGCACGTGCGCTTCTGCGCACGGCCGGCGGCGGTGGCTGCCCGGAGGCTAGAGACAATGGCAAGGTGGTGGCCGGCTCCGCTCCTGGCGGCGCTTGGAGTTGCGGCGCTGGGCGATGTTCGTATCGCCAATCCTGGCTTTGAGCAGGACGGCGCCGCCATTCAGGGCGTCGGCTACCTCGGCCAGGGCAACAGCCTCGCGGGATGGCGCGCCAGCTTTGCCATGGGTGTGGGGCGCAACGCGGCTTCGTCAGCCTTCTTTGACAACGGCCTGCTGCCCGAGGGTCGTTGCGTGGCGGTGCTTCAGAACCCGAACTGGATCGAGCAGGTCGCCCCCGGAGCCGAGGCCGGTCGCGTCTACCGCCTTTCGGTCCGCGCCAACGGCCGCGCCGCCGACGGGGCGAAGCGGGCAGCGTTGCGCGTTGAGGTCAACGGCACAGCCCTGATCAACGAAGCAGCCGTGGCTCCTGTGGGCGCCGGGAAGCCGTACCACACTTACGCCGCCTGGTTCCGCGCCGGTTCGGGTTCGCTGCACCTGCGCTTGAGCCAGACCTCCGCGGAGGAGGGCGTCTCCGTTCTCGTCGACGATGTTCGCATCGAGGCCGCTCCTGCGGGCGAACCGCCGCCGGCCGTCGTCGATGTGAACCCGGCGTTGGTTGTTTCCGAGCCCGTGATCCGCCCCGATTCCGACCTGACCGATGTGCAATGGATCTGGACCAGCGAGGTACGCACAGCACAGGACAACGCGCCGGTCTGCGTCCGTTACTTCCGGAGGTCGTTCACGGTACCCGCGGGCGCTCGAGTGCGTCGCGCCACCCTGACCTTCACCTCTGATAACACCGCGCAGGCCTTCGTCAACGGCGCCCGGTGTGCCTGGAACGACGACCACAGCCGCCTCTTTCGAGCCGACGTAACGCACCTGATCCGGGCCGGAGCCAACGCGCTGGCCTTCCGCGTGGCCAATCTGGGCGACAAGCCCAATCCCGCCGGCCTCGTGGCTGTCCTGCAAGTGGAGACGGTCGCCGGGCGTCCGCTCCGCATCGCCACCGGCGCCGACTGGCTCTGCTCGGACACCGCCCCCTCCCACTGGGCGTCTGCCAGCTTCCGTGCGGCGGGCTGGCGTCGCGCCACGCCCCTCGGCGAGTTCGGGGGCGCGCCCTGGGGATGGGTGGGCCCGCCGTCGCCGCGCGTGCCGCGTGCTTTCCCCGACTTCATCGTCCCCGGCCACGAGCGTGAGATGGGCCTTTTGCGGCGCCTCTTCGCGCTCCATCTACCCGGCGCGCGGCCCGTCTCGACGCTCTGGGACATCTGGCTCCCCATGTCGTCGCTATGGGCGGCGGCGGAGGCCGACCTGAGCCGGCCCCGCTCACCGGAGCAGTGGAGCCGCGCCCTTGAGAACGGTCGCCGTATCTCCGCGGAGGGCTACGTCTCCACGCACCAGCACCGCGGGTACGGCCACAGTGAGGGCTGGCCCATTCCGCTCTATATGCAGACCGGCGGCTTGGGCTTCCACTTCTCGACAGCGGGCGATGTCTTCGCCACCTGGGTTCCCCTAAAGGCCAGGCCCGAGGATTGGCAGACGGAGGGCCTCCGCCGCGGCGCCCTGGAGCCTGACCGAGGATGGCATCTCGCGCTGGATGCCGGCCTCGGCAGTGTGACCTCCCCCGCATTCGATATCCCCATGGCCGCGGCGCCCATGGCCCGCCTGGAGTGGGCGCCGGGACGCGTTCGATCGGGCACGGTCCAGTGGACCACCGCCGACCGGCCCGAGTTCGACGAGGCCCGGAGCATGGCCTTCGAGGCCCCGGTTGAGGCGCCCGGCATGGGCTACACCAACGTGCTGCTCTACCGCTGCCCGGCATGGAGCGACGAGGGCCGGATGACGCGCCTTCGGGTCACCCTCAAGGGCGAACCCGACGACCAAATCGTGCTCAAGGAGCTCATTACGCCGGCCGACACACGCCACAACGTGAACAACCCGGCCTACCTCATCGGCTGCGCGGACTACGTGGAGTGGACCGGCGACGCCGCATTCGTCAAGCGTAACATCGAACGGATGCGCCTCGCCATGCGGTTCGCCATCTCGGAGTTCCGCCTTCGCGAGAGCCGTTGCGTCGATATGTCCTGGTATGGCCACGATGGCCGAGGAGGCTTCACGCGGGATGCTTCGGGCAAGAAGCTCCCGCGCTACGCGGGCGGCGTGGGATGCAACTACTGGGACCTGCTCCCCTCCGGCGGGAAGGATACGCTGGCCACCGTCTACTGCCACGAGGCCCTGCGCCGCATGGCCGGCCTGGAGCGAGCCGTAGCCGCGCACCCGGAGTGGGCGGTGTCCGCGGCCGGTGCGCTGGACCCGGCCGACCTCGAAGCCCTTGCCGCGGCCATGAAGGCCGAGATGAACGCCTCGCTCTGGAACGCCGAGACGGGCCGCTTCCCGGCATCAGTGGACTGCAACGGCGTGTTCCACGACTTCGGATACACCTACGTCAACTGCGAGGCGGTGGCCTACGGCGTGGCCTCGCCGCAGCGTGCCCGGTCGATCTACGAGTGGCTCGACGGCAAGCGCACGGTGCCGGGCGACACATCGCAAGGGGCCGATATCTACCATTGGCGCTTCGGGCCGAGGGCCAGCACCCGGCGCAATCTGGACTGGTACAGCGGCATGTGGGACCCCGAGAACGTGCCCTTCGGCGACCAGGTGCAGGACGGCGGCAGCGTGTTGGGCTTCTCCTACCACGACCTGCTGGCTCGCCTGAAAACGCTGGGACCGGACAACGCCTGGCGCCGCCTCCAGCAGCTGCTCGCCTGGTTCGCCGACGTGCAGGCTGAGGGCGGCTACCGGGCCTACTACGGCAAGGGCGGCCGGGGCACGATGCAGGGCGGAGGACCTCCCGGCGGCCTCGGAATGGATAACGAGTTCTTTGAGAGCGTCCTCGTGCCGCAGATCATGCTCTACGGCTTCATGGGCGCCCGTCCGAGCCTCGCCGGGCTCGCGCTGAACCCAACGCTGCCCGCCTCGTGGCCATATCTGACCATCACGCGGGTCCGGTGCCACGGCGTGACGCTGAGCCTCCACGCCACACGGACGCGGATACGGGTGACAGCGCTCGGCGGCAAGGGAGCTGCGGCGCTCCGAGTCGTTGCCGGGTCAAGCGCATGGCGTGTAGTGGGTCCGCGCAACTCCGTGCAGCGTCCGGGTGACGTGGTGGAGTTCGTGCGCGCGGGCAAGTGAAGGGTGCCGGCTCGAGGCCCTCTGGACCGGCGAAATGAGGGAGGGTGGATAGACCGCCCTCCTGCCGATGGAAGTCCGGAGCGGCCAAAGCGGTTCGCTCACGTGAGAGAGAGAGTACATGGAGAGCCGGTGCGGTCCCCGGTTGGTGAGCCCCGACACCGCAGCGTCGCCATCCCAGATAGTCGGCACACCAGGCCTCAGCGGGCGGAAGCTCGCCGGGCCGGGACCGTGCACTCCACTCCGGTATAGAGCTGTTACTCGAAGTGCCGCACGATTTGCGCCGCCCGTGGGTCCGCGATCTTGCCTGCGATGCTGTTGGGCTCACGATGTCTCACCAGCCGATGCCGTTTCGATACGAGAGGTCCAGAGGGTACTGATGCAGGGGATGATCTGTCTGTCGTGGCGCGCCGGCGACGCGCGTCCTGCGGTTGGTTACGTTCAACAGGCAAATGGCGCCGTCCGTGGCTAGCCCGCGTGCCGGCAAGCGTCGCGCGGGCTGCGGTACGCGCGCTTTGGGGTGGCTCGCCTCCATCTACTCGGTTGCCCTGGTGGCGCTGGGCATCCTCGGCATGGGCGTCGCGGAGCAGTGGTGGCTGGGCACGCTGGCGGCCTACCTGCCGCAGTGGCCTTTCGCGGCGTGCGGACTGGCGTTGGCGGCGCTCTGTGCGTTGCTGCGGACCTGGCGGCCGTCGGTGGCTGTAGCCTTGAGCTCTGCTATCTTCTACGCTGTCTGCTGCGGCTTCGCGGTGGGTTCTCCGCAGCCCTCCGAACCCGGCGCGTTACGGGTGCTGACCTACAACATCCACGGCGGCCGAGGAGGCCTTGACGCGCTGGCGGAAACGATCCTCCGAGAGCGCCCGCACATCGCCTGCCTTCAGGAGGCCGACTGGCCCGATAGGGTGAGGGGTTTCCCCCAGGAGATGGCGGGTCGCCTGAAGGGCTACCGGTGCTTCAGTTCCCGGGGGCTCATGGTCGCGTCTCGCATACCCATGCTCAGCAGCCGCACCGTCCTGCTCTCCAAGCAGTCGGAGTTCCGACCAGCGCTCGTCGTCACGGCCAAGCTGGCAGACGCAGAGGTTACTGTCATCTGTGTCCACTTCGCGAACGGCCGCGCCAACCAGACGCTGTTCAAGCACACGAACGGCCTGGAGGAGTACTTCGACGCGGCGGCCGATATCCGTGAGGCCCAGGCTGTCAGTATCACCAATCTGGTGGGGAAGATCGACGGGCCGCTGGTGGTCTGCGGCGACTTCAACACGCCGCCGAGGGGTCAGGTCTACGAGCAGATTGCCGCGGCCCTGACCGACAGCTACCGCGAGTCGGCTCTGGGCTTGGGTTGTACCTACCCGAGCAACCTGCCCATGCTGCGCATCGACTACATCTGGCACAACCGCCACGCCGAGGCGCTGCAGGCGCGGGTTATCAACACGCGGGCGTCCGACCACCGGCCCGTCGTCGCGGAGATCGCCCTGGACTGAGCCCCTGCCGGAGGCGCCCGTGGGGTAGTCTGAGACCGGCGGCAGGCCCCCGTGTGCCGCCGAACCCGACCGAGGAGAGACCGCCATGCCCCAGACCGAGAGGCGCCCGAACCGTGCCGAGAAGCCGGAGAAGGAGGTCCCCGCGCCGCCCAAACCGGTGAGCCCATTCGACAAGGCGCCCGTCGTCAGCCGCAGCACGGTGACCGTGGGCGGCAAGCAGGTCCGCTACGCCGTGCATACGGGCATCATGCCCATGCGCGACGACCAGGGCGAGGATGAGGCGGGCATCTTCTACATGGCCTACATCCGCGAGGACGCAGCCAAGGGCGCCGACCGGCCCCTCATGTTCTCCTTCAACGGCGGCCCCGGCTCGGCCTCGCTCTGGCTCCACCTGGGCGCCCTGGGTCCCCGCCGCGTCGAGACGCTGGAGGACAGCCTGCCGCCGCCGCCCTACAAGGTGATCGACAACGAGTACACCTGGCTCGACGATACCGACCTGGTCTTCATCGATCCCGTGGGCACCGGCTTCAGCAAGCCGAAGACGGCCGAGGTCGGCAAGAAGCACTGGGGCTTGGAGGGCGATGTACGCTCCATCGGGGAGTTCATCCGGCTGTTTCTGACGCGGTTCCAGCGCTGGTCGTCGCCCCTCTTCATCGTCGGTGAGAGCTACGGCACCACCCGCGCGGCCGGGCTGGCGGGGCACCTCATCGACCGGGGCATCGCGCTTAACGGCATCGTCCTGGTCTCCTCCATCCTGAACTTCCAGACCGCCCGCTTCTGTCGGGGCAACGACCTGCCACACGTCCTCTTCCTGCCCACCTACACCGCAACCGCCTGGTACCACGGCAAGCTGGCCCCCGAGCTTCAGGCCGACCTCAAGGCCACGCTGGCCGAGGCCGAGGCCTTCGCCGCCGGGCCCTACAGCGAGGCGCTTGCCAGGGGAGACCGGCTCACCGCCGACGAGCGCGCCGAAATGGTGCGCCGCGTGGCCCGCTACACCGGCCTCAGCGAGGAGTACATCGACGAGACCGACCTCCGCGTGCAGATCCACCGCTTCTGCAAGGAGTTGCTCCGGCGCGAGAAGCGCTCCGTCGGCCGCCTCGACAGCCGGTTCAAGGGCATCGACGCCCTGGCCGCCACGGAGTACCCCGACCACGACCCCGCCATGACGGTCATCATGCCGCCCTACACCTCGGCCTTCAACGCCTATGTCCGCGGCGAGCTGAAGTACGAAACGGACGAGGTATACAACGTCCTCGGAAGCGGCATCAAGAGCCCGTGGGACTGGGGCTCGGCCGGCAACGGCTACCCGGACACCAGCGAGGCGCTCCGCTCGGCGTTCAGCAAGAACCCGCACATGAAGGTGTTCGTCGCCAGCGGCTACTACGATCTGGCGACCCCCTACTTCGCCACCGAGTACACCCTGAGCCACATGGGTCTCGACCCCGAGGTGCGCGGCAACATCAGCACCGGCGAGTACCGCGCGGGCCACATGATGTACGTCCACGCCGACTCGCTGGCTGCCCTCAAGGCCGATGTGAGCCGCTTCCTGAGGAAGGCCCTCCCCTCCGCGGCAGGCGAAGCGCCGCAGGGATGAGGGGGTCGGCATCGACCTAGTGACTCCCCGTCCGGCCCAGCCCAACCGTCGGTCGAGTGACTGCCCGCCGCCAGGCGGGCAGTCGTATCGAGACCACGGTCGCACCGCACCGATCCGCCGTTGGTGGCTGGCCCTCCGTGCCCGTCCGTGCCCGTCCGTGTCTGTCCGTGTTCCGTGTGAGCTCTACGCCACCAGGAACGCACACGGACATGCGCCCGCACCGGCCGTCGTACTGATGAGCTACTCCCGTACCATGTCGAACCTGCGGTTCCTTGCACACATTGCCGTGATGCCAGGGGGGGTCTTCTGCCCGGGCGAGCCGTTAGTCGGCGACCCTCACACTATCGATGACGCGCATCAGCTCGGGTTTGGCGACGTCCCACTCTGTGGCCGGTGCATAGGCCATTGCGCTTAACACGATGCCCTTGGCAGGACTCAGACGCGCCATGCCGCGGATTGCCTGACCACGGGTGGTCTGACCGTGCCAATCCAGCTCGATCACGTCCATGCCGGACCAAACACGTCGGCGTGAAGCGTCAACCGCCCGGTCGCGGCTACCGAATACCGCCGCCATGAATGCCGCCGTATTGTTGGGTGGCGCCGAACCCACCGCAACCTGATCCACCGCCAGGAACCGCACCACCGCACCGGCGGACTTGGCCCTGAAGGCCAGTTCGCCCGGCTTCTACTCCCAGGCCGCCGGGACCTCCAGCGACAGCCGTCCAATCGTCACCGTCTTGCCCGTAGGACCAGGCTTCCCGCAACCGCTCACCACTGCCAGTGCGAGTATGGCCATCAGCGCCCATGCCGGTACTCGACTCATGTCCCGTCCTTGTCCAGGTAAGCGTCGACCCGCCCGGTCGCGGCTGTGCTCATGGCCCGGGCCTGTCAGCGCCGCGAGCCGTGCCGGCAGAACCCAGTTGCAGGCGGATTGCCCGGGCGCGCGGCTGCAGGCCGGCCCCGCCGATCATCGCCTCGGCAGCGCTGAGTTGCTCCAGGGCAAGCCCCGCGTCTGCCCTGGGTGTGCTGCCGCTGGACCCGGCAACCTGCCTGAACGCCTCGAAGCTCACTGAGCCCGTGACGGTCGGGCTGGAGCTGGTCACCGTCCGCTCGGACCCGTGCCCGTCAAACATCGGGTACTCAGAGCCCCGGCACAGGAGGCCGTTGCCCTGGGTGTAGGCCTGGGTGGTACTTCCGCCTTGCTTTCCCAGGACCATGTCACCTGCGCCGTAGACGAACTCGGTAGGGGTGCCGCCCGCAGTGCGGCTGAGCCTTCGACCGAGCGCCTCGTAGGCGAAGTCGGTGGTGCTCTGGCCCGAGGCCTGGGCCTGAAGCGCGGCGGTTGAAACGGCAGCAACGAACCCCGGGAAGTCGCCCTTTGGCGGCTCGGCGAGGACCTCGGTGCGGTGGCTGTTCGAAAGTGCCCGGCGGGGCGCTTCGTGCCGTTCGTTGCCCGCGACTTCAGTCGCCGGGCCCCGAGGCCCACCTCTGGTTCGGTCCTATAGTAGGCATCCCGTGTCCTCGCCGCCAGGGCCGGAGAGCGGCCCGGCCAGCCATCGTGCGATGCGCTGAAGTCTGCAGATGGAACGGATCATTCACTCCCTCCTTCAGGGCGGTCGGCCTGAAGGCGTACCCGGTACTAGCCCGGCTTCCGCAGTTAGGCCCCGAATCCGGTGGTCCTGTGATCTTAACTAGGCGACAGATGTCTGTGCGAAGTCTACACTACATCCTCGGTGATTCTTAGCTGCTCCGGCAGCCTCATTCGGAGGCGTTCGAGCAG
>CAJBBX010000040.1 GCA_903951425.1 uncultured Chthonomonas sp.
AGGCGTTTGAGCCCGAGGACTACAGCGTTGTGAAGCTCCCGTAGCCAGTGGAGCTGTTGTAGCCCGCATCGCCGGCGAACTTGAACTGGATGGTGGAGCCACCGGTCGACCAGCCACCGGGAACCGTGAAGGTCTTCGTGGCAACACCACTAGCGTTGGTGACCGAGGTGCCGAGGTTCACGCCATTCACGATGAACGTGATGGTCTTGGACGCCAGCGGCACGTTACCGGTCGACTTGTAGAGCGTTCCGGAAACCGTGGCCGAAGCATTACGGGTACCTGACACGTTGGGTACGACAGACTTGGTGTTGAACCCGGCGCTGACGTTCAGCGTTCCGTTGCCAGACGATGCCGTGTAGAGCGCGTCACCGGCGAAGTCACCGGTAATGACGTGCGCCCCGATGGAGATGGCCGGGATCGTCCAGACCAAGAGGGCGATGCCTGAGGCGGTTGTTGCGGCAGAGGTACCGATCGTCGATCCATCCACCTTGAAGGTCAGCGTGCGACCGGCGATCGGCGCAGCCGCTGTGGTCTTCAGATAGGCCAGGTGGGTGATCGTGTCAGCAACGCCGCCGGTAACGGAATTCACCACGACCGTGGTGCCAGTGGTGAAATTGATGGCGCTGACAATGCCGTCCCAACCGCCTGCATAGGTGGGTTGGACCACGCCTGCCGTGACATCGTAGTTGCTCGACGACGTTCCACCGACCAAAACTACCACTGAACCGGAGGCGGTCACGGCAGCCGCGACGTCGTGGCCACTGCCACCAAGGTACGTGCTGAACGGCAGAGACTTTATGTCTGCTGCGACGGCCGTAACGAAGACGTCGTTGCCACCCGCGTTGGTCGCCTGCAACGGACCACCCGCCACGGGGAAGTCGGTCGACGTGGTATTGCCAACTACCACCGGACTACCATTCACCAGCGCAACGCCATACGCAACGTCGTAGCCGGCACCGCCCAGGTAGGTGGAGCCGGTGATGGCCGATCCGGCGGCATTAGTCCGGAACAGGAAGCCATTGAAGCCCGCCGGAGCCGTTGCGATCGGGGCGCCCGTGATGATCGGGAAGTTCGTGGAGGTCGTGTAGCCGGCGACGAAGAGGGCGCCGGCAGAATCCACGGCGAGGCCCATCGCGTAGTCGGTACCGGCCCCTCCGGTGCGACCACCGTAGACGAGCGTCGTGCCCGCGGAGTTGATCTTGCCCGCGAATATGTCTACGCCACCCTTGACGGACGAACCAAACGAGTTGGCCGTAGCCGGGAAGCCGATCGAGTCGGTTCCTCCGGCGAAACACACGTTGCCGGACGCGTCGTACACCACCGACGAGACGCCGTCGGTGCCGTAGCCGGCATAGTACGTCAGCCACCCGAAGCCGGAGCCCGCCGCGTTCACCTGGCCAACGAAGGCATCGTAGCCGCCCTGGAACGTCTGGAGTGGAGCAACCACAGGAAGATTGCTCGATGCCGTCTGACCACCGATGGCGGCCTGTCCGGCGGCGTTCACTGACACCGAGTTCACGATGTCCAGTGCCGAACCGCCCACATAGCTCGAGTACACGGGATTGCCCAGCGAATCAACCTTGAGGATGAAGCCGTCAACGATGCCGCCGAATGCGGTCTGCGCCGCTCCGGGGGAGACTAGGAAGTCCGCCGAGGAGGTTGCGCCACCCACGTAGAGGTTGCCCGCTGCGTCGACCGCGGCGCTGAACGCCACGTCGTCAGCCGAGCCGCCAACAAGAACCGACCCCAACACAGCGGTGCCGGTCGAGTTCAGGACGGTGACGAATGCATCGGTGCTGCCGCTAAGTGTATACGAAGGCGCCGGGTAGTTGGCCGACCAGGTCTGGCCGACTACCGCGACTGATCCAGCGGCGTTTGTGGCGACGCCCCAGGCGTCATCCTCATCGGCCGAGCCTCCGAGGTAGGTGGAGAAGCTCAGGGTCGGGTCGATTACGAGCGTACGACCAGCATCGTACCGCGCAACCTTGAAGGAGACGCGGGAGACGCCGTTGGCCTTGCGCTCTACCTGATAGGAGGCGGGCACACCGACCCTGCGGCCGTCAACGACCTGGTAGGCTACCGGGCGGTTCCAGCAGACGGTACCGGCATCGGATGCCAACATCAGGCTGCCGCCGCGAACGGTGACGCTGTTGGCTCCGGCGAACTCCATGGAGATCAGGCCCGCATCGGCGCCGGGCTTGACCACGAAGTCATGCTCAACGGTGTTGCCCTTGCCGTAGTAGGCGACATCAATGCCCGGGTAGACGCCCTGGAACCCTACCGCGCCAAAGGTCGGAGCGGTCAGGGAACCCGTGGACCGAAGGTACCGAGTTGAGAACAGCGACTTGCCCATCGGCACCGCACGGGCGGCCCGGTTGGCGCCGACAAGGTCCATCCGCACCACAGAGGTCTTGCCGCCAGAGAACGGATCGCCGCCGGCCAGCCGAGACGCCAGGCGCTGCTCGGGAGTGCGGCCGGCTCGCAGGGCCAGCGTCATCTGGTTCGGCTTGAGGAACAGGCCGTACTGGGCGCCGCGCCCAATGTAGCGTACGGCTGCATCGGACTGACCCACATTGGCCTCAAAGCGCACAGAGGCTACGGTCTTGGCCGCGCGGGCCGCTTCTGCGGCCGGCACGCCACCGCCGGCGAGCGCTGCTGGGGCGGCGCAGGCCAACCCCAAACCGGCGATCGAAAGCAAACAACGTCCAGGAAGATTCATCGCCCTTCACCCTCCAGCGGCCGTGCCATCACCCAATCTCAGGGCAGGCTGCCGCCCGTGATCCATCGAGCCGGCTCTTTCGCCGACTCGATGCAATTCTACCTTGCGTACACACGATCAAGGCGCGTCTGCGCCAAGAGCACACGCAGTCCTAACCCCTCAGACGCACAGGACGCGCCCAGTGTTCCCGTTTGTGCGCTCTAAGAGCGCCCAATGCCCTATGCAGACGCCCGGGCAGCACCAACGTACCCAGACGACAACGTCAGTTCACGACGAGCGACGCTGTCCCGTAAGATCCTGAGTAGACTGGGTCTGCACCTGATGCATACTCCAGCCGCAAGGTGTGCCTGCTGCCACCTGACCACGAGCTAGGCACAGCAAAACCAATGAGGCACCGGCCGTCCGGCGCCGAGACAGAAGCACCGATAGGGACGGCGCTCACCGACCAGGCAACTGTCTTGCCCGCAAGCGGCGGTAACGCGCCGTCAGGCATGATCTGATAAAGATACCCCGCGAGCGTCACGCTCGTCCCGGCTGTGGCGGTCTTCGAGGCGACCCAGCAGTAGGTTGGCGCTCTGGCCAGAACCATCATCGATGCCGTAGCGGATGCTGCCGCATAGGCGGCGCTACCGGCGAACTCGCCAGATACAGCCAGGGCGCCGGCGGCCGCGCCGGCCGGAATGGTCCAGCGCACCGACGCGACACCGTCGATCCCCGTTGTCGCCGAGCCGACGGTCGTCCCTGCAACCCTGATGGTGACCTCAAGGCCTGGCACGCCTGCCATATCGGACTTGCGCCGCAGCCTCGATGGCAACGCCACCGTCTGCCCGCCAGCGCCCGACTGCGCAGAGAGGGTATAGGCAACATCGAGTTGGCCGATGGAGAGCGTGCCGGAGGCTGTGGATGCATCGTCCGCTTCGGAGCCTGCGAACGCAGCCGTCACGCCGTGGGCGCCGCCCGCCATATCGGCGGGCGGCGTGAAGCTCAGTTCAGCGGAGCCGCCTGCGCCGGTCACTGCCGAGCCGACCGCGACGCCGTCCACGGCGAAGCCTACATCGGCGCCGGGAACACCCGCGCCCACGGCCGCGCGGCAGAGGACCGCCCGCAACAGGGCGGGCTGACCAGCACGTCCCACTAGGCTCGGCACACTGAGCGTGGTGGCGAAGCGCACGACAGTAACGACGCTCGACGCGCTGCTCGCGGCGTAGGCCGGGTCGCCGGAATAACGGGCTGAGGCAGCCAAGGGGCCCACTGAGGCGTTCACGGGGATCGAGTACGAGACGGACGCGCGGCCTGCTGAACCAGTCAACGCACTGCCAATGCTGGTTCCGCCAACAACGAACGCCACAGGCTGTCCGGACAGGGCGACCGATCCGGAGCTTCGGACAAGCAGTGCGTCTAAGCCTGTAACGGCCCCCGGCTCACCCGAACCCGCCTGCAGTGAGAGGCTGGTCGGCGCTTGCCCGGACACCGTCAGCGTAGACGAGGCCGTTCTGCCGCCGAGCCACGCATCGCCGGCGAAGGCGGCCGTCACGCCGTGGGCGCCTGCGGAGATATCCTGCGGCAGCGTTACAGGGAGGGTGGCCGTACCTGTCTCATCTGTTGGTTCAGAGCCCAGGGCAGTTGCGTCCAGTCTGAAAGCGATCGGCTTGCCAGGCTGGCCGGCCAGCGTGATCCCATGGCGGAGTAGCGCGGTCAGAATAACCCTCTGCCCGGGCGTCGCGGTCAACGAGGCGGTCGTGAGCAGCGAGTCTGCACGAGTAACAGAGAGCATACCAATGCCTTCCGACGGCGCATAGCTGGCGTCACCCGCGAAGGAGACCGTCAGCTCGTGGGCGCCAGTCGTGAGCGCATTGGGGACCGTCCATCGTACTCCGCCGGCTCCGGTGGAGTCCGTGGCGCCGACGCCCAGAGCAGATCCGTCCAGCGACACAGCCACCGTACGCCCTCGCAACGCAGCGCCGTCCGAGGTTGAGGTCAGTACACCCGACAGGCTCAGCGTCTGGCCATATTGCGCACTTCGGGCGCCCACGGTAAGGGAAGTGGCGATGCCGCTGATCGAGATATGGCCGGCTCCGACCGATGGCCCTTCGTTGGCGAGGCCGGCGAAAGAGGCGCCGACTGCCAGCGAACCGCCGGTTACCGCGGGCGGAAGCGTGTAGGCCACGGCGGCGACCCCCTCTGCATCGGTCGTGGCCTCGCCAACGCTCAGACCGGCAACACTGAAGGAGACGACGGCTGCCGGCACCGGTCCCGCGCCGACACGGCGCAGGATGGCTCGAACCGAGGTAACCGAGCCGGAAACCGCAGTCACATCCGGCACTGCTAACGACGTGTCGTAGGCTGCCACGGTAAGAGTGGCGGATCCACTTGCAGGAAGCTGGCATGGCCCGCCCGCAAAGGCAGCTACCAGGGCCACGGAGCGACCCCGCGACGCCTGGACCGGAGTATAGGCGAGGTGCGCAGTACCGGACGCATCCGCAACGGCATTACCGGCCGCCACGCCGTCCACCGAGAAGCTGAGGGTTGAGCCCACCAGGGGCCGTCCGTCGATGGACCGCACCAGAGCGGCGCTCAGCAGGAGTGAGCGACCGACGTAACCTGACGCCGCCGACGCAACGACAGTGGACGCTCCCTTGGAGACGCGGAGCGTCGCGGAGCAGTTCACCGGCGACCGTTGGGCGTCGCCGTCGAATGACGCCGACACCGGCAGTGGACCCTCGACCGCGTCGCCGGGTATGGCATACGAGAAGGACGCCTTGCCCGCCGCATCCGTAACCGCCGTTCCGGCGGTTGCGCCACCGATAGCGAACCCCACGGTCAGGGCTGGCGCCGGCGCACCGCCGAGCGCGTAGGTGAGGACTGCGGACATGGGCACAGACTGGGCGGGTACACCGCCGACCGTCGGCATCACAATCGCCATGCTTAACCGAGGTACGACGAAGCTGCCCACGGCCTGGGAGCCGCCCAGACTGCTGTCGCCATCGAAGCGGCAGGCAATCGCGTAGGCCCCGGCGCCCTGGTCCGCGGGAACGGTGTAGGGTATGGAGGCGACGCCGGAAGCCGAGGTCGACGCCGCCCCCAAGTCCTGGCCATCCACCGCGAAGCGAACCGTCTTCCCCGCGAGGGCCGCGAGATCAGCCGTCCTCACAAGCCTGGCGGAGAGCGTCAGGCTCTGCCCCGCCGAGCCCGCGACGTCGCCGACCGAAAGCGATGTGGGCATGGCGCCCGACGTGAACGCCTTGACACAGACGTTCGCGTTCCTGATCACGGTAGCCATGTCGGCCCACGCCAGGCCGTCGGCGCTGATCCAGCTCTCCCCGGCGTTGGCGCTGCAGTGCGAGTATCCGTAGATGTAGTACTCAATGGGGATGGGCCGCAGGGTCGTGGGCGTCGTGAACTCAACCGTTACCGCAAATCTGGAGCCCTCTACCACCGCGGCCGCCGGGACGGGCACAGTGAAGTAGCCTGCCGTGGGCGTAACACCGGCAGCCGACGATGCCAGTCGACCGCTTGTGGGCGTCGCCACCACGTCGGTATAGATGCGCACCACGTATGAGGTGCCCGGCGAAGCGGCATAGAAGGCGACGGCCACCACCGGCTCGGTGGCCTCGGCAGTGAACACATTGGCGCATAGCGCTGTGTTGGAACCGCAGCCGATGTAGCCGGTGTCCCCGAGAGGATCGTACTGGTAGTTCCTTGAGTAGTTCGACGTGCTTTCAGGCTTACTGAATGCGGTTGCCTCATATGCAATACCTGTATCATAATAAGACACATACAAGTACCCGCCATCTCCAAAGTATGATCCTACGCTATTCTTGCATATCCACGCCCCAGGGCCCGCAGGCCGTCTTAGGAAGCGTGATTGGTCAAAGGTGTCATCCCACCCGACGATCGCTACGGCGTGGTTATCGGCCCGGTTACCGTAGTAGTAGTAGGAGTCGGTACCGTAGTTCATCTGGGAATATGACCAGGTCATGGTGCAGTAGACCGGGCCCACGTCCATGACAGCGCGTTTGATGACGGCCGTGTCAAGCGGCCCCGAGCGGCTCGGGAGGAAGTACACGTTCTGAAGGTGCTTGCGCACTGCCAGTCCGGCCGGAGACGCGCTGACAAACGGCACATACGGGTCATCTGCCTCATCAACGGGACCCGACCAGCGCGCGAGGTAGGCGAGCACCTTGTGGTGGTTGCCGCCAATGCATGGGTCTCCGCTGAACCCGAAGGTGTTCTTCACGTGGTTTTCGGAGAAGTCCCAACGCTGGCCCGGCAGTAGCCCGCCTTCGAGCGACGCGTATGACGCGAACACCCAGCAGGAGCCGCACGAGGACTGGTTCCGTACTGCGGTGGTGCGGCCCATCGCTCGCAGGTCATAGGCTACGGGCAAGGGGGCTAGCCGACGCGAGGTGGAAGCAAACGATGCGCCGTCGGCATGTGAGTAGTCAGCGGGAGCCGGGGCGAGCTCTTCGCCGGGCCGGGGGTTCAACTGACGCTCCAAGAACCGGGGGTTCGGGGGAGCCAGTTCCCAGACTGGGGCAACCTGTCCGCTTGCAGACATCTGCGCCGCCAACAAGGCAATCGCGACCGCAGCACACGTGCAGACGTGCCGAAATGCTCTCTTCAAACCAATACCTCCAATGGCAATTCTGGGCTCTGGTCAGAGCCGGTGGGTATCGGTCCGGAGTGACGCGGTGCCGCGCGCCTCCGCGACGCTACCACTGCAGCGACGCGGACCATCCGGTTGCCGAGGGATATGCCACCGCCCGTGGGAGATGGCAACCCACATTCGCCCTGAACCCGGGCGTCCGGAGTAGGGCCGCCAGTTGCGACGATGCGGTCAAGTCGATAACGTCAGGAAGCCGGTGATAGCAGAAAGAGGGGGGCAACTCATGGAACTCATCGGCCGGCCCAATGGCCGGCGCACCTGCGTACTCCACTGGAGCGATCAGGAGTACGGCAGATCGTTGACACCAGTATACGCGATACGGTGCATTTCGGCTATCCCCGCAGGCCACCTACCGGAGCAGCAAATCATGACGGAACTCAGACCCATAGAGGCCTACAGCGCCTACGTCAGTGCGAACATAGCCAGAAGCGGTCTCATCGGGACCAACCGGCAATCCGTACGCGATGCCTCCCGCGTCTGTACGGCGCAGAAACTGGGCAGAGTCGGTCCTGTGGTTGCGCTCGATCACCGTTACGATCGCAGATGACTGACGGGTGTACAACTTATAGAGCGCCGGATAGCGCGTTCGATACGGCTCGTCGCGAATATCGATGGATTTTCGTGTCCTGGCGACACCCAGAGGGTCCTCCATCAGCTCCAAGAACCGCCGCGGGTCGGTCACGGCGCCTGTGACCGGCTTGGGGCAGACTATGAAAGCGTTGTTGCGGATCGTGCTCCCTCCGCCGCCGTTGAACTTTATCACAGCCGTGGATCCGGCTCGCACGAACAGGTTCTCTTCGATCGTGGCTGTGTAGACGCAGCTGTCATCAATGTAGATGGCCTGTACGCCGTGCGCGTCTCCCATACCGGTGCGGAGGTCGTGGATGTAGTTCCGCCGGATGGCGTAGCCGCACGCGCTGGGGTCGCGCCCCACGTAGATTGCCGCTCCGTCGCCGATCCATGTGCAGACGCCGCCTATATCGTTGCCCTCGATGACGTGATCGTTGCCGTAGAGCATCACGGCCTGCCCGGCGCTATCGGCAAGCAAGCACCGGCTGACCCGATTGCCTACTCCATCAACGCTCACGTGGGGCCGCACATGCCAGTCCCACCGGGCCACGCGCTCGATGCGGCAGTTCTCCACGGTGTTGCCACCGGGCTTCAGTGTGCGACGATCGCCGCCGCCCATGACGACACCGAAGGCGCCGACGTCCAGGATATCGCAGCCGGTCACCGTGTGGCCGGAGCCGCATCGCCGGTCCCATGCCGAGTCGTCGTAGAGGCGGCGGTTCAGGTCGCCCAACACCCGGGAGGCCGGCTTGCCCGGCGCGCCGATCCAGCCACCGCGGGGGTCGGGTACGGTAGCGCCCTGCCCGATCTGAACGCCGACAAGGCCGAGGTTTCGGAGGAGGCACCCGCCGACCACGCAGCCCGAGCCGCCCTCAATGTAGATAGCCGAACCGCGCGCGTTCTCCAGCGTGACGTCGCGCAAAACAACGCTGGCGACGTCCTGCAGAACAACGAGGGGCTCCTCAAGAACGGAAAGCTGCACCACCGAACCGGTGAGGGGCTTCGGCGGCCACCAGTAGATGCGGAGGGCCCGGCGATCGACGTAGTACTCTCCCGGGGCGTCCAGCTCCTCGAGCAGATCGAGGGCATACCAGCCGCAGATGGGCTTGGCGGCCACGCCGTAGATATGCGGCATGGCCGTTGTGATCGTGCGATTCGACGCATCGACCGTCGCCACCGGCAGCAGGTCGGCGGAGAAGGCATAGTTGAAGATGCCCGCTACGCTCATGCCTCGGACAGCACCCCACCGGGCGACGCGGGGATCGTCCACCTGGAATGTGGCGCCCTGCCCCCCGTAGTCGCCGTCCCGTGGCACACTGCCCGGAACTACCACCTTCGTGATAGGGATTAGGGGGGCGCCCACATTGGGGTACCGGGCGATCACCTGAGGCCGGCTGTCCATCGAGAGCTCCACGGGGGCCGGACGGCATGGCCTCGCGTGCCCGTGAGCCCCCAGCAGACCGCCGTCCCTGAGGCCAAGGGCCAGAAGGTCGGCAACGCGAACGTGACCTACCGAACCCTCGGGAAGCCGCGCCAGGGCCGCGGAATCGGTCACAGGCGCCCATGCCGCCTCGGGGACCACGACGCCGCCATCCAGAACCGCACGCTCCCCGGGCGCGGAGCGGATCACGGTCGGCGCTGCCGGAGTGCCGCTGTCGGCTGGGCCGAACTCCAGTGCCGAAGTCCGGCGGTACCTGCCCCCGCGCAGCCAGAGCGTGCCGCCTCCGGTCCCCTTGAGCTTCCGCAGCGCATCGCGGGCTGCCTCGATCGTCTGCACAGGATGCGCTCGACTTCCGTCAGCGGCGTCGCTACCGTCTACCGCAACCCAGACCTCCACGGGAGCTGCCGACGACGGAACAGGCGCGGCGGCGATGAGCGCCAAAAGCGCGCCGGCTGTTGCGACACGTGCGGCAAGGCACCGGCAGTTCACTGGTTCCGTCTCCTTGTCCCCGCGGGCGCGGCATCAGCGGCCACGCACTGGGCCACGCGGCCGGAGTAGACCACAGCGCACGCGTCCCTCAGGTGTGAGCCGTCAAACGTGCCGAGACCCGCCTCGTCGATGCTCAGCCAGCGTCCGCCCGCCGCGGCGAACGAGCGTCTGAAGACCGCCATATCCATGCCGCTCAGCTTGTCTTCCTCCTGCAGTATGGCGGGCGCCACCGGCACTCGCAAAGCGTACACGCGGACCCCGGCGCGGCGCCACTTGCGCGTCCGGTCGATGAGGCCCCTTACGAGGGCGGGGCTTACGCGCTCGCGGGCGTAGGTCTGGCGAACCATCGGCAGGTAGGCGCTCGGGTCTCCCGGCGTCATGCGCCTGGCAGCCCAGCCGTCCGTGTGGAACGTGCACGTAACCTGGTACCCGCGTAGCCTGCCCCCCAGCGCGCCAACGTCAACCGGATCGAAGACGCCGCCGAACCGCCGGTCCCACCAGAGGGTCTGCAGAGACGCCGTCCCCGAGACCGTAAACTGGTTCTGGGCGGCGGCGCCTGCCAGGAAATTGTGCGGCGCGATGCCCAATACGACCACCGGGTCCGGCGCAGAGGGGTCGAGCACTCGCTCGACGGCATCCATGTAGGCGGGCGAATAGGCACAAGCGCTGAACCCGAAGTTGACGATGCGCCGTCGCGGCAGGAGCGGCGACATGGCACCGGGTGAGAGGCCCGAGTAGATTCGCGAGCACCCGGCAAGGACGATATCGGCGTCGGCCCTGTGCGCCACCTTGGTCGCCCAGTAGCGCGATTCCGGCAGGCCCCTAGAGGCGGAGACCAGGCGACCAGCGACCGCGACGCCGAACACAAGGGCCGCACAGGTCAGCAGCACTAGCGGCCTCAGGCGATCCATGCTCGCACCCTCAAAACTGGAAGTAGATGAACGCGGCGCCGGGGCCGCGCAGGAAGACGCACATGGCCAGTATCATCGCCAAGTAGACGGGCTCCAGCACCTGCATGGCATCTGAGCGCCAGCAGGCCAGGTTACCCCATCCATGGTAGTGGTACACCTCGCGTGCAACAGCCATCGCGCCCGCAACGAGGGCCGGCACACTGATCGCAGCCACAGGCGCCCATGACCCGTGCGCAGGATTGAGCATCACACCAAGCACACTGAGGGCCTTGCCAAGGGTCGACGCCCGAAACAAGACATAGGCGATATTGACGAGGACCATACAAATCAGCGTCGCGGCCATGCGCCCCCACCGCATCTGCGCAAGGCGCTCCGGCCAGTGGGTCAGCCGTTCTACGCTGGTATAGAGCGCATGGACGGCGCCCCAGGCGATGAAGTGCCAACCGGCGCCGTGCCAGAGGCCGGAGACCAGCATCGTGATCCACATGTTCCGGTGGGCGGCCCAGGCGCCCTTGCGTGATCCTCCCAAGGGCAGGTAGACGTAGTCGCGGAACCAGGTCGAAAGCGAGATATGCCATCGCGTCCAGAACTCGCGCATAGATCGCGAGATGTAGGGGTGGTTGAAGTTAAGCGGGAAGTCGTAGCCCATCCACTTGGCCAGGCCCCGCGCGATGTCCGTGTAGCCGCTGAAGTCGCAGTAGATCTGGAGCGAGAACATGGTCGCGATCACCCACCAGTAGGGCGCCGATTGCGGGACCAGCGCCTGGTTGTAGGCGGCGTTCACGGCCGGCGCAAGTTGGTCGGCGATCACCATCTTCTTGAACAGCCCGTGGATGATGAGACGCGTTCCCTCCCACATCTGGTCCGCCGTCGGCTTGCGGTTGGCAAGGATCTGCGGGAGAAGGTCATACGGACGGATCACAGGGCCAGCAACCAGATGCGGGAACATTGAGAGGAACGCGAAGAACTGCACGAGGTCCCGGGTGGCCTTCACCTTCCCCTGGTAGACATCAATGGTGTAGCTGAGGGACTCGAAGGTGTAAAAGCTGATGCCCACCGGGAGGATCAGATCATAGACCGGCACGCTCAGTGGCGCGTGGGCCATGCTGAGCACAGCGTTGAGGGCCCGGGCCGCGAAACCAGAGTACTTAAAGATCAGCAGGGAACCGACGTTCCCCACAAGTGAGAGCGCCAGCCAGAGGCGCTTGCGCTCCGGCCGGCGTTCCATGGCAATGCCCGCAGTGAAGTCGATCAGCCCGGTATAGATCAGCAGGAACACGTACCGCCAGTCCCACGCGCCGTAGAAGGCGAAGGAGGCCAGCGTCAGGAAAGCCAGCCTCGGGCGTAGCCGATCACGCAGCAGGCGCCAGATCGGGAAGAAGCAGCACGCGAAAACGACAAACGCGAACGAATTGAAGAGCATCGACCGTTACTTCTGTCCCTGCTGCTTGCGCCGGTCGGGCCCGGCCGTCCTGAGTAGCTCGGCCACTGCCGCCTCAAGCTGCCGGTCCGTGTCCGCCACGATATCGTCGGGAGTGTGCTCGACCTCGATATCCGCCGGGCAACCGTTTAGCTCCATGTCCTTGCCGTCCAACGTGAAGCTCCCCACGGCCGGCATGCGCAGGCTGCTGCCGTCGATCAGGGACGTGCCGCCGGTGCCAATGACGGAGCCGTGGGTCGAAACGCCCACCGTCTTGCCAAGTCCCAGGCCGCGGAAGCCCCACGGGAAGACCTCGGCATTGCTGAACGACTGGCCATTGATGAGCACCACCATGGGCTTTGTGAACGCAGGCATGGGCGCCGGAAGCCGCTCCGGGCTGCCACGGAGGGTGCGGTAGCCGAAGACGCGGTTGTTGAGGAGGCTGAACATCTCATCCGCCACGCTACCGCCGCCATTGAACCGGAGGTCCAGCACCAGTCCGTCGCTGCCCTGCGCGTCGGCAAGGGCGACGCGCCGGAACTCCTCAAGCTGTGTGACGCCCATGCCGTTCATGTGGACGTAGATGAAACGGCCGCCGGAGAGCTTCTCCGTGCGCGTCCGGCGCTCGCGGACCCACTGCTCGTAGGCCAGGCTGCGCTGCACAGCGCCGGAGATCGGCCGGATCGTGACTGTCCGGGTCTTGCCGTCGGTCGAAACCGTCAGCGGCAGCTTCTTGCCCGACTTGTCGGCCAGCAGGCGGTAGAGCTCTTCGTTGTGTGCCACCGAGGCGCCGTCAACGGCAGTCACCACATCTCCCGCCGCCAGCTTGCTGCCCGCTGACGCCGCAGGAGTGCGCTCGACCACGGTGGCGACTTTCACTCCGGGGCCTGCGAAGGTGTCATCGAGCGTGACTCCGAGTGCTGCCGTCGATGCGCCCTCGGAGTCGCGGCCTCCCGAGAGGCCCGTGTGACTGGCGTTGAGCTCGCCCAGGGCCAGGTTGAACAGCGTGTAGAAGTCCTCGCGGTACGTGATGTCAGCCACCACGGGCCGGTAGCGCTCGCGGAGGGCGTTCCAGTCGCACCCGTGCATCTTCTCGTCGTAGAAGCCGTCTCGCATCTTGCGCCAGGCCTCGTCGAACATCTGCGTCAGTTCGGCCCGGGTGTCCAGGTCCATGGTCGCGCTCAAGGAGAGCGCGGACGGCGCTGGACCGGCTACTGCGGCGGCGGGCACGGTGGTGGCAGGTGCGGCGGTGGGCAGGCTCCTGAGCTGGCCTCCGGCGATCCAGTAGATCGTCGATCCATCGGGGCTGAACTGCATGGCTCGGCCGCTTTCGCCAGATTGCGTGATCCGTGCTGAAGCGCCGCCGCCCGTGGGCGCCTTCCAGAGGTCGGAGCGGCCCAGCGTACTCATGAAGAACCAGATCGTCTGGCCGTCGGGCGAGATGGCGTACGAAGTCGTGCCGGTGTCGCTGGAGGTGACCTGCTTAGGGCGAGTGTGTATCTCCTCCAGATCGATGACGACCTTCCTGGGTGCAGCAGGTTGCGCGGCCGCCGCATCGGCTCCACTCGCGCCGGATGTGCGTCGACGCGGGGAGGTTGGTTGGCCCGAACCGCCGGATGGGCCGTCGTCGGAGCCGTAGGTCCAGCGCGTCTCCTTCAAGGAGAGCGAGTATATCTGGTTCTTGCCGCTACGGTTGGACTGGAATGTCAGGTTCTTGCCGTCGGCCGACCACTGCGCGTCGGCTGTGACCCCCGGGTACCGCGATATGTTGGTACCCGCCCCGGTCTCCATGGAGATCAGGTGCAGCGATCCCACCGTGCCCGCCGAATGGGATTTGACGAGATGGTAGGTTACCCACTTGCCGTCGGGCGACCATGCGTGGCCGCCGATGCTAGGGCCCCGGGCCACCACCTTGGGCTCGCCGCCTGCCGCAGGAATGACGCAGAGCTCCTGGCCGTCGCCGCCGCGCAGGAACAGCACCTGCTTGCCGTCTGGCGAATAGACAGGCACGCTCTCGGCGACCTCCTTGGAGCCCACAAGCTTGCGGGTCTCCTTGCCGGGGACAGCGGCCACGTAAATATCGGGCTCACCGGAGCGGTCGGACGTGAAGGCCACCTCCTTGCCGTCTGGCGACCAGGTGACGTCTTCCTCGCGCTGCGTGGTATCGGTGATGCGCACAGGCTCGCCGCCTGAGGCCGGCTGCACATAGACCTCGCCGTGGACGATGAAGGCTACCTGCTTGCCGTCCGGGGAGAGCGTCGCCTCTTGCACGCTGTTGGCATAGACCGTCTTCCGGACATTGTTTTCGCGATCGTCTGAGGCGGCCGTCACGCGGATCTCACGGAGTTCGCGCGTCTTGAGGTCCAGCCGCCAGAGCCCGAAATCGCGCTCGAAGACAATGGCCGATCCGTCGCGGGCGATCGATGGGTAGAAGACGGTTCCGCCGGCGAAGCGCGTCACCTGCTCCGTGGGCTTCTCGCCCAGCCGTCGGCGGTAGATGTTGGCGGTTCCGGTCTGATCGGAAACGTAATAGATGATCCTGCCGTCGGGCGCAAAGAGCGGCCATCGCTCATTGTGCGGGGTCTTGGTAAGCAGCTCGCCCTGCGCTCCTGCGGCCGTCATGACCATCAGGTCTGAGTTGGCCGCGCCACGGTATCCCTTGCGCGTCCAGGAGCCGGAGCGTGTGCAGGCGATCCACTTCCCGTCCGGGCTCATGCAGGCATTGCCCAGCGGCTCGTCATCGTAACGGACGAGGCGCGATGAGCCCTTCTTCACGTTCACGGTATAGAGCGCGGTTGTCCGGGTCGCTTCACGCGAGGATGCGAAGAGGATCTCGGCGCCGTCGGGAGACCATCCGCTCACGGCATCGTCGGCGCTGTGATGGGTCAGCCGCTTGGCCGTCCCGCCTGCGGCCGGGATCACAAAGACGTCGTAGTTCCCTTCGCGCTTGGAGGAGAAGGCCAGCCACTTGCCGTCCGGCGACCATGCGGGAAGCTGGTCATGCGCTGAGTGAACCGTGACGCGTTGCGCCGCGCCGCCCTCGACGGAAACCGTCCAGATGTCCCCGTAGTAGCCAAACGCCAGGCTCCGACCGTCAGGCGATAGAGCCGGATGCCGGGCGAAGCGGATCGCGCTGGGGACGGGCGGCTCCTGAGCCGAAGCCACCGACGCCACAGCGACGAACGCGAGTAACAGGCACATCGCACGGACCATTGCACAGCCTCCCCTATCCCAATCCGTCTGCAGACGGCCCCGGAACACCTAGCCGCCCGCCCTGCCGTTGGCCACCGCCATCGGACAGGCCATTTCCTGCGGCTCGTGGCCCACGACCTCGACCTGCACCGTCGAGTGCAGGATGCCATGGCGATCGGCGAGGGCCGCCTCGATGGCGCGGAGCCTCGCCTGGACCTCCGGCAACGCCGCCGAGGCCAGCAGCACGTGGGCGCTGCAGGCCGTCGCTCCCGGGCCGAGCGTCCAGACATGCAGGTCGTGAACACCCTCTACGCCGGGAAGCGCAAGCAGGTCCCCCTCCACCGCGGCCAGGTCCAAGCCGGCCGGAGTGGCCTCCATCAGCACATCGACCGCCTCCTGCAGTACGCCCCAGCTGCTGTATAGGATCAGGGCGCCGATCAACAGCGAGACGATGGGATCCGCCGCCGCCCACCCGGTCCGGCTGATGATAAGGCCCGCCGCCACGACGCCGACCGCCGAGACGGCATCACCGAGCATGTGGATGTAGGCACTCCGGATATTGATGTCGTGCTTGGAGCCGGCGTGCAGCCAGTAGGAGATCAGACCGTTGATCAGTATCGCCGCTGCGGCCGTCCAGACCATGGCGCCGCCGTGCACTTCGCCGGGCTTACCCAAGCGCTGATAGGCCTCCCAGAAGATGCCCAGCGCGATGATGACAAGCGATACGGAGTTCGCCAAGGCGGCCAGGATAGCCACCCGATGGAACCCATACGTTCGACGAGCCGTGGCGGGCCGCCGGGCAGCGGAGAGGCCGTACCACGATAGCGCCAGCGCAACGGCGTCGGCAAAGTTGTGGCCCGCATCGGAGAGGAGTGCAAGGCTGCCCGACCGCATCCCCACAACGGCCTCGAAGGCCACGAAGGCGAAGGTCAGCACCATGGAAACTCCCAGGCGTCGCCCGGCGTCGGCCATATGCTCGGCGTGGCAGTGCCCGGCCATCTTAGGGCAAGAGCTCCGTCATGCGCGCGCCTCGGCGAATTCCGTCAGATAGGCCGCCAGCGCCTCGGCGCCTTCGTGCGGGAAGGCGTTGTAGATCGACGCGCGGAAGCCGCCCACGGAACGATGCCCCTTGAGGCCGCTCATGTCGCGTTCCCTGGCGCCCTGCAAGAAGGCGGGTTCGCGATCCTTGTCGCGGACGCGGAAGACGATGTTCATGATCGATCGGTCGCAGATTCGGCGCACCGGCACATCGAAGATGTCGGGATGGCTGTCCAAGGCGGCGTAGATCAGCGCCGACTTGCGCCGGTTGCGCGCCTCAACGACAGCCAGGCCGCCCTGGGCCTCGATCCACCGCGCCACCAGGCCCACCACATAGATGCCGAAGACCGGCGGCGTGTTGTAGAGGGAGTCGTTCTTGACGTGGGTGGCGTAGGCCAGCATGGCGGGCAGGTCCGGCGCGGCACGGGAGAGAAACGAGCGCCGTGCGATGACGACTGTCACGCCAGCGGGGCCGGCGTTCTTCTGCGCCCCGGCGTAGACGAAGGCGCAGCGCGTGTGATCGATGTCGCGCGCCATGAAGTCCGACGACATGTCCACGGCCAGCGGCGTGACGCCCGTGACTGGCAGGTCGCACCACTGGGTGCCCTCAATAGTGTTGTTCGTAGTGATGTGGTAGTAGGCCGCGCCCGCCGCAGGCGGCTCAAAGGCGGGGATCTCGGAGTAGTGGGCCTCCACGGACGAAGCCGCAACGCGCACGTTGCCGTAGCGCCGCGCCTCCTTCATGGCCTTCAGCGACCACTCCCCTGTGTCCACATAGTCGGCCGAGCGCCCCTCGGCCAAGAAGTTCATGGGCAGCATGGCGAACTGCATGCTGGCGCCGCCGCCGAGGAAGAGGACCTCGTACTCGTTGGCGTCCAGGTTCAGCACACGCAGTAGTGTTGACTTGGCCTCTGAGTGAATGGCCGCGAACTCGCGCCCACGGTGGCTGATCTCGAGGATCGACATGCCCGACCCGTCGATCTCCAGCACGGCCTGCGACGCCTGGCGGAGGACCTCCTCAGGCAGGATGGCCGGCCCCGGGCTGAAGTTGTAGATGCGTTTCATGGCATGTTCCGTGTACTCGGATTCCGGGTCGGGCCCGTCGGCGCAACCCCGGACATTAAGGTTACCCGGCAAGTGCGAACCGCGCGGGGCAGGAAACGGGCCTCGGCGGGTGTAATCTAGCGGTGCAACTACTGAGGTGACCACCTGTATGCGCGTCTTCTTCGCCGTAACCTTCGTCGTCTTGGTCGGGCTCTCGCTCCTGGCCTGGTCCATCAGGCCCAACGTGGCCGAGCCCGGCAAGACGGCGCTCACCTGGGTGTCTGACGACAACCCGGCCCGCCGTGAGCAGATCAACCTCTTCAACCGGCTGCACAAGGACCTGACGCTGCGGCTGGACCCGAACAACACGGGCATGGAGAAGGTGATCGTCCAGTCGTTGGCCGGGGTCGGGCCCGACCTGTTCGACTGCTACGACACCTTCCAGCTCTCGGCCTACGTCAAGTCCGGCATCGCCTGGGACGTGACCGACGAACTGGCCAGGCTAGGCCTCGACCCTGCGAAGCAGACCTGGAAGGCCGTTCAGGCGGACTCGATCTACGAGGGCAGAGCCTACGGTTTTGGTAACAACGTGGGCGCCGACGCGGTCTGGTTCAACAAGAGCATCTTCGACCGTGAGGGCATCCCCTACCCCAAGGGCCCGTGGCGTTGGCCGGAGTTCATCCAACTTGCCCAGCGGCTGACCCACCGCGACGCCAACGGCCGAGCCACACAGTTCGGGTTCATGTGCGAATGGTGGCAGTGGCTCCACTTCGTCTACCAGTTCGGCGGACGGGTCTATTCGGAGGACGGCACGCGCTGCGTGGTCGACTCGCCGGAGACCGTCGCGGCCGTTCAGCTGCTGTATGACCTTATCTACAAGTACAAGGTGATGCCCAGCCCGGTTGAGGAGGCCGCCATGGCCACCCAGGGCGGCTGGGGCTCCGGGACCATCACGCGGTTCGGCGCCGACAAGGGCGCCATGGCCCTGGGCGGGCGCTGGTGGCTCTGCACGCTGCGGGACTACAAGGGGCTGCGCTTGGGCGTGGTGGAGTGCCCGTACAGCGTCAAGCGCGTCTTCCGCGGCTACGGCAAGGGCACGCTGATCAACAAGAACAGCCCGCGCAGGCAGGAAGCGCTGAAGTTCCTGATCTACCAGGCCGGCCGCGAGTACAACCAGCTGATCAGCGACCAGGCCGATGCCCTGGGCCCGGTGGTGAAGTTCGCCTATGAGCCGCGCTACTTGCTGAACCCCAAACACCCCGAAGAGGACTACAACGTCGTCTGGCGTGACGCGCTTGAGCGGGCCACGCCCGACCAGTACTCGCCCTTCATCAACGGCCAGGTGGCGCTCAGGCTGCTTAACAAGCAACTCGACCTGGTGAAGAACAACCAGAAGACCGCCAAAGCCGCCATGCGCGACGCGGCCCTGCAGCTGAACCGCGAGATCGCCCGCGGACTGGAGCAGGACCCCGAGTTGGCGCGGCGCTACCGCGATATCACCGGCCGCACGGCCCCAGGAGGCGCCCAGTGACCGGCAAGCTTCGGCCCGGAGAGGCCCGGAACCGCCGCGACACGGTGGCGGCTCTCCTCTTCCTGTTGCCCAACTTCCTGGGCTTCGTCATCTTCACGAGCGGGCCCGTCATCTTCTCACTGGCTGCCAGCTTCACCAACTGGAACCTGCAGCAGACCGTACCGTTCCGCTGGGTCGGCTTTGAGAACTACGGCAGGCTCCTGGCCGACCCCGAGTTCCACCTCTACGCGGTGAACACGGCCTACTTCCTCCTGGGCATGCCGCTGGCTATTGCAGGGTCGCTCTGCCTGGCGATGATGCTGAGCCAGAAGCTGAAGGGCATCGTCGTCTACCGCACGCTCTTCTACCTACCCAGCTTCACCAGCGGCGTGGCCCTGATGATCCTCTGGAAGGCGCTCTACAACCCGGACTTCGGCCCGGTCAACGCCATGATCGACTGGGTGACCCACAGCCTGCACCTCTCCATCGCCGCGCCGCAGTGGCTACTCTCGACGCAGAACGTGCTGGGCCTGGACGTGGAGAAGGTCGGCATCACCGCCAAGCAGCTGGGGATCGGCGCCCGTGACGCCATCATCATCATGGGCATCTGGACGGCTGTGGGCGGCAACAACATGCTGCTCTACCTGGCCGCGCTGACCAACGTGCCGCAGGAACTGAGCGAGGCGGCGGAGCTGGACGGCGCAGGGCCGTGGCAAGTCTTCCGCAACGTGACCTGGCCACAGCTCGCCCCGACGACCTTCTTCATCGTGGTGATGAGCTTCATCGGCGGACTGCAGGGCGGGTTCGAGCAGGCCAGGGTCATGACCGCCGGAGGGCCCGCGGGCACCACCACGACGCTGGCGTACCACATCTACACCAAGGCCTTCGAGGAGTTCCAGATCGGCTACGCGTCAGCCGTCTCGTGGGTGCTCTTCGCGCTCGTCTTCGCGGCGACCGCCATCAACTGGAAGTTCGGCAACCGGGAGGTGAGCTACTGATGGCCAAACCGATCCGGACCGTGCTGATCTACCTGGGCCTGAGCCTCGTGGCCCTGACCATGCTACTGCCCTTCCTATGGATGGTGCTGGCGAGCCTGAAGCCGTTGCGCGAGGTGGAGATGCTCAACCCGCTCCCCACCGAATGGCACCCGGAAAACTACCGCAAGGTCTTCGAGCAGATCCCGTTCGCCCGCTACTACTTCAACAGCGTCTTCATCTCGGCGTGGATCACGTTCCTGCAGTGCCTGACGAGCTGCATGGCGGCGTTCGCGTTCGCCCGGCTCAACTGGAAGGGCCGCGACGGCGTCTTCCGGCTTTACCTGGCCACGCTGATGATCCCCGGCGTCGTCACCATGATCCCGAACTACACGCTCATGGTGAAGCTGCACATACTCGATAGCTACACAGGGCTCATCGTACCCGCCAGCTTCAGCGCGTTCGGCACGTTCCTGCTGCGGCAGTTCATGCTGACGATCCCGCCGGCGCTAGACGAGGCCGCTGAGATCGACGGCGCGGGACGCTGGCAGGTCTTCTGGGACGTGATCATGCCGCTGGCGCGTCCGGGCATCATCACACTGGGCATCTTCACCTTCATGGGGACCTATGGCTCGTTCTTCTGGCCGCTGATCCTCATCAAGAGCGAGCACCTGCGCACGCTGCCCATCGGTATGCTCTTCTTCGATACCAACTACGGACGGCAGACCAACCTCATTATGGCGGCCAGCGTGATGAACATCATCCCGCTGATCATCCTGTTCGTCACGTCGCAGAAGTTCCTCGTGAAGGGCATCCAGCTGGGAGCCGTCAAGGGGTAGCTCCCGACGTGTTGCGGCCCCTCTGTCCAACCCCATCGCCGGGCGGACAGAGGGGCCGCTTGGCTTACTCCAGAGGCAGCGTGATGCGCTGCTTGCGCCGGGCCGACTCGAGGATGGCCAGCGTCAGCTCGATGTTGGCCATGCCCTCCTCGCCTGGGATCGTACAGGGCTTGTCCTCGGCGATGGCCTCCACCCACTCGCGGATCTCGCGGCGCAGGCCGTACTCGCGGTTGGCGGACACCTGCTCACCGGTCAGGTCCAGGGGCTCTCGACCGGTGTGGGAGCGGTAGGTGAAAGACGTGCCCCACTGGAACCGGACAGCGCCCTCGGTGCCACTGATCTCCACCTCGGCCCGCCCGATGGCGTTGTACATGCCCTCGTTCAGCGTGCAGACGGCGCCGCCCTCGAACTCCACCACGGCGGTTGTGCAGACGGACCAGAGCGGGCTGGCGGGATCGATGACGAAGTCCCAACCTGTCACGGCCACCGGCTTCCCGAAGACGCAGCGCATGAAGTCGATCTCATGCACGGAGACCTCGAAGAGGTGGTGCCATACCTTCGCGGGGTCGTCACGCCAGGTGCCGTCCCAGTGAGGCTTGGGCGGACCATAGCGGAAGATGGTCCCGTACTTCAGTTGCCCGAGCTCACCCGCCTCAGCCATCTCGATGGCCTTTGCGAAGTCGGGGATGTAGCGCAGGACCTGGCCGATCTGCAACTTCAGGCCGCGCGAGGCGCAGGCGTCGATCATGGCGCGGCAGTCGGCCATGGAGCCGGCCATGGGCTTCTCGCAGAAGACATGCTTGCCAGCGGCGGCGGCGGCCAGCGTGCACGGCAAATGACAATGGTTTGGCGGGGCGACGATGACCGCGTCGAACTCGCACTCGGCCAGGGCGCTCTCCCATTCGCACCACGCCGGCACCCCTAGATCCGCTACCAGCCGACCGCGGGCGCCTTCGTCCGGGTCGACCCCGCCCACCAGCCTGACGCCGGGGATAGAGTCCAGCTGCCCGACAAGGCCGCGGCCCATGCCGCCGCATCCCACCAGCACCACACGCAGGTCCGCCATCGCACACTCCTTACCGTCGATGTTGCGCCGCCGGCAGGGCGGCAAGGTTCGTCAGTCCGAACGCACGCCGCGCCGGCGGCGGGTCACAACGTCAGCCGGCGTAGCCCGCAGGCGGCCGCGTCGCGCACCTTCTCCATTGAGCCGGGCGAGACCACCGCATGGACGGCCGCGTAGGAGCCGACATCGAACGCGTCCTCCTCGGGCAGGAAACCGAAGTACGGGCCATTTGCGAACGAGGCTACCATCACGAGCCGCTGCGGGAAGAGCGACCGCACCTGTGTTTGGAAGCCCACGGAGGCGTTGTGCGGTTGGGCGACCAGGAAGACGTCGCCCAGCCGCCAGGCCCAGACCGTGGTGCCGGCCATGGGCCCCGAACCGGTGGACTGACGGAGCCGATGCCATGTCCGGGCGCGCTCAGCGGCCACGCGGTCGTGCGCGGCCTCATAGTCGGTCTGGTGCTGCGTGAAGGTCGTGGCATCCCGCATGTAGAGGTTGACCTCGACGCAGAGCGCTGCGCAGGCCGACGCGGGGCCGGCGGGCAGGCTCTTCCAGAGCGCCAGGGGCACATCGCTGTTGGCCACCGACGAGAACTCCAATCGCGTCCTTGGCGGCAGCATGCCCTCCAACCCCGCCAGGACCCCGTAGCCCATGCGCCGCCCGTTGCGCTCCACCATCTCGATGGCTCCGGTGAACTGGTCGCGGGGCGCCTGATTGGCGCATGCGCCCTGGATGAACGCCAGCGGCGCTCCGGTGGCGTCCTCCACGACCTCGCGCATGGACCCTACCCAGTCCGGCGAGAGCTGGGCCGATGTCCAGCCCAAGCTCGTCAGGTCGCAAGCGTAGTTAACCAGGGTGACCACCGGGTGTCCGGCTATGGCGGTGACGCGTCCGAGGACCAGCTTGTGGTCGGCAGGGAGGCCGGGGTGGAAGCCGCAGATCACGCGGGGATGCCTCGGGTCGGGCAGATCCTGATTCGTCGCAAGCCCGCAGCGGACCGAGGCGAAACTGATGGTGCAGGGCTCGGCGCTCTCGCATGCGGCGCGCGCAGCGTTCACACATTCGACCTCGAGGCGGTCAAGGTAAGGCCCGATATGCTCGCCGCCGGGCCGGTCGGCATCGGCGCGTGTGAGGCACGGGCCGGCATGGGTATGCGTGAGGCAGATGACCAGATGCGAAGGGGCAAGCCTCAGGGCGCCGGCGACGGCCTGCCGCAACCTCGCCTCGTCCTCGGCGCATCGCCACCAGCCCAGATCCATGGTCAGAAGCACCAGGGGCATATCATCGACGCGGTGTCGGAACGAGACCGCCGTCAGGGTCAGGGGCCGGTGTACGCCCTGCGCCACATCATGGGTGCCGACGAGCCAGTTGCGCGTGGCAATGCCCACGGGCGGCGTGATGTCCGCACGTGCCACCCCCACGTAACCGGTAAAGCCCGGGTGACTGTATGACAGGTCCGATCCCTCTCGCATACCGGCTCCCTACAGCGCGATGACGGTCAGCCGAACTTGCGGATGTACTATTCGCCAACAGGGGCCCGATCTCCTCCTGCAACGAGCGCAACCGTGACCTCACTTCGGTTGTGGAACAGGCGCCTCGCCCCGAGCACCAGGTACGCGGGTTCAAGGCGCTTCAGACCGGCGCGGACCGTCGCCAGCAGGGCGCGGTCCGTTACGCCGCCATCGGGCAGCTTCAGGGTCATGACGGCGGGCCCGCCGGGAGGCAGTAACGACGACGCCTGCAGCATAATGGCCGTCGACTGCCGTGGGTCGATGCGCATATCGTTCACGATCACGTCCGCCGGAGCTGCACCTGACAGGCGCTCCTCGATGCGCGCTCGCACGTGGGTGACCCGCTCGTGGCGCACCAGCGAAGGATGCAACTTGGCAGGGTCCACCGCCACGACCGAGAGGCCCTTCTCCAGCAGCACGCGCGTCCAGCCACCCGGCGCAGCGCCCATATCCAGCGCCACCCCGGAGGCCGGAAGCGCGACGCCGAAGGCCTCAAGCGCCTCGAGTAGCTTGAACTCGGCGCGGCTGATCTGGCCGTCGACCTCCTGGAAGCGGCGCTCGCCGCCGGGCCAGGTGCTGATGTTCGCCGCCGCGTCGGAGATGCCCATGAGGAGGCGGTCGCCCACGATGAGGGCCGAGACAATGCGCTCTGGGTACGCCGTCTCGATCAAGCAGTGCGTGACCTCCGCCGCCGCGGGTGCGAACTCGCGCTCCAGCGCCGTCATGCGCTCGACGCAGGCCGAGCCGTCGCGCTCTACGACGTGCCGGATCTGCACTGCGAGCGCCGTGTCGGATGGAGCCAGGTCTTCCAAGGCCTCCAGGCCCCGCTTCAGGGCGCCCGTGACACCTCGGAAGGGCGTTACAGGCTGTACCGTTTGAACCGGGGCCAGATGGCGCAGGAAGATGGGCGCGACCCGCTTGACTTCGGCGGCGAACGGCTCGAACCCGCCGGGCAGCGGGACCAGCGCCAGGCCGTCGGCCAGCCACTGCGGCGCCGCCAGCTCGGGCCATGCGTCAGCCAGCTCGAGGCGCAGCAGGCCCTGCGCCTCCGAGGCGCAGGTGAGAAGGGCGCCGGCGCTGTCGGGACGAGCGGTATCCGTCAAAGGTCAGTCTCCTTGGCGCCCACGCTCAGGCGGCGCGCCTTGCCGGACGGCTCCGGCCGCCCCTTTCGGGCCCTGCACGGCGTCCACGAAGCCGCCCCTATGCCTGCCGTGCCCACGGTCACCGTCAATACGCCTGTGCTGAATGTGGCGGTGTTGCGGGCGTCGAACACGAAGTTGCCGAGCGAATAGGCTACCAGAGACGGCCGTGCCGTGCCGCCGGGCGCGTGCCACACGGCCGGCTGCAGCACATGCGGATGGTGGCCCAGCACCAGGTCGGCGCCGGCCGCCGCCGCCGCCTGCGCCAGACGGCGCTGCGCGGCGTTGGGGCGTATGCGGTACTCGTCGCCCCAGTGGAAAGAGGCGACGACCACATCGGCCGTGCACCGCGCGCGCCCGATAGCCGCCCGCACGTTGCTCTCGGAGGCGTACGCGACGGTCGGGCGCGTGGCGTCGAACATGGCCGTCTCGGCGGCGAAGCGGCTGAAACCCACAAACGCAACACGCACCCCTCGAACCGTGACCACGTGCGGCTGTAACGCCTCCTCCAGCGTGGCTCCGGCGCCGCACCAGCCGATCCCCCGCTTCCGCAGCCATGCCATGGTATGCAGCAGGCCGCGCCGCCCGCAGTCCAGGGTATGGTTGTTCGCCAGCGACACCACGCGGATGCCGGCCCACGCCAGCCCCTCTGCATGCGCCGGCTTGGCTCGGAAGCAGAAGAGCTTGGGAGTGCGCTCGGCCGTCGCCGATACCGGACACTCCAGGTTGGCGAAGCCGATATCGGCGGCCGTCAGAATGCCGCGGACCTTTGCCCAGGGGTAGTTCACGCCGCGTCGCCGGATGCGCATTGCCACGCCGCGGTCGAGCATCACGTCGCCCACGGCGGCGATGGTCACCGCGCCGGGCGGCGCGGCGCTCGAAGGCGAAGGCAACACGAGCCACCAGGCAACCGTTAGCGCCAGGGCAAGCCGCGACATCAACACCCGCTGGAGTACCCCTGCAGCTCATCGCCTGTAGCCGGCTTCGCGGGCGTCAGGAAGCTCCGCGTCCAAGCGGGCGGCACGGGCGCCTTGCCGGCCTTCAGCAGGTCGCGCCACTTCTCATCCGTAAGCCGGTCGGACGTCGGGTGCTTGAACTCGTGGAAGCTGAAGATCGCGCCACGCGTCAGGGTCAGCTTGCCCGCCACATGCACGATGATGAGGATCTCGTGGGCCCTGCCTACACCCACCTCCAGACAGAGGTCGGTGGCCGTATGCACGTCGGCGACCACGGCCATGTCGCGGTCGGCCTCATCGACGAGGTCCCAGGTGTTGGGCGCGTTGTCCACGGTGGCAAGGGTCAGCATCTCGCACTTGGCGCCGATGTACTTGATCTCCAGGTACTCGGCCTCTGTGAGGGCCTCGTTGCGCAGTTCCTTCAGCGAGCAGGTGCGCAGGAACCGCACCAGAGACTCGAACTCGCCGAACCGGTCGCGAAGCCTCTCCGGCATGAGCTTGCGCCGCTCGAGGCCCTGGCGCGTCTGCGTGAGCAGGGCGGCCAGACGGTCGTAGAGCTGCACGTTGGGCTCCACGTAACCCCTGGGCAGCCTCTCCTCCTCGCCGCCGCCGCACTCCACGGCGCTCTGCTTCCCGTAGAGGATCGTGTCATGGCGCAGTTCAGCCCACGAGCCCAGCGCCGTGTAGAGCGACCGGTCGGCCCAGGCGGAGCTCTGCATGAAGGAGGGATAGCCGGCGGGCACGGGACGCATCACCTCGCGGAGGCAGTCCAGCCAGCTCCAGTAGAGCGAGGAGGACCAGCGGTCCGCGGGAATGGCGGCGAACTCGGCGATGAGCTTGGCGCGCTCGGAATCGTATGGCTTCCATCCGTTGGTGTTGAAGACCTTGGGATCGGCCCGGATGATCTCCTCGGCGCGCGGGCTACCCAGCACCGCCATCACGTCCATCCCGCAGGGGAACGGGCGCTCGATGGGTGCGCAGAGGCGCTGCATCGCCTCGCTGTCCGGGATGTACCGCTGGCCCATAACGCGCATCTGCACATCGGGGTCGGGGTACGGCGGCGATAGCTCCATGCGTGCGCCGATGCCGGGGCGGCGGCGCAGGGCGACCAGCGCCGTGCGGACCTTGGCCAGCGCATCGGCCGGAGCGTAGGCGGCGACCGCGTGCCCCTTGCCCAGCGCACGTCCTGCGGCGGCGGCCACCTCGGCGGGCGTCAGGTCATCGGCCGTGTTAACGTAGAACGAGGTCGGCTCGTAGATGCGCTGCCAGATCGCGGCCGCCTTGGACGCGGTCAGCGTGCGGGAGAGGAGCAGGGCCTGGCGCAGCGGACCATCGGCCGGGCCTTTGTCCGAGAACCTGGGCGCAAAGGGGGCCAGCCCGAGCCACGTCATGGCGCGGAAGTAGCGTTTCAGGCGATTCGACCGTGTGTAGTGGCCTCGCGGCACGAACTGCGAATAGTCCAGCTTGTAGGGCATGATGGGGCCGACAGCCCACCCCTCGTGCGCGTCGATGAGGCGCAGTTCCCCGGTGACCATGGCCTGGGCGCCCGGCGGCAGTGCGGGGCTCCTGCCCAGCAGTCGCGCTGTCACCGCCGCGAAGGCGACGTTGCGCAGTGCGGCATCCCGGATGGCTGGTTCCCGTGCGGCGCGGAGTTGGGCCAGCGAGCCGCGCTGCATCTCTTCGGCCAGTTGCTCCAGGGCGGGAACAAGCGATCCGGCCTCCACGGTGCGAAGCGTGTAGCCGTAGAAGACGTGGAACAGCTGCAGCACCAGGTCCACCGTGACGAACGAGGGCAGGTCCAGATAGTCGTTGTTCTCGTATACCTGGAATAGCTGCTTATGGTCGGTGGGGCGGCAGGCGAAGAGGTTGCGGGCCAGTTGGGTGCGCACCGCGGGCTCCAGCTTCAGCGGGCGGTACTGCGCCAGGTTCGACACCTCCTTCAGCGACGCGCTCACGCGGTAGGGCTTCAGGGAGGCCGGGTACCGGGGCGCCGCAGGCCTGGCGGCGACCTCGGGCGGAGACTGCGGCGCAGCGG
Organism: uncultured Chthonomonas sp.; assembly: GCA_903951425.1. Taxonomy (GTDB): domain Bacteria; phylum Armatimonadota; class Chthonomonadetes; order Chthonomonadales; family CAJBBX01; genus CAJBBX01. The sequence continues at coordinate 27,518 of CAJBBX010000040.1, forward strand.
AACGTGCGGCCTGCGCGCGGGGCGGCGGCAAGCTCGTCTGTACGCGCGCCGTGGGCGCCTCCCGGCGCGAACAACCGCCTGCCAGGAGGAGCAGTACGACAGCTACGGCTCGGTTTCGATCCATGCCTCTACCTCCCAACGAGAAACGTGCGGCCGTCACCGCGGACGATGACGTCGGGGCCACCGTGGGCAAGCTGCGCGCTTGTCCATCTGCCCTTACGACTCAGCAGCGTGTACCCGAACCCGTTCCAGCGGTAGGCTGCGGCGCCCAGCGAACCGTCAGGCGCACGCTCCAGCGCGTAGAGAGAGGCGCCGACGCCGGACCGGCTACGGCCGTAAGCGAAGTCGATGAAGGGACGGCTGAGCGCGGAACCCAGCCAGACCGGAGCCAGGCGTCCATCGCGAGGCTGCAGCACGAAGAGGCAGTTGTGGGGCGACGGCCGGTAGCGGGTCGATTTGGTGATCCCCACCACGATGCGCACCTTGCCGTCGCCCGCCACGTCGGCCAACTCCAACCGCCACGGTAGCCAGCGAGCGGGCACTCCCGAGGCCACCAGGCGTCCGCCCACGCGCACCCTCACCGTCGGATCTGCGGCGGAATTCAGCGCCACTTCCGCGACGGCCCCTGCGCCGGCCACGGGCCCCACGCGCCGCTGCTCCGCGCCGGCAAGCTGAAATGCGAGCAACGCAGCCAGAGCCGGCAGGAGGCCTCCGCGCATCGCCCTACTGACCCGACGCAGCGCGGCGGAGGCTCCAGGTGGTGGTCAGCGTCTGGCTATCGCCCGGCTGCAGCAGGCGAACCGGGCCGAGCAACTCCAGCTCCATGTACTTCAGCGGGTCGGGAGAGGAGAAGACCTCCTGCGGGCAACCGCCGTCGGGGTAGCCGCCTTCGGCCTGGATCCTCGCATGGAGCGTGAGCTCCCACGCACCGATGCGGGCCCGGACCAGGCCCGAGGGCGACCGTCCGCCGATCTTGGCGGCCTTGGCGGGGTTACGCCGAAGGCGTACCCTACCCGGACGCACGTCGAGGTAGCCGGGTTGCGGGACGTTGGGTCCGATGGCGGTCCAGCCTTTCGGCAGGCCGGCCGAAGCCACAACGGGCATCTCGCACCAGCGCGGCTCGGCGACCTGGGCCACTTCCCAGACGCTCCACTCCACGTCCTGGTCGCTGGTGTTCAGCATAGTGTTGCGGATGACGACGGACCCGTCCGCAGGGTTCATGGTGATGATGCGCTCAAACCGGATGCCGGAGACGGGGCTAGCGGCGCTGACCAGGCGCACTGAGCCGCCCTTCAGCGCCGTCGCTGTGTGCCCGATGCCGTCGAGGCTGGGATCGGGCGGCCAGTTCCACTTGCTCTGCGGCGCGGGCCAGAGCTTGTCGCCGCCGAAGTTGGTCCACTCCTTGCGCCCCTGGGCCAGGGGCACGGTCTTGCTGCGGAGGCTCGCCTGCTCCCAGAGCAGGTTCGGCCCCGCAGCAGGACCGTAGTAGACGATGCGCCCGATGGAGGGGGCCACGACCAGGCTCACCTTGCCGTTGCTGATCCGAAAGCAGCCCGGACGCCCCTGATACGCCTCGCAGCGCACGGAGACGCGCGGGGAGGCGTACGCATGCATCGCCGCCAGAAGCACTACCAGCGCCACCGCCGCGAGCGCCCTCATGGCTAGAACTGCGTCCCGCGTTGGCCGCCCGGCCCGCCGAAGCTGGGAGGCGCCGGCATGGCGGATGGGCCGCCGAAGCCGGGCCTGCTACCGAACGGGGAACCCGTGCCGAAGCCGGGCCCACCCATCTGCTGCCGCGCACGCTCACGCGCCATGGTAAAGACCGGGAAAAGGATAGCGGCCACCAGCGCGCAACAGACGATGCCGGGAAGGAAGATGGCCCCCACGGCTCCGCCGGTGGTGATGGCCTGCATTTCACGAAGGAAGATGATGGTCAGGACCAGCGACCAGATGCCGACGATGATGCTGGCGATCATCTGCACGGGAGCCAGCGCGGGCAAAACGGCGGTCAGCAGGCCTATAGGGGCGATAAAGACACCCGGCACCGAAGCGTAGACCATGGCGCGGAAGGTGGCGTTGTAGCCCCGCCGCCCGCCGAACATCATCACGAACAGGTGCGTGATGCCCACGCCGATGAACTCGCCGATGATGCCGAAAGGAATGCCGAGGACGACCATGGCCGCGATGCCGACGGCTCCGCTGACACCCATCATGGAAGCGAGTTGGGTCTGGGTTCCCGTGCCGGCGATCGCGCCGCTGTTCGCGTTTGCGGCTCCGCCTGTGGCAAGGCCGATGCCCGCGCCCACCGCCATGATCACCATCTGCACGGCGAGGAGTATCACCAGGAATACGAGCGGAGCGCCCAGGTCGGTCCAGCCCAGGTTGTCGCGGCCGAACCCGGTGGGGTCCGTGATGATGCGCTTGACGGCTTCGATACTGAACTTGCCGGGATCGTCGCCCACGCCAGGCTGGGCTCCGCCGGGCATGGCGTTGTACGTTGTAGCGTACGGCCCGCCGGCAGGCGGTGCCGGGCGGCCGTAGCCACCTGCCACTCCGGGCGGCGGCGGTGGCGGCTGGTGACCCGGCTGCGGCGGCTGGTAGCCCTGTTGCTGTCCGGGTGCCGGATAGGCAGCCGGGCCGGGGCCGCCGGAGCCGGGGAAGGCTTGGGCGCTCTGGGTCGGTAGCGGGTTCCCGGCCAGGTCGGTCATCGGATGGGCCGGCGCGGGTCCGCCGCCCCCCCCGGCAATCGGATTGCCGGCCAGGTCCACACGCTGGGGCTGAGAAGGCTGGCCCTGCGGCTGCCCGTACGGGCCAGGCGCCTGGGCAGGCGCGGCGGCCCGGCTGCGCAGTGAGGCCAGTGCACGGCTCACCTTGTCGTTCGCCGGGTCCATCTGGGCGGCGCGCTCAAGCTCGGCGATCGCCTCGGGCGTGCGGCCGCTTCGGTCCAGCGCTACTGCAAGATTGAAGCGCACATCGACGCTGTCGGGCAGCATGCGGGCGGCGTCCTGCAGGTACCGAACCCCTTCGTCGAAGTTGCCCTTGCGCGAGAAGGCCACCCCCAACATCTGGGCGGCTTCGGCCGAGTGCGCATCCATGTGGAGCGCATCCTGGAAGAGGCCAATCGCGTCGTCGATCCTGCCCTCTTGCAGGCAGCGTCGTCCTGCCAGGATGCAGCCCCCGGCATCCATCGGAAGCGAACCACTCATGAGCGAACTCCTATCCCCGACCGTGAGGGCGCCTGCTCGGGCCGCGCCCACTGATGATATGAGTATACGGCGCACCGCTCCCGATAACCTTCACGCCGAACGGGATTGCCGGATGGGCGGCAAGCCCACCGGTGGCGCAATCGCCCGAGGTCCTAGGCCGGGGCCGGCGGAGCCAGCGACGCGACTAGCCAGCGCCGAACCTCGGCGGACGGCAGGTAGCCCTGGCGCAACTTGGTCTCCTGACCGCCGATATGCAGCACCAGCATGGGCTGCGGATCGGCCTCGTACATCTTCACGAGATCTGCGAAGCGCTCGGCGTCCACCGTGGCGATGAGGATCTTTCCCGCATCGATAGCCGCCAGCGCCTTCAGCTCGGCCAGCAGTCGATCGGATGCGTCGTCGTTGGGCTTCAGGTAGGCCGCCAGCACGGGCCCGCCGGCGTTGGCGAGCAGGCGCAGGTAGCCGAACTTCGCCTCCACAGCCATCGGCGAGTCGGGCGGCGGCAGGGGCTTGCGGCACTTGCCGCAGGTGGCCTCGCCTGACATGCGCTCATACGCCACGCGGTTGCGCTGGCCACACAGCTTGCACGGCCCCACGATGCCCTGGTCATCCAACACGAAATCGGCCAATATCCCCTCCCGAACCGGCGACGCTCTGCCGACGTTGCTCAGCGTATACCCCATGGCGGTCCGCGTGTCCAACCCCCGGGGCGGAACTCGGCGCACCACGATAAGGGTACTCTTCACCGATGCGGCGGCGTAGGGCCGCGGGTCCGAACTGCGGGAGATTTGCCATGCTTGAGCCCACCTACCGTCGCCGGCGCACACGCCCCGTCTCCGTTGGCCCCATCACTATCGGCGGCGACGCGCCCGTGGTGGTCCAGTCAATGATCACTGAAGAGACCCACAACGTCGCGCGGGCGGTGCGGCAGATCGTGGCGATGCACCGAGCCGGGTCCGAGATCGTGCGTGTCACCACCCCAAACCTGCAGGAGGCGCGCTGCCTGGGCGAGATCAAGGCCGAGCTACGGCGCGTCTACCAGGATGTGCCGCTGGTGGCGGACGTCCATCACCAGGGCACCGAGATCGCCGTGGAGGTGGCGCGGCACGTCGACAAGGTGCGCATCAACCCGGGGCTCTTCGTCTTCCGCAAGCCCCTTCAGCGCACCGAGGAGTACTCGCAGGACGAGATTGACGCCGAGGTTGAAGCCATCGAACGCGAACTCAAGCTCGTGCTCAAGGCCTGCGCGGACCACGGCGCCGCCATGCGGATCGGCGTGAACCACGGTAGCCTCTCGGAGCGCCTGATGGTGACGTACGGCGACACTCCCGAGGGCATGGTAGAGAGCGCCATGGAGTACCTCCGCATCTGCCGAGCCAACGGGTTCCACGACCTGGTGGTCTCCCTGAAGGCGAGCCGCGTCCCCGTCATGCTGGCCGCGAACCGGCTCATGGCCACGCGCATGGACGCGGCGGGCATGCACTACCCGCTCCACCTGGGCGTCACGGAGGCCGGCGACGGCCAGTACGCCCGCGTCAAGAGCACGGCCGGCATCGCCACGCTGCTGTCGGAGGGGATCGGCGACACAATCCGCGTGTCGCTCTCCGAAGACCCCGTGCATGAGTTGCCGGTCTGCTACGACATCCTGCAGGCGCTGGGCCTGCGAAAGACGCGGGTGGAGTTCATCGCCTGCCCCGGCTGCGGACGCACCAAGTTCGACCTGCCCACGGTGCTGGCCGAGGTCCGGTCCGCCACGGAGCACCTTGTGGGCCTCGACATCGCCGTCATGGGCTGCATTGTGAATGGACCGGGAGAGATGGCGGACGCTGACTACGGATATGTAGGCAAGAGCGGCGGCAAGGTGTCGCTCTACCGCAAGCGGACCGAGGTGCGGACGGGCATACCGCAGGAGCGGGGCGTGGAGGAGCTGGTTGCGCTCATCAGGGCCGATGGCCGATGGACGGAGCCGCCCACACCCGCACAGGCCCAGACGGACCGCACCTATGGCCGACGCATCGGCGAAGCGCCCGGCGCCGCCGCAGGAGGAGAGACCCGATGAAGCTGCACGAGTACCAGGCCAAGGAGCTCCTGGCGCGATATGGGGCGCCCACGCCCCGGTCAGGGGGCGTCGCCTCGACCCCCGAGGAAGTAGAGGCCGCAGTCGAAGCGCTGGGCGGACGCGGCGTCCTGAAGGCGCAGGTGCACACCGGCGGGCGCGGCAAGGCCGGCGGCATCAAGGTGGCCGAGAGCCCCGCCCAGGCGCGCGAACTGGCCCAGTCCATGCTGGGCATGCTGCTCAAGACGCACCAGTCGCCGCAGGGCGAGCGCGTGCTGAAGCTGCTCGTCGAGGAGCCCATCCAGATCGTCCAGGAGTACTACATCGGCATCGTGCCGGACCGCGCCCGGCAATGCAACGTCATCATCGCCAGCGCGATGGGCGGGATGGATATCGAGACCGTGGCCGAGGAGCACCCCGAGTCGGTGGTCCATGTGGCGGTCGACCCGGCCGTAGGAATGCGCGACTACCATGCGCGCATGGCCGTCTACGGTGCGGGCATCCCGGCCGAGCACGCCCGGGCGGCCGCAGCGTTCGTCAAGACGCTCTACGCGGCCTACGACGCCTGCGACGCCAATATGGCGGAGATCAACCCCCTGGCGGTCACCAGCGACGGGCGCCTCGTGGCCGCGGACGCCAAGATGGTGATCGACGACAACGCCCTCTACCGCCACGCAGACATGGAGGCGTGGAAAGAGGAGACCGAGGAAGACCCCATCGAGGCCGAGGCGCACCGGCGTGGCATCCAGTACGTGCGGCTGGGCGGCGATATCGGCGTCATCGGCAATGGGGCCGGCCTGGTCATGTCGACCTTGGACGAGGTAGCTCGAGCCGGCGGCAAGGCTGCCAACTTCCTTGACATCGGCGGAGGCGCCCGGGCCGAAACCGTGCGCAACTCGCTGGAGGTCGTGCTGCTGGACCCCAACGTGAAGGGCGTCCTCTTCAACATCTTCGGCGGCATCACTCGCGGAGACGAGGTCGCCAAGGGCATCCTTGAGGCGACATCGGCCATGGATATCTGCGTACCTATGGTGGTCCGCCTGGCGGGCACGCGGGCAGCGGAGGGACGCACCCTGCTGGAGGGTAGCGCGCTGACACCTGCCGAGACCATGCAGGAAGCTGCGGCCCGAGTTGTCGAACTAGCCTACGCCTAGACGCGGCGCACGCCGCCGGGCATGCAAGGATGCAACACATGGAAGACCTGACGCCGCGGCAGATCGTGGCGGAGCTGGACAAGTTCATCGTGGGCCAGGCCGACGCCAAGAAGGCCGTGGCGGTCGCGCTACGCAACCGCTGGCGACGGCGCATGCTGGACGACGACCTGCGCGACGAGGTCATTCCAAAGAACATCCTCATGATCGGCCCCACGGGCGTCGGCAAGACCGAGATCGCCCGGAGGCTGGCGGCGCTGGCGGCGGCGCCCTTCATCAAGGTCGAAGCCACAAAGTTCACCGAGGTTGGATACGTGGGTCGGGACGTGGACTCCATTGTCCGCGACCTGGCCCAGACCTCCTACCGCATGGTGGAGGCCGAGAAGATGGCCGAGGTGCAGGAGCGCGCCGAGGAGCAGGCCATTGATCGCATCGTGGAGATCCTGCAGCCCATGCCCGCCTCGCGGCGCCGAAAGGCCGACGACCAGCGCGCCAACGAGAAGTTCATGCACGCGCTGGGCAGCATCTTCGGCTCAGGAGGCCCGCCGCAAGCGCCGACGCCGGAGACGAAAGACCCGGACGCCGAGGCCGAGGAGCAGCAGAGGCGCGAGCGTTGCCTGCGCATCCGCACGAAGCTCCGCGAGCAGATCGCCGCAGGGCTCAAAGACGACGACCCCATCACCATCGAGACCGAGCAGTCGCAAGGCCCCATGATGCAGGTCCTCACGCCGCAGGGCATGGACGAGATGGGCATGGACCTGCAGAGCGCCCTCGGCAGTATGATGAACAAGGGCAAGAAGAGCCGCAAGGTGACCATCGGCGAGGCCCGCAAGCTGCTGGCGCAGGACGAGGCCCGAAGCCTCATCGATACCGACGCAGTGCAACGCGAGGCCATCAACCGCGCAGAACAGAGCGGAATCGTCTTTATTGACGAGCTGGACAAGATCGCTGGCAGGGGCGGCCACAGCGGCCCGGACGTCTCGCGCGAGGGAGTGCAGCGCGACCTGCTGCCCATCATCGAGGGGTCAACGGTGACCACGAAGTACGGTCCGCTCCGCACTGACCATGTGCTATTCATCGGCGCCGGCGCGTTCAGCGTTGCGCGGCCGTCGGACCTGATCCCCGAACTGCAGGGTCGAATGCCGATCCGGGTGGAGCTGGAGAGCCTCACCGAGGCCGACTTCGTGCGCATCCTCACCGAGCCGCGCAACTCCCTCACGCGGCAGTACACCGCGCTCCTGTCAACCGAAGGTATCACGCTGGAGTTCGGCGACGACGCCATCGCCGAGTTGGCCCGCGTGGCGGACCAGGTGAACCGAACCAGCGAGAACATCGGCGCCCGGAGGCTCCATACGGTGATGGAGCGGCTGCTGGAGGATATCTCGTTCGACGCGCCGGATCTAGAGGAGCGAACGCTGACACTGGACGCAGCCTATGTACGCGGCAAGCTTAATGACATCGCCAAGGATGAGGACCTGACCAAGTACATCCTGTAGAGCTGAGGCACAACGGCGGCAGAGGAGGCCAAGCCATGGCAGCCATCGATCCCCGACACGTGATCCACCTGCAGAACGGACATTTCACGCCTCACACCCAGGCCCGCGCGGCGGATCTGGACACCTTGCTCGACACGTTCGACGCCGCCCGACCCCCGTCGGGCCTGGCGATCCACATTCACGGCGGCCTGGTCTCCTTCTCGGCCGCCATGGAGATCGTGAAGGACCTGCAGCCCAAGTACACGGCTGCCGGCGCCTACCCCGTCTTCGTGGTCTGGGAGTCGGGTCCGTTCGAAACCCTGATGCACAACCTGCAGGATATCGGCAAGACCGACCTCTTCCGCGAGATGCTCCGCAAGCTGGCCGAATGGGCGCTGAAGAGCCTGGGAGACGCCGTGGGCCTTCGGGGCGGCGGCCCGGCGCCGGTAGACCCGCAGGCGGTGGCCGATGCGCTGGACGCCTGGCATGCCGACCCCGGCGCGGGCATGCCGTTTGTTGACCTTGAGCTCCGCCTGGCCGGCGCCGACGCTCGCTCCGCCGCCCTGGACCCGGATGCCATGCTCACGGAGATGGAGGCCGACCTGGAGACGGACTTCAGGATCACCGACGCCGTGCGCGGCATCCCTCCGGATGAGGCTGCCCGCCTGCGAGCTGCAGGCGTTGACCTCTTCGAGGAAGGCGGCCCGGGCGGGCGCGGGTTCGTCTCCACGGCCAAGGCCGCTGTGTTCCTGGCCAAGCTCACGGTGGCCGTCGGCAAGAGGCTACTCAACGGCCGCGGTCATGGATTCCTAGGCACCGTGATCGAGGAGCTCTACCGGTCGTTCGGACTGGCCCGCGTGGGCAAGGAGTGGCTCTGGGAGCAGATGAAGCGCGATACCGAACAGGCCTGCGGCGATGACCAGAGGCCGGGCAACGAAGCCGGCATCACGGCCCTCCTGCTCCGGATGGGCGCCCGGTACCCGAACGCGGCCGAAGCGCCGCGGATCACCCTCATCGGCCACTCAACCGGGGCCGTCGCCATCTGCCACATCCTGGACGCCGCGGCTCGCCACGCCCCAGCCCTGACCTTCGACCTGGTGCTGCTGGCCCCGGCCTGCACCACGTCGCTCTTCGCGCGCGCCTACGACGCCCACAAGTCCCGCATCCGGGGCATGCGCATCTTCGGCATGCAAGACCCCGTGGAGCGTGCTGACGCCATGGCCGAGCCCGTCATCGGTCCGGCGGGCCGCGCGCTCTACCCGCACTCGCTGCTCTACTGCGTCTCCGGCATCCTGGAACCGGAGGTCGATGCCCCGCTACTGGGCATGCAGCGGTTCCTGATCGCAGAGGAGACCTTCGACGCGGCCCACTTCCCCGACGTGGCGTGGGCTCGCCGAGAGATCGCCTCCACGGGAGCCATGGCTGCGGTCTGGTCGGAGCAGGTCGGGGTGCCAGGCTACGAGTCCATGTCCAGGCGCCATGGGGACTTCGATGACGAAGTGGTGACCATCAGGAGCGTGGCCCACATCCTGGAACAGGGCATCGCCCCACGGCCATGACCGACTACGCCATCGTGGTGGGAATCGACCTCTACCCCGGCATCTCGCCGCTGCAAGGGGCCCAACGCGACGCCGATGAGTTCGCAGCGTGGCTGGCCCTGCCGGAGGGCGGAGGGGTCGACCCGGACAACGTGGTGCGCCTCACCACCGGCTGCTTCCATCCTCCGCTACCGGCGCGGGCGTCGCAGGCGCGGCCAACGGCAGACCAGTTCCGCGACCAGTTCACCGAGATCGTCACCGACGACACCGGACGCGTACGAACACCGGCGGGGCGGCGGCTGACCCTCTACTTCAGCGGCCACGGCTTCATGGGCAACACAACGGCCATCGAGCGCGCCGTCTACTCGGCCAATGCGACCACGCTGGCCCCCGACCATATCGCCGCTACCCGGTATGCCAACTGGGCCGTCCGAGCCGGCCTGTTCGACGAAATGGTGCTGATTTGCGACGCATGCGCCGACCTGTCGCTGACGACAAGCATCGCCGAACCAATACTGATGCCGCTCGTCAACGCGGCACGCGCGGCCCGAGTGCGGACGTTCTACGCCTACGCCTCCCCCGCCGGCGCCAAGGCCCGCGAGAAGCCGCTGGGCGCCGACAAGCAAGTGCGCGGCATCTTCAGTTACCTGCTCCTCGAAGCATTGCGCCAGGCCCCCGGCGCCGACGACGGCTGCGTCATGGCCACGCACGTCCGCGACTACATCCACAACGCATGGCCCGACGCCGCCGGACCGGACGTCTTGCCGCCGACCATCGCCGTGGAGCCTGCCCGCGACCTGTTGATGGCGCGCAGGCCGCCAACCATCAAGCAACCCGCCACCGCCGTGACCATCACTGCCGTCGGGGCGGGAGCGGCGGAGGTCGTCGTCCTGGGCGGCAACGGCAAGGAGTGCCTGACCGCGACCATGGCGGGCGGCAGGGCCGAGGTGCCGCTACCCGCCGGGCTCTACAAGGCCATCGTGCAGGGCACAGGCCGCTCGATGCTCTTCCAGGCCATCGGGGAGGTGACCCGTGTCGATATCCCGTAGCAAGAAGGCTCCGCTCCGTGTGACCGCCGCCGAGGAGGCCACGGAGATCTTCGTCATCGATGCTTCCCTGAGCCGTGTGGCCTCGGGAATGGGCTCGCTGGACGTGAAGGTGCGGCCGGGCATCTACAAAGTGCGCCTCCGCTCCGGCGCCTCGATGGAGGACACCCTCGTCGAGGTGCAAGAGGGCGACGGGGCGACCGTGGCGGCCCGACCGGTTGCCTTCCAGAGCGCGGCGCCGTTGCAGGGCACACTGACCACGCACGAGCCGCACCAGGCCGCCTGGGCCAGGGCAGCCGACCCGCCGTCACTCCACTGGGGTAGCGGCGCGAGCCTCTTCGTCATGGTGCGCGACCCCTCCATCGTCCGCGGCAAGGAGAGCCGAACCGAGCCCTGGGCCGGCATCACGGTGCAGAACGCCGAGGGTCGAACGCTGGGCGCCATGGACAAGGAGGGCGAGCGGATGCAGGAGGTCGGCGTCGGCTGGCTCCACGCGGAGGCCGATCCCAGCATGCACTTGATCTGCGTGGACACAGGCCTGAGCGGCGTGCAGTGCATGGCCGTACACCTCTGCCCCGGCCTGCAGACGCAGGTGATCCTCTCCACCGCCTCGGTCCGGCGTAGTGCGCCTGCCGGTGAGGGCGACACCGACGCGGCGCCGAAGCAGCGCTCGGTTCGCCGAGCCGCGCTGACCGAAGCCGCGATCTACTACGGCAGGCCGGGCGGCGCGCAGGACCCGGCGCAGTCCCAGGAGTTGCTGCGCCTCACCGAGCTCGTCCGCCAGGGCCTGGCGCAAGGCCGACCCACGGCGCCGCTGGCCGAGGTCAAGAGCGGCCGATGGATCGCCACAGGCAACCCTATGCTCGCGCTACTGACAGCCTATGTCGAAGCGGCGAAGCCCAAGCCGGACGCCAGGCTACTGCGGTCGCTGGCCGGGGAGCTGGCAACCGAGTTGCCCGGCCATCCCGACGTGCTGGCCCTGCAGCTACTGGCAGGCGGCGCCATCGCGCCAAAGCGGAAGGGCGTGTCGCCGATCCCCTACCCCGCCGGGTGGGTGGCGCCGAACCTGACCGATCCGGCTGGAAGGCCGTGGCTTCTCCAACCGCCCATGCTCGCCGCGGCGTTGCCCGCGTTACTGCAGGCCATGGATCCCGCGCAAGGCAGCCTGGTCCAACGGATCCAGGAAAGCCTGCTCCCGGGCGCGCCGTGGCTCGTCTGGCGGCGGACCGCTGCCGTACGCATGCGGGCCGCCCAATCCGCTCGGTAGACCGTGGAGGCGCACCGGCATATGGGCTCTGTGGGTGTGGTGGTTCTGGCGCTTGCCGCCCTTGCAGTCTCGGCGGCTGCGGCTGACGTTGGTCCATTCGCCTCGCAGGCGCTGTTCGCTGCGGGCGACGCGGGCCGCCACACGTACCGCATCCCGGCGCTCGCCGTAACGACGCGGGGGACGCTGCTGGCCTTCTGCGAGGGGCGGCGAGGGTCATCCTCCGATGCCGGCGATATCGACCTGGTGCTGCGCCGTTCTACGGACGGCGGACGGACATGGTCGGAGCTGCAGGTGGTCTGGTCCGATGGCGGCAACACCTGCGGCAACCCGTGCCCTGTGGTGGACCGCAGCACAGGCGACATCTGGCTGCTCGCCACATGGAACCGCGGCGACGACCACGAGGCGCAGATCATCTACCAGACCAGCAGGGATACTCGGCGCGTCTTCGCCCTCATGAGCCGCGATGACGGGCGCACCTGGGGCGAGCCGCGCGAGATCACCCCCTCCGTGAAGCTGCCCGACTGGACCTGGTACGCCACAGGACCCGGCGCGGGCATCCAGCTCGAACAGGGGCCGCACCGGGGGCGCCTCGTCATCCCCTGCGACCACATCGAAGCGAAGACCCAGCGCTACTACTCGCATGTCATCTTCTCAGATGACTATGGCCGCACCTGGCGGTTGGGTGGCACGACGCCTGCCGATAAGGTCAACGAGTGCGAAGTGGCGGAACTGGCCGACGGGGCGCTACTGCTCAACATGCGGAGTTATGACCCGGCCCGGAAGGCCCGCCAGAGCGCCGTCAGCCGCGACGGCGGCGCCACATGGACGGACCAGCGAGTCGTGCCGGAGTTGGTGGACCCGATCTGCCAGGCGAGCCTGAGGCGGCTCACATGGCCCGCGCGCGGAAAGCCGGGCGTGCTGCTCTTCTCTAACGCCGCGTCGACCAAGCGGGAGCGGATGACAGTGCGCGCCAGCCTCGACGATGGGGCGACTTGGCCGGTGGCTCGGCTGATCAGCCCGCTGCCCGGCGCCTACTCCTGCCTTGCCGCCCTGCCCGACGGCCGGATCGGCCTGCTCTATGAGACCGGCGAGAAGGGCCCTTACGAACGGATCGTTCTCGCTGACTTCACGCTGGAGTGGCTGCGCTCGGAGCCGTAGAAGCGCAACGCCCGACCCCGGCAGATGCGGGATCGGGCGTCATTGCGCGACGGGAGCGTCTGCTACTGAGGCTTGGGCGCCGGCGGCGCCACCGCGCCCTGCCAGCCGGACTTCATCTCGCGCACCTTCAAGCTCACGATGCGGGCCGTGCCGCCGGTAGCCGAGACGGCGACACCGGACGTGGTGGGCTTGGGCAAGAAGCAGCTGGTGACCGAAAGGCGGCCGGCGTTGCCGAAGACCTCCAGCGACGCGCGGTCCAGCAACACCCGAACCCGGATGCGGCCGTCGATGGCCTCCAGCGGATAGGACTTCTGCAGCACGGTCAGCGTCTTGTCGGCGGCCTTCCAGACGACGCTCTCGCCGGGGAAGCGGAGCGTGACCTCGGCGGCGTCACCCACCTCGATCTCTGCATCGATATCCAGTAGCGCCGAGCGGGTGGCGACGGTGACCTCCTGGCCAGGCTTCACGGGCTGCAGGCGAAAGTCCTGCCCCTTGCCGTAGAGCGATGCGATCTCCTTGACCGGATTGCGCCGAATGCGCAGGCCCTCGGCGGTGCGGTGGAGGGTCATCTCGCAGGGGAAGCTCATCTGCTGGTTGAAGGGCATGCCCGGATAGGAGCCACCGTTCATCCAGGCGATCTGGATGCGACGGCCATCGTCGGAGGGGATGTCGCTGAACGTCTGGACCGCATAGTAGTTCGTGCCGTGGTCGGCGATGTGCGGCCCGGACTCGGACGTGAACTTCGAGCCATCGAAGTCACCCACGAAGTAACGGCCATTGGCGGCGGTGAAGACCCACTTGGCGGCGCCGGGCTCTCCCTGGACGGGCATGGGGAAGAAGTCCGGGCACTCGCCGCAGCCCTCCATGGGCAGCTTCTGGATCTGCTTCCACTCCTTCAGGTCGGGCGATGAGAAGAGGGCGAAGTCGATCCCGTCCAGATAGAGGGCCATGATCCACTGCCGCGTGGGCTCGTGCCGCACCACCTTGGGGTCACGGTTGCCGCCGATGATGTGCTTCAGGACGGGGTTGCCGGCATACTTGGTCCAGGTGCGCCCCTTGTCGCAGCTATGGGCGATGCACTGGGTGAAGGGCTGCCCCTTGGACTCGGGCGAGGTGTCGCCGGCGGCGGTGTAGATGGCGACCAGGGGCTTCTCCTCGCCGCTGGCGAAGCCGCTGGAGTTGGGCCAGTCCACCACTGCGGAGCCGGAGAAGATGGTGCCCTTCTCATCGGGCTCGATGGCGTTGGCGATCTGCTGCCAGTGGACCATGTCCTTGCTGACGGCGTGGCCCCAGGTCATGTTGCCCCACTCGGTGGCATAGGGGTTGTGCTGGAAGAAGAGGTGGTACTCGCCCTTGTAGAACACCATGCCGTTCGGGTCGTTGGTCCAGCCCGTCGCAGGCGTGAAGTGGAACTGCGGCCGCAGGCTCTCCTTGTAGAGCGGCTCGCGCTTGCGGGCCACGGGACCGGCCGTCGACGGCGTCTCCGCCGGTTCGTCGCTGAGAGTGATCTCGTCCACGTTGATGTGCCCCCATCCTCCGGTGGCGTCGTCCACAATCTGGATGACCGCCGTCTTTCCCGCCAGTCTGCGCACGTCCCAGCAGAACCAGCCCAGCGCCTCGGTGCCGCCCGGCCGGTCGTTGGGCCCGGTGGCGGTGCGGACGACCTTGCCGCCGACGACCAGGTCCACACGCAACCGCTCCGGGTCCATGCCGCCGCCGAGCAGGAAGTTGATGTACTTCCGGTCCACCTTGAGCGACGGCGAGGTGAGCGTGCCCTTGGCTCCGTCCTGCTTGATGTAGCCGTTCACGAGCCCATGGCCGCGGAAACCGGAAACGAGCATCTGGCCGGGAAACGTGCCCTGTGCGGGCCCGGGCCCGAACGCCTCGCCGGCGACGGTCCAGGCTCCGTAGTCCTTGCCCTAGAAGCCCTCGAACAGGATGTCGGGCCGCTGCGGACCAGTCGGTGCGGCGGATCCGAGGACCAGCGAAACGGCGATTAGCGCGAGGCTCATGGGCGGGCTCCTTGCATGGGTATCCGGGCAGATGGCGGCCCCGGAGGCTACCCCGCTGGGTTTGGTTGAGTATACCGGTGGGCATGGCTGGAGGCCGATAGTGACACCACCCGGGCCGTTGCATCGTCCCATGTACGGGCCGCTCCGTACGCCGGCTCGCGGAGGAGTGACATGGGACTGACGACGCCATTGCGGCCGGGCCCGGCCGGGCGCCTGGCTGCGGCGCTGCTGCTGGCGGGGGCGGCGCTCTGGTTCTGGCCGCGCACTTCCATTGAGTGGCTCGACGGCACTCCCAAACCCGAGCGGATCGACGGCGACCAGGCCGTCTCGGCTCACATGGACGGCATGACGGCTCGACTGGTCGCCCGCCCGGTAGCCGGCGGACCCGAGACCGAGATCGCCCACCAGAAGGGCGCCATGCTGATCGACTGGCACGCCCACGCGGGGCGAGTGAGCTACCTGCTCCTTCGAATACCTCAGGCGACGGCTCGGCGAGATGCCGGAGGCATGCTGGCCGGTCCCGAGGTCGATCCCAGCCAAGGCGGGCCCGCGCCGCTGCTGCCGCGGCAGGTCGCCACAGGCGCGACGGCCCGGGTGACGCTGCCCGCGGGGATGCAACCGGCGGGCGCTGCAGGGGTCGCCTCGCCGCCGGCTACGACGTACCTGGGCGTGTTTGCAGCGCCTGCAGCAAGTGCCGGCCTGAAGGGCGTCCGTAGAACACCCAGCATCGACGGCTTCCAGTCGGGCGGCTCTACGCTCGACCTCTACACCGTGGACCGGCCAGGAGCCCATCCGCGCAGGCTCGAGTCGGGCGTCTATGGGGCTCGGGTCATGGTCGGCGATGGACTCTACTGGATCGACCCGAGGCCGGATCGCGAGGCGCGCGCCGTCCGTGGGAAGCAGGCCTGGTCTGAGGTCGCCGGCAGCAGCCGCGTCGTCCGCACGTCGCTGATCGATGGCTCCACGCGCACGGTGCGGACAGGCGTGCCATACGACACCAGGCTGATGCCGCTGGCCGAAGGGGTCTGCTGGACCGAGATGAGGCCCTACCCGGACAGCCACATCGACCTGCGGCTGTGGCGTCCCAACGGCTCGGTCGGCGTCCTGCGCGGCTACGGTGGCGGCGTCCGTCCGCCGGTGCAGGCAGGTGACAGGCTCTGCTGGTTCGTTTCGCGAACCCAGCCGCCCTTCAACGACCTCGCGGGCCATCAGTGGAGCCCCGATGACCTGCACAGCGCGCGATTGGACGGCTCCGACGAGCTTCTAGAGCGCGTCACCGCACGGCGCCCCGGCAGGCCCGTGCCGTGGGGACCATCGACGGACAGGTACCTGCATGCCGACGGCGGCGCGCTCTTCTGCCTCATGCGCGACAGGCCCGCCATAGAGCCGCCGCCGGAGGAGCCCACACTGCGGCTGTGCCGCCTTGATCCGGGCACGCCCGAGCGATGGCTGGAGGTGGCCGCCCTGCCGCCGCGCACCTCCGACCTGGCATTCCAGGGCCACTACCTCTATGGGGTCCATGCTGCGGAGACCGCCGGCCTGCTATCCGGCTTCACCGGCAGCGTCTCGGGACCGCAGTTCCGGAACCGGGCGTTTCGCGTCCGGCTCGCCTCTCCGTAGCGACGCGCGCAGGCCGGGGTAGAGTACAGGTGGATCGGCACGCCGCCGGAGGACCGACATGACTTCCCTACCCCGCACCACATTCCGCACATGCAGGTGCGCCGCCGGGCTGGCCATAGCGATTCTGGTCGTCGAGACAGCCTGGGCAAAGCCCGCCAAGCCGCCAGCCGACACGCCCGCAGCCCTGCAGCCCTTCACGCTGGAGCTGCTCGATGTCGGGCGCGGACGGTGGCGCTTCATCGACGCCTTCGGGCAGAACCTGGAGATGCCCGGTGCGCTGACGGCCTGGGCATACCCAGCGGGAAGCGGCCCCCTGACGGTGAGAGCCCTCTACTGCGATCCCGAGAAGCCCGAGGATGCCAGCAGCGGCGAGTGGCGGCGAGCCCGGCAGGAGCCCTTGACCGGAGGCGGCGCAGTTCACCGGATCGATGAACCGTGGTTCAAGACTTCGATCCGCCTGGAGCCGGTACCGGGCGGCGCCGTACGATGCACGCTGAGCGACGTGCTCCTCGGTCCCGCCACCGCGGGGGACCGGTACGTTTCGCGACTCAGCGTGCGGCGGGATGGGCGGGATGCACCGCTCTGGCTGGCCGCTCCCGGAGGCGAGACCATCCGCGTGATGGCCGACCGCGTGGGCGGCGTCTTCGGCGAGGCCGAGGCGATGCGTGTGCGCCTGGTCTCCCCGGCCCCCCTTGCCGTGGCACAACGTCTCTACGTGGAAGTGCGCGACATGGCCATCAACCGCATCGCATGGAAGGGCGCAGTGCGGCTGAGACCGGGCTCGCCCGCCATGACCGCTCTGGTCCTCCCGGTGGCGCGGTGCGGTGTCTTCGAGGTGGTGGTCCGCGATGTCGCCGGCGGCGAGGTAGGACGAGGGCGCGTCTGCCGCGTCGCCACACCTCGCGCAGTGAAGCCGGATGCGTCGACCATCGGCATCAACCTGTTCCAGCAGCAGGTCTGGTGGTACGCGCATCAGGCGCCCCTGCTGGCCAAGGCAGGCGTCCACTGGATTCGCCCGTGGCTGGCGTGGGAGAACACCTGGTCGTTCCAGCAGCCCACGGCGGACGTCTGGGAGATGCGCCCACTGGACGCCTCGTTGCGCCGCATGGATCGGTTCAGCATGCGCTACCAGAGCATCCTCTTCGGTGCGCCCAGTTGGCTCACCGGCTCCAGGGACTGGACGGCCCCGCCGCCGGAGAAGTTGGCGCAGTGGGAGGCCTACGTGACGCGCCTCGTCACGCGGTTCAGGGGCCGCATCCCCGCCTACGAGATGTGGAACGAGCCCGACCTGATGTGGCAGGAAGCCACGCGCCACTCGGGCGAACACTACCTCAGCCTACTCCAGACGGGCTACCGAGCCGCCAAGAAGGCCGATCCGAAGTGCCTCGTGCTGGGCCTCTCCCACGCCGGGTACGAGGAGTGGCTGGAGCGCGTGGGCAAGCTGGGCGCGGCGCCGCACTTCGATATCGCCACGCTGCATACCTATGCGGAGCCCGACGCCTTCCTCGAGCAGGTGGAGCGGCGCAAGGCGATCCTGCGGCGCACGGGGATGCGCGCCAAGCCGATCTGGTTCAACGAGTTCGGTACCACAGCGAACGACTTCTCGGCGGACTACTCGAAGGAGTACCGATGCTCGGAGCGACGCCAAGCCGAGGTACTGGTGGCCAACTACGCCCAAGCGCTATCGGTGGGCAAGGGCGCCAAGGCGTTCTGGTTCTGCTCGCTGGACCCGCGCGACCCGGCGCACAGGGATCAGTGGACGGGGGACGCGGGCATCGGCCTGCTCTATCTGGGCCTACTGCCCAAGTTGGCCTACGCCGCGCTGGCCGGCGTGGCGCAGCAGTTGGACGCACGCCGATGCGTCGGCGCCGCAGAGCAGCTACCGGGCGTCCGCATGGTGGCGTTCGACGGACCCGTGAGCGTGGTCTGGGCGGAGGCGCGATCCGGCCTCACGCGCCTTCCGGCCGTGCGGCTAGGCTGCGCGCCCCGAGAGCGCATCGTGGTTCGCGACCTGCTGGCGAACCGCATCGCCGCCGGGCCCGCCGACGGCGTGACGCTCGACTTCGCGCAGGGCCCGCTCTACATCACGGGCAGCAGGCAACTGGGCGCAGCGGTGCACGCCGGGTCCGCCGCAACTCCGCTGGAGCCGTCGGTCACGCTGGCGCCAGGTCAGGCGCGTACGGTCCGGCTAACGGCAGGTCGGGGCGCCACGTTCGCCGCGACAACGCCTGCAGGCTCGGGCATCACGGCACGGGCTAGGAAGGCTGGGGTCGGCTGGGGCGTGGCGCTTCAGGCCGCGCCGGGCACGCCGCGGGCCTTTGCCCGTGTCCGTGTGACAACACGCTTCCCACTGGGCGCTTTCGGTCTACTGAAGCCGCTCGCCGTGACGCGCTGGATCGTGGTGACCGTCGGCGCGCCGAACCTGGTGCGCGACGGCGGCTTTGACCGAGGTTCGGTGGCGGAGTGGACACCCGAGAGGACCAGCGCCTTTGCCCATGACCGAGGCGAGGGCAAGCAGGCAGAGGGCTCCCTGCGGCTAGACGGTCCCTTCGACCGCCGGCTCGTCCACTGGAATGTGGAGCTCAAGCCGGGGCGGCCGGTGCGGCTACGGTGCTGGCTGAAGACCCGCAACCTGAACGACGCCGCCGTCACGCTGAGCGTGGCGCTCTTCGGCGGGAAGGGGTGGATCGGATCCCACTGCCTGGCGTCCACCACTCCGGACCGCGATATAGATCCCAACTGGCGCGTGGTGGCCGGATGCGCGCGAATTCCACTGGGCACGAACGAGTGGACGCTACTTACCTCCACGCTCCCGGCCGACTCGATCACGCAGGGGGTGAGCAAGGCGGCGCTCTTCATCGATGCGGCGGGCGGCGGTGGGAGCCTCTGGATCGATGATGTCGACCTCTGGCAGGAGAACCAGTAGCGGAGAGGCCCGGACGCCGGCGTGGCCGCGCATCTGGCAGTTGAAGCGCGGCCACGGAACGGCTCGTGCCCAGTGTTGCGAACTACAGAGGCGTGCTGGTCACCGAGCGCTGGAGGCAGCGGACAGCTCGGTAGCCCGGATCAGTGAAGAGGAGCGTGCCGCTCTCCTCCAGGGCTATGCCGCTCGGATGGCCCAAACCGCCTGACGGCCCATCAATGAAGCCGACGCCGGATGTCAGCGCGGTCACCAACCCGGAAGGACTGATTCGGACGATGGACGGCGAGAGCGTGGTCACATAGGCGTCTCGGGTCCGGCTGAGCGTCACGCCGCTGGGCGTCACCAAACCAGACGCCAGCGTGGTGACCGCCATTGAGGTATCGGAACCCATGGGGCTCAGGAGCCGTACCGAGCCGTTCCCGGCGTCCGTCACGAAGAGGCGACCGTCCTCGGCTGCCGCGATGGATGTGGGACTGTCGAACCTCGCCCCGGCGCCCTGGCCGTTCGTCGTGCCGGCTGTACCGTACAGACCGGCAACGGTGTCGACGCGATAGGATGCCGCCGATCGGACGTCGCCACCCGTGTACCGAATCTGACGGATCGTATTGCCGAGGTAATCGGTTACGAACACCAGTCCGCCGGTATCAACAGCGATGCCCATGGGCGCAGTGAAGGCTGCGGTTGCGCCGGTGCCATCGGCGCCGCCGGACGAGCCGCTCCCAGCCACCGTGAAAACCGTGCCGTTAGGCAGGATGCGGCGCACGCGCCCATTGCTCATGTCGGTGACCCAGAGCGTGCCCTCGGGGTCTATGGCTACCCCAAACGGCTGAGTGAAGCGAGCCGACGTGCCGACTCCGTCAGCGAAGCCCTGGATGCCCCCCGCAAACGTGCCGACGGTCCCGGATGTATCGATCCACCGAACCGCATTGGCATCCGTATCGCAGACGAAGGCGCGCACCGGCTTACCGCTACTGGTTCGGTAGAGGCTGCGGAGCGCTGCCGGTACCGCGGCGACGCCGCACGGGTAGGCGAACTGCGCCGTCTTGGCGACGCCGTCGCGGTAGGCTGAGAGCCCGTTACCGGCGATGGTCGTCACGTACGAGGCTCCCTGGCCGGGCACGTTGATCACAGAGGAGTCGGTCTCGATGGTCGCCTGGAATGAGAACCCCGAGACGCCGGAGGGAATCTGGAACTGGAGGTCCGCTGTGTAGCCGTCTCCTGCCGCGGCCATCTCCTTGGTGTAGGCGTCGCGGTTGGGCACCTGTGCGTCGTAGTTCGCCAGGCCTACTGCCTCAGTCGAGGTGCCCAGCGCGCCGCCGGAGTGGAAGGCGCCGGTCGGAACCGTGACGACGCGGATGCGGTTGCCGCCCCAGTCGGTGACATAGAGCGTCGTGGATG
>CAJBBX010000041.1 GCA_903951425.1 uncultured Chthonomonas sp.
AGCAGGGCTGCCGCCGGCGGCCCAGATCCACTGCGAGTCCTTCAGGGTCTCGCCGACGCTGCCGCCGGGGCCGCGAGGCGCCGATCGGGGCTTAACGACGACCTTGCCGGGTACAGCCACCGTGCGAATGGGCGCTACGCCGGGCTCCAGACGCCGTGGCAGGGGCCTGGCCGACGGCGCAAAGACGAGCAGGCGGCTCTCCAGCGGCTCCATGGTAAGGTCCAGGGTGACGCGGTCGCCCTGGCGGCGGAAGGGCGCCGAGTTGACCTCGGCGCGGATGGGGTCCCAGACCTCGGGCACGCCCGGCGCGGTGACGGCGAACTTGAAGCGCGTGGCCTTGCCCTTGTGGTTCTGGTTGGCGACGTAAAAGACATCGCGGCCGTCCTTGTTGCGATGGACGACGTGGAGCCAGTTGCGCGTGTCGCCGGAGAGGACATCGAGCGTGGGCTTCACGCCCGCGTCGGCCAGGACCTGGCGAAGCATTTTCGGCGTAGGAGCGGCCGGGAGCAGGTAGGCGCGGCCTCCGGCGGCGTTGGTTGTCGCGGGCTTCAGGCTGGGCAGGGCCGAGGCGCCCCAGACCTGGCGGACGAGGGCCTTCACCTGGGTGTCGGGCACACCCAGGTCGGCCGAGCGGCTGGGCAGGAAGCCGTGGGCGAGGACGATGCCGCCTGCCAGGTAGAAGTCGAGCACCTTGCGGAGGACCGTCGCGGGGAGCGTCTCGACGCCCGGCACGACGATGACGCGGTAGCGCTCGGAGCGGAGCTGCAGCTCACGGCCGACAACCTTGGCGGGGCTCTGGAGTACGTCGTAGGGGATCCAGTCGCAGTCGTAGAGGGCGTCCTGCAGGGCCTCGCTCACCTGCTCAGGCGTGATGACCTTGCCCGCGTGGGCGCTGTTGCCAAGGTAGAGCAGGGCCACGGGGCAGACGTGCTTACCGCCGGTGAGGAGGCTGCTGAGGCGAGAGGCGTAGTCGGCGTAGACGCGGTAGAGCGGCCAGCGGGGTTCGTAGCCGCCGTTGTAGAAGTAGGGCGGGCAGTCCGTGTCGAACGGGGCGCGGACGTTGAACGAGTGCGGGATCATGAAGTTGAGGCCGGAGACGAACATGTGGTCGGTCCACCACTTCATCTCGGGGTAGGTCAGGTCCTGGCCTCGGGCGCCGAAGATCTCCACCACGGCCACGTCGTCGGGCTTGCCGTACGCGTGGCTGATGCTGGATCCGAGCTTGGGGGTCTGCCAGATCGGATTGTCGCGTGTGACGCGCTTGCCCCAGACGAACTGGTCGAAGACGGCATCGATGCCGCCCATATCGGTGTACTTCATGAGTTGCATCATGTTCCCCGCGCAAATATCGGGGTTCAGGTAGCCGTTCCCGTGCTCGAGGAAGTGGCCGATGGAGACGACGCGGTGGCGCTTGCACCATGCCGAGATGCCGCCGTAGAGGGTGCGCCCCCAGGCCTCGGCGTAGGCGTCTTGGTACTGGTAGGCTGCGGTGGTCTGGGCTGCGCCGGCGAGCTTGTGGGTCTTGGCGAGCAGGGCCGACTTCCAGTCGATCTTGCGCTCGGCCAGCACGCGCATGACCTCGGTCCCCCAGTCGCCGTGGGTCTCGGGCTCGTCGTAGAAGAAACCCGCGATGGTCTTGCCGAAGTCGGCGCCGAAGCGGTCGTAGTGGGGCTGGTAGACCGTGCGGAGGTACCAGTCCACGGCATCGCGGCTGGCGCCGTCGACCAGGTAGCGGCTGCCGCTGATGCGGGGCTCCCACGCGAACTGGATCACCTGCCACGCGCCGTCGGGGGCATTCCAGACGATGCGGCGGGTGCCGGGCATGGCGCGCAGCTCGGTGAGCGAGGCGAGATCGAGACCGCCGGGCAGGACGCGGGCGGCCACGGCTCCGATGCGGCGGTCGGGCTGGAAGACGGGTATGTCCACGCGCTCGCCGGCGCGTACGTCGGTCACGCGGGTGATGAGGCGCTTGCTGCCGTAGCGCTCGGGCACTTTGCCGCCCACCTCGCCGGAGGGCCACCACTTCTCGTCGAAGATCCACATGCGGAGGTTGTGCTTCTTGGCCGCCTCCAGGCAGATGGCCAGGTCGCGGTACCAGCCGGGGCCAAGCCAGTCGGTATGAGGCCGCGACTCCACCGTGAAGGAGCCGTTGCCGCCCTCAGCGACCTTGGCCACGTAGTCGCGGATCTGCTTGGGTGTCTCATCGCCGTGGAGCCAGAAGAGCGGCCCGGTGAGCCGGCGCTGGGCCATGGCGGGACGCCGGAAGCCTGCCTCCAGCGCGACCCAGGGGTCGACGGCGCGGGCGGGCGAGGCGGCGAGCCCGGCCAGGGCAAGGAGAAGGAGAAGGCGGAGCAGGCGGCAGGGCGGCATGGGCAGACCTCCAGTGGTGTGGCGCTGGGCCAACGTTGGCCGCGGGGCGGTGGACTTCCGGCTTGCGGCGGGGGCGATCGGGCGCGGGGGGGTCAGGCCGACTGCGCGCTGCGGCCACCGCTACTGCTACAATGCCGGGCGGCGCCGATGCGCCGTCAACCTTTGTCCCCCGGAGAGCCGCCATGCACCATCCCGCACCGTCCACCATCACCCGCATGCTCCACGCCGGCTGGCGCGTCCGCGAGCTGCATCCGCGCGGCACGTCGCCCTGCAGCGAGCTGGGATGGTTGCCTGCCGAGGCGCCGGGGCATGTGCATCTTGACCTGATGCGCGCCGGGGTGATCGAGGACCCCTTCAAGCGCATGCACGAGCGCGGCTGCGCCTGGGTGGACGAGACGGACTGGGTCTACGAGACCCGCTTCGACGTTGATGACCCCGACGCCCACGCGATCCTACGCTTCGGCGGGCTGGACACGGTGGCCGAGATCACGCTGAACGGCGTCGAGCTGGGCCGCACCGACAACATGCACATCCCGCACGAGTTCTGCGTCGACGGCCGGCTCTTGCGCGTGGGGAACGTGCTGACGGTCACGTTCGCCTCCGCCCTGCGCACCGGCCGCGAGCGGCGGCAGGCCTGGGCCGATGCGGGCAACGACGCGCCCGGTCCCAACTGGTTCTCCTGGGGCCCGCGCTCCTTCGTCCGCAAGGTGCAGAGCATGTTCGGCTGGGACTGGGGCCCCGAGCTGGTCTCTTGCGGCATCTGGCAACCGGTGGAGCTGATCACCATGCCCGTGGCCCGGATCGCGGACTGGCGCCACGCGGTGGCCTTCGAGCCCGATGGGTCGGCTCAGGTCACGGTCAGCGTTGAGGTCGAGCGCGCGCCCGGTCGGTCCTCGGCGCCGCTGGATGTCGTCATCGGCATTCCCGCGCTTCTGGCTCCCGCGAACCCGGAGGACGAGGCCGAGCGTGTGCCCACCGGCCTGGCGCCGCAGCGAGTGAGCGCTCCATGCGGCGATGGGTGCGTAACGGCCTCCGCCATGTTCGAGGTGGTCGATGCGCGGCGCTGGTCGCCGTGGGAGGTCGGTGCGCCGAACCTCTACGAGCTGAGCCTACGGCTGGAGGGGCCCGATGGCGCCCTGCTGGAGCCGGAGCGGACGCGCCGGACCGGCCTGCGCCAGGTCGAGCTGGTGCGCGAGGCCGAGGCCGACGGCGGCGAGACCTTCCGGTTCCGCATCAATGGGCACGACCTCTTCGCCAAGGGTGCTAACTGGATACCCGCCGACAGCTTCCCATCGCGCGATCCGGGCGGCGCAGGAGTGCGCATCGACGGCCAGATCGCGGCGGCCCGGCGAGCCGGCATGAACATGCTACGGGTCTGGGGCGGCGGGCTCTATGAGACCGAAGCCTTCTACAACGCCTGCGACCGGCAGGGCATCCTGGTCTGGCAGGACTTCGCCTACGCCTGCGGCTACTACCCCGATACCGGCGAGTACGCCCAGACCGCGGCCCACGAGGCGCGGGTTAACGTGCGGCGCATCGCCAAGCATGCCTCCATCGCGCTCTGGTGCGGCAACAACGAGAACCACATGATGCACGCCGACGCCTGGTGCGGGCGCGAGAACCAGCCCGCCCGCTACCTGGGCGAGCGGCTCTACCACGAGGTCCTGCCCTGCGTGGTGGCCGAGGAGGACGCGGGCACGCCGTACTGGCCCTCATCGCCCTACGGCGGCGCCTCGCCCAACGCCTCCGAGGCGGGCGACCGGCACAACTGGGATGTCTGGCACGGCGCAGGCGATTGGACCCGCTACGCCGAGGACGATGCCCGTTTCCTGTCGGAGTTCGGCTTCGCCGCCTCCTGCGGGATGGCCGCCTGGGAGGGTTGCCTGGCCCCGTCGGACAGGTCGCCCCGCTCGGATGCCGTGCGCTGGCACGACAAGACCCAGAAGGGCTACGAGACCTACATGGGCTACCTCCGCGACTTCGTGCCCGAACCGCGGACACTGGAGGACCTGGTCTACACCAGCCAGATCAA
The DNA here is from genome assembly GCA_903951425.1 of uncultured Chthonomonas sp. Taxonomy (GTDB): domain Bacteria; phylum Armatimonadota; class Chthonomonadetes; order Chthonomonadales; family CAJBBX01; genus CAJBBX01. Next base: position 4,403 of record CAJBBX010000041.1, read on the forward strand.
CCAGGCCGAGGCGCTCAAGTTTGGCATCGAGCACTGGCGGCGGCTCAAGGGGCGTTGCTGGGGCACCCTCTTCTGGCAGTTCAACGACTGCTGGCCCGTGCAGTCCTGGGCGGTAGTGGACCACGCGCTGGAGCCGAAGCTCGCTTACTACGCCGCCCGCCGCTTCTACGCGCCCTTGCTGGTCTCGCTCGTCCGGCGCGGCGACCTCGTCGAGGCGCATGTCACCAACGACCGCCTCACGCCCGTCACCGGGAAGCTCCTGCTGACGCTGGCGACGTTCGAAGGCGAGGAACTCTCCACGGCGTCCGTCGCTGCCTCCATGGCCGCCGGCGGAACCGGCTGCGCCGCCACGCTCAACATCGCCGCCGCAGCCGGGCGCGAGCGGCAGGTGGCCGTACATGCCTGCCTGACGGAGCCAGACGGGACCGAGCAGACGAACACCCTCCTCCTGGCACGCACGAAGGAGCTGATCCTGCCCGATCCGGGCCTCAAAGTGGAGGTGGCCCTGGGCGCCGACGGCCCCGAAGCCTACATGGCCACCAAGCGCTTCGCGGCCTACGTCTGGCTTCGGCTTGACGGCGAGGCGGGACTGAGCCGCGGACTGGAGATCGGCGACAACGGCTTCCACCTGTTGCCGGGCGAGATGCGCCGCGTGGCCCTTCCCGCCATGGGGCTGGACGAGCTACGCGCCAGGCTGCGGGTGCGAGCCCTGTAGCCTGGCGTCAGCGCTCGGGTCCGGCAGGCCGGAGACCATCGCTTCGCCGACCGGGCAAACCGACGCCAGCGGGCACTCGCCGCATCGGGGGCGCTGTGCGCGACAGACCGCACGGCCGTGACGGATCAGAGCGATGTGGAAGCGGTAGACCAGTTCGTCGGGCACCAGCGGCTGCAGCAGGTCGTGCGCCCTGGCCTCGCCTGCCTGCTTCGGCACGAGCCCCAGCTGCCACGAGACGCGGAAGACGTGTGTGTCCACCGGCAGCACGGGCCGACCCATGGCGAAGCAGAGCACGATGGCTGCCGTCTTGGGCCCCACGCCGGGCAGGCCCATGAGGAACGCGCGGGCTTCCGGCGTGGGCCAGGCGTCCAGATCGGCTAGGTCCATGCGGCCGAATCGCGCCGCAACGGCCCGCAGCACGGCCTGAATACGCGGCGCCTTCGTATCCGCCAGCCCGCCGCACCGTATGGCGTCGGCCACGCTCTCGGCCGGCGCCTGGGCCACAGCCTCCCACGAAGGGAAGGCGCGGCGCAGGCCCTCGAAGGCGCGTGCCGTGTTGATGTCTGACGTGTGCTGCGAGAGGATGCAGGCCACCAGCTCGTCCAGCGGATCGACGGCAAGACGACGCTCGGCGCGCCCGTGGAGGGCCTCCAGGCGGTCCAGCAGGCGGGGGATGTCGTGCATGGCGGCGGTGGGCCGGGCGTTCCGTGGAAGGTGCGCCCGGCCGAACCCTCTCAGTGCTTGCGGATCCGCTCGATCAGGCCGCGTGTGCTGCTGTCATGCTCGGTTACGACCCTGGGCGTTCGGATATCAGAATAGACCTCGCCTGCGAGCTTCTTGCCCAGCTCAACGCCCCACTGGTCGTAGGAGTTGAGGCCCCAGATCGCGCCCTGCACGTGGATCTTGTGCTCGTACAGGGCGATGAGGGCGCCGAGGTTACCGGGCGTCAGCTTGTGGATCAGCAAAGTGTTGGTGGGCCGGTTGCCCGGGAACGTTCGGTGGATGGGCCGGCGTTCGATCTCCTCGGGCGGCATTCCGCGCTGCTCGAGCTTCTCGATCTCCGCAGCCGTGACCTCCGTCCTCGCCTCATCAGTCGTCTTGCCGGTCATGAGCGCCTCGCCCTGGGCAAGGCAGTTCGCCAGCAACAGGTCGTGGAGGTTCGCCACCGGGTTGTGCGTCCTGATGCAGGCTATCAGGTCCGCTGGTATGAGTTGCGTCCCCTGGTGGATCAGCTGGTAGAAGGCGTGCTGGCCGTTCGTGCCCGGCTCGCCCCAGAGGATCGGCCCGGTCTGGTAATCGACTTCGACGCCGTTGCGGTCCACGCGCTTGCCGTTGGACTCCATGTCGGCCTGCTGCAGGTAGGCGGGGAAACGAGCCAGGTACTGGTCGTACGGCAGCACGGCGTGGGTCGCCGCGCCGAGGAAGTTGCGGTACCAGACGCCCAGCAGCGCCAGCAGGATCGGCATGTTCTCGCCCGCCGGCGCCGTCTGGAAGTGCTTGTCCATCGCGTGGGCGCCGCGATGGAACTGCACGAAGTTGTCGAAACCTATGGCGATGGCCAAGCTGAGCCCCACCGCGGACCAGAGCGAGTAGCGGCCGCCCACCCAGTCCCAGAACTCGAACATGTTCTCCAGTTCGATGCCGAAGTCCTGGACGGGCTTCGGCTCCGAACTCACCGCGACGACGTGCTTGGCCAGCGCGTTTCGGGGGAGCTGTGCGGTGAGGTAGAGGTCGCGCACGACCCGTGCGTTTGCCAGCGTTTCTTGCGTCCCGAACGTCTTGGAGACCACGATGAAGAGCGTCGTTGCGAGGTCCAACTGGCGGAGGGTTTCCGCGATGTGCGTGGGGTCAACGTTCGAGACGAAGTGGAAGCGGAGCCGGTCGTGCGTATAGGGCGTCAGCGCCCGCACGGCCATGGCCGGGCCCAGGTCAGAGCCGCCGATGCCGATGTTCACCACATCAGTGAATGGCAGGCCCGTGCTGCCGCACCGGACCCCGGATCGGACCTCCTTGGCGAAGGCCTTCATACGGAGCAGGACGTCGGCGACCTCGGCGCGGACATCTTCCTCGCGCCCGTCGGGGCGCGTCAGCTTCAGAGGCTCGTCGCCCTGGTAGCGCAGGGCGGTGTGGAGCACGGCACGGCGCTCGGTGTTGTTGATGGGCTCGCCGGCGAACATCCGGGCGCGGAAGCCTTCCACGTCGCACGCCCTCGCCAGCGCGAGGAGCAGGCCCAGCGTCTCATCGGTGATCAGGTTCTTGGAGTAGTCCAGGAACAGGTCGTCCAGCTCCACCGAGAAGCGGCCGGCGCGGCCGGGATCGGTGTCAAACGCCTGGCGTAGGTTGAAGCCGGCCATCCCGCGGGCATGGTCGGAAAGCGCGCCCCACTGGGGCAGCGACGTCAGCTCAGACATAGTGCAGTCCTCCGGCCAAGGATAGCACACGCCCGCCCGACGGGTCGTCAGCCGATCGCGCCGGTCACTGCCGCCGCGCAGGCGCCCAGGGCGAGGACCGGCAGCGCCGCGCCCGTGATGGCTCCCGCCGCGCGCACGTTCAAACCATTCCGTAAATGGTGGACGACGAGAGCGATCGTTGCCGCAAGCCCGGCGACCAGCGCCCAACCCAGCAACCCTAGGAAACCCGGCAATGCCGCCAGCGCCAGTCCGGCCAGCATGCCCGTGGCGACAACACACCCGATGCCGCACATGAGGCCGATCATGAATTCGGCCAGGCCGTTCACTGGTTCACTCATGGGCTGTCTCCACCCTCGCCGCAACGTCCGGCGGCGCGGCCCTTAGCCGAATCCGCTGGCGGCAACGGCTGCCGCACAGGCGCCCAGGGCGAGGAAGGGCAGCGCCGCACCTGTGATCGCCCCGGCCGCGCAGGCGCTGCGGCCCTGCCGGAAGAACCGGACAATGAGGGCGATGGTACCTCCGAGGCCGACGAGATATGCCAGACCCAGCGTCGCCCCAACCCGCGGCAAAGCTGACCACGCCAGCGTTGTCAGCATGCCCGTGGCGATGACGCACCCGATCCCGCACAGAAGGCCGATCATGAACTCGGCCAGACCGTTCTGCGGCTCACTCATGGGATGCCTCCGCTGTTGCCGCAACGCATGGCGGCGCTGTCCTTAGGAAAAGCCGCCGTTGGCCGCCACCAACGCCGCGCAGGCGCCCAGGGCGAGGAACGGGAGCGCGGAGCCGGTGATGGCCCCGGCCGCACAGGCGCTACGGCCCTGCTGGTAGAACCGCGCAATGAGGGCGATGGTGGCTATGAGCCCGACCAGCAACGCCAGCCACAACAGCGCACCCACCGCAGGCCCCGCCGCCAACACCAGGCCGGCCAGCATGGCCGTGGCGATGAAGCATCCGATCCCGCACATCAGGCCGATCATGAACTCGGCCAGGTTGTTCCTTGGTTCACTCATGCACTGCTTCCACTGAAGCCGCAACGCCCGGCGTCCGACGCATGGCATAGGTTGCCACCAGCGCCAGGCACGCCACCTGCGCCAGAGTCAGGCCACCCAACGCGGGCGTACCGGTGCGCAGGAACTCAGCCAGGAACCGAAAGGACCCGTAGGCCACCACCAACAGCCGAAAGAGCGCTCCGGGAGTGGGTCGCGAGCGGCTGAGCCCGTGGAGCCATGCCGCCAGCGCCAGGCAGAACAGCGCCTCGTATACCTGTGTCGGGTGCCGAGCCACATGGTCGCCGAGGTCGACGGCCCAGGGCAGCCCCGTCGGTTTGCCGTAGCAGCAACCGCGGAGCAGGCAGCCCACCCGCCCGATGGCCATGCCCAGCGCCAGGCCCGGCGCGAAGGCGTTGCCCAGCGGCTCCATGATGCCCAGCCGCCTGCGGACCACGATGACCGTAGCGGCGCCGCCGGCGATGCCGCCCAGTACAGTCCGGCCGGTGAGCCACTCAGCCAGTGTGGTGGGGCCTCCGTGGGCGACCTGCGCCAGCCAGACGGGCAGCTTGGCGCCCAGCGCGGCTCCTGCCACGGCCGCCGCCAGCAGCATGTAGGGCTCCGGGCCGTCGCCGAACCGGCCGTGGGCGGAGCGCACGAAGGCCCATGCACCCACGGCAAGCCCAAGCAGCAGGAACACCTCATAGGACGGCACGTCGACGCCTGCCGGGGTACAGAGCACGGGCCGCACACCCCAGCCAGGCGGTAAGGCTGAATCACCCACGCGAACGCCCCTTGAGGAACGCACAGCAGTCGCCGCCGCTGATGGCGCAGGTGTAGAGCCGCGACACCGCGCAGAAGCCCAGCGCGCCCAGGGTCTTGAAGACCGCCACGACGGGCAGGAACCGCCAGACGGCCTCCTGCATGCCCACGGGCCCGAACTGGAGCAGCAGCCACGGCACTCCGATGACCACCGCGGCCACGCTCTGCGCGAACCGGAGGCCGCTCTCGTCCACCACAACCTTGGCGCTGGGGATCAGGCGATCGATCGTGGAGGCGTAGAGCAGCACCATGGGCGCCCGGCTCACGGTGAGGATCGCGCTGAGCAGCATGACGACGGCGCAGAGCGACATCAGCCAATCCATGCGCCATAGCACGCCCACCCAGAGCGCCACGGCCACGGAGTAGCGGCAGAACGCGAAGCCGCCGCGGGAGATCGTGACAGGCTTGTACGTGAACATCAGGCCCTCCTTGGCAGTCGAGGCCAAAGCATGCCCACCCTCTTCTGGTAGGCGGCGTATTCGAGGAATGCCTGGCCCAGCAGCGCCTCCTCTTGCCGAGCGCGAACCGCCATGGCAGGAGTGAAGATGAGTAGTGCGGCGGCCAGCGCTGCCGGGTTGTGGTACGCCATCGCGGTACCCACGAAAATCCAGATGAGGGAGGCGTAGAGCGGGTGGCGCACAATACCGTATACGCCCGTGGTCACCAGGCTCTGGCTGTCGTAAAGTGTCACCTGGTCGGCCCAGTTGCGCCCCAGGTTCAACCGACCCGCGATGTTGACGGCCGATCCCGCCACCACCAGCAGGCAGCCGGCCAGCGTGAGCGCCACCAGCGCGGCGCTAGGCGGCACGGGCGCCACGCCGATCCGCCGGTGGATCATGACGTAGAAGGCGTACGCGAAACCCAACATGGTGGCGGTGGCCACCGGGCTGCGCCGCCGCTCCGACACCGCGCCGGACGCGCGAGCCATGGCGAAGTTGGCCGCCACGGCCGCCAGCACGGCCGCCACGCAGAGGCCGATGAGGGCGCTCGCGCAGAGCAGCAGCCTATCGGGCAGCGCCGCCGGCCACGGCGGAATCCAATGCGGCATGGGCGTGGGCCTCCCTGTGGATGAGGTTGTAGGCCGAGAATGGGATGCGGCGCAGGTCCTCGGTCAGGACATGGACGCACTCCTTCTTGGCCCCCTTCAGCTCGAACGTGTACCGGTCCAGGAACGACGTGGCGCTGATCCGGAAGATGTTCTCCGTGACAAATCCTGGCTTGTCCTTCGCTGCCATTCCCCGGCCGGCCAGCCCCGCCAGCGGGATCAGGTCCTTGGCGAAGCTAAAGCACGAGCAGGCCCCGCCGCCGCAGAGGCTCTTCGCCGCCTGCTTCAGGAGATCCTGCCCGTAGAAGGCCATGGTGTTGCCCAGTAGCGGCAGGTACTTGCGGATGTCGGACCCGCGAGTGATGGGCGTAAAGCGGCCGTCGCGGCGGTAGAGCAGGCAGAAGGCCACGCGGTCCACGTCGCAGGGGAGCGGCACGAAGTCGTCCATGGTGATCATCCCTGCGGTCTGATCCTGCAGCCGCTTCAGGATGCCCGTGCGGGTGATGCGCCCTACCGGGTCGGCCCCGTCGGTGCGGCCGAAGAAGGCCAGCGGCTGGAAGTTCACGCCCCGGACCGCCGGGTGCTTCATGCCGAAGTCTACGATGGCCCCAATCTCATGGTCGTTTACTCCGCCATGCACGGTGGCGACGAGAGTGGCGGGCACCTTGTGGCGGGCCAGGTAATCGAGCGCCCTCCGCTTGGTCTCGATCAGCGGACGGCCGCGCAGGACCCGCGAGCCCCGTTCGTCGAAGCCGTCGAACTGGAGGTATATCTCAAACCCGTCGGAGAACTCGGAGAGAGCCTCGGCCAGGGATGGATCGTCGGCCAGGCGCAGGCCGTTGGTATTGAGCATCGTGTAGCGGATGCCTTTGGCGCGGGCCAGCCGGATGATGTCGAGCAGTTGCGGATGGAGCGTGGGCTCGCCACCGCTGATTTGCAGCACCTCGGCCGCGCCGCCCTCGGCATTCTGGTAGGCGTCCAGCATGGCGCCTGCCGTTGCGAGGCTCAGGTCGGTGCTACGCCCCGTGGCGCCCTCCGCCACGGCGAAGCAGACCGGGCAACCCAGGTTGCAGCGTTGGGTTATCTCCAGCAGTCCGATGCAGGTGTGCTGCTCGTGATCCGGGCAGAGCCCGCAGTCGTAGGGACAGCCCAAACGCGTCGTGGTTTCGGCGGCTGTATCGGAGCCGGGCTTGTCGTACTCCTGTTGACGCAGGAAGAAGGCGGCATCCTCCTCCAACAGCTCGTCCCGGCGGCCATGCTCGGGGCACTGGCGGCGGAGGAAGACCTGCCCTCCGCGCAGGATGACTTTGGCCGGAGCCGGCAGCAGGCACTCGCTGCAGAGCGCTGTCGTCATGGTGAGGAACCGGTAGTCACGTTCGCGGTGATGCATGGGCTGTCACCTCCTCAACAATGGTACGACCTGTTCGCGTTCGGTGCATAGGTCCAAAGGACTATCGTAGTAGCCGCCACATCTTCGGGCGGCTGAACGTATCTTGGTCCACGATGGCCGTTGTGCTCCCTGCATGTCGCTCTGCCCCATCGCGCAGGTGACGTCCGGCGCAGCCGCGTGATTGCGAGGTCTGTGATGCGATTTGAGTCCTGTGTTCTGACGGTCATCGTAATGGCCGCCTGTCTCTCGCCTGCAGGCGCCGGTCCTGCCCCACCTCGGCCGCAGCCCAAGCCCACGGCCTTTAGCTCAGTTAGTGAAATGACGCGGACCGTCCAGAGGCTGCGCAAGGTGCGCAGGAAGGATGCAGGCGGCTATCTGGAGGCCTACCTGTACCAACTCCGGATGCGCGCATTCCCCAACGACAGCGTGGACTGGAAGCGGTGGGATGCAGCGGCGGCGCACCGTAGCAAGATGCCCGCAGCCCACATCGGCGCCGACCGGAACGGCATCCGGGCCATGGGTCTGGGTGAGCGGTGGCAGTTCGTGGGACCTCGGAACCTCGCAACGCCCTACCGCCTCTTCTACGGCGAGGGCAAGCTGAGCGGCCGCGTCAACGCAGTGGCCTACGACGCCGGGCATCCGGGCACCTACTATCTTGCGTCGTCCGGCGGCGGCGTCTGGAAGAGCACGGACAGCGGAGCCAACTGGAGGCCCCTGAGCGACGGCTGGACCTACCTTAAGGCCAACAGCATCGCGCTGGACCCCAGCAACACGGACACAGTGTACGTCGGTACGGGCGACTTCGATGGCTCCAGCGGCTACTGCATGGGCATCATGAAGTCGACCGACGGCGGCGCCACCTGGACCAACTACGGCCGATCCGACTTCGGGAACACGGCCATCAGCGCCCTCGTTGTGGACCCGGATGCGCCGAACATCGTCCTGGCGGCTGCTGGGAAGGGGCGCAACCTTACCGGGTACGTGTGGCGCTCCGTCGATGCGGGGGTGACCTGGTCTCCGGTAGTGACGGCTTTGGCCGCATGGAGCGACCTGAAGGTGGGAGCCATGCCTGCCACTGGCGGAGGGCGAGCCTACTACGCCACCGGCATCTACAATGGCGGACATCTATGGCGCTCCACCGACCAGGGCGCCACATGGACCCGGTTAAGCCCGCCGATCACAGCAGGCGGGCAGTATGACCAGAATGCCCTGGAATGCGCCACCTCGCCCACCGACCCGGGCACCGTCTATCTGGTAAGCGGCTACGATCAGAAGATCCTCAAGAGCGCCAACTACGGCGCCACGGATAGCTGGACCGACATCACCGGCAACTTCCCCAACGGCACAGACAACTACAACTGGAGCCAGCGCTCGTACGACATCCACGCCCACTGCACCACCCGCACCGTGGCCGGCAACCCTGTGGACGTGCTCTACGTGGGCCTGATCACGCTGGCACAGTCGCTATCGGGTGATGCCGTCTGGCGCGACG
>CAJBBX010000042.1 GCA_903951425.1 uncultured Chthonomonas sp.
CCGCGAGGCGAGTATCGCCGAAGGGCTCGTGCAGACGCGCGCCTACCTGGACCGCTGCGGCGCCGCCGAGGGCCACCTCATCCTCTTCGAAGCCCGCCCTGACCAGACCTGGGAGCAGCGCATCTTCCGCGAGGAGCGCGACGGCATCACGATCTGGGGCATGTAGCGGGACGGGGCGGTGGGGCGTACACTCGTCACCATGACGCAGTACGCCACACCCGGCCGGACGCAGGTCCGCCGAGCGCTGATCAGGATCGCCAAGGCGCGGCGCCGCCCCGGATCGGGCAGCGCGCCGGGATTTCTGCTCGCGAGGACAACGGCAATGCGCTTCCCCGACCTGTCGGCCGCCCTCGGTGACCTGCCCTATGCCGTCGTCGGCGCCGCCGCGGCGCGCGCCTACATGCCCGAGCGCATGACCTCTGATCTCGAGCTGGCCATTGCCCTCGGCGTCGCGCCGAGCGCTCGTGAACGCCTCCCCGCCGCCCCGCCGCAGGTACACTCCCACACGGTTGGGCCTCGGGCCTCCATGCCCGCCCACGGGAGGTGCCTCCATGCTGCTCCTTGCGCTCTGCGTCTGCGCTCTGGCCTGCGCGTCGGCATCGGCTGCACCGGCCGCGCCGCTTCAGGGACGGGTGGTCTCGCTCGACAGCCCGTCGGCCTGGGTGGTGGCCGCGGACCCCGGCGATGTGGGCAAGACCGAGCGCTGGTTCGCCGCCCAGCGCCCCGACGCCAGGCCCATCCGCGTGCCGGGCGCCATGCAGGAGGCCCTGGGCGAGGTCCATGGCGTGGCCTGGTACTGGCGCACCGTGGACCTGCCGAAGGCGCGGCACAAGCAGGAGCGGCTCACCCTCCGCTTCTGGAGCGTCGACTATCTGGCCGAGGTCTGGGTGAACGATGTGTCCGTGGGCCGCCACGAGTGCGCCGACGCCATGTTCGACCTGGATATCACCAGGGCCGCCCGACCCGGCGCGCAGAACCGCATCGCAGTGCGCGTGGTGAACCCCAACGACCAGCCCATCGACGGCCTGGTTGTGGGCCAGACGCCCGGGCGCAACCGCGGCCCCGTCTGGGGCGTGGGCTCCACCTACACCGCCGGCGGCATCCAGGACTCGGTGGAGCTGCTGACTGGCTCGCCGGTGCGCATCGCCGACCTCGTTCTCCGCCCGGACCCCAAGACGGGCGTCATTGCCGCCGAGAGCACCGTGGACAGCGCCCTGCCGTGCGCCGCGACTGGCCTCCTCACCCTCGCCGTCGCCTCTGCATCCGGCGGCCCCACGCTGGAGACGGCCACGCTGCGGCCATGCATCAAGCCCGGCCGGAGCGTGGTTCGCGCCTCGTTGCGCCTGGGCGACGTCCGCCTCTGGCAGCTCAACGACCCCGCGCTTTACCGCGTCACCGCCCGACTGGCCACCGACGGCGGCGCCTTCGTCGATGAGACATCGGCCAGGTGCGGCTTCCGCGACTTCCGGTTTGCCGACGGCTACTTCCGCCTCAACGGCAAACGTGTCTTCCTGAAGAGCGCTCACTTCGGCGGCGACTCGCCCCTCACCGGTATCGTGCCGTTCGACCCGAACCTGGTGCGTCAGGACTTCCTGCAGCTGAAGGCCATGGGCTTCAACATGGCACGCTGCATTGCCGGTCTGGGCCGCCGGATCGTCATGGACCTGGCCGACGAGATCGGGCTCATGGTCTACGACGAGTCCTACGCAGCCTGGTGCCTGCAGCCCTCGGCGCACCTGCCCGAGCGGTGGAACGAGAGCGTCGGAGGCATGATCCGCCGCGACCGCAACCACCCCTGCGTCGTCATCTGGGGCCTGCTCAACGAGACGTCCGACGGACCCGTCTTCCGCCACGCCGTGGGCGCGCTGCCCGTCGTGAAGTCGCTGGACGACACCCGCGTGGTGATGCTCAATAGCGGCCGCTTCGACAACGGCCTGCCCGACAGGCCCGGCGAGCCCGGGAAGGCCGCGCTGCCCGAGGCCTGGGCGCCCGTGCCGCACCTGAGCGTGCCCTTCGTCGCCTGCAACCGCACGGGCGCCGACATCACGCACGACGGCACGGTCTTCCCCGCAGGCCTCGTGGCGCTCCACGTGGGTGCGACGGGAGAACCGGCCGTGCTGCGCTTTACGGCAGCCTCGGATGGCGCGTACAAGGTGGCGGCACGCATTCGGGGCATCGCGGGCCCACCCGCGCCGGGACCGTTCGCCACCTCGGCCGTCTGGCTCTACGCGGCAGGGAAGCAGCTCCTCGCCGACACGATCAACTGCGGCGGCAAGGGCAACGAGACCGCATGGTCGGGCGCCGTCGAGCTGAAGCGCGGCCAGACGCTGGACCTGCTCTGCGGCTCCGGCAATGAGACCTTCAGCAGCGACACCACCGGCGTGGAGATCACGGTCACCGGGCCCGACGGCAAGGCGCACGACGCCGCGGCCGAATGGTCCGTTGCCCACAACCCCAACGGCGTCTGGAGCTACGGCTTCTTGCCATCCGCTGAGCCCACGCCGACCGGCTTCGTGAAGGCGTCCGGCGCCTCCAACGGCGTGCCGGCCTGCATCGGCAGCCTCAGCAACCCCGGCGCGACCGACTGGCAGGACCTGCTGAGCGACAAGCACCCCTACCAGTCCTGCCCGCATACAGCATCGGTGATCCACACGCTACGCACCATCGACGGAGGCGGCGAGAGGCCGCTCTTCATCTCGGAATACGGCTTCGGCAGCGCCAACAACCTGCTCCACCTCATGGGCCACTTCAGCCAGATCGATGTGGGCTACGCCTACGATCGCGCCACGCTGGAGCGGATATACAACGAGCAGTTCGCTCCGGACTGGGAGCGCTGGGGCCTCGCCGGCCTCTTCGGCAACATGGAGAGCTACTTCCGGCAGTGCGTGGCCATGGAGGCCCAGGGCCGCCTGCTGGGCACGAGCGCGATCCGGTCCAACCCCCGCGTCGTGGCCCACAGCCTCACCGCCTGCCACGATACGGTCATGGCTGCCGAGGGGCTCATCACCTCGTTCCGCGAAGCCAAGCCCGGCGTACATGACGCCATGGCCGACGCCTGGTCGCCGCTCCGCTTCTCGGTCTTCGCGGAGCCGCTGCAGGTAGTCAAGGGTGGCACGGTCCGCATCGAAGCGACGCTGGTAAACGAGGACGCACTGAAGCCCGGCAAGTACCCCGTGCGCATCCAGGTCCTTGGTCCCGGCGGCGCCATGCCGCTGGACAAGGTGGTGGAGATCGAGATCCCCGACCCTGCCGCCGGGCCTGAGCCGCCCTTCGCCACGCCCATCTTCGGCGAGGACGTGAAGGTCGACGGGCCCGCGGGCCGGTACCGCGTCTTCGCCCTCTTCCAGAGCGGCGCGGCGGCCGAGGGAGGCGAAGCCGAGTTCTGGCTCCATGACCCGGCCCAGATGCCCGCCGTCGCAGCTGAAGTGGTCCTCTGGGGTGATGACGCGGAGTTGGCGGCCGTCCTGCGTGACCGCGGCGTCCGTGTGCGGCCATTCGACGTGGCGCAGGCGAGCGGCGTCATCCTGGCGGGGCGGGACGCGGGCGACTGGGACGCGCTGAACCGGCAGGTCGCCGCCGGCGCCACGGCGCTGTTCCTATGCCCGTCAGTCTTCGCCAAGGAGGGCAACCCCACGGCCATGCTGCCCCTCGCAACCAAGGGCTCGCTCCTCACGCTTAACGACTGGCTCTACCAGAACAACGACTGGGCCATGGAGCACCCGGCCTTCACCAGCCTCCCCACGGGCCTCCTCGACTACCAGTACTACCGCGAGATCCTGGGCAACCAGTTCTACGCCGGGCTGGACAAGCCCGACACGGTCATCAGCGGCATGATCAACACGTCGTTCGGCTACGCCTCGGGCCTCACGCTGGCGGCCTACCGCGTGGGCCGGGGCCGCATCGTGCTCAACAGCCTGCTCCTTCGCGAGAACCTGTCGCCCCCGCACCCGGTCGCCGAGCGGTTGCTTAGGAACCTGCTTAACTGGGCGGCGGAACCAACGCGGCCCGGCGGGCGGTAGACCCTAACAGCGCGCCTTGCGCTAAGGGGGGCATTCCATGAATCGACGCGAGTTCCTGGGGGCGGCGGCAGCACTGGCGGCGGCAGGCCTTGATCCGGCCGAAGCCGCCGCGGTCGGCATCCCGAAGCGGGCGCTGGGCAAGACCGGCGCGAAGCTCTCGATCATTGGTTATGGCGGCATCGTCGCCATGGGCGCGCAGCAGGAGGATGCCGACCGCTCGGTGCGCGAGGCCTTCGACCGCGGCGTAAACTACTTCGATGTCGCGCCCAGCTACGGCAACGGCGAGGCCGAGGAGAAGCTGGGGCCTGCGCTGACAGGGCTCCGCGACAAGGTCTTCCTCGCCTGCAAGACAGCTGCGCGCGACCGAGCCGGCGCCGAGGCCGAGCTCGACCGATCGCTCCAGCGCCTCCGCACCGACCACTTTGACCTCTACCAGCTCCACGCCCTGACCACGATGCAGGACGTTGACAAGGCGCTGGGCGCGGGCGGGGCCATCGAGACGCTGCAGGAGGCGAAGAAGAGCGGCCGCGTGCGCCACCTCGGTTTCTCGGCCCACTCGGTGGAGGCGGCTCTGGCCGCCATGGAGCGCTTCACGTTCGATACTATCCTCTTCCCCTTCAACTGGGTCTGCTTCGCCGAGGGAGACTTCGGCCCGCAGGTCCTCAAGGCCGCCAAGGCGCGTGGCATGGGCCTCCTGGCACTCAAGGCGATGGCCTACCGGCCGTGGCAGCCCGGAGCCGACCGTGCCTATCCGAAGTGCTGGTACGAGCCCCTGTCCGATCCGGCCATGGCCGCGCGTGCCCTCCGGTTCACGCTCTCGGAACCCATCACGGCGGCGCTACCGCCCGGCGACGAGAGCCTCTTCCGCCTGGCCCTCTCCGTGGCCGAGCGCTACAAGCCGCTATCCGGTTCCGAGCGGGCCGCCCTGATGGCAGAGGCATCGGGCGCCGAGCCCATCTTCAGGCACAAGGCGGGATAGTCGGGGGCGCACAGCGCATCGACGGATACCACGTTCATTCCGTCCATCGCGGCGGCCTGAGCGGCCCTCGCGGCAGCCGCCTACCCCGCCGCGGCGTTGCGCGCCACCCGGGCCGCCACCGCGAAGCGCTCGGGGGTAACGCCGGGCGGGCAGGAGTCGGAGTTGGCCAGGATGAAGGGGCCGCCTGAGCCGTCCCGGATCACCTGTTCGACGTAGGCAGGGAACTCGTCGTCCGGCAAGTTCAGGAACGCCGTTGGCTCGATGCCGCCGATGATGCCCACGTCGGCGCCCAGGATGGCACGGGCCTCCCGCAGCGTGATGTTGCCCGTGGGCGGCGGCGAGAGGCTCTCCACAGCCACTACGCCGCTCCGCGTCATGGCCGGCAGGAGGTGGCGCAGGTGCCCGCAGGCGTGCTGCACATAGCGCTTGCCCATGCCGCCCAGCATCTCGCAGTACCGCGCGATCTCGGGCTCGATGAAGCGCTCGTAGAGCCTCGGCGAGTAGTTCTGCGTGCTGGAGTCCTCAAAGGTGAGCCAGAAGTCGTAGGGGGCCTGCGCGGCCAGTTCGGCGCAGCGCAGGTTGTTCGCGGTCATGGCGGCCGCCAGCGCCTCGGTTTCGTCCGGCGCGTCGGCCAGCAGCATCACCAGTTCCTCGGTGCCGCACGTGTACTCCACCATGGCCTGGAAGGCGGTCTTGCCCCGGTAGACGAGCATGCCCAGGCTCAACCCGTCGCGCCCGGCGCCGGTCAGGTGATCCTCGGCGGGCTTGGGGTCGAACTCGATCCGGGTATGCTCCTCGATCCAGAGCTGGGTCTTCAGGTCCTCCACGGTCTTCACAGGATGCTCCACGATGAAGGCAGTCTGGCCCGCGTCCGGCGACGTGATGTGGACGGTTCGCAGTGTGCCCACCGGCGTCTCGAACTCGGCGTAGGCACGCCGTCCCTCCTGCCGCGTGCGCACCTCGAGCCCCGGCGTGCTCACCCGCACAGGGCAAGGCGCGCCGCGCCAGAGCGGGTCGGCGCCGATGTCGTGGTGGAACTGCAGCTGGCCGCGCGCCTGCACGTCCGCCGGGAAGCTCTCCCAGACATAGGCCAGGAACGGTGCGAAGGGCAGCCGGTCGACGCGACGGCCAAGCAGGGCGGCGGCGAGCCGCTCGCGGGATGTCATGCTCTCCATGCCGATGAGGTTACCTCCCGCGACGCACCAATCGCAGCCAGAGCGTGTCGCCCTGCCGCAGGGCGGCGGTCACGCGGGGGCCGGCGGCGCGTAGGGCTATGCCGTCCAGCGGCTCGGCCGACAGGCCCGGCGGAAGCGTCACCGTCAGGTCGCCGTCGCGGGCGGCGTGTACGGCAAGGGTTGCGCCGTCGGTCTGGACGATGGAGCCGTCCTGGGTCCAGATGTGCGCACCGGCCATGCCCGCCAGCCGCCGGAGCATCTCAGACGACGCGCCCATGTCGCCGATAAAGACCATGTGGAGGCTCCCGTCGCGGCGCATGGCGCAGGAGACCCTGCCCTCGGCGTAGCGCCCCAGGGTCAGGGCTGCCGCATCGGCCACGGCGAGGCGCGGACGCACCTCGTAGTCGGGACCCCACGTCAGGCCTGCCAGCGCTCCCTCGCCGCGCGACCGCATTCGGCCAGGCGCCTCGACCACCTCCATGCCCGTCACCTCGCATGCGCCGCGCACCGTGAAGCCGCCTTGCCGAACACAGCCCGGCGCGAAGAGCCACACGGCCATGCCGCCGTCCCGCTGGAGCCGCCGCCGCACCGCCGCCGCGCGAGTGCCTTCAAGGCCGAAGGCGTTGGCGAAGAGCGTCATCTTGCAGCGCGGCGTGCGGCCCGCGGCGAAGTCATCCAGCGTGTAGAGGCCCACGGTGGCGCCGATCCGCGCCATCTCGTCGCGCAGGCGGAGCAGCGTCCAGTAGTTGACGTCCCAGTCGTCGCGCACCAGCAAGCGCGAGCGCTCGTCGAGGATCAGAGCGCAGTCGGGTCGGTACTGGCCGCGCGTGGCGGTGAAGAGCGGCGCCCGCGCCTGGAGCATCCGCCAAGACTCAGCGTGGTTGAAGGCGCCCAGCGCGCCAAGGTCCATCCACCAGGTGCCCGCCCGATGGGCCAGGACCGAGGCCACGTTCCGCCCCAGCACGCCCACCGTCTCGCGCCCGTCTCGGGTGAACGCATCCTGCGTGCCCCACCAACTGGGCAGGTCCTCGCGGCGCATGGCGTGGGTGCGCGTGTCGTCCTCGTTCAGCCAGAGCTTGCCGTGGGCTGCCACGCTGTCGACAGGGGCCATGAAGGCGCCCGCCCCGCCCGCCCCACGGTCGCCGTATGCGTAGGGGCTCACCAGCACGTCCACGTCGGGGCAGGCCAGCACCTTCTGCAGCGCGTCGTGGCCCGAGAAGCTGCCGGGCAGTTCGAAGGTGTATCCATAGAAGAAGACCGAGAGCTTTCGGCCGCCGGTCTCGCGCTTGATGACCCTTGCCCAGTCCCGAATCCGCCGGGCCACGAGGTCGGCGCTGTAGTCCGAGTAGTCGATCCAGTCACGCTGCCGCACGGGATCGTAGAAGGCCTCTACGGGCGCCTTCCAACCCACGGAGTGCATGGGGAAGCGGCCCGGCTCCGGGCGCGGGACCTCGGCGGACGCCAATGCTACGGCGCGGCCCCAGGCCTCTGAGATGGCGCCGTCGGAGGGGTACTTGGCGGCCAGCCAGCGGCGGAACCGCGCCTGGTTGGCAGGCGAAAGGTCGGGGCCTTTCTCCCGGTACTGAACGGCGAAGTTCTCGCTGTCGGGCCCGCCCAAGTGGTAGCCGACAATGCGGTCGCAGTACCGAGCGCCCTCGTAGTGGCGGATCATCCGCGCCATGGCCCGGTCGGTGGGCTCCCAGAAGAGGGGCGAGCCGGCCGAGAGGGGCGCACGGGAGCCGTCGGCGAAGAGCGCCTGGTCTCCCTCCGGCACGTCGCGCCATTCGTGCCACGTCCAGGACATGCCGGGGAAGAGGCGCAGGATCACCTTCGCCTCGGGGTCCAGGTCCAGGATGAGGTCCACCTGCCGGTCGGCCCACTCAGTATCCGGCTCGCCGTCAGCCTTCCGGGGCCATGTGAGCGGGATTGAGTAAAGGTGGACGCCGGCATCCTTCGCCAGCGCCACTTGCTCGCGCAGGTATCGCTCGCTCTGCTTCACGGCCGGCATGGCCTGCAGGTTGAAGAAGAAGATGAGCGGAGCGGTCGGCTTGCCGTTCACCAGGAGCCTCGGCGCGCCATGCTGCACGCGCACCGAGGCGGTCAGACGCGCAGCACCGGGGCCGCCCCCGGCCGGGATCCCGGCCATCAACGCGGCCGCAACGGCGAACAGGCGGAAAAAGGCCCCGGAGTCTGTGAACCCGGGCGCAGACTTCTGCGTAATAGGCATGGGACATTCATGTGCTGCAGGTCTCTGTATGCAACTGAGCGCCCTTCCCGCATGGGAGGGGCGCCGTTTCTTTTCCGGGCTCATCCCGCCTCCATCGCCCGGACCGCCGCCTCGATCCGCTCCACCGCATCGGCCTCGTTTCGTCGTGCCTCCCGCACCTGTCCGGCGATGGTGCGCCGCAGCTCCGGATCGGCCAGCCCCTCCCGAGCGTGATCGCAACGGTCGCTGCCCCAGGGCCAGACCCCGGCGCCGGCAGCCCGATCGAGCAGGTCGGCGGCCGCAGTCAGGTAGTCCGCCGCCTCGGGCGCGACAGAGGCCATCTCGCGGAGCCACCGCGCGCCCAGCCGCCGGTCCTCCAGCATGCAGCACTGGTCGCCATGCACCATTACGCGGCGCTCCATCACCTCCGCGTCATCGGCCCGGTAGTCGGCGTCCACCTCCAGCGCATCGGCCCAGGCGTCGGTGGCGGCCAGGCCGCTCAGGTGCTCGGGGCGCTCGGGCCGCACCGGCGTTCGCGCCAGGTTGATGGCCCACTTCAGCGTGTCCAGAAGGATTGATCTCGACGACGGCCCCGGCCAACGGCGCTTGTCGCCGATCGTCACGAAGCCCACATCGCCGGCCCACGCCGCCTGCTCGTGCCACTCGGTGCGCTGGTAGTAACCGGGACTGCTCCGATCCTGGAAGTAGCTCCAGCCGTAGAGCACGTCGCCGCTCCGGTCGTAGCCGGTCACCAGCCCGGCTTCGGGCGGACCGATGATGCCGAACGCCACGAGCGGCCGTCCGTGCCCGATGCTCTCCTTGAGCGCCGCGACCATGGCGCCCCGGTCGGCCGGCGGCACGATGGTCAGGTCCCGCCGCGCCAGCGCCTCGGCCCGGCGGATGGGCTCGTGGCCCAGGTACATCAGGTCCACGTTGCCGCCGTCGTCGCGCTGCCAGAAACGCCGGAATGCCGCGCCCGTGACGGCGGCGATGGCCTCGAGGGAGGTCTCGTCGCCCAGGTACCGCAGGGCTGCGTGGAGCGAGCCGGGGAAGGGGCAGAGGTTGACATCGTAGCCCACGCGCGGCACGCCGCGCAGTAGCGCGAAGTGACTGGTCTCGCCCTCGCGCATGGCGGGCGGAACGGCCTCGTGCGCCGCCGCGGCCTGCTCCATCTGCTGGATGGCCTCCGCCTCGGTCTCCATCGCCTCCTGCAGCAGTTCCCGCTGTCGGCGGCGCTGATCCGGACCCCAGGCCGAGGGCGGCTGGCTGCAGGGATCCATGCAGGGCAGGTCGGTGGCCCCGGACAGGAGGTCCACCTCGCGCTGGTAGGCGGCGGCGGCGGCGAGCGCCGGGCCCGCGGCCTCGACCCCGAGCAGGTGCGCGTGGTCGCGCAGGTAGGTCACCGCAGCACGGCGGGCGTCGATCAGGCACATCCAGACCCACCGGTTCATGCCATAGAGCCGGGCAACGTCACCCTCGGACAGGGAGGCATGGTCGCGGACGGTGAGGTCATCCATCCAGACCTCGAACGCCCGCCGACCGTAGTACCACTCGTGACCGTGTACTGCGTAGCCCGCGTGGGCCTTCCCGCGGCGCCAGTTGCGGGCGGCTGTGCGCAGGCCGCCGACGAAGGCGGAGATGGGCGGCGGAGCCTGGGTGAACCCGGCCCAATGGAGCTGGAACCCGCCGCAGGCGGCCTGCGCCGAAATGTCGTACGCTCCGGCGGTGCCGTACCGGTGGACCCGCATGGTGCGCCCGCCGTCGGCGTAGCCCACGATGAGCCCGATGTCCGGTCCATCTACGCAGGCCATCACCGGCCGGCCCGCCTCGATGTGCTGGACCACGCGCTGGGCGTTGGCGTCTGTGGCCGCGTCCTCGCCCACGCCGGGGAACTCGGCCTCCAACTCGATGCCCATGGCTCGCTGCAGGTCCTCCCACTCCTCCATGAACTCGCCGCAAGGGCAGGCCATGTCCCAGCCGCCCAGCGTGTCGGGGTTCGACCAGCGGAGGCGGAAGGCAATGCCCGTGGCGCCCATCATGTCGGCATATCGCAACGGACGCTCAGTGACCGATGTCAGGGCCTCCACCGAGCCGATGAAGGTGCAGTTGCGGCTCGCGCCCCACTCCAGGTCGGGTAGCCCGGCGATCTCCGTCCAGCCCCCTTCGCGCACCACCCTGGCCGGCGGGTTCGGCGCCAAGGACGCGTGGCGGGCGGCCCAGCTCGCCTCGTCCATCTGCCGGATGGCCCGCTCCAGGTGGTCGGCAGCCTCGGCGTCGCGGGTCCGCGCCAACCGGATCAGCGGCACGATGCGCCCTCGCACGTCGGGCCGGGCCAGCTTCTCGGCGCCCGCCTGGTCGGCGACCATCCCGCTGGTGAACTCCCAGATCGCCCAGACCAGGTCGTGCTCGTCATCGAAGCAGCGGGCGGCGGCCAGCAGCTCGGCTCGCGCCTCCGGGTGCGCCTCGGCCAGGAAGCGGAGGAAGGGCGCACCAAAAGCCCGCGCCTCGGCCAGGTCGCCGCCCCTTTGGTGGTGGACGTACATGCGGTGCATGAGCTCCTCGGCGGGCAGGCCCGCGAAGTTGCGATCGTCCAGGAGCTGCTCCGCCCACGCGCTGAAGGCGGCCTGCCCGCTGAGGCGCTCGCGGGCGTACGGGCCCCGCAGCAGGCGAACGCCCAGGGCTAGCGCAGAGCGGTGCAACGCGACCGCATCAGGCCGGGGCTGCGGATCGCCGATGAGGATGAGCGCCTCGGTCCCCGCGAACCAGCCCCGCTTGCGGAAGGTCCCGTCGGGCTCGTACTCCATCCCGTCCGCGAACTCGGCGTCGGTCTGGAAGGCGTTCCAGCCGATGAGAACCTCGCCGCCCTCGTCGTACCCGGTGATCAGGCAGGGCTCCGGCGGACCGATGACGCCCACGGCGATGACCGGCCGCCCCTTCTCCCGGATGCTCTCCACGATCCGCGCCCGCCACTCCTCCTCGCTTGCTTCGGCCGGCAGTGACAGGCGGTACTCCGCGGCGAAGCCGCTCTTGAGCAGGGCATCACACCCGTAGCCCGCGCCGGCCAGCGCCCGGCGGGCGGGCTCGATGGGGTCATCGGTCATGCGGAAGGGGGAACCGTCGCCCATGTCCCAGGCGTCCGGCGTCATGATGCGGCGGAAGGCGCAACCCGAGAGGCCCAACAGGTAGCAGTGGAGGTCATGCCAGGGGTCCGCCGCATACGGACGGCTCAGGAAGCCCAGGTCCTCACCCCGGTACCGCAGAAACGACTTGATACACGAGGGCAACAGGTCGTCCTCGGGCGCCCCGTTGCCGTCGTAGAAGCCCACCCTCGGCAGGCCCTGCAGTACGCATCGGTCCGTTGTGTCGGTCTGTGTTGCGCCGAGCATCTCTCTCCTCCTACAGGGGCTGCAGCGTCACCGTGCCGTCCCGGCCGATGGGCGCCGTAGCGTTGAAGGGCGCCCGCACGGTGCGGCCGCCCCACCGGAAGGCGCCGCCGGATCGGGCGCTTATCGTCACATTGGTATGCGTCGCGCGGATGGTGAGCCGGGCGCCGCGGTAGAGGATGTCGATGGCCTCCACCCAGGCCTGGCCGCGCGGAAGCTTGGGCCGCAACGTCAGGCCGGCGGCGTTCGCTTCGGCGCCCAGGAAGCCGTGCAACACGACCCCGGCGAGCATGGCGGTCTCGGGGAACTCGAAGCTCATCACCCCGGCGCCGCCGGCCGTGCCTCCGCCCTGCACGCTACGGCCGTCGACGAGGGGACCGCCGCCGGTGAGCCGGTCCGGCTCAGCGTAGCGCCGGAGCATCTCCAGCAGGCGACGATAGCCGTCGTCGCCGCCGCGGGTCCGTAGCCGCGCGAGGATATCGTAGTGGCTCTCGTAGAGGTCCGCGCCGCCGTTCTGGATCTGGTCGCCCCACGGGTAGGCCGAGGCGTTCTGCTGGGCGGCCCACCAGTTCGGGTTGTCGAGGGTCGTGCAGCGCGGCCCGAAGCGCCAGGCGTAGATATCGCCGGGCGTCAGCTTGCCCTGGGCGTCACGCGTGGAGCCCGTGTCGAGCCAGCGAAGGACCGCTTCGGACCGGTCGGCCGGCGCGAGACCTGAAGAGACGGCCAGCAGGTTCACGAACGTGAAGCCGAGGTCGTGCACGGCTCCGTCGGCATCAATGCAACCGACGTACCGAGCCGCGCCGTCGCCCTGACCCTTGGCGGTCCAGTAGAGCTCGTTGTAGCGGCGCGCCGCGCGGCCGGCAAGGATGCGGCACTCGGCGGCGCGGCGCGGGTCGCCGTAGGCCTGCTCCAGTTCGGCCATGGCCACCAGCGACCGGTAGAACCAGGCCCCGGCGTAGGCGTCGAGGTAGCCGAAGGGGAGGATATCGTAGTAGTTGTTGCCGATAGAGCGCCCGTTCAGTCCCAGGTGGTCCCCATCGCCGCACTTGCGGTCGAACTTCAGCACGCCGTCGGACCGGCCATTGAGCGTGTCGAGCTGGTAGGCCATCATGCGTCGCGCGCGCTCCAGCCAGTCCCACGTGTGGCCGTCCTGCGCCGCCTTGCCGCCCAGCGCCGTGGGCTCCAGCGATGAGAGCCACTCCACGCCGGCATCGCTCCCCGTCGCCTCCAGCGTGTACCGGCCGGCAGGCAGCCAACGTCCCAGCTCCACGGGCCACCATGCCTCGCCGGTCGGCACGTCCCGCGGCGCCGTCGTCGACCAGACAGCCTTGCCGCCGGCGTCGCGCAGCGTCAAACTCACCTCGGGCTTCCAGCGCGTACCGAAGTGGAGCCTCACGACCTGCCCGGGCCACGGCACGCCGCCGCGGAAGGCAGGGCCCAGCAGGCGGTCGCCATCCTGCGCCGAGGTGTGCCAAATACCCGTGCGCGGCGGGCCCATGGTTGAGGTCGTGGTGGGTTCGTCCAGCACGAGCAGCGTCTCGGTCCCGGCTGGCAGCATCTCGGGCGCGAGGGCCCACACCACGGCGTTGTCGGGCAGTGCGGCGATGCGGAGCTCGGCAAGCGGGGCGGCGCTCGAGCTTGCGGCGTAGTCGCCGGTCCAGCGGAAGAGGCGCAGGCGCCCGCCGCTCTCTCGCGTCGACCAGGTGGGCGTCGAGATACCCACGGTGTTGTAGGCCGCATCGGGCCGGATGACCTGCGCCACGGACGTCCCCGGCGCCGATGCCACGGCCAGCGGGTTCCATCGATCGACGCGGCGGGTCAGCGCCGGACGCTGGGTGAGCGCCCCCTCGCCCAGCACCGGATCCACGGCGGGCGCGCGGAGACGTAGGGCGAGGCGGTCGAAGGATGCCGCTGCCGTGAAGGGCTGCGACAGGAGATGGCCTGCGGCGATGCGCACAGGATGATCGGCGACCTCCTGGGCGAGCAGTGTCTTCGTCCCATCCGCCACGCGCAGCCCAAAGTCGCGGCCCCGCGTGCGGCCCCGCTCGCCGGTCCAAAGCAGGTACTGGCGGATGGCGCAGATCTGCACCGCATTCACGTTGAGGTGCCGCGTGTCGTAGCCGCCGGGGAAGGGCCAGCCGCGCCGGTCGCCCCACGACCAGGCCAGGCCGTCGCGGCCGTAGCCGTCGTCGCCCACAACCTGGCCGCAGAGCGGGTTAAAGACATCCTGCCGGTAGGGACCGTCTACGTACGAGTGGCCCAGGGCGCCCCATTCACCCCAGCAGGTGAGGCCGGTGCCCGAGGGGTACCAGTAGCCGGCCTGCAGGTAGAAGTCGTTCAGCAGGCGGTTCAGGCTCGTCTTGCCGCCTGTGCTGTTGGCCAGCGGCACGTCGCCGGCGAAAGCGAAGGAGGGTAGCCTCCCCTTCTCCAGCGCCACGCCGGGGCCGGACGGCGCGAAGCCGAGCCGGATCACACGCCCGGTCGCGTGGAAGCGCATGACAAGCCGACCCAGCTCGAACGCGAAGGTGGCGGTGGAGCCCGGCCCGCCGTCCAGAGTCACCTGTGCCCCGTCGGCGGTCTGCAGGAGGAGGCTGCGGCCCTTGTCGTTGCGCAACGAGGGCAGGCTTGGCACGCGCGCCATGCGCTTAAAGGACTCGATCACCAGCGTGTGGCCCGACCCGAGCGCGGTGAAGCGATGCAGCGCCGGATGGTCCTGGCGGTCGGCGCCTGTGCTTCGCCCGGTGAGGCGGTCGTAGTAGCCGTCAGGCCCCAGGTCGATGGGCCACGCCAGCACGGTGGGCCCCTGCCCGGGCAGGGTCAGCCGAAGGGTTCTGCCGCCCTGCTCGCGGCTCAGGCAGCCCTCGGTGATGGTGATGGCGCGGCCCTCGGCCGAGGCAGACAGGGGCGAGCAGAGCAACTCCGAACCGAACCGGCCTTTGCCGGAAGGGTCGCACCGGAGGCTCGTGAGCCGTTCCTCGGCGGTGGCGGCCTGCCAGTGGCCGTCCGGTGCGGCCAGGCTCGTGAGAAGACCGAGTACGAGGAGAAGTGGTCCCATGTGCGCCCCCTGTTGCGTTGCACCAAGGTTCGCCCCCGCATGGCGGCCCTCCTGCCGGCGCCGGTGTGCTACGATTTCGTTACACCACCGGCGAACGAAAGGCCCACCGCATGATCAGCGCGAACGACGCACCACCCAACCCGCCGCGCACCTTCCAGGTCGTCAGCTACTACTTCGGCAACTACCACCCCGGCGACGCTCGGAACAGCAAGCTGAAGGGCCCCAACTGGTCGGAGTGGGAGCTGGTCAAGGCGGCCAAGCCCCGCTTCCCCGGCCACCGCCAGCCCAACGTGCCGCTCTGGGGCTATGAGGACGAGTCGGACCCCAAGGCCATGGCCCGCAAGATCCACGCGGCCGCCGACCACGGCGTGGACGCATTCCTCTTCGACTGGTACTACTACGATGACGGCCCGTTCCTGGAGCGGCCCATCGAGCGCGGCTTCCTGAAGGCCGCCAACAACAGCCGCCTGAAGTTCGCGCTCATGTGGGCCAACCACGACTGGATCGACATCCATCCCTACCGCCTGGGCGCCGAGCACAAGCTCCTCTACCCGGGCAAGGTGACGCCGAGCACGTTCGGCGAGATCGCCACGCACGTCATCCACAACTACTTCCTGCATCCCAGCTACTGGAAGATCGAAGGGCGGCCCTACTTCTCGTTCTACGACCTCGGCAAGCTCGTCGAGAGCTTCGGCAGCGTCCCCGCCACCCGGGCAGCGCTGGATGCCTTCCGCGCTGGAGCCGTGGCGGCGGGACTACCGGGGCTCCACCTCAACGCGGTAGTCTGGGGCCAGACGGTCCTCCCGTCCGAGACGATGCCGGCCGATCCCAAGCAGCTCGTGAAGGATCTGGGCTTCGACAGCGTCACCTCCTATGTCTGGATCCACCACGTCCCGCTGCCCGACCAGCAGACCGACTTCAACCACGTGCGCGACGCCTACCTGAAGTACTGGGACGAGGCGCGCAAGACCTACGATGTGCCCTACTACCCCAATGTCAGCATGGGCTGGGACTCGAGCCCCCGCGCCCACCAGGACGACCCGTTCGGCAACACCGGCTACCCCTTCACCAACACGATCAGCGGCAACACCCCCGAGCGCTTCCGCGAGGCCCTGGCCATCACCCGCCAGCGCTTGCTGGACGTCCCGCCCGCCCAGCGCATCCTCAACATCAACTGCTGGAACGAGTGGACGGAGGGCAGCTACCTGGAGCCGGACACGGTGAACGGCATGAAGTACCTGGAGGCCATCCGCGACGTGTTCGGTGGGCTTGCCAGGGACTCGGGGTAGACGGTGATCGGCGCGCGCACAGACCGTGTATACTCGGTGCATTGTGCCAACATGGCGAGCGCCTGGGCCCCTTGGTGTGGCCGGTTCTTGCCGCCGGCCGTGGAGGACGGTTTGAATGAGCTTAGCAATTGAGCTGACTCGTGAGCAGGAAGCTCAGCTCGCCCGTGAGGCAGCCCGAGCGGGCCTGCCTCTGGCGGACTACACCAAACGTCGCCTCATGGGGAATGTACTGCCCGTCCTTGTCAGCGATGGTGCGCTGGATGCCGCGCTAGACGCCGGCATCGGCGCATTCGCCGACGTGCTGTTCTCCGCGGATGACCTGGCACGGCAGAAACAGGCTGAGATCGAGGGCGAGGAACTCCGCCACCAGTCTCGCTGGTCCGCCACGTCGCGATGAGTGTGGTTCTGGATGCCTGCGCCATGCTGGCTGCCCTCAGGGGCGAACCGGGTGCGCAGGTCGTTCGTCACCTGCTGCGGGAGAACCGAGGGGCATGCTACGCGCACTCGCTTAACGTCTGCGAGGTCTTCTACGGCATCTGTCGCGAGCGAGGACTACCGACGGCCCAGCGTGCAGTCCGTGTTCTCGCGGGCTTCGGCATTGCGTTCCGCGAGGATATGGACCAGCTGTTCTGGGAGGACATAGGGCTCCTGAAGGCCACCAACCGGGTCTCCCTTGCCGACGCTGTCTGTCTCGGACTTGCGCGGTGGTTGGGCGCGGATCTGTATACCAGCGACCACCACGAGTTCGACGCCATTGCTTCGACCGCCGGGTGCCAGATCCGCTTCATTCGGTAGCCGCAACGACCGGTTCGGACTGACACAAAGTAGCGAGCGCCGACACCCAACACGGCGCAACTTAAGCGAAGAGGACAATCGATGAAGATCGGGTGCTTTGCATTGGTTGAGCCGTTCTGCGGCATGGAGCGGCAGTTCGAGGCCATCCGGGAGATGGGCATCGACTACGCGGACCTGACCGACAACCACGACGGCGCCACGCTCGGCGTCGAGTACGGCTTCGCGGCCTCCGTGAGCCTGGAGAGCCATCCTGCCAGGATCCGGTCCATGGCGGCGAGGACGGGCGTCACGCTCACCGCCCTGTGCGCCCATGCGAACCTGCTGGATCCGCCATCGCCAGACGTCTACGGCACTCCCCAGATCATCAAGGCCGTGAAGCTGGCTGCGCTCCTCGGCATCAACCACGTGATCACCACCGAGGGCGACCCGAAGACGGCATGGGGCCACGGCCTGAGCCCGGCCGAGAGGCTCTTCGCCACGGCCGAGAAGCTGCAGGCCCCCATCGAGTGGGCCGAGGAGCTCGGCGTGCAGCTGCTCCTGGAGCCGCACGGCATCGTGACCGACAGCGTGGCGACCATGGGCGACCTGCTGGACAAAGTCGGCCACGAGAAGAGCGTGGGCATCTGCCTCGACACCGGCAACAGCTGGCTCGGCGGATCGGACCCGGTCGAGTTCGTGAAGGCGTTCGGCTCGCGCATCCAGCACGTCCACTGGAAGGACATGCCCGCCGAGATGGAGGCCCAGCGCGGCACGGTGTTCGGCACCGGCATGTCGATCATCCCGGTGGGTACGGGCGTCGTGGACGTGCACGGCGTCGTCCAGGCCCTGAAGGCCGCCGGCTTCGACGGCGCGACGACGCTCGAAGTAGCCGGCCCCGCCAACGTCATGGCGTCCGTGGCCCAGTTGAAGGAGTGGTTGGCGGGCTGAGGCAGCTCGGCAGTGCCGCTGACACCCGCCAACTCATCGCGTGACCCACGGCTGTAACGCGTCAGGAGCCTGACCTGTGTCCATCATCCGAGTCGGCATCATCGGCCAGGGCCGTAGCGGCCGCGACATCCATGGGGCCTACCTGGCTACGGCGCCCGATCGGTTCGCCGTCGTGGCGGCGGTGGACCCGCTGCCCGAGCGCCGCGCGCGGGCCGAGGCCGAGTACGGCTGCGCTACATTCGCGGCGCACGGGGAGATGCTGGCTGCCTGCGAACTGGACCTGGTGGTGAACGCCACGCCCAGCCGCCTCCATGTACCCATCACGCTGGAGTGCCTGGAGGCGGGCTTCCATACCCTCTGTGAGAAGCCCCTGGCCCAGCGCGCCGCCGATGTGGATCGCCTCATCGCCGTGTCGCAGGCCTCCGGCAGGCTGCTGGCCATCTTCCAGCAGTCGCGCTACTCGCCGGTCTTCCTGCGCATCCAGGAGGTCATCGCGTCCGGCGTTCTCGGCGAGGTGGTGCAGGCCAACATCGCCTACGATGGCTTCCAGCGCCGCTACGACTGGCAGACGCTCACCTCCGAGATGGGCGGCAACCTGCTGAACACCGGCCCGCACCCCCTGGACCAGGCGCTGCAGCTCTTCGACCCGGAGGCCGAGCCTCAGGTCTTCGCCGTCATGCGCCACGTGCTGAGCAAGGGCGACGCCGATGACCACACGATGCTGGTCCTGCACGGGCCCGGCCGGCCCACCATCCGGCTTCAGATCACCAACTGCCGCCGCCTCGACGGGCCGACCTACGAAGTCTACGGAACCCAGGGCGGCCTCCGCGCGAGCATGTCGTCCGCAGAGTGGGAATGGTTCGACCCGGAGGCGGCCCCCAAGGTGGAACTGGTCCGCGAGCCCCTCTGCAAGCCCGACGGTACGCCCAGCTACTGCGCGGACCCGCTGGAGTGGAACCGCGACACGTGGCAGGCCCCCGAAGGCTTCGACACCTTTCGCGCCATGGTGGACTCCACCTACACCATGCTCCACCGCACGCTGACGGAGGGATTCCCGCTGGAAATCACGCCACAGCAGGTCCGGCGGCAGATCGCGGTCATCGAGGAGGCTCAGCGCCAGAACCCGCAGATCTACCCGGACGCCTGACCCTCGAACAGGCCCCGGACGCAGCGCGGCCCCCGCACCCGGTTCGCCGGAGGCAGGGGCCGTTGCGTTTCCTGGCTCGGCGGCTTACAGGCCGATCATCTTCTCCAGCACCACCTTCACGCGGGTGTCGCCGCTCACCGTCAGCGGCGCCGGGACGGAGGAGAGGTCGCGCAGGACCGCGCAGATTGTGTACTCGCCGGCGGGCGCCTTCAGTTGGAACGTCCCGTCGGCTCCCGCGCGGACGTGGAACGCCGCCACCGGCCGGTCAGAGCCGTCCATGCTCGGGTCGGTCACGCTGGATAGCACCACGTGGGCGCCCGACGCGGGAACCTCGGCGCCGTCGCGCATCACCACGGCCACGCCGCCAACGGTGAACCGCTCCCCGGCCGGCAGCGGCTCCAGCGCCACGTCGGCCTGCACGTCGGCGCCGGCAGTCACGGTCACGGTCTGGGTCGCGATGCGGTAGCCGTTGGAGTGGACGGCCAGCAGGCGCTCGCCCGCAGGAACCGTCAGGCTGTACTTGCCGTTGGCGTCGGTCTCGGTGACCAGGACCATGTCGCCGGGCACGAAGCCGCCGCCGGAGGAGCCTGTCGAGCTACCTGAACCGTCGGTGGGTGGCGGAGGCGGCGCCTGGAACCGCGCTGCCACCTTGGCGCCGGCGATGGGTGCGCCGGTGGCCTTGTCGGTCACGATGCCGGCGACGTTCCCGACGCGTGGCGCGTGCGGCCGGAGGGTGAGATCGACGCTGACGGTCTTTCCGGCCACGACGGTCGCCTTCTCGGTTCCGGGCTCGAAGCCGGAGCGTGAGGCGGTCACGGTGACCTCGCCGGCCGGGACATTGGCAATCTCGTAGGCGCCCTGGTCGTCGGTGATTGCGTAGAACGGGGGCGGCCAGACGGCCGGGCCGACGCCGTCGCGGATAGGCGGCATGTTCTGGATCACGACATCGCCGGTGTGGACTACTACGAGCGCTCCGGCCACGGGGATGTTCTCACCGGCAGCGTTGACTGCGGTGACGACGCCCGCCAGGTTCCCGCCGGCCTCCGCCGGTGCGGGGTCCATTGCGGCGTCTCCGGCAGTAGTAGCGCCATGCCTCACTTCCAGCAACAGCGATGTGGCGACGAACCCCGGCTTCTCGATGGTCGCGGTGTAGCTACCCGGCAGCAGGCCGCGTATGGTGTAGCTGCCGGCCGCATCGGTGCGAGCGTGGCGCACGGGCAGTGGCAGGATGTCGGCGGCGTTGCTCATCACGGCCAGCGTCACCGTCACCCTCGCACCGGTGATGGGGCTCTTGTCAGTGGATGATGTAACGAGGCCGCTGATCTGCCCGGCGTCCGCCAGGATGACGTCGCCCACGTCGGTCCGGCGTCCGCGCCGAACCTGCGCTACCAGCGAGGCGGCCTTACTGGTCGTCCGGGCGACCACCGTCTGGTACCCTTCAGGCACGCTGTCGAGGGTGAAGCTGCCATCCGGCGCGGCCGTCGCGCTCAGCGTGGTGCCTTCGACGGATATCTGAATGGCCTCGGCGCCGGCGCCCGACGCCAGAGCGTCGCGCTGGATGAAGACCGAACCCGAGAGGCTGCCGAAGCCAAGCTTGTCGGCGCCGCCGCTGCCGCCGCCGCAGCCCCAGAGCGTTGAGAGCAGGAGCGCGGCCACCGCCAACAGCGGCCGCCTGGATGTGAACATCGGGTCCCTCCCTGAGCGCAGACGTGCGCGGACGATCTAGGATGCAAGATATCGTAACATACGGCTGGAGATCGGTCAAGTGTGCCGGCGCAGAACCGTCGGGACGCGCCCTATGACGCCTGTAGAGCCCGCCGGCGGGCAGCTTGCCACGGCGCTGAGGGAGTTGTTCGGCTACGACTCCTTCAAGCCGTACCAGGAGCCCATCATCGAGCAGGTGATGGCCGGCTCCGACGTGCTGGCCGTGCTGCCCACGGGCGGCGGCAAGTCGCTCTGCTACCAGCTTCCCGCGGCGCTGCTTCCGGGCCCGACGCTGGTGGTCTCTCCGCTCATCTCGCTGATGAAGGACCAGTTCGACAACCTGCCGCTGGCCCTCCGCGACAAGGCCACCATCATCAACAGCAGCGTGCCGCAGGAGGAGATCCAGGAGCGGCTCGCCGACATCGAGCGGGGCCGCACGCGGCTCATCTACGCCGCGCCGGAGCGGCTGCGCCAGCAGGGCTTCCTTGATCGCATGGAGAGGGCGGGCCTCTCGCTGGTGGTGGTGGACGAAGCGCACTGCGTTTCGGTCTGGGGGCACGACTTCCGGCCGGACTACCTCTTCATCCGCCGGGCGCTGGAGCGGCTGGCCGAGGCGGGATCGCGCCCGCCCCTCCTGGCCGTCACCGCCACCGCCACCACGGAGATGCAGCGCGAGATTCAGGCGCAGTTCGGCCGGACCATGAACGTGACCATGGCGCCGCTCTTCCGGCCCAACCTGCGGCTCGAGGCGCTACGGTGCGCCGACAACAAGGAGAAGACCAAGGCGCTGGTGCGGATCTGCCGATCTACGCCCGGGCCGGGCATCGTCTACGCCACGGCGCGGGCCAAGTGCGAAGAGCTCGCCGACAACCTGCGCGGCGCCGGGATCGTGGCCGAGCACTACCACGCGGGCCTCAACCCCGATTCGCGCAGGCTGACGCAGGAGCGGTTCATGGAGGGCCGCACCCGCATCGTAGCGGCGACCATCGCCTTCGGCATGGGGATCGACAAGCCCGACGTGCGCCTGGTGGCCCACTACATGCTCCCGACCTCCGTGGAGAACTACATGCAGGAGGTCGGCCGCGCCGGGCGAGACGGCAAGCCCTCACGCTGCGTGCTGCTGCATACCGCCTCGGACCAGGGGATGCTGAGCCGGTGGATGCGTTCCGAGGCCGTGGACCTGGACGACGTGAAGGCTACCTACCGCGCCCTGCGAGCCATGCTGACCGCCGGAAGCCGCACCATCGATGCCGATGACCTGACGGAAGCAGCCTTCGGCGCCGGGCTCCTCGAGGAGAAGGGCACCGCCGCGCGCGTGGCCATCTCCATCATGGAGTCGTGCAACATGCTGGTGCGCCACGCCGACTATGGCCGCAGCCTGGTGGTGGAGCTCCTGCCCGCGCCGCCGGCCGCCAAGATCACCATCGAGAACCTGATACGGCGGCGGCGCCAACACGCCGAACTGCGGCTGGACGGCGTGGTCAGCTATGCCTCCGGCACTCGATGCCGCCACGCCACGCTGGCGCGCCACTTCGGCCAGACGATGGAGCCCTGCGGCACCTCTTGCGACCGGTGCGACGGCGGCGAGGAGCCCGAACCGCCCGGCAAGCCCGAGCGCTCACGGGGGCGAACCGCCTCCCGAGCCGCGGCCCGCGAGAAGGAGCTCGATCCCTCCTGGAGCGAGGCGAGCCCCTACGAGACGGAGCGTTTCGAGGCACTGCGCGACTGGCGCAAGCGAGTGGCTGCTGAGGCGGAAGTCCCGGCCTTTGTGGTCTTCGCTGACCGGACCCTGCACGCCATCGCCGCCGCCAATCCCAAGCGCCTGGCCGAGTTGGCGGGCATCAGCGGCATTGGACCGACCAAGCTCGAGCGCTTCGGTGACAGGGTTCTCGAGGCCCTGCGCCGAGTGGAACAGGAGCTGGGCGACGGCGACTGACGCTGCCTTGACGACGGAGCCGACGTGCCGGTAGCATGGGTCCATGGAGGGAGCCGATGACCAACGCAGCCACCGAGCCACGCTGGACGGATGCCGAGTACCTGGCCTTTGAGCGGGCATCCGACGTTCGGCACGAATACGTCGACGGGATCGTCTACGACATGTCGGGCGGTAGCGTCGCGCATGCCATGATCGGGCACAACCTGGGCGGCGCGCTCTATGGCCTTCTCAAGGGCGGCCCGTGCCGTGGATTCAGCGCCGACCTGCGTGTCCACAACGTCGAGACGGGCGCGTACGCCTATCCCGATCTCACCATCGTCTGCGGCGAGCTGCGGCTCCTCGACGAACACCGCGACACGCTGCTCAACCCCACCGTGGTGGTGGAGGTCCTCTCGCCCAGCACCGAGGCGTACGACCGCAGCCGGAAGTTCGCCCACTACCGCCGCATCCCCTCGCTGCGCGACTACATCTTGGTCAGCCAGGAGGCGCCCATCATCGAGGTCTTCAGCCGGCGCGAGGGCGACACGTGGCTCTACACCCCCTACGAGGGCCTCGACGCCTCAGCCGAGGTCCCCTCCATCGGCTGCAGCGTGCCGCTGGCCGAGGTCTACGCAGGCGTGAGCTTCGAGCCCCCGGCGGCCCCGAAGGAGGAGGCGACGGAGCCGGTGGCGAAGTAGGCGGGTACGATGGTATGTGGATTGCGGATGTGCGCGGCAAATGCTATCGACGGCGTTCGAGGACGCAGTTGGCCTGTTAACGCTGACCAACACGATCGGTGCTCTGTGGCGATGATGGGAGGCAGCCTTGCATTGGATCGCCCCTTCTGAGAAAGATGCCGCCACCACGACGCTCGAGAAGCGGCTGTGGGATGCCGCCGACCAGTTCCGGGCCAATTCCGGCCTCAAGGCGCAGGAGTACTCCGGACCCATCCTCGGGCTGATCTTCCTCCGGTTCGCCGAGGTCCGATTCGCCGTCCTGCGCCAGAAGCTGGAGCAAGCCGCCGCCTCTGCCCGTCTTGGCAGCCGCGTCGATGAACCCGCCGCGTACCATGCCGAGAGCGTGCTCTATCTCGCCCCGGAGGCGCGCTTCGACTACCTGCTCGCGCTGCCCGAGGCGTCCGACATCGGCGCCAGGGTCAATGCGGCGATGCGCGAGATCGAGAAGCAGAACCCGCAGCTCGCGGGCGTGCTCCCCAAGACCTACAACCTCTTCACCAGCGCACTGCTCAAGGAGCTGCTCAAGAAGGCCTCCGAGATTCCGGCGACCGTGGACTTCGACGCGTTCGGCCGGATCTACGAGTACTTCCTCGGAGAGTTCGCCCGCACCGAAGGGTCCAAAGGCGGCGAGTTCTACACGCCCGCCGGCATCGTCCAGCTCCTGGCCCAGGTGATCGAGCCGTTCCACGGGCGCATTCTGGACCCAGCCTGCGGCTCCGGCGGCATGTTTGTCCAGTCGGCCCGTTACGTCGCCGACCACCAGCACGACCCCACCGCCGAGCTCTCAATCTGCGGCGTCGAGAAGGTCGACGAGACGGGCCGCCTGTGCCGCCTCAATCTGGCCGTGCACGGGCTGGAGGGCGATATCCGCCACGGCGGCAACGTCAACAGCTACTACGACGACCCGCACGCCGCCACCGGCCAGTTCGACTTCGTGCTGGCCAATCCGCCCTTCAACGTCAACGCGGTGGACAAGGAGCGGCTCAAGGAGATGGTCGGCGCCGACCGACGCTACCCGTTCGGCCTGCCGAAGACCGACAACGCCAACTACCTCTGGATTCAGCTCTTCTACTCGGCGCTGAACACCGGTGGCCGCGCCGGCTTCGTCATGGCCAACTCCGCGTCCGACGCTCGCTCCAGCGAGCAGGAACTGCGCCGGAGGCTGATCGAGGCCCGGGCGGTGGATGTGATGGTCGCCGTTGGCCCCAACATGTTCTACACCGTCACGCTGCCCTGCACGCTCTGGTTCCTCGATAGGGGCAAGGCGAAGAGCGACCGCGCCGACACCGTGCTCTTCATCGACGCCCGCCACGTCTACCGGCAGGCGGACCGCGCCCACCGCGACTGGACGCCCGCACAGATCGGCTTCATCGCCAACCTGGTGCGCCTCTATCGCGGCGAGGCGCCGGACCTGACCATGGGCGGCCAGGTGACGGCGGCGAAGCTGCGGGAGGTCTTCGGTGAGCAGCCCGCCTATGCCGACGTGCCGGGCCTGTGCAAGGCGGCGACGCTTGGCGAGGTCGAGGCGCAGGGCTGGTCTCTCAATCCCGGCAGGTATGTCGGCGTCGCCCCGGGCGAGGAGGTGAGCGACGAGGACTTCAAGGCGCAGCTTGAGGCGCTGAATGAGGAGCTGGAGACGCTGAACGCCCAGGCGCGGGAGCTGGAGCAGACCATCGCCGCGAATGTGGCGGGGATTCTGGAAGCATGAGCGATGCCCGCGATGCAGGCATGGCGCCATCGTCATCACCGGGTGGGGGGCAGTTCCTCGTGTACGCCACCGAGGATGGCCATGTGAAGATCGATGTGCGCTTGGAAGACGAGACGGTCTGGCTGACACAGCAGCACATGGCCGAGCTGTTCGGCACGACCGTCCCCAACATCAGCATGCACCTGCGCCACATCTATGACGAGGGCGAACTGCGGCCGGAGGCAACCGTTAAGGAATCCTTAACGGTTCGCCACGAAGGTACTCGCCGGGTGACGCGCGCCCTGGAGTACTACAACCTCGACGCAGTCATCTCCGTGGGCTACCGGGTGAAGAGCGCCATCGCCACCCGCTTCCGCATCTGGGCCACCCGGCAACTCCGCGAGTTCATCGTCAAAGGCTTCGTCCTTGACGATGAAAGGCTGAAGAATCCCGACAAACCGTTCGACTATTTCGAGGAATTGCTTCGCCGCATTCAGGACATCCGCACCTCGGAGCGCCGGTTCTACCAGAAGATCACGGACATATATGCCACGAGCATCGACTATGACCCCGCGGAGCCGGAGAGCATCGAGTTCTTCCAGACCGTGCAGAACAAGATGCACTGGGCCATCACCGGCCAGACGGCGGCGGAGATCATCAACGCCCGCGCGGACTCGGCCAGACCCAACATGGGGCTAACCAACTGGCGGGGCGCGAAGGTTCGCAAGCAGGATGTCACGATCGCTAAGAACTACCTCGATGAGGAGGAGCTCGCCGCGCTGAACAATCTGGTCGAGCAGTACCTGGTCTTCGCCGAAGGTCAGGCCATGCGCCGGGTACCCATGCGCATGAAGGACTGGATCACCAAGCTCCATGGGTTCCTGGCCATCAACGACCGCGACGTCCTCACCCATGCCGGCAAGATATCGCATGAGATGGCCAGGGAGCTGGCCGAGGCGGAATACGACAAGTACCGTTCCGCGCATATCGCCCAGGCGGATCAGGTCGGCAGCGATTTCGACAGAGCCATCCAGCAACTCCCGCCGCCCAGACCGAAGAGCGGCGGAGGCAGGACATGAGACGGAAGACGCTGAACGCCCAGGCGCACGAGCTGGAGCAGACCATCGCCGCGAATGTGGCTGGGATCTTGGAGGCGTGACGATGGTGCAGTGGCGTGACTGCAGACTTGGTGACCTGCTGGAGATCAGGCATGGCTTTGCCTTCCTCGGCGAACACTTCGCCGACGCGGGTACGCACATTGTGCTGACACCTGGCAACTTCTTCGACGAAGGCGGCTTCAAGCACAAAGGCGACAAGGAGAAGTGGTACAGGGGGCCGGTTCCATCTGATTACGTTCTGAAGGAAGGCGACCTCATCGTAGCGATGACTGAGCAAGCAGAAGGTCTGCTTGGCAGCAGCGCCATCGTTCCCCGCAGTGGGCTATACCTCCACAATCAGCGGCTTGGCCTTGTTCAAATCCGCGACACGATGCAGATCGACAAGCACTTCGCTTACCACCTCTTCAACTGCAAGCCCGTTCGGCAACAGATCCGAGGTTCAGCCAGCGGCACTAAGGTCCGACACACCGCACCAGCGCGCATCGCCGATGTGCGCGTGAGCGTTCCCCCTCATCCCATCCAGACACGCATCGCAGGCATCCTGTCGGCCTACGACGAGCTGATCGAGAACTGCCAGCGGCGGATTAAGATTCTGGAGACGATGGCCCGCGCCCTCTACCGCGAGTGGTTCGTCCACTTCCGCTTCCCTGGACACGAATCGGTCCCGCGAGTTCCGTCGCCGCTTGGCGAGATTCCGGAGGGGTGGGAGGTGAAGACGCTGAGGGAGGTGGCCGTAGTGAACCGAGCCCAAATCAGTGCCCGCACTGCGCCGGAGGAACTCCACTACATCGACATCTCCTCCGTCAGCCCCGGCCAGATCGACTCCACGACAACCTACACCTTCGCCGGTGCCCCGGGTCGGGCTCGCCGTATTGTCCAGCACGGCGACGTGCTTTGGTCGTGCGTTCGCCCAAACCGCCGTTCGTACGCGCTGGTGATGCACCCTGAGCGGGGCACCATCGCGTCCACCGGCTTTGCTGTGCTCACGGCGACGCAAGTGCCATTCACGTTCCTCTACTTCGCCACGACAACGGAGGATTTCGTCACCCACCTTGCGAACAACGCCACTGGTGCCGCGTATCCCGCCGTCACCGCCGCAACCTTCGAGAGAGCCGACATACTGGTGCCAGCGGCACCGATTCTAACGAAGTTCGGCCATGCCACGATCCCCATGGTCGAAGAGATTCGCACCCTTCAACGCCAAATCGAGAACCTCCGCCGGACGCGCGACCTTGTGCTGCCGCGTCTGCTGTCGGGGCAGGTCGACGTCGCCACCATGCCCGAATCGGTTAACGCATGAACGCTCAGGACCTCCCACTGTCGCAGCTTCTCGATGGAGCCAAGCAGTTCATCGTGCCGATCTTCCAGCGTGACTACTCCTGGGGTACCAAGCATTGCCAACAGCTCTGGACCGATATCATTCGGGCCGGCAGCGATCCGACTGTTGGTGCGCACTTCTTGGGCTCGGTGGTTTATATCGCCGCTGAGGACAACCAGGCGGCTATTCCGCAGTGGCTGCTTATCGACGGGCAGCAGCGCCTGACAACGGTGACCCTGCTGCTTGCGGCGCTCCGTGATCGTCTTCTTGCCCAGCCCTCCGACGACGATGCGCTGCCCTCCGCCGAAGAGGTCGAAGATCGATTCCTGCGCAATCGTCACGGAAAGAGCGAGCGGCGCAGCAAGCTAGTGCTGAGGCGGGCCGACAACGAGGCACTATCATCGCTGCTGGACGGGCAGGTACTGGCGGATGCCGCGGCCGAGAGGGTGCGCGAAAACTACGCGTACTTTAAGGAGCAGCTCGCAGAGGCCGACCTCGCAGAGGTTTACGCCGGCTTCGCCAAGCTCGTGATCGTGGATGTGAGCCTGACGCGTGGGCGCGACGACCCGCAGATGATCTTCGAGAGCCTCAACTCGACAGGGCTCGACCTCACGCAGGCAGACCTCATCCGCAACTTCGTGCTGATGCGGCTCAACGACCAATTGCAGACGCGGCTGTATGAGGACTACTGGCGTCCGATCGAGCAGGATTTCGGCAATCGATACCGCAGCGAGTTCGACACATTCTGCCGCGACTTCCTGGTCCTCAAGCTGCGGCCCAGCAAGCAGCTACGGTCCGACGCGATCTACCACGAGTTCCGCAGCTACTTCCATGCGGAGGTTGCCACCCGCACGGCTGAGGACGTGCTCGCTGAGCTGCGATGCTTTGCTCGGTACTACGTGCGCTTCAGCCTCTGCCGCGAGACAGACCCGCAGTTCGCAGCGGCTTCAGCCCGGTTGCGTTCGCTGGTCGAGGTGGCGTCGCCCCTGATGCTGCGTCTGCACGACGCCCATGCACGCTGCGGCGCCTTCGACAGCCGAGCATTCGGCGAGGCGGTCGAGCTACTGGAGAGCTACGTCTTCAGGCGCTCCGCCTGCGACATGCAGACCCGTAGCCTGTATCAAATCTTCGCCGGCATCGCGTACAAGATCAAAGACGCTGCACCGCTGCAGAGCCTGAAGGTGGCGCTGTATCGGGGCGGCAGGAAGCGCCGCTTCCCGTCAGATACCGAGTTTCGCGAAGCGCTCGAGACGCGCGACGTGTACGCGATGCGCTCCTGCGCCTACCTACTGGACCGCCTCGAGAACGACAGCAAGGAGAAGATCGACACCAGCGGATTCACCATCGAGCACGTGATGCCCCAGAACGAGGACCTCCCGCAAGCGTGGCGGGATATGCTCGGGGCAGACTGGAAGCTGGCGCAGGAGACCTGGCTGCACCGACTGGGCAACCTCACTCTGACCGCCTATAACCCCGAATACAGCGACCGCGCCTACGACGAGAAGAAAGCGATGCCCAAGGGCTTCAACGATAGCCCTCTACGCCTTAACCGATTCATCCGCGAACAGGTTTGCTGGACCGCGGCAGAGATCGAGGCACGGGGCAAGGCACTCGCCCACCAGGCTGTGACTGTCTGGCCGGGCTTGTCTGTAGACATGGAAGCGGTGCGGGCCGCTGAGCTGGAGGAGCACCGCGCGGCTGCTGCCCAGTACAGCATCGAGGCGGTGGGCTTCGATGCCGACGCGCGCGCACTGTTCGACTCGCTCCGTCCGCTCCTGCTGGGCCTGGGTCCGGATGTGGCGGAGCTGTGTGGGGCAAAAAGCGTGGTGTATCGCGTGTTCGACCATTTCCTCGAGGTACTCCCGCGCAGCCGCCACGTCCTGCTGCGGGCCAACGTCGACTTCGACGACATCGACGATCCGTCGGGGCTGGCGCGAGACGCATCGGCCTACGCCTTTGTCGTGAACGCCAGCCAATCGGGGGACGTGCTCTTCTCGCTGTATGATCGAGCGCAGGTGCCGGCCGCCATGCATTTGGTGCGGCAGGCCTACGAGAGGGTGACAGAGTAGGCATGCCCCACGCTGACACCGAAGAGCGGCCTGCCATCGGGCTGTTCTACTCGCTCGGCTGGCAGTCGACGTCGGCATAGTACTGGAGGGGAGCTTGTTTGATGGGTGTTTGATCGAGGTATCCAGCACCGCGCGCAGACCGTCTGACGGGGCGAGCCGGCGGGTCGACTCTGAACACGGCATTCCATTCCCGAACAGCATCTGGGTATTTGATGGGTACTTGATCGGAGCGCTCTGAGAAGGGTCATGAGTCCACACGCCTACACCGAAGACCAGCTCGTCGAGCAGCCCGCCATCGGGCTGTTTTCGTCGCTCGGCTGGCAGACGGTGTCGGCAATGGAGGAGGCCTTCGGTCCTGGCGGCACGCTCGGCCGCGAGACCAAGGGCGAGGCGGTGCTGGTGGAGCGGCTGCGGACGGCGCTCACCAAGCTCAATCCGAGCCTGGCCAGCGAGGCCATTCAGACCGCCGTCGATGAACTGACCCGCGACCGCTCTGCCATGAGCCTGGAGGCCGCCAACCGAGAGGTCTACCAGCTGCTCAAAGAGGGCATCACGGTGTCGATGCCCGATCACGAGCATGGTGGCCAGAAGACCGAGCGCCTGCGGGTGGTGGACTGGGAGCGCCCGGAGCAGAACGACTTCCTGCTGGTGAGCCAGTTCAGTGTGGTGGGCAGCCTCTACACCTGCCGGCCCGATCTGGTGGGCTTCGTCAACGGCCTGCCGTGGGTAGTGATCGAACTGAAGAAGCCCGGGGTTCCGGCCCGGGCGGCCTTCGACGAGAACCTGACCCACTACAAGCAGGAGATCCCCCAGCTCTTCTGGTTCAACGCACTGATGATCGCCAGCAACGGCACCGACAGCCGCGTCGGCTCGCTCACCGCCGACTGGGAGCGGTTCTTCGAGTGGAAGCGCGTCGAGCGGGAGGACGAGCCGCGCCGCGTGTCGCTGGAGGTGATGCTGCGCGGCACCTGCGACCGGACCCGCCTGCTCGACCTGGCGGAGAACTTCACGCTCTTCTCCGAGCACAAGGCCGGGCTGGTGAAGATCCTCGGCCAGAACCACCAGTTCCTGGGTGTCAACAACGCCATTGCCTCCATGCTGGAGGCCCGCAAGCTGGGCCACGGTCGCGCCGGCGTCTTCTGGCAGACCCAGGGCAGCGGCAAGAGCTTCTCCATGGTCTTCTTCGCGCAGAAGGTGCTGCGCACGCTCGCCGGCAACTGGACCTTTGTGGTTGTTACCGACCGGGTGGAACTGGACGATCAGATCGCCAAGACCTTCAAGACCGTGGGAGCCGTGGGCGAGGCCGAGGGTGACCAGTGCCACGCCGTCAGCTGCGCGCACCTGCGCGCACTGCTGCGGGGCAACCGCCGCTATGTCTTCACGCTCATCCACAAGTTCCAGACCCCGGAGGCGCTGACCGACCGCTCGGACGTGATCGTCCTGACCGACGAGGCGCACCGCAGCCAGTACGACACGCTGGCACTCAACATGCGCGCCGCACTGCCCAGGGCCCTGTTCCTCGCCTTCACCGGCACGCCGCTGATCGCCGGAGAGGAGCGCACCAAGGAGGTCTTCGGCGACTATGTGTCGATCTACGACTTCCAGCAGTCGGTCGACGATGGCGCGACCGTGCCGCTGTTCTACGAGAACCGCACGCCGGAGCTCCAACTGGTCAACCCCGACCTCAACGACGACATCTACCGCCTGATCGAGGATGCCGACCTCGACGCCGAGCAGGAAGAGAAGCTCGAGAAGGTGCTGGGGCGGCAGTACCACCTGATCACCCGCGATGACCGGCTGGAGACCGTAGCCAGGGACATCGTACGCCACTTCCTTGGGCGGGGATTCGTCGGCAAGGCAATGGTGGTCTCCATCGACAAGGCCACCGCGCTGAAGATGTACGACAAGGTGCGGAAGTACTGGGCGGCAGAGACGGCGCGGGTGCAGCACGAGCTCGGTCGGTACGACCTTCCCAAGGCAGACGAGGCCGCGCTGCGGCAGCGCCTTGATGTGCTGACCACGACGGACATGGCCCTGGTCGTCTCCCCGGCTCAGAACGAGATCGAGCAGATGAAGAAGCTCGGTCTGGACATCGCGCCCCACCGGAAGCGCATGAACGAGTCGCAGCCGGGGCTCGACGAGAAGTTCAAGGACAC
>CAJBBX010000043.1 GCA_903951425.1 uncultured Chthonomonas sp.
GTGCTCTCCAAGGGCACCATCTCGGTGGTTGAGCCGTCCGTCATGGAAGCAACGCTCTCCGAGCTTCGCCTTCGCCCGCCGCTGACGTCGATCCAAGCCAAGCAGCTGGCCGCTAAGCTTGGCACGCGGCTGATCATGATCGGCACGATCACGGAGTACGGCCAGCCCAGGGGCTCAAGCCCGGCCCTGACGGTCGCCATGAACGCCCGCATCGTCGATACGACCACGGATTCGATTGTCTGGGCAGCTGCCGCCACGAAGACCGGCAAGCCCGATGACAGCCTCTTCGGTAGCGGTATTCCTCCGTCCCTGACCAAGCTCACCCATCAGAGCGTCGAGCAGCTGTTGAAGCTGCTGGAGAAGGCCAAGGCGGAGATCACGCGTTCCGCCGGACCGCCCGGACCGGTTCCTGCAGCGCCCGGCGACGGTGGCGTCCAGCCGAACCAGACGGCCCCGGCGGCGCCGACATCCAACGAAACCAGCGTGACTGCCGATCCGGCGAGGACTGCCGACGAGTCCAAGGAACTGACCACCGAGGAGATGGCGGCATACCTGCCGTCAGATCTTGGCGGCGCCAAGCGCGCCAGCGTCACCGAGGCCGACAACTGCGTCCGGTCGCTGGACGCCATCTACCAGGCGCGGAACACCCAGATGCATGTTCGCCTGACCGACCAGGTGAAGGCGACGGACGCGGCAGCGGTCGCCAAGGTTGCGGGCAAGGATGGTACGGCAGGCCCTCTGGGGCCTGTAACGGGCTACACGACCACCTCGGAGTTCGGCTTCGTCCACGTGAACGCCGCTGCCGGCCGCTTCACCTTCGCGATCAAAGGACCGGCCGACGAGACCGAGTTGATACAGAAGATCGCTTCAGCGCTGGCCAAGTCGCTCAAGGCGCAGTAAGGCAGAGCCCACACGGGTTGAGGAGAGCACACTCGATGCGGACCGATACGATGCGGCGCGCGCTGGTCGCTGCGCTGATGGTGGCGCCCATGCTGGCGCTATTGCTGTTGCCTGACCTTGGGCGCGCGTTTGGCCAGGCCACTCCGAAGAAGCAGACCAAGACCACGAAGACCACGAAGAAGGCGCCTGCCAAGCCCGCCGGCAAGCCCGCGGTCGCGCCGAAGACGCCTGCGAAGCCTGCGGACAAGCTCGCGCCCGCCAAGCCGGACGCGACCCCTGCCAAGCCCGACGCCGCGCCGGCCGAGAAGACCGAGCCGGCCAAGCCCGAGGAGACCAAGCCGGAGGAGGGCAAGGCGGAGAAGACCGAACCGGCCAAGGAGGGCGCCGCGGCCGCGGCGACCGGCGCCGCGCCTGCCGACGCCACCTACATTGGACCTTCCGCTTGCCAGGTCTGCCACGCAGACACCCACAAGAGCTGGCAGAAGAAGGCGCACTCGTCCGCCTTCGACCTCTTGGTGGCACGCAAGCAGGAGAAGAACGCCGCCTGCATCAAGTGCCACACGACCGGGTATGGCCGGGGCGGCTTCGTTGATGCCGAGAAGACCCCCGACCTCAGGGGCGTGACCTGCGAGTCGTGCCACGGTCCCGGTAGCGAGCACAATGGCGAAAAAGAGAAGATCACCCGAGTGCCTCCGGCGACGGTATGCACCGACTGCCACATGAAGTCCAACATCCACTAATTGGGGTCTAAGACCCTGACCGGGAGAGAAGCGATGTCGAAGCGGGCCAACACGAGGGCCAGACTTGGGGCCGGCTTCGCCGCCGCGCTGGCGAGCTTGGTCGCACTCATTGCCGTCGGGAACGCACAGGTGGCAGTGACGACCGCTAAGGCGTCCTACGTGGGGTCGGCGGGCTGTATTAGGTGCCATGCCTCCATGGTCGCGGCGCACGCGAAGGGGCCTCACGGTGGCCTGATCGCTCCCCTCCCGGAGTCGATGCGGGGCTGCGAGAGCTGCCACGGCCCCGGTAGCCTGCATGCGACCGGCGACAAGACCGCGATCATCAACCCGGCCAAGGTGAGCGTACATGAGAGCGACGCTTCTTGCCTTGTGTGCCATGGCGCCAACGCCGGCCCGTCGGCGCCCCCTAAGGCCCAGAAGCTCGTTCAGTTGAGTTGGATGAGGGGACGCCATCCACGGAAAGACGTGGGCTGCGTCGCCTGCCACTCTGAGCACAAGGGGGGCGAGAAGCAGCTCAAGAAGGCCAAGTCGGAGCTCTGCTACTCGTGCCATAACCGCATGGTCGGGCAGGCCGGCGACTTCCAGCACGCCGCGGTGCAGAAGGGGAACTGCCTGGACTGCCACGATGCGCACGCGTCGGGCAGGCCGTCCCTGGTGAAGAGCGGCGTCGATGCCACCTGCCGCAAGTGCCACGATGTCGCCAAGCCGGCGATGGACAAGGCGCATGGAGGCCTTGTGGGTGCGACGACCCGGTGCGTCAGTTGCCACTCGCCGCACATCAAGGACAAGGCCACGCACGGCCTGCCGTCCAATGCACACAAGCCGTACGCCGACCGGAGCTGCGGGCAGTGCCATGCAGCGCCGACCGCGGCGAAGACGGCTCCCCTCAAGGCGCCCGTCACTGAGCTCTGCGGCAAATGCCATGCGGCCGGCAAGATGGACGCCCTGTCGGCCTCGCACCCGCCAGTGAGGCAGAAGCTGTGTACCACGTGCCATACCCCGCACGCATCTCGCCTGGCCAGCCCGCCGTTGTTCAAGGCCAAGCCGGACTTCGTGTGCCTCTCATGCCACAAGCAGGTGGACACGGCGCTGCAGAAGAAGTACCAGCATGCGCCCGTGGAGGCCGGGAACTGCACGAGCTGCCACTACGGTCACAAGAGCCCCGTGGAGAAGCTCCTTATCAAGGCGCCCATGGACCTATGCCAGGGCTGCCATCCTG
Source organism: uncultured Chthonomonas sp. (assembly GCA_903951425.1). GTDB lineage: Bacteria > Armatimonadota > Chthonomonadetes > Chthonomonadales > CAJBBX01 > CAJBBX01. The sequence continues at coordinate 2,860 of CAJBBX010000043.1, forward strand.
ACCAGCGAAAGTTCACGCACCCCGTCGGCGTGAAGGACGACAACGGCCGCAAGGTCGTGATTGTGGACCCGCGCAACAAGAGGCAATTGACCTGTGCGAGTTGCCACGACGTCCACGGCGGCCCGCATGAGTACATCTCCCAGGCCGACTGGCGGCGCGATCTGTGCGTCCAGTGTCACAAAGGCGGGATGAAGGACCAATGAGCCGGCGAGTCATGCTCGGGATCGTGGTTTTGCTGTTGTGGGCCCACGCGGGCTCCTCCGCGGGCGCGCAGGGCGTGGTCCCGAAGCGGCTGCTCTTCGTGGTGGGTCGTGCGTTCGGCAAGGACTTCAGTGGCCCGTCCGGCGTATGGTATGACGCGAAGCACGGCGAGATATACGTCGCGGATACGGGCAACCACCGGCTGGTGGTCCTCGACGACCGCGGCATGCCCAAGGCCGAGCTCATGCGGACCGTCGAGAGGGCCGGGAGTACCAAGCCGATCGCCGGTGAGCCGAGCCGCATCGCCGTGAACTCGGGCGGAGATATGTTCGTGGTCGATGTGCTTGCGGACTATGTGGACATGTGCGACTACCGCGGCCGGAGCCTTCGCCAGATCAGCCTCCGCGATTTCGCCGAGGCCGCCAAGCGGGTCGGCGCGCCCGCGAATGAGCCTGTTAGCCCTCTGGACCTGAAGGCCACGGCCGTCACGGTCGACAGCAAGGACAACATCTACATAGCCTGCAGGGCGCGGATCTATGTGTTCAGCCCGACATTCAAGCTGCTCCGAGCCATCGGCGCCAAGGGCTCAGAGCCGGGCCAGTTCACGGCGATTACATCGCTGTGGGTTGACGCCGCCGGCTTGATCTACGTGACCGACGCCAGGGCCCTGGCCGTACACGTTCTAGCCGCTGACGGCACGGTCCTCGTGGCCTTCGGCCAGCATGACTCAGGAGTAACCAATTTCGGGTTGCCGATCGGGATCACCACCGACCTCCGGGGCAATATCTGGGTAGCCGATACGCTCCGCCACATCGTCAGCGTCTTCCGCCGAACAGGCAACAAGGTCGAGTACCTGGACTACATCGGTACGCTCGGGACGCGGGGCGGCGAGTTCGCCTACCCCAGCGGGCTCACGGCCTCCTCCACCGGCAGGATGCTGGTCGTGGACCGTGTCGGTTGTCGGGTCCAGTGCTTCGAGATGTAGACCCGCGGCCGGTGCGCCGTGCTGGACGCTGTCGCGTGGAACCACGCCCCCTAGCCGGGCGGCTGTGGCCGAGGCGCCCATCTCTCGAGCTTTTCTCGTAGCTCCTGCACGCGGACAGGCTTGGAAACATAGTCGTCCATGCCTGCACGGAGGCACTTCTCCCGGTACCCATCCATGGCGTGCGCGGTCATCGCGATGACGGGCACGTAGCGGCCGGTCTCCTGCTCGGTTCGCCGGATCTCAGCGGTAGTCTCGAACCCGTTCATGCCTGGCATCTGCACATCCATGAGGACCACATCGAATGGAGCGCGTCCAAGCGCGGCGAGCGCTTCGGGGCCACTGGATACGGCCTCGACCCGGCATCCCAGGCGTTCAAGTTGCCGCGCCGCAACGCGCTGGTTCACGATGTTGTCTTCAACGACGAGAACGCGAAGCCCGAGCGGCGCGGGCTCTGTCGGGTCCGGTGCGGGCGGCCCATCGGAGGCGCGATCGTCCGCGCGCATCCCCATGACCCCCGCAAGCGTGTCGCGCAGGTGCGATTGGCGGACCGGCTTGGTCAGGCAGGCTGCGAAGCTCGGGCCCGCTGCATCAGTAGCCGGGTTCCGAGGGCCCATCGACGACATCAGCACGATCGGGATCGAGGCTAGCCTCGGGTCCGCCGCCATCGCGGTTGCGACGCCAGCCCCGTCGATATCGGGCATCTGCATGTCAAGGAGCACCAGTGCATAGGCGCCCGGACGGCCGCGCAGCATGGCGAGCGCCTCGGCGCCGCCGGGCGCCTGGGATGCGCGGCAACCCCAGGTGAGTAGCTGGGCCAGCAGGATGCGCCGGTTGGTGGCGTTGTCATCCACCACCAGGATCGGCAGGTCGGACAACACCGCGGGCGCGGCGCTGGGTTCGTCGCCGGCCGTGTGGCGCGGCAGGTTGAGCTCGACCCAGAACGTGCTGCCCCTGCCCGGTTCGCTCTCCAAGCCGATCCGCCCGCCGAGTAGCTCGACCAGTTGCCGCGAGATCGCCAGGCCGAGGCCGGTTCCGCCGTAGCGGCGCGTCGTGCTCCCGTCAGCCTGGGTGAAGCTGTCGAAGATCGCCGCGTGTCGGTCCGACGGAATGCCGACCCCGGTGTCCGTGACCGTGATGCGGAAGTGCGCCGTGCTCGGTGTCTGGTCGAGCAATCGGGCCTCCATGGAGACCTCACCTGCATGGGTGAACTTAATGGCGTTGCCGACTAGGTTCGTGAGGACCTGCCGCAACCGGCCCGGATCGCCCTCAAGGAACTCGGGCAGGTGGCCGGAGACCACGCAGGTGAGCTCGATGTCCTTTTCCCAGGCCCTCGGCGCCAGCATCTCGGCCACATCCTCCATCAGGCGGCGGAGGTCGAACGCCACCACGTCGATGGTGAGCTTGCCGGCTTCGATCTTGCTGAAGTCGAGGATATCGTTGATCACCGTAAGGAGCGCATCGGCGCTGCTCTGGATGGTCTCCGTGATGTCCCTTTGCTCCGGGGTCTGATGCGTCTCCAGGAGCATGCCGGTCATGCCGATGATGCCGTTCATCGGCGTGCGAATCTCGTGGCTCATGTTGGCAAGGAACTCGGACTTCACCCGGGACGCCTGCAGCGCCTGGTCGCGCGCCTCCGATAGCTGGCCGAGCGCACCCGTCAGGGTCTCCTCGGCTCGCTTCCGGTCTGCGATCTCCGCGCTGAGCGATGCGTCCCGGCGCTCTACCTGGGAGAGCATCTCGTTGAACGAGGTGACCAGCGTGCCTACTTCGTCGCGGCTCTCGCTCGGTACGCGGGTGGAGTAGTCCTTCTTGAGCGCGACCTCATTGGCGGCTTCGGCGAGGCGTAGGATCGGTTGCGCGATGATCCGCTGGAAGAAGAATGAGAGCCGATAGGCCACAGCCAGAGCTATGACCAGTATGGCGACCACGATCCAGGCGAACCGCCCGAAGCGCTCCTGTCCCGCCTTCAGGTCCGACCGAAGCAAGACCGTCCCGATGGTGTTGCCGCCGACCAGCACCGGTCGAACGCACTCCAGGTAGCCGCCCTTGAATTGGTGAGGAACCGTGGGCGGCGGCGATGGGAGGCGAACGCGCCCTTGCCCTGCTCGGACATAGTCCGCTACGGGACGCCCCGCGGAGTCGTACAGGCATGCCGCGACAATGTGCGGGTCGGAGTCCAGCACGGCCAGCGTGTCGCGTGCGCCCTTCTCGTCGCTGAACGCCAGCGAGGCGGTGCAACTCTCCGCCGTGATGGCCGCCTGGGTGCTCAGGTTCCGAACCAGGTCCCTGCGGAAGACGACGACGGCCTCGGTGACGAGGGCGGCGCAGACCAGCGCCAGCACCACTGCGCTGGTACACATCAGTGCAACGGTCAGCTTCCGTTGGATCGGCAAGTCCCGGAAGGGCCCCATGTGTACCGGGCCCTTGCTCATGGTCCGATCACACGCCGAGCCACTTTGAGCAGGCGCCCGCTCGGCTTCAGGCCGGACTTGGAGGCGGAGGCCAGGTTCACCTCGAACCCCACCCGGCGCTCAGCCACGACGAACCGGATCATCCCGCCGGCGCCCAGGAACTGCTCAGCTTCGCCCACGGTGAGGACGGGGGCTCCACGCAGGTCCGACAGCAGGTCGGCGTGTCGCGCATGCTCGAAAGCGCTGATGAAGAGCACATGGCACGACTTCATCTGGTCGACCTTGGTGACGCGGCGGTAGACCATCGGCCTCCCACCGACCGACTCGCCTCGGATTGTACTCTCCAGGCGCCCGGCGAACGGATCCTCGCCGAGGACGCCGATGATGAACGGCGAACCGGAGGCCGCGAACGCCGCCGCCGGCCAGGTCACGAAGTTCGCGAAGTTGTACAGGAACGCCGCCTTGACGTCGTACTCGGAGGCCACGCGCGGCGCCTGGGCATCGGCCGGCCTGGTGCCGGCGAGCGACGCACAGAAGAACAGGCCCGTCGCGATGAGCGCGCGGACGGCGGTCCACTGCGTGCGCACGGCCCGCCGTTGTCTTTGCGCGGTGTTGAAGCTGTCGCGTTGCTGCATGTTGGGTTGCCCTACAGCCTGTGCGTGACCTTCAGCTGGATCGTCCGCCCGTCCTGACGGACCGCGTCCTGCTGGAAGTCCTCGGGCACCGGATCCGCGTAGCGCGTGTTGAGCAGGTTCCGGAGGCACAGCGACCACTCGGCGCCGCTGGCGGAGCTCGCGCTGGAGATCGCCAGGTTGGCTACGGCGTACGCGCCGCAGTTGCCGCCGCGTGCGGTCTTTCGGCTGCCCATGGCATGCAGTTCGAACCCGGCAGTAAGCCCGCCACGAAGCGGGGCCGCCAGGCTGAGCTGCATCAGGTGCATCGGCGAGTTGCTGAGCCGATACCCCGTCGTGGTGTCGGTGCAGTCGGCGAACGTGTAGCTCAGGCGTCCGCGCAAGCCGTTGGCCCACCGGCCCTGGATCTCCAGTTCCGCGCCACGGGCCCGGGCGCCGCCCAGATTATCGTTGTAGAACTCGCCTGTCTCAGGGTCGTAGGCCTGACCGATCAGGCGGCCGATGTCGCTCAGGAACATGGCCGCGCCCGCACGCAGGTGGGCGTTGATGCCGTGCTCGACCGCAAGCTCCAGGGCGCGTGTGGTCTCCGGCTGAAGGTCCGGGTTTGACCTGTACCCAGGCATGATGTTCCCATACTCGTAGTAGTTCGGCGCCCGAACGGCCTGACCGTAGAGCAGTTTTACCGTGGTGTCGTGGCCGGCGCTCTGGATCAGGGCCGCGCGCGGCGTGACCGTGCTGCGGAACCGGCTGAACCAGTCGTACCGGAGGCCCGCGTTCAGGGCGAGCCCGGCGGTCAGCGGAACCGTGTCCTGGATGTAGGCGCCGGCGGTCTGGGCGTTGTCGCGGTTGTCGCGCCAGACGTTGGGCGGGTCGTCGTCGAGGTTCCTGAGGTGGAGCAGCGGGTCCCACCGGAACTCGCTTCCCAGCATCACCTCGTGCCTGCCCCAGAGCGTCTTACTGACCTGGGCCTCGGCGCCGAGGCTGCGGGCCGTGTCCAGTTCGATGTTCAGCGTTCGGTCGCCCAGGAGCGGCGGCACGCCGTAGTTGTACTCATAGGGGAACTGCTGTCGCCCGGCGTAGTGGTCGTAGTAGGCCCGCACGCGGATATCCAGCTGGTTGGCGTACTCGTGGTCATACCGCAGGTCGACGAACGCCCGTTCGTCCGCGGTGGTATAGGTCGGATCGCCGAAGAGGGTGCCGTACGGCGCGTTGGGCACGTGCTTGCTGCGGCGGCCATAGACGGCGGCCAGGGCGTAGTCGCCGCGGCGCACTTCGCCGAACAGGCTGCCGCCCGACTCGCCGTTCATGTTGTCGGCGACACCGTCGTTAACCATTTTGAACTCGGGGTAGACGAGGCGGGCCGGTCCGGCGCTTCCGGCGATCGTGCCCGAGACGGTGACCTCGGCGCCGCCTGCAAGCCGGCTTCCGTAGGTCACTCGACCGTCGTAGGCGCCGAAGGTGGCTCCGCTCGCCGAGAGCTCGGCGCCGCCGATGTTGCCTCCGCGCCGGGTGACCACGTTGATGACGGCAAAGAAGGCGTTGTTCCCATACAGCGAAGAAGCCGGACCGCGGATGACCTCTATCCTCTCGACCAGCGCCATGTCCAGCGGGAACTCAGTGCCGGCGAAGTTGCTGTCGTAGACGGCATCATTGATGCGGTGCCCGTTTATCGTAACCGGCGTGCGGCCGCCGAAGTCGCCGGGCCGGTTGAAGCCGCGAACTCCGATGAAGTCGTAGGCCCGGTCGTTCGTCACATAGAGGCCATGGACACTGCGTAGCGCGTCCGCCAGGGTGCGGTAGCCGAACTGCCGGATGTCGTCGCACGTGATTATCGTGACCGAGGACGGCGCCTCGGTGGTCCTCTGTGCGCGCTGCGAGGCGCCGTAGACGATGCCGACCTCGACCTGGGCCAGATCCTCCAGGCTCAGGCGCTTGAGCGGGGCGGGCGGCACGGTCTGGGACTGGCCCGCCGCAGGGGCGACGCCAACCGCCACCGCCGCAGTGAGGCAGGCGAGGAGGCGGCCCGGCATACACCTGTGCAGCGAGCGGCCCGGATATGCTGAAGTGGACATCAAGCTAGCGCTTCCCCCATGCCGCACCAGACCGTGCAGGCACGGTTGCCGGGCGCCCGCCCGGCCCAGCAGGCGCCCGCCCGCGACGGCGCATCGCGCGTGCCTCGTCGGCCTATTGAGTCAGTCTGACCTCCAGACGGGGCGAACCGGAACGTACGAAGGCTCGAGGGCCACCGGCGGAGCGCGCCGACGTGCCCTTGGGGGGGTCGCCGGACGGCGGGTCCGTACGGAAGCCCCTTGTGCTGCGTTGATCTGGAGGAGGCGAAGGAGCGGGCTGATACCCGATCAGGGCGCGTGTGTCGCTCCGGCAGTGCCGGCCTTCAACTGCGGAGGCAGGGCTGGTGGTTGATGCACTGAACAAGCTCACCCACCGTGGTCACCTTGCCGGCGAGGGGGTTCTTCTCAAGCCCGGCCAGGTCGTAGCCGGCTCGTTCGGCGACCAGCACGGCGACGTCTTCCAGGTCCTCGTCGTCCAGGTGCAGGTCCTCGGCAATCCGATCGGTCGCTCGGAGCGGGAAGGCCGGGTTCGCGCTGCCCAGACATGCCTGCAGCTCCTCGTAGACGGCCCGGATGATCCATGTATCGACGGAGCGGCAGTCGAAGTCCCGTGCGAAGGCGCCGATATCTCCGTCGCCGCGCCTCGAGGCCAGGTCCCGCAGTGTGCGACGGTAGGCGATGTTGTGGGCAAGCGACGCAACGGCGATGAGGGCCGGCAGGGCAAGCAGCCACGGAGCCAGGTAGCAGGCCCACGCGAACCCCAGCAGCATGGCGGCAAGGAGCGCGTAGCCCGCGGGCGTCACGGGCTGGAGCGATGCGGCCGGCATGCGTCTGGACGGAACCCTCATGGCATACGCGCCCCTACCGCGCCTTCCCCGCCCTGAACGCATACCGCCCGGATCCTACGCTATAGACCGCGAAGCCGCCTTGGCGGCCCACGGCGGTAACGCCAGGGGACTTGGCTGCCGGCGTCCCTCCCTCGGTGACAGTGGCGCCGGACGGGGCGGGTACGCTGATGATGGCCTCGGCGTTGGGCGGAACCGTCACATCCATCTGCAGCCCTTGGGCCGAGCGGCGCCACCTGACCTCGATGCGCCCGTGTTGCGAGTCGTAGCTACCCTGGGCCCACTTCAGTTGCCTGGTGACGCCGGGCTTAATGATGAACGACCCGTAGCCGGGGCGGCTCGGGTCGGGCCGGATTCCCGCAGCTCCCTCGATGAACCACTGGCCGATGGAGAGGAAGGAGCTGTGGAGTAGCGAGTTCTGGCCGTCCCACTGCTCCCAGATGGTGGTGGCGCCCTGCGTCAGCATGTGGCCCCAACCGGGGTAGTCGGTCTGCCGCGCCATAAGGCAGACCAGGTCATCACGGCCCATGGCCAGCAGTTGCTGGATCAGGAAGTAGGTTCCGTGGATGCCGGTGTCGACGTGGCCGCGCTTAACGTCGGTGATCTCGCGCACCAGGTTCGCCTCAACAGCCGGGCGGAGCTCGGCCGGCGTCACGCCCGTCAGCAGCGGAAGAGCCAGGTTCAGCTGCCCGCCTGCCGCGTAGGTGCGTTCGGCCGGGCGGTAGAAGCGGGCATGCACCGCCGCAGCGCAGGCCTCGGCCCGGGCGGCGTAGGTGCGGGCATCGGCATGCCGGCCCAGCAGATCGGCCACGCGGGCGGCGATGCGCAGGTTGTAGACCTGGTAGCAGTTGTTGTAGAAGAGCGTTGAGAGGGCGTCCACGCGGTTGGCGCCCTGGTCGCGGCCCGGCGGCACCCAGTCGCCCAGGAAGTCCCACTCGCCGCCCCACTTCTCCAGTAGGCCGTTGCGGGTGTGCGTCTGCAGGAAGGCGAGCCAGCGCTGCATGGTGGGGTAGTTGGCTGCCAGTACGGCCGTATCGCCTGTGGCACGGTAGAGGGCCCATGGCATGGTGACGCAGATGCCGCTCCAGGAGGGGCCGCCGCCGCCATTGTAGGTCGGCGCGGTGTAGGGGAGGTCGCCGTTGGGCTGCTGCACGTCGCGCCAGTCCTGGAGCCACTTGGTGTAGAAGGCGCCCATGCCGTAGTTGCGCATGGCCGCCTCCATGGTGGCGTGGGCGTCGCCGCCGTAGCCCATGCGCTCGCGGTGCGGGCAGTCGACGGTGTAGCCGCTGATGCTGAGCGACTCGAACGTGTGGAGCGTAGTGTCGTAGATGCGATTGAGCAGCTCGTCAGAGCAGCGGAACCTGGTGGCGCGCTCGTAGCCGCTCCGCACGAGCCAACCGCGCACGTCGTCGCGCTCGGGCGCCTGGTCGATGCCAGTCACGGTGACCCACCGGCCCGCCACGTAGTTGAAGCGATTGCGGAAGAGGCCCCAGCCGTCCGGGCCGAGGACCAACTCGCTCCGCTGGCGGAAGCTGTCGTCGTCGCCCGGGCGCTCGGAGACGGTGATGGTGGCCACGCCGCCCGGCTTGCCGTGCAGGCGCAGGGCCAGCCAGCCGCTGAAGCTGAGGCCCATATCGATGCGGCATCCGTTCGGTCGCCGAGTGATGGAAGCGGGTCGGTACTCGCGTACCTTGCGGTTGGGCTCCAGCATCTCGGCCGAGAGGGTCACCTTCAGGTCGCGGAGCGCTACCGGCTCCCAGCCCACCGAGGCGTCATCGGAGCACCACCCGGCCGGCGCGTCGGGCGTCTCCACGCGCTCTCCGCCGTGGGTGGGGAAGCCGCCGATGGCCCACGTTCGCGAGGGGCGCCAGTGCCAGCCTGCGTCGGTGACCAGCGTGGTCCGGCCGGAGGCGGTCCAGGCGTCGAGCCGGGCGATGGCCAGCGAGTGGTGCGGCTGCCGAAAGCGGTCAAATCCGCCCCATCCCGAGGCAAGCCAGAGCCCCACGGTGTTGCGGCCGGGGCGCAGGTAGGGTGCCACGTCGTAGGTGACGGCGCGGACGCGTTTGCCCATCTCGCTGATGCTGGGGCTGAGGATCGCGTCGCCAACGCGCCGTCCGTTGATCCAGAGCTCGTGGAAGCCCAGCGAGCCGACCGTCATCTCGGCGCGCGACGGTTCGGCCGGGAGGTCGAAGGCGTGCCGGAAGAGTGGCGCGTTGCGGCCCGGGCCCGCCATGGGCGCCGAGGCGCCGATCCACTCGGCCGCCCAGTCGCCACGCTTCAGCAGGCCCATGCTCCAGCTACCGGGTGCGCTCCATGCCGAGGGGCGGCGGGCCTCGTCCCAGAGGCGGACCTTCCAGAATGCCCGGGTGCGCGTGGCCAACGATCGGCCCGCGTAGGGCACGAAGGTGGAGGTGGAGGATCGCACCGTGCCGCTGTCCCACAGGTCGCCCTTGCCGGCCGCCAGCGCGGCCGGGCTGGACGCCACCAGCACTCGGTAGGCCGTCTGCCGGGCGCCGCGCTGCGCCGGGACGCTGGTTGCCGACTGCCAGGCGAGGCGCGGCCGGAGTGTGTCGATGCCCAGCGGGTTGCTCAGGTACTCACAGGTGAGCCGGACCGGGCGCAGCGGCGACAGGGCCGTAGCGGCGGGCGCGGGTCCGACGATGAGGGCCAGGAGGCAGGCGAGAACCGAGGGCATGGAGATGCGTCCTTTCACGCCGGGCCGGCAGGCGGCTGCGGCACTGCCCTAAGCATACCGGACCGAGGCGTGGGGCGTCGTCAGATGGCGTCTGCCCGAGGATGGCGCCGAATCGGTCCTGTGCAGGCGCACTCGAGCGGTTGCCGGTGGTATATCAGGTGTGGAGAGCGCCGGTTGGCTGGGTTCCGGCCGGGGAGCGAACCTACTGGAAGGAGCCTACGACTTGAGAGTGCAGTCCGCGATCATCACCATTCTTGGAGCGTCCGCCGCCGTTGCGTTGCTCATGTACGGTTGTGCCGGCGAGCCGCCGAAGAAGCCCGGCGGCGCCACGCCTCCGCCGCCACCCGTGTCCGCCGCCAACACCAAGTTGGCGCCGGGCGCAACGGCGGGTGAGAGCGCCGATCCTCATGCCGGCATGGACATGGGGGCTATGAAGCCGCAAGTCGGTGCCGGCGCCGCAGTGCCGAACCCGCACTCCGCCGAGAGCGGCGGCGAAGAGGACGCGAGCGTGACCGCAGCCGTGAAGGCCGCAGCCGATGCCGAGGCGGCGCTGAAGGCCAGCCCCGGTGATGCAGCGCTTAAGAAGAAGACCTCCGTAGCCGTGACCGCTGCAGGCGATGCGATGATGATGAAGTCGACGCTGCCATCCAAGCCAAAGTACCGCGGGGCGCTCCGGTTCTTCCGCCGAGGCGTGGAGCTGGACAGCACGAACAAGCAGGCAGCGGGCGGCCGCGACCTCATCGAGGGCATCTACACGAGCATGGGTATGCCTGTACCCAAGTAGGGGATCGGACCGGCGCGGCTCAGATGGGCTTGGCCGCGCCAGTCTCCTCCGGCGTCTCTGCGGCCGCATCGAACAGCATGCCCTCATAGAGCTCGGCCAACTCGATGGTGCAGCCCAGGCTCGGCGCCTCGATCACTGACGCGAGCCCTTCGGCGGAGGAATAGAGCCACCTGCCGCCGTCGGCCCGGCTGAAGACCTCGACGAGCGGCTGGTCCTGGCTCACGAGGATGTAGTCCTTTAGTGATGCGATTCCCTGGTAACGCCGGAACTTGGCGCCCCGGTCACAGGCCTGGGTGCTGGGCGAAAGAACTTCAACCAGCCTGGTCGGGTTCAACATCGTGTCGCCCTGATCGTCCTCCAGCAAGACCTCGCCACAGACGACCGATAGGTCCGGGTAGGTGTACTGGCCGGGCTCGCCGGCCTGAACGCGCAGGTCGGAGGTGAACGCCTGACAGCCGCATGCACGTAGCCGCTCGTAGAGGAGGCCCGATAGTCGGGCGCCGAGGGCCGCATGCGCCCGGCTCGCGCCCGACATGGCGACCAGACGCCCGTCGATGAGCTCGTGCTTCGCGTCACTACGCCGCTCGAAGGCCAGGTAAGCGTCCGGCGTCCACTGGTCCGGGTTCCCCGCAAGGCTCATTTGGGACCCCCAATGGCCCGTCGCCGTCTGTCGGCAACCGGACCTCTGCCTCGATACACCAGCTACTATCCACGAACTCCGCGGTTGCTCCGTCCATCGGCAAGTCGATGCGCTTGGGGTACCCTCCCTCGAGTTGCCAGGCTTGGGGGATCATATGACCGAACGGCTCTGCCCGGACTGCCACCGGGCGCTGACTATGCGTGAGTTCGAGGGCTTGCAGTTGGACGTCTGCGGCGAGTGCGCCGGCATCTGGTTCGACCGGCTCGAGTTCGACGAGCTCCGCAAGCAGGGCCGCCGGGCGGCGCACCAGGTCGAGGCCGCCGTGCAACCCGTGCCAGACCACACGCGGCGCAAGCGGCCCGAGCGCTGGTGCCCTATCTGCCCGCGCCCGCTGCGCCACTTCCCCTACGAGGGCACCCACGTCGAGGTGGACGGCTGCCCCTTCTGTGGCGGCATGTGGGTGCAGGATGCCGCGCTGGAGCAGATGGTCCTGGTGCTCACAGCCCCGCCCTCGGCGCGGATGCCGGGCGAGCGCCCCCGTCAGCAGATCGACGCCGACCGACTGCTGGCCGAGGCCACCATGGAGCACGAGCGGTTCATGGCCCGTGCGCAGGCGGCCACGGCGTTCTTCAAGGCCATGGGACGTCGGAACGGCTACCGGGCGTGGTGGGGATGGTAGCCGTGGGGCGCGCCCGCGCCGTCCTGCACATGGTGGTCCGGGCTCTGATGTCGGCGGCGCCGGCTGTGGCCGCATCGGCGACGGCAACCACGCTCCATGTCTCGCAGAGCCCTCTCGCCGCTGTGCCGGTCACGCTTCAGGTTCGGACCCTCGCAGAGGCTGCGGCACGGGTGCACGCGGGCGATCGGGTGGTCATCCACCGCGGGACCTACCGCGAGGCGGTGACCATCGAGGCCGACGGGACCCGCGAGAGGCCCATCCGGTTCGAGGCCGCGCCCAACGCCGTGGTGGTCGTCACCGGCGCGGATCGCCTCCTCGACTGGCGCAAGGAGCCGGCGTCGGAGGGCGAGAACGTCTACTCGGCTCCGTGGCCCCATCGGTTCATAGGATGGTCGCCCACCGGCACGCATCCGGCGGACGACTACCACAAGCTCATCGGACGCGCCGAGCAGGTCTTCGTCAACGCCTATGCCCTGCACCAGGTCCTGTCGCGCGGGCAGGTCGGCCGCGGGACCTTCTACGCCGACCTTGAGGGCAGGCGGCTCACCGTGCAAGCCTCGAACAACGCCGCGCTGGGTTCGGACCCGGCATGGAGCCCGCGCGTCGAGGCGAGCGTGCGCCAGACGCTGTGGGATGTGCGCGGCGACTACGTCCTCACGCGCGGCATGACCTTCCGCTACGGCGCCACGCAGGCGCAGCAGGCCCTCGTGCGGCTCGGAGGGGCGGGCGACGCCATCGAGGACTGTACCATCGAGCAGTCGAACACCGATGGCGGCGATTTCCGAGGGCCCGGCCAGGCGGTGCGCCGGTGCCGCTTCCTCGACAACGGCCAGGACGGCTTCACGGCAGGCAACGCCCACGGACTGCTGATCAGCGACTGCATCATACGCAACAACAACACGAAGAACTTCGATCGGCGTTGGGGCGCCGGCGGCTGTAAGGTCGTGCTTTCGCGTGGCGTCGTCATCGAGCGATCGCAGTTCACGCGCAACCGGGGCCACGGCATCTGGTTTGACATCGGCATCGAGGCCAGCGTGGTGCGCAACTGCCTGATCGCCGACAACGAGGATGCGGGCATCTTCTATGAGATCAGCTACGGGTTGCACGCCCATGACAACGTGATCGCGCGCAACGGCCTGCTCAGTGCGGGCGGGGCATGGGGCGCCAACGGCGGCATCGCGCTCTCGTCGTCGCCCGACTGCCTCATCGAGCGGAACCTCTTCTTCGCCAACAAGGAGGGCTTCCAGTTCCGTGAGCAGATGCGCCGGACGGCGCGCATCGGCGCCGCAGAGGGTGCGCCGGAGGTCTGGATCTGGAACCACCATAGCACCGTGCGCGGCAACCTGTTCGCGTTCAACCGCGACGCCCAGGTCTGGGGCTGGTGGACCACCTTCGACGAGCGGCACTGGCCGAAGCGGATGCAGACTACCCGGCGCGAGCGGCCCTCCTACGTGCCCGAGGCCGACTTCGCCCGCGAGTACCAGGCCGCGCTGGACGGCGGCGCCCCGCAGGGCCTCAGCCTGGAGGCGCTGGCGCTCGGGTTCAGCGGGAACGTCTACGCGGTGGAGGAGGGGCAGGGCCTCTTCCAATGGGCTGCCCCGTGGCTCCGCAACCGGCGGTACACCAGGCTGGACGACGTCCGAAGCGAGCTCGGCCTTGAGCAGGGCGGCGTTGCCGCGGTTGTGGCGTTCGCAGACCCGCTGCGCGACGACTTCCGCCTGCCCGCCGACGCCTCGGCGCAGCTGCGCAACGCCGCCCCTCGAGGGTTTGTACCGGGCGCTCAAGTGGGCGTCACGGCTCCGGTCGCCGGGGCCAGAACCCGCCGAAAGGGGTCGGCGCGATGATGACAGGCTCTCGTGCCGTCGTAGGCGTCCTGCTTGCGGCGTTGCCGGCGCTGGCCGCCGTCGGAGCGCGGGCCCGGCCTTCGCGCGGCCCCGTCACGCTGGCAAAGGAGGGTGCGCCTGCTGCAACCATCGTGACGGCGCGGGATGCCGCCCCGGCTGCGCGGTTCGCCGCCCGGGAGCTACAGTGGCACCTCCAGCGGGTCACGGGAGCGACGCTGCCTATCGTCGATGACGCCGCGCCCGACAAGGGGCTACGCATCCTGGTGGGAGACAGCGCCGCCGCCCGGCGCCTGGGGTATCAGGGATCGCGGCTGGCCGGGCAGAGCTATCTGGTCCGCGTCGCGCGAAGCGGCATCGTCCTGCTGGGCCGCGACGACCGCCAGGGCGATAAGCCCGCTTGGGATCAGGGCATCCAGCCTCCCGCCACGGCGAAGGGACGGTTCGGACGCGGGCGTCTCTTCGACGGCAACCGGAACATGCTCACCATTCCGTACCCCGGCATCAGCGATGACGAAGGGACGCTGGAGGCATGGGTGAGCCTGGCGTCGGACAAGCCCGATGCGGACGGCACCATCCTGCGGGTCGACGGCTCGGGGCCTTGGAGCTACCACATCCTGCAGCAACTGCAGAACGAGAACCGGGTGCAGTACCGAACGTATGACGGCGCGACCGTCCGCACTGTGGAGTCGGAGCCGCTGGCGCCGGGCTGGCACCATGTCATGGCGACTTACAGCGTCACTTCGGGCAAGATCGAGCTGGTGGTGGACGGCGCCTCGGCCGGAACCGCGCCCTACGGCCGCACCCACTGCGCCGGGTGCGCGGTCGCCGTAGGCGGTGTGGCCTCTGCCGGCGTGGGCAACCCCTTCGGGGGCGTCATCGATGACGTGCGCATCTCCAGCGTCGCCCGGCGGCCGGAGATCGATGGTCCGCAGGCTCCGCTGGAGGCGGATGAGGCCACGACGGCGCTCCTGCACCTGGACGAGCCCGGCGAGCCCATGGACAGCAGCGGCCGTCCGGCCGTTATGCCGCTACCGTCCTTCTTCGGCAACCACGGCACGCTCAGCGCGGTGTACGACTTCCTTGAGCGCTGCTGCGAGGTCCGCTGGTACCTGCCCGGCGAACTGGGCATGGTCTGCCCGCGCAGGCCCACGCTCTCCCTGCGGCCCGTCACCGTGCGCCGTGCGCCGGACATGGCCTACCGGTGGATCACCCCCACATCGCTCCTCCTGCCCACGCCGGCCACCACGGTGGAGGCGCGGGAGGCCGACCTCTGGAAGCTTCGTATGCGCCTGGGCGGCGAGCCGTTCAGCGCCAGCCACTCGTTCTATGGGTACTACAGCCGCTTCCTGAAGACGCACCCCGAGTGGTTCGCCCAGGGCTACGAGGGCCAGCCGCCGCAGATGTGCTACACGAACCCCGGCTTCGTCCGGCAGGTGGTGCAGGACGCCCGCGACGCGTTCAGCGGCAAGGGCGCTCCGCCCGGCGCCATGGCCATGGGCGACATGTTCGCGCTCTGTCCCATGGACAACAACCAGTGGTGCAAGTGCCCCACCTGCCAGGCCGCGCTGAACCGGTCCGAGGAGGCCAACAAGCAGTTCAACAACGGCCGGGCCTCGGAGTACATCTGGGGCTTCGTGAACCGTGTCGCCCGCGAGGTCCGCAAGACGCACCCCAAGGGCCGCATCGTGGGGCTCGCCTATTGGGAGTATGCCTATGCGCCGAAGCAGAAGCTGGAGCCCAACGTGGTTCCCATGCTCTGCCTCCACGTGCGCAACTGGTGGTGCCCTTCCATGGAGGCCAACGACCGGAAGGTGCTGACCCAGTACACGAGCGGCGGGCGGCTCTCACACAGGCCGGTCTACCTCTGGCTCTATTACAACTTCCCGGCGCTGCTCGGCCAGAGCGGGAAGTTCAACGTCTTCCCCGGCTACTTCGCCAAGACACTGGCGCGGCAGATGGAGACGTACCACCGGCTGGGCATCCGAGGCATCTTCATGGAGCACTCGCCGGAGTTCGGCCACAGCCTGCTGCACGATACACCGGACATGTGGCTCACCTGGAAGCTGGCCGACGACCCGTCGCTCAGCGCGCGGGCGCTGGTGGCCGAGTTCTTCCGCCGGTACTACGGCGCCGCAGAGAAGCCCATGCGTACGCTCTATGGCGCCATCGAGGAGATCGTCGCGACCCCGGCCAACTACCCGCTCTCCGTGCGCCTCTCGCCGGCGCACCACCACCAGAGCGAGGAGTTGGCCTGGGGAACCCTTGGGACGCCCAGCCGCATGGCCTACCTGGCGCAACAGATGCAGCTGGCAAAGGCGGCGGCGCGGACGCCCGAGGAGAAGGCGCGCGTGGCCCAGTTCGAGGAGGGCATCTGGCTCCCCATGGTCGAGGGGGCGGCCAAGTGGGCGGCCTCGGGCAAGGCCGTGACCGCCGAGGAGGCGCCCCCGCCGACGCTGGTGAAGGCTACCAGACGCACCCCCGCGCGGCCACGGACCAGGAGGCAACCACGGCGTCGCCGCTGACGACGTTGAGGTGGTCGGCCAGGTTCACGGACGGGCAGACGTGCGCCGGCACGAGCCGGACCCTGTCGCCCACGTTCAATCCGTCGGCGTCGGCGCCCGTGACGAAGCCGTGCTCCTCGCTGAGGCGGCGGACCAGCAGGTCGCGCCCGTCCAGGTCGGCGGCTGCGAGCCCGTCGGGCGTTCGGTCGCTGCTGAAGCACTTGCTGCCGGCGTCCACGATGGCCAGTCCCGGCTCCGGGCGGTCGACCACCGTGGCCAACACGCTCAGCGCGATGCTCGACCAGGGCATCACGGGCCGCGTCCGGGCCAGTGAGAGGTCGCCGAAGACGTAGGTGCCCGGCCGCACTGCATAGACGTCGTCCATCTGCGCCATGGTCTCGGCGGTCACGCTGCATCCAGGCCAGAGCGGTAGCGCCGGGTCCAGCGCGTCGCGCACGGCGGAGGCAGCACGCAGGGCTTCCGCCGCGCAGGCCTCGGGCCGCTCGGGCGATGTGTAGGCGTGCCCCTCGTGCGTGTAGAGCCCGTGCAGGCGCATGGCGGGGCACGCCGCGACGCAGGCGGCCAGGCGTCGCGCGGAGGCCACCTCCCGGACGCCCTCGCGCCCCAGGCCCGTGTCCACCGCCATCAGCACCGGCAGCCGCAGCCCGGCGGCTCGAAGCAGTGCCTCCAGCGCCGGGAAGTGCGCCTCGCTGGTGCAGGGTACGATCAGCTCGTCCAGCCGCTCGGCCAGCGCGCGTAGGCGCGGCGCCAGGCCCGGGCCCACCAGCGAGTGCGCCACGAAGAGCCGCCGCACGCCGCAGGGAAGGAGCGCCTCGGCCTCGCTCAGCTTCGCGCAGCAGAGCCCAGCCGCGCCCGCCTCAAGCTGCATCCGGGCGATCTCGATGCACTTGTGGGTCTTGGCGTGGGGCCAGAGCTCCACCCCGCCCGCGTGGCAAGCGCGCTGCATCCGGTCGATATTCCCCCGCAGGCGGTCGATGTCGACGAGCAGGGCGGGGGTGTGGAGGTCGTAGGTCATGCGCGGAGGGACCGGCGGCGCAACGGCGAGACGGACCCTACTGACATGATTGACCACTGAGACGCGTGCCTTTTCACCCCTTCTTCCCTTCTCCCCTACACCACTTCACCGTCCCACCACGGTCACGCTCTGCTCCTCCAGCACCGCAGCGGGCTTGTCGTCGTAGAGCCGCCTGCCCGGGTCGTCCGGTATGTTCCTGGCTGTGACGCGTAGCCGCTTGCCGGGCTTGGCGGCGCGGTCCAGCGTCAGGATGACCAGGGAGCCGTCTACTCGCGCCGAGGCCGGCTGCCGGCCCTCCACCTTGTAGCGCGATGCCTGGGCCGCGTCGGCGCCGAGGCGCTTGGTGAAGCTGAGCGTGAGCGCGTTTCCGTTCAGTGTGGCGGCGGCGATGCGGGGCGGGTCGCTGTACATGTAGCCGCCGATGAAGTACTCGTAGAGCGTCGTCGACCGGGCGCCGAGCTTCTCGCACTCGGCCTCGAACCGGCGCACCCAGGTCCAGTCCCACCGGTTCTGCTTCTGCGATCCGATGTCGGCTTGGATCAGCACGGGGATGCGCGGCGACTGGGCCAGCAGCGGGTCGATGAAGGGCTTGTAGGCGCGCACGTAGTCCGGCGGCAGGTCGCCGCGTATCCAGTCGGGCCAGTGCGTCTGGAGACCGTGCAGGTCCGGGCGCACCGTGCGGGCCACGAGCGCGGCGTCCTCGCCGCTATCCTCCAGCACGCGGCGGAGGCCGTCGGGCTGGGCCAGCGCCAGCGTCCAGGTGCAGACCGGCACGCCCGGCGACGAGGCGCGCAGACCTCCCGGCCCGTTCACCAGGTCGTCCAGAAACCCGGTCAGTGTGTCGCGCCGGAACTCCAGCCACTTGCGCCAGAGGCCGGGATCGCGCTCGGGCGAGCGGGGCGAGGCGGCATCCAGGATGTCGGGCAGGCCCGCCTCGCCGGGGATCCGCTTGGCGAATTCGGCCTTGCAGGCGCCGCAGAAGCAGGCGTAGGCCGGCGACTCCTTGCCGGGGTACTCAGGCCAGTGGGGCTCGGCGATCTCAAGCCCGTCGAAGCCGCCGCGGGCCAGGATGGCCGCCATGTTGGCCTTCTTCCAGCACCGGTAGTCGGCGTTGTTCAGGCAGAGCCGCGTGTAGCCGTCGTTGAGCGCCTTGCCCTGCAGGTCGGTGCGGGTGACCATCTTCCAGGCCTCCCATCCGGCGGGGAGGTCGGCGGTGGTGTAGCACCCGTTGCCGAAGACGAGGCACCAGACACCGATGCCCTGCCGGTGGAATGCCTCCACGAGCCGGGGATCGGCCTTGTCGGCGCTGGTGACCACGTAGTGGACTACCCTGTAGCCGTTGGCCCGTATCTCGGCTGCGATGCTCTCCGGCGAGCGGTCCTTGTAGTATCCGAACGCCGGGTCCACCTGCACGCTCGGCCCCAGCATGGGGTATCGTCCGGCCCGGCCTTGCCGGGAGATGCGCCGGGGAGCTTCGTTCTGCACGAACGTGCCCGAGACGCGCGGAGGAGTGGGCGCGGCCGCCGACCCAGCCAGTGCGGCGCCGGCCGCCAAAGCAATGAGGGTAACCATACCGGCATGATACAGCCCAGCGGACACGTAGTCAACAGGGCAGGGCGCATCTCGCCGCCCTGGACCGTCGGTCGCACGCGCCGCCCCAGCCGTCATCCTGACGCGAAGCGGAAGGATCCCCCGGCATGAGCCACCGGACCCGCGGGACCACCCCGCCCCGCCGTTCCTGGCGACGCCAACGGAAGCGCCGTGCAACGCGGATGCGCGGCGGGCAGCCTACGGGGGGTCCTTCGGCCAGACGGCGGCCTCAGGATGACGGCATGGGAGGCAGGGCGCCTGTGTCAAGAGGGCCACTTCTCTGCCTTAGGAAAGTGGCCCCCTTGAGCCCTACACCGTCAAGAGGGCCACTTCTCTGCCTCAGGAAAGTGGCCCCCTTGAGCCCTACACCGTCAAGAGGGCCACTTCTCCGACGTAGGAAAGTGGCCTTCTTGAGCCTCAGCCGACGCCTCCGGCGTCGGCTACGCCTAGTGGACGACCTTGTTCAGCGGGTACTCCACCAGGCCTTCGGCGCCGGCACGCTTCAGGGCGGGCAGGAGGTCGCGGACGATGGCCTCCTCCACGATGATCTCCACCGCCACCCAGTCCCGGTCGGAGAGCGGCGAGACCGTGGGGCGGCGTAGGGCCGGGAGGATGGCGTTGACGGCGTCCAGGCCGGCGCGGGGCACGTTCATCTTCAGGCCCACCAGCTCGTCGGCGTTCAGCGCGCCCCGGAGCAGCATGGCCATGTTCTCCAGCTTGGCGCGCTTGGCGTCGTCGGCCCAGGCCGCGTGGGAGGCGATCAGCCGCGTGGTGCTGATCTGCATGGTCTCCACGATGCGCAGGTTGTGCGCCCGCAGCGAGCTGCCCGTCTCGGTGTTCACCACGATGGCATCCACCAGCGTGGGCACCTTGATCTCGCAGGCGCCCCAGGAGAACTCCACCGACGCGGTGACGCCGTGCTGGGCCAGGTAGCGTTCGGTGAGGCGGACGTACTCGGTGGCGATCCGCTTGCCCTCGAGGTCCTTGACGCTCTGGACCGGTGCGTCGTTGGCCACGGCAATGACCACGCGGATGGGGTTGCGGGTCACCTTGGAGTAGGTGAGTTCGGCCACCTCGACGATGTCGGAGCCGTTGTCCTCGATCCAATCCTTGCCCGTGAGGCCCGCATCCAGGATGCCGCCCTCTACGTAGCGGGGAATCTCCTGCGGACGCATGAGGAGCGGCTCGATCTCTTGGTCGTCGACGCTGGGATGGTAGGACCGCCCGCTGGACATGCGGAAGTTCCACCCGGCCCGCTTGAACAGGCTGAAGGTGGCGTCTTGCAGGCTGCCTTTCGGTATGCCGATCTTAAGCTTCACGAGCAGTCAATCTCCGTTTCAGGTTGAGGGCGTCGGCACTGTGACCGATGCGGCCGTACATTATAGACCGCGCGCAGCCGGCGGCCGAGGCAGGAACCGGGCGCGGCGGCGGCTAACTCTCCTGCGGAGGTACGCCATGCGCCCACTGCTTGTCTTGCTTGCCGCCGCCGTCCTGGCGCCGGCCGTATCGGGTGCGCCGCGGTACCCCGATGACCGCATGGCGGCCTACCATGCCACGCTGGCGGCCATCAGCGAGGTCCGTCCCAACGCCGGCGTGCTCACGTACGCCATGGACGCGCCCACCTATATGGATCACTACGGACTGGCGCGGCTCGCCGTTGGCGTGGAGGCCGGTGGTCGCACGCGCTGGGCCTCCGAGGCGAAGGAGGTCGAGGTCCGCGACATCCCCGGCGGCGTGCGTGCGACCTGGCGCGTGGCGGGCGTGAAGGTCGAGACGAGCCTGCTGGCCCTGCCTGTGGGGCGGCGCGAGCAGAAGTGGCAGGGAGCCGCGCTCTTCGGTGTGAGCACGTCGCCTCGCACGCCGGTGACGGTGCGCCTCTCAGGCCCTGCCCGTGTGGGTCCATCGGCGCCTCGGACCGCGTGGCTTGCCGGCGAGGCGGCGGGTGCATGGCGAGCGGGACCGCGCGTCGGGACCTTCCTGATGCAGGGCGACGCCGTCCCGATCTCTACCGCCGTCCGGGCGTGGGACGGCGCCGACGCGCCCTCCGCCGGTCTGGCTGAGATTCGGATGCGCGCCGGGAGGGGCCGCGTGATGGTCGCCTTCGCCGCCACGGATACCGAGGCGTCGGCGCTGGCGGCTTCCGACCCAGCGCCGCTCCTCTCGCGCCACTCCGCCACCTACCGGATGCTCCTTGCGTCGAAGATCGCCACGCCGGACCCCACGCTGGACGCCGCCTTCCGCAGCGCCATCCTCACGTTGGACTACAACTGGCTCCGCCCGCTGGGTTGGGTCGAGTGCATCCACCATTGGCACGCGCTCTGGCACATGCAGCACTCGCCGGGCGCCACCTGGATCGGCCAGGCCGACCGGGCGCGTGAGTGCCTCCTGAGCCATGCCGAACACCTGATGCCCTCGGGCGCCGCGCCGCAGTTCTTCCCCGGAGGCCAGACGCACCGCGACTTCGGCGGGAGCAACCAGTTCTTCCTATGGCAGGCCCGCAACTACCTGCGGCAGACCGGCGACACGGCCACCATACTTCGCCTGGCCCCGGCGCTGGACGCTGTCATCGCCCAGACCTGGCGCGAGAGCGACCCGGACGGTGACGGCCTGCTCGGCTGGGGCCAGCAGATCGGCAACCAGGAGGACTATGTCTCGACCCCGGGGAACGGCGCGACGCCCACGATGGAGGGCATCCAGATGCTCCTCGCACGGGCCGAGATCGCCGCGGCCCTGGGCGACGCCGCCACCGCCCGCCGCCTGAACCGCCGCGCCTCCGAGCTGGCCGCCGCGCTGCGAGAGCGGCTCTGGATGCCCGACCTGGGCCGCTACGCCTTCTTCGAGGACCCGCAGGGCGCCCTCCGGCCCGACGGCCAGTACCACACCATGCTCTACCCGGCGATCTACGGCCTGGCCGACGCCGAGGATGCCTGGTCGGGCGTCCGTCAGGTGCGCGACCGCCTCACCGATGCCGACGGCGCGGTCTACTGCTCGGCCAACTTCCCGTGGCACGCCGTGGGTACCTGGGGCATGCAGGCCGGTGTGGCGCAGCAGCCCTGGGCCGCCATGGGCCTTGCGGCCGTGGGCCTGCGCAACGAGACCTGGCGCCCCCTTCATGCCGCCGCGGCCTGGGCGCAGGATACCAACCACCGCGGCGCGTGGCCGGAGATTTCGACGGAGCCCACGGCCGCCTACTTCTCGCCGCCCGCCGGGCTCTACCTGCAGGCGGTGGTCGAGGCGCTCTTCGGCCTCCGCGCCGACCTGCCGCGCGGCGAGGTGACCGTCTCGCCCAGCTTTCCGGACGCCTGGCCCTCGGCCTCGCTCGTCCTGCCCGAGTACCGCGCCTCCTACCGCCGCCTCACCGGCCCGCCGATGTCCGGCGCGGTCTGGCGGGTCCGCTACACGCTGGAGACCACGCGCCCGCTCCGGCGCAGGCTGTCGTGGCGCGTGCCCGTGGGCCGCGCGGCGAGCCTCACCTGCGACGGCAAGCCGCTCCCGTGCCGCCTGCAACCCGGCGTGGACTGTGCCCTGCTCACCGCATCGGCCCCGGCGTCGCGCCGCACCGTCTTCGACCTGGCCCTTCGCATCGACGGCGTCAGCCTCCAGCACCCCGGCTCGGTGGCCGAGGGCGACCTGCTGACGATCCGGGCGACGGGTGGCGTCATCACCGGCGTCGATGACCGATGCGGTGTCCTGCGCGATGTGAGCCTTGCCGGCGGCGCGTTGCGCGGGCGCGTGCGATCGGGGCTACTTGCGGCCTACACCGGGTTCGGCAGGCTGGGACAGCTCACGTTCAGCCGCCGAACGTTCTTCGTCCGGGTCCGCACGGCCGCCGGCGCCGAGGCCACGCTTGCCGCCACCGTGGCCCTGTTGCCGCGTCTGGAGGCATCCGGAGCGTTCATCTGCAGGCCCGGCGGCGGCCTCACGCTGCGCAACAACACGGCGGTGGCGGTTCGGGGCACGGCCCTCCTGCGTTGCGCTGCGGGTGAGTTCGCGCTGCCCGTGTCCCTGCCGCCACGCACCGAAGCGCGCGCGCCATTCGTGCTGCCGGTCGACCGGGCCGCCCTGCTCAGCCCCGGCGACAACCAGGTGGACCTCCTCTGGCCCGACGGGTCCCGGACGGCCTTCACCGCGCCGGGCCCCGCCGAAGCGGGTGTGGCGGCCTGGCGCTCCGGGCGCATGGTGGCGGCTCCGCTCGCCGCCGACCTGCTGCAGCCGGACACCGACCGGCCGCAGTGGCGCATCTGGTACGCCTACGGACACTGGCCCTGGGCCGGTTCGCGTCCGCCCGCTACGGAGATCGCCCTCCACAAGCGGCTGGAACTCCCCAACGGATGGGTCTTTGAGCCCGCGGGCCGCAAGCTGGCGCCGGTCTCCCGGCGCGTGGGACGCCCGCACATCAGCGTGCCGCTGCCGTCGGGTCCCTGCCGCCGAGTGGCCCTGCTGGTGGCGCCCATGCTCGACAACCACGACACCTTCACCACCGTGGCGCGGGTGACGGTGCGCGGTCCCGACGGGCCGTTGGCCGTCCGCACGTTGCGCTTCCCCGGCGACCTGGACTGGTGGTGCCCAGCCGAGGTGGTGGGCGACTTCGCTACGGCTCGGGGGCCGCGTAAGGGGCCCCACGGCCTGCTCCCGGCACTGGCGCCCAACGCCTCGGACTGGCCGGATGGGCGCCCGCCCGCCTTCCCGCAGCCGGCATTCTGGGCATCGTCGCACGTCCACGCCACGCCCTCCTGCGTCTTCAACGTGGTTGAGATGGACTTGCCGCATGCGGTCGAGGCCACGTCGGTTGAGGTTGAAACGCTGACCGAGGACGCCTGCCTGGCCGTGGCCGCCGTCACCGCCGAGATGTCCACGGGCCACACCGCGCTGGCCGGCACGCCCTACCTGCCCCCGCCGAACCTGCGCGAACCCAGGACCCTCTTCGCGCTGCGCCGCACGGGCGACCTGGAGGGTTGGAGCGTGACCGGAGACTTCAGCGTGGCGGCTGTGCCCTCGCTCTTTGCCACCGCGACCCTGAACTCGTTGGCATCGAGCGGCGAGGCGGGAGTGGGATCGGCCACGTCGCCGGTATTCACACTGGATGCGCCCTGCCTGCGGGTCAGGCTCCAGGGCGGGCGTTCGCTTGCCCCCGCCGGCCCCGGCACGCTTGCCGTGCGGCTCCTGGACGCCGTCGACGGCCGGGAGTTGGCGGTTCTGCGCCCCAGCTCATCGCACCTCCTCGCCGAGGCGTCCATCGACGTGGGCGCCTGGCAAGGCCGCAAGGTCCGGTTGGTGCTGGAGGACCGCAACAGCCAGCCCAGCTACGCCTGGATCGGCATTTCGGATGTCACGCTCGGGCCGAGGCCCTGACCCCAAGGGAGACCCCATGAAGCCATCGCACCCCAACATCGTCTTCGTCTTCGGCGACCAGTGGCGCGCCCAGGCGTTGGGCTACGCCGGCGATCCCAACGTCCGCACGCCCAATTTGGACGCCTTCGCGACCCGGTCGCTTCGCTTCACGCAGTCCATCTCCACATGCCCGGTCTGCTGCCCGTGGCGGGCTACCCTCATGACCGGCCAGAACCCGCTGACCCACGGCGTCTTCGTCAACGACGTGCCCGTCCGGGGTGAGCCGGCCTACCTGGCCCAGTGGCTGGGCGAGGCGGGCTACGATACGGCCTACATCGGCAAGTGGCACGTCGACGGGCACGGCCGCTCCTCCTACATCCCGCCCGAGCGGCGCAAGGGGTTCCGCCACTGGCGCGCGCAGGAGTGTACGCACGACTACAACGCCTCTGGCTACTACGCCGACGACCCGGCGCCGCTCCGCTGGCCCGGCTACGATGCCGAGGCGCAGACTGAGGAGGCTATCCGCTACCTCCGCTCGGCCGGCGACCGCGGCCCCTTCATGATGATGCTCTCCTGGGGCCCGCCGCACGACCCCTACGGCACTGCGCCGGAGCGCTACCGGGCGATGTACGATCCGACAGGCCTCGTCCTGCGCCCCAACGTGCCCAACGAGCGCGAAGGCGAGACGCGGGCCAAGATCGCCGGCTACTACGCCCACTGCTCGGCGCTGGACGCTTGCTTCGGTCGCCTGGCCGACGCCCTGGAGACGCTGGGGCTGGCCGACGACACGCTGCTGGTCTTTACCTCGGACCATGGCGACATGCTCGGCTCGCACCTCCAGTGGAACAAGCAGCGCCCCTTCGAGGAGTCGATCCTGACGCCCATGCTCATGCGCTGGCCGTCGGGCTTCGGCACGACGCCGCGCACGGTGACAAACCAGGTCGCCTCGGCCGACATCATGCCGACGCTCATCGGCCTCGCCGGCGTGCCGGTTCCGGCCACCGTGGAGGGGCGCGACCTGAGCGAGGCGATCCGGCGCAACCTGCCGCCCGACCCCGACGAGGCCACGCTCATCGAGTTGCCCGCCTGCTTCCACCAGTACGCCTACTACAACGGCGGTCGCGACTGGCGCGGCCTGCGGACCGCGCGCCACACCTACGTCATCGACCACGAGGGCCCGTGGATGCTCTTCGACAACGTGTCGGACCCGTACCAGATGCGTAACCTGGTGTCGGAGCCCCTGGCGTCGGACGTGCGGAGCCGGCTGGATCGCCGCCTGCGCACCATGCTCGAGGCCCGAGGCGACCGGCTCGAGCGGGGCGCGGACCTGATCCGCCGAGCGGGGTACAGCACCGACCAGCGCGGCGACCCGGTCTACAGCCCGTAGCCCTACGGGTCGTAGACCTTCCGTCCCAGCCGGATGGCCTCGCGGTTGCGTAGCTCGGTCCGCAGGCGCGCCTCGGCTCGGGCCAGCCGTGCGGCGTCGGTGGGGTTGGGCTGGAAGCCCGGCATGTCGGCGCGGGGCCGCCGGGCCAGCATGGCCGCTCCGGCGCGGATGATGCCGAGGGCCTCGCGGCGCTGGGGGCCGCCCTCCGGCAGGCGGTCGAGCAGCGGGCTCAGCTCAGGCCGCTCGAAGCTCACCAGCGGGCCGGGGTAGCGATCGAAGCTGCCGTTGGCGGCGATGGGCGCGCCGATCAGCTCCTCCAGTCGGCGCATCTGGCCGGGGTCCAGCGGGCAGCGGCCGGTCCAGTGGTCAGGGTAGGCGCAGGCGTAGGTGGGGTAGTAGGGCGCGTTCAGGTCGACCCAGGTCCGGATGCGGTCGAGGCTCTCGGCGTCGAGCCGCAGCCCGTTGTGATCGCCCGAGACGGCCTTCACCAGCGGGCTGGCGTGCGATCCCCAGCTCATGGCGGGCTGGATCTGCGCAGGTCCCGCGCCCACGGCGCCCGTGTAGCCCTTGCGCCAGAGCTCCACGTAGGCGGTGTTGAAGACGAAGTCGCGGTCGGCCGCCAGATTCAGCTTGCGGCCTGCCGGCCTGCCGTAGTCGTGGCAGCTCACGCAGTGCTTGTCGAAGACGGGCTGCACCTCGGCCATGAAGCTGAACTCCCGTGCCGGACCGCGCCAGGACTCCAGGGCGCTGGGAGCGCGGAGGAGGGCCATGGGCTGCCTCCGGTCGGCAGGCGGCGCCGATCGCCGCTCCTCATGGCACCCCACGCAACCCGCCCGCTCGCCGGAGTGGACCATGGCGGCGCTCCGCATGGACTGGACCATACGCCCCTGCGCATCCAGCAGCTGGAAGTAGACCAGCGTGTCGGCGGGCACGTTGAAGTAGGCCGAGCCATCGGCCTCCACGGGCACGCTGCCCAAGATGCGCTTGCTCTCCAGCGAATGCCAGTTCATGCCCGGCGCGGTGTAGCCCTGGCCGAACCAGGATCCGGGCGACCAGAACCGCTTGGGCGGCGCCTCCACCACGCGGAGGCTCTTCACCGTGCCCCGCGCAACTCCGGCCATGTGGGTGCCCTGGTAGACATCGGCCACGTAGAAGGCGCCGGCTCCGCCCGTGTAGTCTCGCCTGCGCGGGATCACCGGCGGCCGTGGGCGGGCGGTCAGCGGCATGGGGTCGTAGCAGCCCGCGCCCTCGGTGTGCAGCAGGATTTCGTTGCCGAAGAGGTCCAGCAGGTAGATGCCGGTCTGCTCGCCCTGCCCGGTCATCCGCGAGCAGAGGAAGTACTTCGCGCTGAGCGGGTAGGGGTCGGCGTACTTCACACGCAACTGGGCGAAGGCATCGCAGTCGAAAGGCGGCCCCTCATGCACCAGCCGCATGGCGTCGGCGGGCCAGATGCGCACGACGGGCTTGCGCCCGTTGAGGCCCAGCGTCGGGTCCACCAGCGCCAGCGCGCCCCAGAGGCGGTCGTGGTGCGGGCCGAAGATGCAGAGCGCCGTGCGGCTGCCGGGCACGATGCGCGGGGTGTAGGCCGCGGCGGGCGACGATGCGTTGTTTCCCCAGTAGATGGCCTGGTTGGTGCCGTCCGGGTTCACGGTCCAGAGACCGTGCGCGTCGCCGAAGTTGCGGTCCACGTATTCCCAGCGTGCGTAGAGGATGCGCCCGTCCGGCATCAGCGAGGCCTGGTTCTGGAAGAGGTTGTTGTGCTCGATCTGCTGGATGTTGGCGCCGTCGGCGTCCATGCGGTAGAGGTTGGCCGCGTGGTCGCGGGAGCACTGGTTGAACTTGGGGTCCCGCGTGGCGGAGAAGGCGATGCCGCCGTCGGGCAGGTAGATGGGGTCGAAGTCCGAGACGCCCTCGGCGCGGGTGAGTTGCCGCCTCCCGGAGCCGTCGGCGTTCATCTCCCAGAGGTGGTAGTCCTCATCGGCGTTGCGGCGCAGGGCAAAGAGGACGCGCTTGCCGTCGAAGCTCACCTCAGGGTCGCGCACCATGCCCTCGGGCAGGCTGGCCAGTGTCCGTACCCGGCCGCCGTGCCCCAGGTCCAGGGCCTTGATCGCGCCGCCGCCCTGGAACGCCGTGTTGTGCATGACGCCCCGGTCCGGGTTGAACTCACCGGTATGGAAGAGCGTGTCGATGGCGTGGTAGTGGCTCCGGTATGGCGGACGCGCCACGAAGACGATGGGCCGGCCGCTCACAAGCGGGTTGGCGATGAGCGCCTCGCGCCGCAACGCGTCGAAGGCCTTGGTGGCGCCGGCGGGCGGCTCACCATCGGCCATCAGTCTGCGCCGCAGGGCCGCCAGTCGTGCCCGGTACGCCGCGCCGTTGGGGTAGCGCGAGCCGAACGTGCGCGTCAGGTCATCGATGGCCCTAGAGAGCGACTCCATGGCTGCTTCGGTCGGGCCGCCGGCTGCTCCAGGACCGGGCAGGGCGAGGCCCTCCATCTCGAGCCAGACCACGTCCCAGCACTCGCGGCCCAGGTTGTCGTGCGTCAGCGTGATGCGCCGCACCTCGTAGTCGAAGGTGAACCGCTCGTCGTAGAGGCTTACGTCGCGGGGCGCCAGCGTCCGCTGCACCAGCACGTGGTCGACGCCCTGGGCATCGGTGGCCGTCACGGTGAGCTTCATGCCGTCCAGCGTCTGCGCGGCGGCGGAGTCGGTCAGCCCGTAGCGAAGGCGCCAGGTGCAGTCTCGGGGCCACGCCACGTCCCACGAGGCGTTCATGACGTTGCCGTCCGGGAAGGCCAGCATGAAGAGGCCCTTGCGCCGCTCGCCGCGCACCATCCCCTCGCCGGAGGCCAGAAACCCGCGGTTGTCGCTGTCCCACTCATACCCGGCCGCCAGTTGGTGCCCCGCGCCGTTGTTGGCACAGGTCTCCCGCCAGACGTAGTTGTGCCGCGCCGCGTCGGTGATGCGCGCCTTCTCCAGCCGCAGCGGGGCAGGGGAGTTCCCAGCGGGCGCGGGGCCCGTGGCGCAGAGCGCGGGCAGCAGTCCCAGCGCCGGCATCCAGATCCAGGCAGAGCGCATCTTGGGCAACGGGCGTCTCCTCACCGGGGTCTGTGCAGGGCCCCTCGGCAGTTGCAGCCATACCATACCGCACCGCGGCAGGTATAACACCGTCAGTGTCGGGCCCCGGTTCGGGCGCCGGCCGAAGGGGTGCGACATGCGCGTTCTGGCCTGCCTCTGCCTGCTCTGGGCGGCGATGCCCGCCGTTGCGGGGCCGAACCTGATACCCGGCGACCGCTGGGACAACCATGCGCAGGGCAATGTCACGCTCAAGGTGTCGCCTGCCCAGGGCGCGCCGGCAGGCGTAGCCTCCGTGATCACGATCACCACGAGCTGCGCCACGGAGCCCTACTACCTCGCGCAGATATCGCGGACCATACCCGGCGACCTGAAGGCCGGGAGCCGCCTCCGCTTCACCTTCTGGGCGCGGTCCGCCACTCGGAGCCCCATGCGCGCCACTGTGGAGCGCACTACCCCGCCCTACACCGGCGTGGTCGAGCTCAACATTGAGCCCGGCGCCGAGTGGAAGCGCTACACGGGCATGGGCGCCACCGAGGGCTACGGGCTCGACGGCCTCTCGGCGCACTTCCAGACCGGGCGCGGGCCCGGCGAGATCGAGATCGCGGGGGTGACCGTGGAGAACCTGGGACCCGACCCGGCCATCGTGCGGGCCGAAGCCGCCTGCAAGTCCGACGCCGTGCGCCGTCGCATCCGGCAGCTCCGCACCGGCGTCCTGGAGGTAATCGTGCGCGACCGACGCGGTCGGCCGGTCCCCAATGCCTCGGTGTCGGTCCGCGAGACGCGCAGCGACTTCCTCTTCGGCTGCAACATCTTCGGCCTCCGCCCGACCGATACCGGCGCCGCGCAGGCCGAGTACCAGCGCCGGTTCACGGAACTCTTCAACTACGCCACGCTCCCCTTCTACTGGGGCGCGTTCGAGCCTGAGCAGGGCCGCCCGCAGCATGAGCGGCTCACCGCCATGGCACGCTGGTGTGCCGACCACGGCCTCGCCGCCAAGGGGCACCCGCTGATCTGGCACGAGGTCTATCCAGGCTGGGCGCCCAAGGATCCCGACGCCGCGGCCACGCTGCTCCACGACCGCGTAAAGGACATCCTCCCGCGCTATGCGGGCACGGTGAGATACTGGGACGTGCTGAACGAGGCCAACGTCGCCCCCACCTACGCCCAGACCGGCGAGGGCGCCTGGATCAAGCGCGAGGGCGCCGCACCGGTGGTGGCCAAGGCCCTCGGTTGGGCGCGCGAGGCCGGCAAGGGGCTCGGCAACACCTACCTGTACAACGACTTTGACACCGGTGACGCCAACGCCGCCCTGCTCGCCGAGCTCGCCCGCATGAAGGCCCTGCCCGACGCCATCGGCATCCAGAGCCACATGCACTCTGGCCAGTGGCCCATGGAGCGCGTCTGGGCCGTGACGGAGCGCTTCGCCCAGTTCGGCAAGCCGATCCACTACACCGAGGCCACGGTCGTGAGCGCGCCGCCCCGGACCTTCGACTTCGCCAAGCCGCCCACGGACTGGGCCACTACCCCCGAGGGGGAGGCCGCCCAGGCCGACTACGTGAAGCGCTTCTACTCGCTCCTCTTCAGCCACCCCTCCGTGCAGGCCATCACCTACTGGGACTTCAGCGATGCGTGGGCCTGGCTGAACGCGCCCGCCGGCTTCCTGCGCAAGGACATGAGCCCCAAGCCCGCCTACGACGCCCTGAAGCAGCTCATCCGGGGCGAGTGGTGGACCGACGCCAAGGCGGCCACCGGCGCTTCGGGTCGTTGCTCGGTCCAGGCGTTCTACGGAAGCTACGCGATCAGCGTCACGGCCCTCGGCGGCCGAAGCGCACGCGCCGAGGCCCGCTTCCCGCAGGGCACGGGCAGGTTGATCGTGGAGGTCCGCCTGCCCTGACGGGCCTCAGCGGACCTGCATCACCGTGAACGAGGTGGGCGGGAATGTGCGGCGGACCGCGCCGTCCCGCATCGCCTCCTCCGTGGTGACCGGCGCGACGGCATTGGGGTCGGACGCGCTGTTGGCCGCCTCCAGCGGCGCGGCGAGGGTTCGCACCATAGCGCGGCCCCGCCCGCGCAGACCCTGCACGCGCACGTCGCAGGTGATGGCCTCTCCGGTGCGGTTCAGCACGCGGATCGTCGTGCGCTTGCCGTCCTCGCTCCGTAGCGCGGTGGCCTCCAGCCCGACGGCGGTGACCTCGGCCTCCACCAAGAGGGGCTGGGTGGCCTGGGAGACCATCTGCGTCACCCAGCCGGGCGGCTGCAGCCAGACCGAGCGCAGGTTCAGGAAGAGCAGGCCCTGGTCCCAAGCGTTGTCGTTCTGGCCGTCGGGCTGCAGGCAATTGGCGCTGGTGACCGCGGGCAGGTCCAGCCGCTCGCATACGGCGATGGCCGCGGCATTGCTCAGCGCCCGGCGCTGGCGGTGGTTGCCCGAGTTGAACTCGAAGACCGCCACGCGGTGGCGTGCGCCGTCGGCCAGGCGGCCCAGTGCGGCGATATAGCTGGGCAATGCCGCCAGGTCGCGTGAGTCGCCGGGGCCGTCCGTGCCGATGTGGACGTCGAACCAGACCTCGCGGTTGTGCCGTTTGGCCAGGTCCAGGATGGCCCGGTGACCCTCCATGTCGCGGATGCCCGACGCCGCGCCGGTGATGCGCGCCGGGTCGGTGATGGGGTCGCCGTAAGCGAAGTCGCCCACCACCAGGATGATGTCACGGTCCTTGGCCCAGATCGCCTCCGCAAGCCGCGCGAAGGTGGAGGCGTAGGCGGCGTCCACGCGCTCCTCGTTGCCCAGCTCCAGGTACTTCAATCCGAAGGGGCGCCCGTAGCCGTTCGCCACGCGCTTGCGCCCCCAAGGGCTGTCCGCCGGGCCGTTGGCATACTCGATAAAGTCGGCCATGTCCTGCGGCGTCTCGCCCATGTTGAAGGCGGGGATGCAGACGAACCCCTGGGCGCGGCAGAGCGCCATGAAGTCGATGATGCCCCAGCCGTTGCTGGACCACGGGTACCACGTCCCCGCGCAGGGCGGACGCAACTCGCGCGGACCGATCATCTTCTTCCACCGGTACTCGGGATGGTTGATCATGGAGCCGCCGTAGCGCAGCACGGTGATGCCCTGCCGCTTCAGGCCGTCGGCCACATCCCGCCGCACGGGGAGGCCCGGCAAACGGCCCCACG
Organism: uncultured Chthonomonas sp.; assembly: GCA_903951425.1. Classification (GTDB taxonomy): domain Bacteria; phylum Armatimonadota; class Chthonomonadetes; order Chthonomonadales; family CAJBBX01; genus CAJBBX01. The sequence goes on from CAJBBX010000043.1 coordinate 34,735, forward strand.
CGCCCGGATGGAGCGCTGCGTATCCCAGCGTCACCTCGCCGGGCGCGCGCAGCTCCAGCGTCAGGCGGGCGCCGTCAAGCGTGCGCGCGGGCGTCAGGCGGAAGGTCGTGCGCGGCTTGCCGGGAGTGACCCGGATGCGCGTCTCCGCGGTCGGGATGCCCCCCGAGCCTCCCTCCAGCGCCACCCAGAGGTCGGTCGGGCTCGTAACACGGGCCAGCAGCACTCCCTCGTAGGGCTTGCCGGCCTGCAGATGGAGGCCCCAGCGGTTCAGGCCCCGGTTCTCGATGCCCACCACGCCTTCGCCTGACTCGAAGCGTATCCTCTGGCTCTGGGCGCCCAGCATCGGCTCCCGGCGCACGATCTCGAAGCCGCCCAGCGCCGTGCCGCGCAGCACCGGCCTCCACATGCGGCTCACGGCATCCACCGGCGCGGGCTGCGCGAGAGGGAGCGCCTGTTCCCGGCCGGCCACCGTGACCTTCAGGTTGCGGTAGTGGGCCACTCGTTGCCATGGCCGCAGGGCCACGCTGCCCGCCGGTAGCGCGTCGGGGCCGTCGTCGTGCCGCGCCACGTGGCGGCCGTCCACCCAGACATCGAACGCCGAGCCCTCCAGCCTCACCCGCACGCTGATCCACCGCCCCGCGGGCACGGGGCAGGGGACATCGCCGAAGTGGCGCCAGTCGTGCCTGTGGCGGCCCAGCGTCACCGCCTGCGCCTGGGCGTCCAGCGAGACCTCGTACCCGTCGAACTCATCCACGCCGCCGCCTGCGCCCGAAACGCGGAGGATCAGTCCCGCCTTGCCCGGCCCGCCCTCCGGCAGGAGCATCTCCACGGAAACCTCGCCGTCGCGGAAGGGCGCCGCGTCGCTCACCAGCTTGGGGCCGTCAGGACCCGAGGCGCGCACCTCGCCGGCCTCCACGCGCCACTCGCCGCCGTAGGCCCGGAACCCGGCGATAGCCGCCTGTGGAGCGGGCTCCTGGAAGCTCTCGCCGTAGAGCATCTGGCTGTAGATACCGCCGTACACCTCGTGGTTCACGTCCTCCAGGCAGGCGCCCGTGAGGAGGCGCGACACGCGGTGGACCACGCGATCCGGGTGGACGGTGACGCCCGGCCCTTCGGCCAGTGCGACAGACAGGACTGCCGGCAGCAGTAGCGCGCCCATCGCCGACCTCAATCCAGGATCTCGAAGTCGAATGAGCAGGGCGACTTGCCGCCGCTGCTCAGCGCCGAGGAGCGCACCCAGCCCCGCAGGTGCCGCCCCAGCGCGAACTGCAGGTGGCGCTTTACGTGGCCCTGGCAGCATTGGCAGTAGGTGGCCGACATGGAGGCGCCGGGCGCTCGGATGCAGGAGCATCGGTACTCCTCCCACTCGCTGGGCTGGAACTCCACGCGGATGCGTCCGTCCGGCTGCATGGCCACCGAATGGCCGAAGACGAGCGGCTCGGCGTCGGCCGCCGCCACGCGCTCCTCCAGCGTGCCTCCGGCCTGGCCGATGGCCTTGCTCAGACGGAGCCGTTTGCCGCCCAGGCAGCAGGCGCACCGCTCGCGCACCGCCACGCGCCGGTCCGCCTCGATCAGCGAGTCCATCCGGTCCATGGCCGTGGCGAACCAGGCGGCCATGGCGTCCGGAGCCGTGTGTGCGGTAAGGGCCTCGCCGCCGTCGAGTATCTGCTCCGACACGTCGGGCGCCACGCCCTCGCGCTTCAGCGCGGCTGCCAGCCTCTTGATGCGTCCGTCACGGTACTCGGCCATGGTGCGCCTCCTTGCCCCGGTTGCGCCCGATTTCGACGCGGCGCGGCGGGAGTCCTGCCGGGAGGGGCGGCGACCCCGTCTGCCGATTTTGCAGTCTCGTTTCCGCATTTGGCCCGGCGCCGACAGTGTACTGATGTCAGTGCCTCGGCTACAGGCTCGGGCGGCATCGGAAACGATGGCTTGGACGAAGGAGCGGGGACCCATGGGATCAGCAAACGGTGACGACGGACCCGGCCCGGACGTGGTGCGGCATCCCGACTCAGTGCGTCTGGCGGAAGCCTGCGAGCTGCTGCACGCGGAACTGGTCTCGCTGTTGGTCGAGCGCGAGCATCTGGTTCATGTGGTGCGCCACAGCCTGGAGGCGCTCTATCTGGCTGACTTCGGCCCGCTCAAGCATGAGCTGCTGACGCTGCAGGTGACCAACCGGCGCATGGTGCGCAGGCTCGAGCTCATGCAGTCCGCCCTGAACCGGGGCGCCTTGCCCGGCCTCGTGGAGGTCGACAGGGTCCTCGATGCGGAGTTCATTGAGTGGGAGGTGCGGCTCCACCGGGAGCGGGCGAAGATCGACACGGCGCTCGAGATGCTGTCGCAGACGGTCACCCCGGATGAGGAGCGCGCCTTGCGGAGCCTGTTCCGTACCCTTGCGCTGAAGCTGCACGCCGACGTGAACCCCAACCAGACCCCCGAGGCGGCCCAGCTATGGCTGGCCATCCAGGACGCCTATGGGTCCGGTGACCTGGGCCGAATGAAGGCGCTGGCGCTACTGGCCGAGGGGCATGGGCTCCCGCCGCCGGCGCTGGACAGCTTGGAGGCCCCGCGGGTGCGCCGAGCGGAACTGCAGTCGCAGGTCGGCGGCGTGGTGGCGAGGCTGGCAGAGATCAGGGCCACATGGCCGTTCACCCTGATCGCGTGCATCGAGGACGAGACGTGGGTCGAGGAGCAGCGCGCCGTGATCCGTGCGTCGATCGACGCGGAAAAGGAGCGCCGAGTAGACCTGATGCTGGCGCTGGCCGGCATCGAGAGCGAGGCCATCAGTGGGCGCTGACCTGACGATCGTCGGCGGCGGGCATGTGGGCCTGGTGGTCGGACCGGACCGCGAGGGCGGGCTGGCCCTGCCCTACGGCCGGCGGGTGAAGCTGCTGCGGTGCCATGTGGCTGGTACCGGCTATGCCGACCTCGAGGATGAGGAGCCGAGGTTGCAGGTCGGCGAGTGCCTGGTCCTGCTGCGCGAACCGGCGAACAGGCATGACCCCATGGCCATCCGAGTGCTCAGCTCCCGGCGCAGGAAGCTCGGGTACGTGCCCGCCGACAGCAACGAGGTGCTCGCCCGCCTGATGGACGCGGGCAAGCGCCTGACGGCCGCCCTCGTGAGCAAGGAATGGGACGGCGGGTGGCTGCACCTGGAGATGGAGATCGCCCTCGAGGAGATCTGAGGCGGGACGGGCGGGCTGCCGGCGCATCCGGGGCGAGGGTGCAGTGGAACCGCACTGGAGGTCGTTCGCGCTACTCAGGATGACGGGCTGGTGGCGGGTATTGCTGGGTATTCGGTGGGGTTGCAGGGGCGAGCGCTCGGTGACCGCAGAGGCCGAGGCCGCCTGATGCACAGAGGGGCCGGGACTGCGTTGTCCCGACCCCTCGATGTGATGCGTTTGGCCCAGCGCCGGACGCTACTTCGCGGCGGCGAAGCGCTTGGCGACCTCGTCCCAGTTCACCACGTTCCACCAAGCCGTCAGGTAGTCGGGGCGGCGGTTCTGGTACTTGAGGTAGTAGGCGTGCTCCCAGACGTCGATGGTCAGGATCGGCGCCAGGCCGTCCGTGATGGGCGAGTCCTGGTTCGCGGTGCTGAGGATGGCCAGGTTCTTCTTGTCGTCCAGCACAACCCAGGCCCAGCCGCTGCCGAAGCGCGTGGCGCCGCTGGCGTTGACCTGCTTGGACATCTCGGCGATGCTGCCGAAGGAGCCGTTGATGGCCTCCAGCAACTCGCCGGTGGGGGCCGTCGGGCCGCCGGGCTTCATCAAATCCCAGAAGAGGGTGTGGTTGCAGTGGCCGCCGCCGTTGTTGCGAACCTTGGTGCGGATCGCCTCGGGCACCTGCCCCAGCCCCTTCAGCAACTCCTCGATGCTCTTGGCCTGGAGGTCCGGATGGTCCTTAAGGGCGTCGTTCAGGTTGTTGACGTAGGCCGCGTGATGCTTGTCGTGGTGGATCTCCATCGTCTTGGCATCGATGTGCGGCTCAAGCGCGTCGAAAGCGTAGGGTAGCGCGGGTAGCGTGAAGGTGGCCATTTCATGTCTCCTCATAGTTCTCGTGCGAAGGTCTTCATGCCCGCGGCGCTCGTGACCTGCGCCGTCGGGCGGCTACAAGTTCATACGCATGGAGGCGACCGCCGTTTCCCGTTCGCCGCACGGTTTTTTAGCATGGCTACATACTTGCTCCGTGCGGAGCCGAGGCGGCCTCGGGTGTCAGGGGTAGAATGTTGCACACGATGCCCCTGTCGGGCTGCAAGGAGTTCCGGCCATGCCGATCTTTGAGTACGACTGCAAGCAGTGCGGCCGCAGGTACAGTGCGCTGGTGGGTGTGCTCGCTAATCCGAAGCCCGCCGCGTGCCCGCGATGCGGCAGCCAGGACGCCGAGAAGCGCGTCTCCCGCTTTGCGCGGCTCCGTTCCGAGGATGAGACCATGGAGAGCCTCTGCGACGAAGCCTCCTACGGCGACCTGGAGAACGACCCCAAGGCCATCAAGAAGTGGGTCAAGGACATGAGCGCCGCCATGGATGAGGATATGGGCGGCGATCTGGAGCAGGCCTTCGAAGAGGAGATGGAGAAGGGCGATGATGCCGGGGCGGATGGCGGCGGGGGCGGCTCCGAGCCGGAGCTATAGCCCATGAGCCAGGGCGCGCCCGAGGGCCGGATGTCCAACGCCGGAGTGCAGAAGGCCGCCGAGGGCGTACTTGCCGGCGACGAGAAGAGGGGCTGCGCCGGTCGCCTCCTGCCGTTCCTGGGTCCTGCCTTCGTGGCTTCGGTGGCCTACGTCGACCCGGGCAACTTCGCTACCAACATCCAGGCCGGCGCCCGCTTCGGCTATATGCTGATATGGGTCATCGTGGCCAGCAATCTTATGGCCATGCTGGTCCAGACCCTGTCGGCCAAGCTGGGCATCGCCACCGGCTCCAACCTGGCGGAGGTATGCCGCGACCGGTTGCCGCGCTGGATGGTCTGGATGATGTGGGTGCTGGCCGAGCTGGTCGCCATGGCCACCGACCTGGCCGAGTTTCTTGGCGCGGCCGTGGGTCTGCAACTGCTCTTCCACATCCCCCTGCTATGGGGCGGCATCATCACGGCGTTTGCCACGTTCGTCATCCTCGGCCTCGAGCATCGGGGCTTCCGGCCGCTGGAGGCCGTCATCGCGGTCATGGTGGGCGTCATCGCCCTCTGTTACGTGGCCGAGACGCTGCTGGGCCGACCGGACTGGGGCGCCATCGGCCGTGCGACCGTGATGCCGCGCTTCGATGGCCCCGAGAGTGTCGTGCTGGCCTCAGGCATCCTGGGCGCCACGGTGATGCCCCACGTTATCTTCCTTCACTCGGCGCTGACCCAGGGCCGTATCGTCACGCGCCACCCGGACCTGCTCAAGCGGCTGGTGCGCTTCGAGATCGCGGATATAGTCATGGCCATGGGGCTGGCGGGGTTCGTCAACGCGGCCATGTTGATCATGGCGGCATCCACCTTCCACGCCCAGGGCCTCAGCGGCGTCGCCACCATCGAGGAGGCGCACCGCACCCTGACCCCGTTGCTGGGGCCGCTCTCCAGCGCCTTCTTCGGCGTCTCGCTGCTGGCCGCGGGGCTCTCCTCCTCGGCCGTGGGCACTATGGCGGGCCAGGTCATCATGCAGGGGTTCCTTAAGCACAAGGTCCCGCTGTGGATCCGGCGCGGCGTCACCATGGCACCCTCCATCGCGGTGATGGCAATGGGTTTGGACCCGACCCAGGTGCTCATCGCGAGCCAGGTGGTGCTGAGCTTCGGCGTCCCCTTCGCGTTGGCCCCGCTGGTGCTGTTTACGTCGAACCGCTCACTCATGGGCGTCTTGGTGAACGGCAAGGCCACCACTGTTGCGGCCTGGGCCGTGACCGCGGTGATCGTATCGCTTAACCTTTACATCATCTATAAGGTCGTTACCGGAGGATAGCCATGCCCGGGCGAGACGCCTGCATCGTTCGCAGAATCCTGGCGCCGTTGGACGGGTCGCGGCTGGCCGAGGCCGTGCTCCCGTCGCTTATCGCGCTGGCGACGCGGTTCGGCGCCGAGGTGGCCCTGCTGCATGTGCTAGAGGAGAGACCGCCCGCCACCATCCACGGCGAGGCGCACCTCGCCGACCTGCAGGCCGCCGAGGGGTACCTGCAGCGGGCGGCTTCCAGGCTGGCCGATGCCGGCGTCAGTGTTGAACTACACGCGCACGAGACCCGCGAAGGTAGCGTTGCGGGCAGCATCGTCCAGCACGCCGTCGAGATGGCTCCCGATCTGGTGGTCCTCTGCGCTCATGGTAGTGGTGGCCTTCGCGACCTGTTCATCGGCCGCATCGCGCAGCAGGTACTCCAGCGCGGCGCCTGGCCGATTCTCATGCTTCAGCCCGCGGCGGACGGCTCGCCCGTGCCCTTCGAGCTTTCGGACATCCTCGCGCCCGTGGACGGCGAGCACGACCAGAGCGGTGCGTTGCGGCTGGCATCAGCGCTGGCGTGCGCGTTCGGGGCGACCCTCCATCTAGCCCTGGCCGTGCCCACGCCGGAGACGCTCGCGGACGCTCGCCGCCGCACCGGGATCACCCTTCCGCGAACCATGCGTGCCATCCTCGACCTCGCCGAGGAGGGCGCCGCCCGCGACCTGGCAGCCATGGCCGCGCCCTGCGCCCAGCGCGGCGCCACCGTCCGAACGACCGTCCTGCGGGGCGAAACCGTGGCCTCCCTGACGGGGTACGCCGACCAGATCGAGGCGGGGCTGGTGGTCCTGGCCACCCACGGCAGCACCGGCATCGAGGCCATCGTGGAGGCCAGCGTGGCCCCGCGCATGGCCGCCAGGCTGGGGAGGCCCATCCTGTTCGTCAAGGAGGCCTGACGCCCATGCTGCTCGCTCTCGCGCCTCCCCCGCCGCCTGCCGCCACCGTGCGCATGGCCTACGCGCCGGGCCTCTGGGTGGCCGACGGCGGCGACGCCCGGCGAGCCGAGCCCGGTTCCGAGGCGCCGAGCCTGGAGATCCGCTGGGGCTCCGTGCGCTACCCCCTGCCCGGGCAGGATCGCACGGCGTGGCTGGCGGCCATGGAGGCGATGCGGCGACAGGCGCGCAGCCGGCCGCTGACCGATATCGCCGTGACCTACACCGGCACGCGGGCCTGGGTTCGCCTGCAACCCGAAGCCGCCCGCAAGGTGGCCCTGAAGCCCGGCGAGACGGTGACGCTGACGGCCGATGTGACGCCGCTGGCCGGCAACGCGCGCCTCTGCCTGGCATTCGATTACATCGATGGCAAGAGCGGCGCCTGGGCGGGCTGGTCGACCGTTCGGACCTCTGCGCATGCGGGTGCGCCGGGCCGGCGGGGCCGAGTGCGGCTGGCCGCCGAGGTGCCGGAACTCCCGGCCGGAGCCATTGCGGTGCCCATCCTCGGCCAGGATGGCACGTTCGACGCGGCGCCCGGCAGGTGGACGCTGCACTCCGTGGAGATGGACATGCCAGGCCCGGCAGGGCGCGTGGCAACGCTGGGTAGCCCCGGATCGCGAGCCGCCAGGCTGGATCGCAGCATCTACGGCCGGCGCGACCTTGCTTGGGGCGCGGGCAACTTCACCTGCGCCTTCGCGTTCCTCTATGACGCCGCGCTCTGCAGCCCTGAGACAGGTAAGCTCACGGTTGACGCCTGGATCGACGACCTGGAGCGGCGTGTGGGGCATGTCGATTCGCTGGTGCTGTGGCACGCCTACCCACGCATCGGCGTGGACGATCGCAACCAGTTCGACTTCTACCGCGACCTCCCCGGCGGCTTGCAGGGCCTGCGCGACCTCACCCGGCGGATGCGCGCACGTGGCACGCGCTGCTTCATCGACTACAACCCCTGGGACACGGGCACGCGCCGCGAGGCAGGCACCGACACCGAGGCGCTGGCTGCTTTGGTACTCGAGATGGAGGCTGACGGCATCTTCCTCGACACCATGACCGCCGCGCCGGCGGACCTTCGCGCCGCCATCGACGCCGGGAGGCCCGGGGTCATCTTCGAGCCCGAGGGAGCGCCTCCGTTGGAGCAGACCAGCCTCTGTAGCTCCAGTTGGGCGCAGTGGGGCCCGGCCTACGACGAGCCCTCCGTGATGCTGCTGAAGTGGATCGAGCCGCGCCACATGCAGCACCGCATCCAGCGCTGGTCGCGGACCCACCAGTCCGAGATTGACGAGGCGTGGCTCAACGGTTCTGGCATGATGGTCTGGGAGAACGTCTTCGGGAGCTGGGTTCCGTGGAGCGCTGAGGACTGCGCGGCGTGGAAGCGCGCATCTGGCATCCTGCGCTCCTTCACGCCCGAGTTGGCATCCGATCGCTGGGAGCCCGCCGTGCCTACGCTGCGTGCAGGCGCTTTCGCGTCGCGGTGGCGCTCCAACGGCCTGGAACTGACCCTGACGCTGGACCGGAGCGGCGCCGGCGGGCCGCTGGTCCGCACTGCCGCACGGCGTGCCGGCGCCCAGGCGTGGGACCTCTGGACGGGCCGGGAGCTGGCCATCGGTCCGGACGGCGGCATCAGCGTCGAGCCGAGCCGCTACGCCGCCGTCGCCGTGGCATGGACCCGCGTAGCCAGGGAGCGCGTGCGCCGCATCGCCGCGGAATTCGCGCCGCCTGACGCCCCTGCCGCGACTGAGCCTGAGGCCGCGCTGCTCCAGCGGCTGGCCGCCGCCATGGCGCCCCGCCCGCCGCAGGCGTGTGAGCCGCTGCCGCCCGGGGCGCCGCTGCCCGCCGGCATGGTGCGCGTCGATGCCGGCCGAGCCCGCATGCGGCTGCATCATGAGCGTCGAGAGTGCGGCTGCTACGCCGATCCGGGCCTACCGTCCGAGCGTCTGTCGAGCCTCCTCGTGGGCCTCCCGCACAATGAGGCGCTGACCCACGACTTCGCCGTGGACGTAGCCGCATTCGCCGTCGACGAGGCCCTGGTCACCAATGGCCAGTACGCCGCATTCCTCAAGGCGACCGGCTACCGTCCGGCCTGTGCGGACAGCTTCCTGCGTCACTGGGGCGGCGACGCCTGCCCGGCAGGCGCCGAGGAGTTGCCCGTGGTCTACGTGGACCTGAGCGACGCCCGGGCCTATGCACGATGGGCGGGCAAGCGTATCCCCACCGAGGCCGAGTGGCAGCGCGCGGCGCAGGGCGATACCGGGCGCGTGTGGCCCTGGGGCGACGCCTTCGACGCAGCGCGGTGCGCAGGCCCACGGCCGGAGCCGGTGCGGGCGCATCCCGACGGTCGGAGTATCTGGGGCTGCTATGACATGGCGGGCAACGTCTGGCAACTGACGGAGAGCGAGAGGAGCGACGGCTACACGCGCTCCTGTATCGTCCGGGGCGGGTCCGGCTTTGACGCGCCCGGTTCGCTCTGGTACGTGCACGGGGGGCCACAGCGGCTCGACTCGCACACGCGGTTCCTGCTCATGCATCCGGGGCTGGACCGTTGCGCCACCATCGGGTTCCGCTGTGTCCGCGACCTGGCGCCGCCGGCCGTCGCGCCGTGAGGCTCTCCCTTCCGCGCCTGTTCAATAAGCAGGCGGTGTCGAGGCAGTCCGAACTACCCGACGTGGGTCCGCTACAGGAGGGTGACCTCTGCCTCACGCTGGAGCGGCGGCTGGACGGAGACCCAGACCGTGGCTGGTACCCCTGCTACCGGTTCTCCATGCTCCATGCCGCCAATGGCGCGCTCATGGGCCGCATCGATCTGAGGGTAGGGGACTCGCCCACTATCCAGCAGTACTCGGGGCACATCGGATACCACGTCTACCCGTCCTACCGCGGCAAGCGCCGGGCAGAGCGGGCCGTGCGGCTATTGCTGCCGCTGGCCCGCAAGCTGGGGTTCCCGGCGCTGTGGATCACGTGCAACCCGGAGAACGCCGCGTCGCGCATCACCTGCGAGCGGCTGGGTGCGACCTTCATCGAGACCGTGGACCTGCCGCCGGGCAACGACATGTATGAGCGGGGCGAACGCCGGAAGATGCGCTTCAGGCTGGAGCTGTAGCGCATCCTCCTCGTCTCGGGGGCTACTTCCCCAGGTGCCTTTCCACCCAGTCGGCCAGCGTCGAGGCTTCATCCTCGATGCCGGGCCAGCCGTGGGCCTTCCCCGGGCGTACCTGGAGGTCCGCCGGAACGCCCATCTCCTTGAGCTTCTGCATGATCAGCTTGCTCTGTTGGATCGGCACCAGCAGGTCGGCGTCGCCGTGGATGATGAGCGTGGGCGCCGTCTCCTTGCTCACCCCGTAGATGGGCGAGATCTCCCGTGCGATCTCGATCTTGCGCTCCGGGGTGGTCTTCTCGTCCACGCCGAAGGCCGGCCAGAAGCTCTTCAGCAGCGGGTTGTCGATGGCGCGCTGGCCCTCTTTGTAGTAGTTCAGGAAGTCGCAGGGCGGGAAGAAGCAGGCCACAGCCTGCACGCGGCTGGAGGCGCGGTCGATGGGGTCCTTGGCGTCGGCCGGCCCCGGGGAGCCGCAGCAACCCATCATGAGTGACAGGTGCCCGCCCGCGCTGCCGCCGCAAGCCGCAAGCTTATTGGGGTCGACGCCCCAGTCGGCCGCCCGGGTGCGTATGAAGCGCACGGCGCGGCTCACATCAGCCACCGCCTCGGCCACGGTGAAACGCGGCGCGGAACCGTGGCAGACCTGGAACATGGTCATGCCGCGGCTTGTAAACGCCTTGGCGACCTCCGGGTTAATGCTGCTGTGGTTGCTCACCCAGCCGCCGGAGACCATCCACACAATGCCGATGCCGTTGGGCTTCTCTGGCTTGAAGACGTCCATGGTCAGAGCCATTCCGAGCTTGTGGCCGTAGACCACGTCCTGGACGCGGGTCTGGTCGGCTGATGCGGCGAGCGTGGCGGTGACAAGCACCACCACCGCCACTAGGCGTGCGAAGAGGCGGGTCATGTGTCGGTTAGCTCCCATGGCCGCGAGGCGGCTAGTCGCAGATGAAGGGTACGCGCAGTCGGAGCACGGTGCCTCGCCCCTCTTCGCTATGCCCCTCAAGCCGCCCTTTGTGCGCCCGGGCGGCGTTGAAGACGATGCGTGTGCCCAGTCCGGTGCCGGTCTTCTTGGTGCTGGTCGGGTCGCCGCGGAGGATGCGCTCCAGCACATGCGGGGGCATCCCCTTGCCTGTATCGGCGACCTCGATGATCAGGCATCGGCCGCAAGGGAAGCCGGCGTCCTCCGCGCAGCGGACATCAACGGTGACCGAGCCGCCCGGAGGCGTCTCCGGGATCGCGTTGTTCACCAGGTTGAAGATCGCGCTCCGCATGAAGAAGCGATCGACGCGGCAGGGGCCCGAGGCATCGACGCGGGCGTGGAGGGCGACGTCGCCGGCCTTGGCCAGCGGCTCGAGCTCGCGTAGCTGGTCGGCAACAAGGGCCGCCACGTCGGTCATCTCCAGGTTCGGCTCGGTAGAGATGCCCTTCATGACGTCCGAGATGCGCTTCGTGTGCTCCTGCACGATTTGTACCTGGTCCAGGACGATGGCCAGTTGCTCTGCGTAGCCCCGGCGCACGTACCGGGCGGCGTGGCTGACGCTCTCGCGGATATCCTCGGGCGCCGAAGCCAGCACTGCATCGAGGTCGCTGAACATGGCGTCGAGGTCCGGTTTCAGCATGACGGCGGCCATGTAGATGGGCGCCACCTTGTTCTTGATGTCGTGGCTCAGGTCGCCCACGGCGGTGGCGATGCGGGCCTGCTCCGCCCTACGGTGGAGGTCGGCGTTCAGGATCGCGGTGGCGGCGATGGCCCCGACGATCTCCAGGACGGCAAGGTCGGTATCGTCGAATCCGCCCGAGCGCTTGTTCAGCAACTGCATGATGCCCACGGGCGTGCCTGCCTGGTGGACCAGCGGCACGGTGACCATGTTGCGCGTGGTGAAGCCCACGGCCTCGCCGATGTCGGCGCGGTGGGCGGGCTGGTCTGCCGGGGCGTTCTCGATCACGGCCGCCCCGTTGCGGAAGACCTTCCCGGCGATGCCCTCGGAGGCGCCGAAGGAGTGGCCCAACAGCTCGCGGGAGCTCTCCGGGCCCACCACGTGTCGGAAGACCAGCCGATCGTCAGCCTCGCGGTACAGCAGGATGGAGCCCGCCGAAGCCTCCACCACGCCCATGGAGACGTCGAGGATGTCGCGTAGCCGGTCATCGACGTCCAACTGGGCGGCGAGCAGGCGGGTGATATGATGGACTGCCTCGATCTGGCGGTCGCGGGTCGAGAGGTCGTGTGTGGGCCGGCTGGGGCTCTGGCTGGGCATGGCGACGAGGCCCTCCTGGCGAGTGGCGGCGGCGAATGCGCTAAGGTACAGTATAGCAGTCGCTGAGACGGGCACGGCGACGGCCGCCTCGACCGTAGGACACGCTCTTGATCCGCATTCACGCCTTCGCCAAGGTCAACTACACGCTGGACGTGCTGAGCCCGCGGCCCGACGGCTACCACAACCTTGCGTCCGTGATGCAGAGCATCTCGCTCGGCGATGCGGTGGAGGCGGAACGCGCCGGCGGAGGCATCACGCTGACCTGCGACGCGCCGGGCGTGCCCCGCGACGACCGGAACCTGGCGGTGGCGGCCGTTCGGGCGCTCTTGGCGCACCATCGCCGCACCGACGGCATCGCGTTGCGCCTGCGGAAGCGCATCCCCGCCGAGGCCGGGCTGGGTGGCGGAAGCTCCGACGCGGCCGCGGCCCTGCGTGCCGTCGACGCCCTGCTAGAGCTGCATACGCCTGTCGAGGGGCTGGCGCAGGTGGCCTCGGCGATCGGTTCCGATGTGCCCTTCTTCCTCACAGGGGGCGCCGCATCGGTCCGTGGCCGCGGCGAGCGGGTGCAGCCGCTGCCTGACGGACCGGAACTGCATTTCGTGATCGTGAAGCCTGCTGTGGGCGTCTCCACCGGCAGGGCCTACGCCGCCCTGGACGCCAAGCCGGAGCGCCGCTCGGCTCGCGGCACCCGGCGGATGGAGGGAGGCCCTCGGCATCGGCGATCCGGCCGCGGTGGTGCGCCGGATGACCAACGACTTCGAGGAGGTCGTCCTGGCCCAGTCGCCCGAGGTCGCCGCGGCCTATGACAGCCTGCTCATGGCCCGGGCCTCGCGGGCGCTGCTCTGTGGTAGCGGCGCCTGCGTACTGGGTGTGGCCGCCTCCGCAGGGGATGCCGAGGCGATCGGTGCCCGCCTGCGGGTCTCCGGTATGCAGGTCCACGTCTGCAAGACCCTGACACGGGAGCAAGCCATGGTGATCGATATTGAGTAGCTGCCCTGCCATCGTACTCGCCGGAGGGCCGGCACACCCGGAGATCGCCGCGGCGGCGGGCGTGACCCACCGCGCCGATATTCCCTACAACGGTCGCCGCATGGTTGACTTCGTAGTTGACGCGCTGGCGGCATCGCCCGCCGTGGACGGCGTCGCCGTGGTGGGTCCGCTGCCACCGGACGGACGTTACACCGTGGCTGGCGACCGCGGCGGCTTCGTGCCGAACATCTACTCCGGGTTGGAGGTCACGCACACCGACGCGCCCTTCGTGCTGCTTGCCACCTGCGACATCCCCTTCCTCACTGCCGAATCCGTCACCGACTTCGTCGAGGCCGCTCTGCCGCTGGATGCCGACCTGGTCTGGCCCGTGGTGACCGTTGAGGCCTGCTACGCACGCTATCCAGGCATCAAGCGCACCGCGCTGACGCTGCACGAAGGCAACTACACCGGCGGCAACCTGATGCTGCTCAAGCCCTCGTTCCTGCGATCCAACGAACCACGCATCTCCCAGGCCTTCGCGGCTCGCAAGAGCCCGCTGAGGCTAGGCGCCATGTTGGGGCCGGGTACGCTCATGCGGGTGCTCCTCACCCTGGCGCTCAAGCGGCCATTCGCCGATATCGCGTCGCTGGAGCAGGCCGTCTCTCGGCTCATCGGCGGCAAGGCCCGCGCCGTGGTGAGCGGCTTCCCCGAACTGGCGACCGACATCGACCGTGCCGGCGATCTGGCCGCGCTTCAGGCGAACGGAGGAGTCTGAGATGGTGATGGCAACGGTGGTGGCGGCCATGGCGCTGGCGGCTATGCCGGCGAACGGCAAGCCGGAGGGCAGACAGCCGGAAGTGTGGATGAACATGGTGCAACTGGAGCCCCTGGGCCGCCCAGGCGCCCGATGGGACTTCGTGAAGCGCCGGCTGACCGTGCTTGAGTTTGCCATCAATGCGGTGGCATTTCTGACTCCCGAGGAGGATCTCCGGGGCATTGTGGAGCAGTGCAACCGCAACGGCATCAAGATTGCGTTAGAGTGCGGCTACTTCGACTGGAAGAGCCAGACCGCCGACTTCACCGCACCGAGTCCCAAGGGCATCTCGGACACGGTTCGCACGACCATGGCGCCTGGTGTGGGCGAGGAGACGGCCCGATCCGAGATCAGCAAGATCCAGAACCTGGTTCGCGTAGGGGCGAAGATCGCCTACCTGAACCTGGACGGGCCCGTGCGCCGCATGTTCTGGCCCGGCTCCGACGTGGGCCGCGGCGACATCCCCGGCCTCGCCTCGGTGGACCAGTGCGTCACGGAGTTGGTGGCCTACATGCGAACCGTGGCCAAAGCGTTCCCTGGCATCCAGTTCTACGTCCTGACCAACTTCCCTAACTGGGGCTGGCGCGGCGAGCCATCCTACTGGGGCGGCATGTTCTATGGCGACTACTACGACGTGCTGCGCAAGACGCTGGACGGTTGCCGCGCGGCCCGGGTCCCCCTGCGCGGCGTGACGGCCGATAACCCGTATGAGTACATCGTCGGGATGCAGTCGCACAAGGCCTGGGCGTCCATGAAGGGCGAAGCCCAACCCACCAAGCCGGTCGACGTGGCGAAGGTGGATTGGATGCGCCGCCTGCTGGATCTCGAGAAGACCGTGAAGTCGCGGGGCCTCCGGTTCAACCTCATCGTGAACTCGCAGGGCGGCGGAGACGCCTCCGAGGAGGCCTTCCAGCGGACCACGCTGAAGTACCTGGAGACCTACCTGGCAGCGGGCGGCAAGGCCGACGGCCTCATCTTCCAGACGTGGTACAAGTTCCCTAGCAAGGCGGAGCCGGAAGACGAGCCCTACACCATGACCAACCTGCTGAAGACCGCCATCCAGCGGCTGGAGGGCGGCGCGGCCCGTTAGCGGAGGCTGCCCACCAGGTTGCTGGCCCCGAGGATCGCCAACACCGCCGCCGAGATCGGCAGGAGGGCGCGCATACGTCCGGGCGCCAGCCCATGCAGGCCGCCGATGGCAGCGATGGTGAGCGCGTTGCCCAGGGTGAGCGTCGCGTAGAACGCCGCCACGACGGCTATGGCAGCTGCGGGTTCCCCTGGCCATCGCCGAAGGACTTCCGGCCCGAGGACCAGGCTCCATCCCAGGTAGGGGCCGGGGTTCAGCACATTCACGAGGACGGCCTGGGCCAGGCTGCGCGGAGCGGCGCCTGGCTTCTCCTGCCCTGTGCAGTCGGTTGCGGCGCGGGTCCCACGGAGCGTCAGGATGGCCAGTGCGAGCAGCGCCACGCCGCCTGCCCCCTGCAGGCCGCGCTGCATACCCTCCGACACATGCCGCAGAACAGACAGCACCGCCAGCGCGATGAAGCCGTCGCTCACCAGCGGCGCCAGGCTTGCCGGGAGCGTTCGGCGCCACCCAACCTGGGCCACCCGCGAAAGGAAGTAGGCCTGCATGGGCCCCGGCTGCACCACGCAGGCGAAGCCGAACCCGAGACCCAGCAGCAGACTGCGAACCATGGTGGCTGTGCGCCGTCCTTTCGCCGTGCCGGTATGGGAAGGCCCGCCCCAACGGTCGAGGCGGGCCTGATGGAACAGTGACCGGCGCAGTCTACCTCGGCGCGCCGGGCGGTGGGAAGCCCCCCGACATCGGGCTGTTGCCCATGCCCATGCTCATGCCACCCGATGTCGAAACGGGCGCACCGGCCGGAGCCATGCCGCTGCCAGAGCCCACGCCGGGCCGGCCCTGACCCGACGCGTTGGGCGACACCATGCCGCCGGACGGCGTAACGACGCCACCGGACGATGCCATGGGTGCGCCCGTGGTGTTGACGGCCCGCGGGCCGCCACCCGGCGACATCTTGTAGGGCGCCGGACGGGCCGCCTTGTAGCCAAAACCGACCACCACCGCGAGCACCGCCACCAGGGCGATGACGATGATCACGGGGCTAACCTCTGTCTTCATGGGTTGCTCTTTTCGGGTGGCCGATGCCTAGGGGTAGGTGCCCGCGTTGCCGCCGCAGGTCACATCCACGCCCTCATGGAAGGGCAGGATGTCATGCCAGTTGCCGCCCCAGCGGGCCGCAAGCCCTGCGCCGGCCTGGTAGCCGCCGTACCAGACGTTCCAGCAGCGATAGCCGGGCAGCTTCGGGAAGTCGCCGGCGCCGGGATCGGTGCGGAACGGCTTGGCATGGCCGTCGGCATAGACGAAGTTCGTCATCACGTTGTGGCGGGCCGCCACCTCGTTGGCTCCATCGCCCACCGCGCACCAGTCCCACTGGCCGTTATTGCAGTTGTCGCGCTCGTAGAGGCGGACCGTGAGGGCCGGGAACTGCGCCGCTGAGGCCTTGACGCGGTAGTGCCTGCCGTAGTCGCCGCCCTCCCACCAGTTCCAACCGAAGTGGCAGGGCATGGTGTAGGAGCGCTGGATGCCCTTGCCGAACGTCGTGTCGAGCGTGGGCGTGAACTGGTCGCTGGGACAGGTGATGATCCCATAGTTCTTCATGTAGGGCTGTGCGAGGCGGTCCCAGGTCCAGTTGTTGTTCATCAGACCCGCGCCGCTGGTGGGCACACCCATGTGCGGCGGGAGGAAGGCCTCGTCGTAGTCCTGCTCGTACATCATCAGCGCCGTCCCCATCTGCTTCAGGTTGGAGACACAGGTGATGGCCCTTGCCTTCTCGCGTGCCTGAGCAAACACTGGGAAGAGGATCGCCGCCAGAATGGCGATGATCGCGATGACGACCAGCAGCTCGATGAGGGTAAAGCCCTTGCAGCGTTGCATACGGATGGCTTCCTTTCTTCTCGGCGGCGTTGAACGCCGCTCTCGGTTGCCCGCCATGATAACACCGCCAGCCAACTTTGGCAAGTGCGACCGTCCGCTCAAGCCGTCACGCGCCTCACCGCACGTCGAGGAAGCTGCCCTGCTGAAGCTGAGCGAAGGCCTGGCGTAGCTCATTGTCGGTGTTCATGGCGATGGGGCCGCGCCACGCTACCGGCTCACGGAGAGGACGGCCCGAGACGAGCAGGAAGCGCGTTCCGGTCTCGCCGGCCTCCACCACGACTTCGTTGCCGCCGTCGAAGAGCACAAGGGTCCGATTGCCCGCGACGGGCGAAGAGGGGTCGGCGAACCGGGCCGAGCCGTCGAACACGTAGGCAAATGCGTTCGCCGCGTCGTCCACCGGCAACGCCTTGCGGGCGCCCGCCGGCACGGTCACGTCCAGATAGGTTGGGTTCGCGGCGATGCCCTCGACCGGCCCGGTCACGCCCCAAAGCTCCCCGCATACCACCCGTGCGACCACGCCGTCGCCCTCCGACGCCTCGGGTATCCCGCAGGAGGGGATGTCCTGGTAGCGGGGCGCGCACATCTTGGCGGCCGCCGGCAGGTTGGCCCAAAGTTGGAAGCCGTACATCCGGCCCTGGGCGTCGCCCCGGGGCATCTCCTGGTGCATGATGCCTCGGCCGGCGGTCATCCACTGCACGTCTCCGGGACCGATCTCACCCGCGTTGCCGATGCTGTCGGCGTGGGCCACCGAACCGGCGAGTACGTAGGTGATCGTCTCGATCCCCCGGTGCGGGTGCCATGGGAAGCCGGCGGCGTAGTCCTCGCTGCGATCACCGCGGAAGTCGTCCAGGAGAAGGAACGGATCGGTCTCGTCCGTATCACCGAACCCGAATGCCCTGCGCAGGCGCACTCCGGCGCCTTCCAACGTAGGAGCCGACTGTGTAGCACGGCTAACTGGGCGGATCGTCATGGCTTTCTCCCTACAGCCGGATGCGCTCGGCGCGATTTGGTCTATGCTTACTACGACGGGTGCGACGGCCCGGTTAGCCGGGGCTGCCGACCCAGTACGCCTCGCCTCAGGGTGGGGCCGAAATGCGCGGGATCGGCGCCGCCGGTCGCCGCCGGAGAGCTGCTATGGCGTTCAGGTTCATCGGGATGTCGGCGACTGCGGTCGCCGCGATCGTTGCTGCCTCTGCCGGCGGCAACCGCGGTGATGACGCGCCGCCCAGGGTCGGGTTCCAGCAGGACGGGTCAGTCTTCGTCTCCACTAACCAGACCATCACGCCGGCCGGGTTGCTGAACCGCACCGAGGGGGCGCGCCCCAAGGATGTGGCCACGGCGCCGGACGGAAGCTGTGTCGC
Organism: uncultured Chthonomonas sp.; assembly: GCA_903951425.1. GTDB lineage: Bacteria > Armatimonadota > Chthonomonadetes > Chthonomonadales > CAJBBX01 > CAJBBX01. Next base: position 53,074 of record CAJBBX010000043.1, read on the forward strand.
GGTCCTTGCCACCAGCCGTATCATCTTCTACGCCCCCGACGGCAGGCAGGTCGAGCAGGTGGGCTTCGGCGCGGGTCCATTGGGGCTCGCGTGGACCCCCGATAGCCAGTCGCTCTATGCCTCGGCAAGCGATGGCAAGGTTTTCAAGCTGATCCGCTCCGGCGACAAGTGGACCGTCGGCGCCCGCATCGTGGTGGCCGAGGGTAAGCTTGCGCCTCAGCCTGCGGGCCTGGCCGTCTCGCCGGACGGCGCCACGCTCTACGTCGCGCTGGGGATGCGCAACGCCGTGGCGGTGGTGGATCTTCGCTCCCTCACCGTGTCGTCGACCGTCCCCGTAGGCGTCTGCCCCTACCACGTCGCCCTTTCGCCTGATGGCCGCACGCTGCTGGTGGCCAATCGCGGCGGACGGCCTGCACGGCCGGGCAGTAGTGGCTCGGCGCTCTCCGCCGGCGCGGCCCTGGCCATTGACCGCCGCACCGACGCTGCACGGCGCGGTACGGTCACGATCATCGATACGACGACGCTGGCGATGCAACACCTCGACGTGGGTCGGCAGCCCTCCGGCATGGCCGTCTCACCCGACGGCCGGACCGCCTGGGTAGCCAACTCCGACAGCGACGATCTGAGCGTGATCGATCTGGTCCGCCGCCGCGTCGTCCGAACGCTTTCCCTGAGGCCCGCCGACGACCCCGGCTTCGGCCAGATGCCCACCGGAGTGGCCCTGAGCCGGGATGGCCAACGGCTCTACGTCACCTGCGGCGGCGCCAATGCGCTGGCTGTGGTGGAAGCCGGCGACACGACCCGCGTGCTTGGATGGGCGCCCTCGGCCTGGTATCCCATCGACGTGGCGCTCTGCGGCGACAAGATCGTTGTCGCCTGCTCCAAGGGCGTCGGCAGCAGGCCGATCGCTAAGACCAATCGCTTCGGCGTCCACGACAACGTCGGTTCGGTTCAGTTCCTGGGCGAGGCCGACCTGAGCGCCCTTGATGCCCTGAACCATAGGGTTGCGGCCAACAACAAGTGGGGTATCGAGCCCGGGCCGCGCCGGGGAATGGAGCCGCGGCCTGTGCCCGAGCGCGTGGGCGAGCCCTCGGTCTTCAGGCACGTCGTCTACATCATCAAAGAGAACCACACCTACGACACCACGCTGGGCGACATCAAGGAGGGCAACGGCGACCCGGCGCTGACGATCTTCGGTGAGAACGTGACGCCGAACCAGCATGCCCTGGCTAGGCAGTTCGTGTTGCTCGACAACACCTACACCAGCGGCACCAACTCCGCGGACGGCCACCAGTGGGTCTCCTCCTCCGTGGCCAACGGATATATGGAGCAGAACTACCAGTCCTACGCTCGCAGCTATCCCTACGACGGCGGCGACGCCCTGGCCTACTCGCCGGCGGGCTTCCTCTGGAATGCCGCCGCCGCCCGGGGCCTCAGCGTGCGCGTCTACGGCGAGTTCGTGAATAGGCCCAAGGTGCTGGCGCCGGATGGCAGGAAGAAGCCGACGTGGACCGACCTCTGGCGCGACTACCAGTCGGGCGCCAACCAGTACACCATCAAGGCCGAGACCGACAACGCGGCCCTGCGCCGCTTCTTGCACCCGCGCTTCATCGGCTTCCCGCAGACTGTTTCCGATCAGTGGCGCGCCGACCAGTACCTCGCCGACCTGACCCAGTTCGAGCGCACAGGCAAGATGCCGGCCCTCTCGATCATGCTCCTGCCCAACGACCACACCTCCGGAACCTCGCCGGGCATGCCGACGCCGCGTGCCGCTGTGGCCGACAACGACCTGGCGCTGGGCCGCATCGTGGAGGCCATCTCCCGGTCGCGCTTCTGGAAGGAGACGCTCATCCTCGCCATGGAGGATGATTCGCAGCTTGGCGTCGACCATGTGGACGGCCACCGGACCCTTGCGTTCTGCATCTCGCCGTACACGCGGCGCGGCGCCGTCGTGAGCGAGCCGTACACCCATACCTCCATCGCACGGACCATCGGGCTGGTGCTGGGTATCCCGCCGATGAACCGGTTCGACCGCACCGCACGGCCCATGTCGGCTTGCTTCACCGGCGTCCCGGACTACGCGCCCTACACCCACCTTGCCGCTCGCGTGAAGCTGGACGAGATGAACCCCGCCGCCGCCGCGCTTCGGGGCGAGGCGCGCCGCCTGGCGGTGGCCTCGGGCAGGCAGGACTTCAGCGACGTAGACCGGGCGGACGCCAAGGTAGTCGCACGGGCGGTTTGGCTCTCCCGCAAGCCGACCCAGCCCTTCCCGTGGGACCACTATCACCCAGTCGAGGACGACGACTGATGCCCACTCTTAGCCGCAAAGAGGCGTTGGGCGCCGGCGCGCTGGCCATCGGCGCGGCGGCGGGTGCGCTCGGCGAGCCCGCGGCACCAACCGTGCGCGTGGGCGTGGTGGGAGTGGGCGGCCGCGGCTCCGGCCTGCTGGGCATGATGCTCCAGATGCCCGACGTGGTCGTACCTGCCCTCTGCGACATCGACCGAGCGAGGCTGGATGCCGCCCAGGCCATGGTAGCGGCTTCCGGCCGGCCCAGGCCCATCGGCTACTCCAGCGGCGACGAGGCCTACCGGCAGATGATGGAGCGCGACGACTTGGACGCCGTCGTCATCGCCACGCCCTGGAACTGGCACACGCCCATGGCCGTCCGCGCCATGGAGCGAGGCATCTACGCGGCGGTGGAGGTGCCCTGCTCGCTCTCCGTGGCCGAGTGCTGGGAGTTGGTTAACACGTCCGAGAAGACCGGCGTGCCCTGCATGATGCTGGAGAACTGGAGCTTCCGGCGCGACAACCTGGCGGTCCTGCAGATGATCCGCAAGGGCCTGCTCGGTGAGATGGTCCACTGCCACTGCGCCCACTCGCACGACTGCATCGACCACTGGTTCTTCGACCCACAGGGCGTTGACCGCTGGCCGGCCCGCTTCTTGGTCGAGCACAACCGCGACCAGTATCCCACCCACAGCCTTGGCCCGGTGCTCAGCTGGATGGACATCAACTGCGGCGACGTCTTCGCCTCGGTCACCTCCACCGCCACCGATTCGCGGGCCATCAACGCCTACTTCGCCCGCCGGTTCGGTCCGGAGCACCCCGGCGCCAAGCGGCGCTACAAGCAGGGCGATATCGTGACGTCGGTCATCCGAACCGCACTCGGCAAGAGCGTTGTGGTCAACTTCGACATGCAGCTGCCGCGCCCCTACGACAATCGATGGATGGTGCAGGGGACGCTGGGCGTCTACGATGAGGACCAGAAGTCTGTCTACATCACGGGCCGCAGCCCCGCCTATCACCAGTGGGAACCGTTCGAGCCCTATCAGTCCGAGTTCGACCATCCCTGGTGGCGCTCCGGCGGCGCTCCGGCGGCGGCGGCGCACGGCGGCACCGACTCGCTGGAGCTACGGCTCTTCCTGAATTCGGTGAAGGCCCGGATCCAAACGCCCATCGACGTCTACGACTCCGTCACTATGAGCGCCCTCGTGGCCCTCTCCGGCGAGTCGATCGCCCGCAAGAGCGCCCCGGTGAAGTGGCCCGACTTCACGCGGGGCAAATGGAAGCAGCGCAAGCCCGCGTTCGGTTTGGTCTGAGAACGGTACCGCCCTGCGCTACGGAGCCATCGTGACGATCGCCGAGCCGCTACTGGGTTGGTATGCGTTGTCTCCGTCGAACGTGGCGGTCATCGTGTAGGCGCCGTAGCCGGCAAACCACGAGGATCCGACCCAGACCCAGCCTCGGCTACTGGTGGGCGCCTCACACAGGATCGTGCCGCCGTACCGAAGGGCGATCATCTTCCCGGCCAACGGCGCCATATCCGGGGTCCTGCGAAGGTATGCCTGAAGCTCAAGTTGCTGCCCCAGGCCTGCGTGTATGGTGCGCGGCCCGAGCCAGAGCATGGTCGGCGCCTTCGATACCGCCAGAGCAGCCGTGCCGCTCGATGGACGGAACCCGCCGTCGCCTGCCCATTGCACCCGCAGCGTCCGGTCGCCGGCGCCGACGGCCTCGGGGATTACCGGGGTCAGCAGGGCGCGGCCCTGGTAGTTGGTGGTCGCGGAGCCCATCGCGACGCCGTTGACCTCGAACTCCAGCACCTTGCCCGCTACGGGCGCCCGACTGGGGAGGCGATAGAGGTATCCCCGAACGACAGCCTTGCCACAGAGCACGGCCGTGGCGTCCGGCGCCACCACTTCGGTGTCGTAGGTGTCGGCGGCCAGGTGCGCGGAGCCCCAGCTCGCGAGGTAGGCGTTGTCGCCGGCGAAGGCCAGATCGAGCCTTCGGCCGGCAGGCCCATCCGCGACGATCCAGTCGAGGACGGCCTCGCCGCCGGCACTGGTTGTGGCGGAGCCGATCGCGACGCCGTCCACCGTGAACCTGAGGCTCTTTCCCCCGATGAAGGTCTTGGTCTCCCACTCGTACAGGTAGGCCTTCAGGCGCACCGTGTCGGTGATGGCGCCGACCCTGTCAGGGACGTAGATGGCCGTCTGGACCCCCTGTCGAACGGTCAGAGTGGCGACCCCGTCTGCCGGCTCATATTCGTTGTCGCCCGCGAACACCGCGCGGATTTCGCGAGTCTGTGGGCCTGCCTGGACCGGCATCGTTGCCCAGGCTAGCCCGGCCGCATTGGTGGCATGCCACCCGAGCGGCGTACCGTCGATCAGGAAGGTCACCATCTTGCCGACAAGCGGGGCGCCATCATCTGCCTGGCGCAACGTGGCTCTCAGGGCTGCCGATCTACCGGGCGAGGTGGCCGCATCGGCGGCAGTGATGGCGGTTCTGATGCCTCGGGCGTCGACTGCGAGCGTGCCCAGGCCGGTGCTCGGCTCGAAGTCGACGTCACCGCCAAAGGCGGCCGTGATGGTCTGGCTCCCCCAGGTCGGCGGCGTGTACGACAACCGCACCGTACCGTCGGCGTCGGCGATGGCCGAGCCTATGGGCACGCCGTCCACAGCGAAGGTCGTTGGCGCGCCGGCGATGCCGACCTTGCGGCCGTCGTTTGCCGTGTTGGTTACAACTGCGACCAGGTCGAGGGGTTCCCGGGCGAACCCGGCGGCATCGGCCATATCAGTCGCCGTGTTGCCGCGAACGACCTTGAATGACCTGCTCCCGCCTGCCGGCGCGTAGTCTGCATCGCCGTCCAATGTGCCGACGAGCGTGTGCGAACCAACGGAACCCCGCGCGATCCGGTATGGGAATCGAGCGCAGCCGGTCGAGTCCGTAACAGGGTCCGGCTGCAAGGCGACACCGTCCAGTGCCATGTGGACTGCTCTACCGGGTACCGGTGAGCCGTTAGCCCATGCCTCTGCCCGCCACTCCACGCCATCTCCTACACCGTAGGTTGACGCGCTTGGATACCCGTACACGTTGAGCGCCACTATATGAAGACGATTCCATTTGTATAGCCAAATGCGTAAGCGTGGATCAACCATATCGCCCATATCAGCTCCGGTGGCGTAGATGTTGCCCGAGGCATCAACGGTCACTGCAGTGGCGCTGCCGAGGGTGCCCAGTATGCCTCCCCACGTAAGCGCTCGGCCGTCAGCCCGGAGCTTGGCGATGAAGGCGTAGTTCCACCGTTGCGCGTCGCCCAGGAAGCCCGCCTGTTCGGTCATGCCCGCAATGAATGCCGCGCCGTCGGCATCCAGGGCGATGCAGTAGCCGTCGTCGTCACGTGCGCCACCCATGAATGTGCTGTACACAAGGGCGCCACCGTCGGCGGTGAGCCTGGTGACGAATATGTCGGACTGGTAATCGAACCAATCCTCGTAGTGCGTGTCGTAAGCGCCCGCGGTCGTGGGGAAGTTCGGCGAGAACGTCCTGCCGGTAACGGTGGCACGGTTGTCGCTGTCAAGGGCGATGGCGTAGCCGTAGTCGCCCGAGGATCCACCGAGGAAGGTGCTGAAGGCCAGGCCTGTGCCGTCGGGGTTCAGCTTGGTCACAAACACATCATATAAGTTGTACGACCTGTCAAATGCCCCCGGCGTCGTGGGGTAGTCGGCCGACTGCGTCGTTCCGACGACATGCGCACACCCGCCCGCATCGACTGTCAGGTCTCCGGGCTCGTCGTTCGCGGCGCCACCAAGGTAGGTGCCGTAGACCAGAGACCGTATGTCTGCGGAGAGCTTCGCGACGAAGGCGTCCCCTCCCCCGAACGGCGTGACGGCGAACGCTCCCGGCGTGGTCGGGAAGTCGGCGGAGGCAGTCGGGCCGGCAACGTAGACGGAACCTGCGTCGTCCAGCGCTAGGCCGCTTGTAGCTTCGTCGGCGGAGCCGCCCAGGTAGGTGCTGCCGACCAGCGTGGAGCCGTCGGCGGAGAGGCGGGCGACGAAGGCGTCGCGTCCGCCGCTGTGGGTCGCATCAAACGCCGCCACGGTAGGGAAGTCGGCTGAGCGCGTTGAGCCGCAAACAGTGGCCGAGCCGAAGCGGTCGACAACGATGTCCGATGGGCTGTCCTCGCCGGAGCCACCCACGTAGGTGCAGTAGACATAGCCGGAGCCATCGGGTGCTAGCTTCGCGACGAAGGCGTCAGTACCCCCGTTGTGCGTCGTATCGAACGCACCGATGGTAACCGGAAAGCCGGCACCGGTGTCGCCGGTCAGGTAGGCAGAGCCGACGGCGTCCCCGGCCACATCCGAGCACCCGGCCTCCAGGAGCCGGCCATACTCCAGCACCGGGTCCACCACCAGCGGCCGCGACGTGTCATACCGGGCCACCTGGAACGCCACGCTGTTGCGCTCCAGCTTGTAGCTGCAGGCGACCTGCTTGCGGACGCCGTACACCGTCTGGTAGGCGTAGGGGCGGTTCAGCGTCACGTCACCGCAGGCGGTTGACGCGACCAGTGCGCCGCCGCGCGCCTTCAGCGACTTCGCGCCGGAGAGCGCCAGGCGGATACGCGAGGGGTCGGCGCCGGGCTCCACGACGAAGTCGTACTCCAGCGCGTTGCCCGTTCCGGCGCCGTAGGTCACCAGGTCGATGCCGGGGTAGACGCCGGCCATGCGGACGCCGGAGTAGGTGGGGATGCTGGTGCGCCACTTCTTGGGGTCGTTGCCCATGAAGTAGTTCACGATGCCGGGGAGCTTCTTCACGCCCACGGTGGCCACGCGGGGGTTTGCGCCCTGCAGCTTCAGCCGGAGCGCCGCCGCCTTGCCCTTGCCCCGCAGCGACAGCACCATCTCGCGCTTAGTCAGGAAGAGCGTGCCCTGCCCCGTCCGAGCCACAAACTCCACCTGCCGCGGCCAGCGCCCGGTGTTCCTCTCGAAGGCCACGCCCAGGTGGGGCATGGAGACCCGGGGCTGATCAGGCGGCGCAGCGGACGCTCCCGCAGCCGCAAGCACGAAACACGTACTGATCAGAGCACTCAGCGCAACCGGTGACACCATGACAACCTCCCGCATCGGGTTAACAGGAATCGAAACCTTCGGTACGGTGGCATACTGCCGCTGGCTTTGTCAAGGGGTACTGGCGGAGGTGCGGCGGGCGCGGCCGTGGGTCTCGATACGCCTGTCCGCTGGACTGCGAACAGGCACTCGACCGACGGTTTGGGCCAGTGGGACGGCGGTCCGGCACTTGGCCGACGGTCTGGAGGAGGGGCGGCATTTGCCCCTGACGTCGCCCTGAACGAAGTGAAGGGCCCCGCTCCATCGCCGCGGTGGCTTGCACCAAAGGCCCGCGCTTCGCGCCTGGGTACAAGGGTGCGGTGCACGGGTCGGGGTGCTTCGCTCCGCTCAGCACGACCGTCAAGGGCGGCGAACCGGCACTCCACCGACGGCTACGGCCCCGGAGCGGGTTGCCCCGGGGCCGTTGTCGCACGTCAGCCGGTAGCGTCTACGGCACCACGTTGAACGCCGTGTTGGCCGTCACCGCTACGTACCATGCGTCGCCGGCGAACTCGGCTGTGGCGGTGTGGGCGCCGGTGGCCTCGCCCGCTGGGATGGACCAGTTGACCGTGGCCCAGCCGTCGGCCGCGACATTGGCGGAGCCGATGGTGGAGCCGTTCACCTTGAACGTGATCGACTTGCCGGGCTGGATCACGTAGTCCGGCAGGCTTCGCACGTAGGCCTTCAGCGGGTGGACCGTGCCCCGCTTGCCTGAGCGGACGTAGGGCCAGATGTAGA
>CAJBBX010000044.1 GCA_903951425.1 uncultured Chthonomonas sp.
ACCTCGTGCTCTTCTATCAGGCCTTCCAGCGCGGGCAGGCCTTCCTCCAGAGCCTGCTGGCCGGCATCGGCGGCCTCTACGGTGATAGCCTCTTCCTCCGCAACGTCTTCGAGTTCCTCGCAATGGAACCCACCGTGCGGGCCCCTGAGACCCCTGTGGAGCCGCCTCGGCCCCTCGCACAGGGCGTGGAGCTGCGCGGCGTCACATTCCGCTATCCGGGGTTCGAGGCGCCCGTGCTGCGCGACCTGACGCTACGCCTGCCGGCGGGCAGGGTGGTCGCGCTGGTGGGAGCCAACGGGGCGGGGAAGAGCACCGTGGTCAAGCTGCTGGCCCGCCTCTACGATCCCGATATGGGCGCGGTCACAATGGACGGTGTAGACCTCCGGTCGATGGACCCCGACGCCCTGCGCCATTGCCTGGCCGTGGTTGTGCAGGAGCCCACGCGCTATCAGGCGAGCCTCCGCGAGAACATCCGCATGGGTTGCGTCGACCTGGCGCCCGACGACCCGCGCATCCTGGAGGCCGGCAGGCTCGCCGGGCTGGACGGCATCGCCGCAGGTCTTGCCGATGGCTATGAAACGCACCTGGGCCGAGCGTTGGACGACGGCGCCGAGTTGAGCGGCGGCCAGTGGCAACGGGTGGCGTTGGCGCGGGCCATCGTGCGCCAGGCCGACCTGACGGTGCTGGACGAGCCCACCAGCGCCATGGACCCGCTGGCCGAGGCGGCGTTCCACGAGAGCTTCCGCGCCATGCTGGACGGCCGCGCGGCGCTCATCGTCAGCCACCGCTTCTCCACCGTGCGCATGGCTGACCATATCTACGTGCTGGAGGACGGCGCCGTAGTCGAGGAGGGCTCGCACGACGAACTGCTGGCCCGGAACGGCGCCTACGCGGTCCTCTTCGAGGCTCAGGCGAGCCGCTACCGCTGATGGGATAGCAGCTACTCGGACCTGAGGGCGCGGATCGAGCTGTGCCCCGCCAGCGACAGAGCCGCCACGACGCACGAGGCAGCACCCACGGCGGCCACCGAGGCCAGCGCCACGGCCAGCCCACGCCAATCGACGGCCGATGAGCCCGCCATGGCCGGCCCTACGACCATGGGCGAGGCGAGGACGACGCCCAGGACGAAGCCCGCCGCCGCCGGACCCAGGTGTTCCCAAAGAAGGAGCGACGCGACCTGCCGCCGCCCGAACCCGCACGCCGTGAGGAGCGCCAACTCGCCGCGCCGTTCCGCCGCCGCTCGCGCCACCGCAGCGGCCAGTCCCAGTCCTCCCAGCGCCAGCCCCAATCCGCCCAGCGCAAGAAACGCGCTGAGGTAGGCGTTGCGCACCCCGGCGACGTCCTGCAGGGCCTGGACAGTGGGCTTGACGGTGACGCCGAACTCGCCCAGCGCCTCCCGGATCGCGTCAGCAGCAACGTTGCCCTTGTCGGCCGGCAGGTCGATCAGGAAGAGCGAAGGCGCCGTGATCGCGGGCCAGGCCTTGCGGAACTGGGCCTCCGAGACGAGGAGGAAGCCCGAGAAGACCGAGGCCTGGAGGAGGCCGTCGAATTGGAGCGTCAGGTTTCCCACTCCGGCCGCCGGGCGCACGAGCCGCTTGCCCTGCCCGGAATGAAGGATCCACTGCACCGTGTCGGCATCGCCGAAGGCCGGAACGGCTCCGGCGGAGGGGCGCGTCAGGGCCGTCCAGGGATTGTTCGCGGTCACGCCGGTCACGCGGAAGCCACCCCGTGCGATCAGGGCGCCGGGAATGCCCGCAACGCGCGGCGCCAGGGGCCTGGCGGGGTTGAGGCAACTCGGGTCGTCGCCGGGGCTCACAGGAAGGCGCATGACTACCGCATCGGCAAGGGCGGCTTCGCCCTCCGGGCCGAACCCGAGCTTGGCGCGGCCCGCCGCCGTGCCGAAGTCGACGGCGATGGGGATGGCCGACTGGACCATGAGGCGGTAGCCGCCCGTGCCGGATCGCCGGTCAGACGGGTCTGTGGCGCGGGCGTCGACCCCGTTGGCGGCTACGGCGGCCAGGACGAGCGAACTGGCTGCGGCGAGACCAACTCCCAGTGCCGCCTGGCCGCGCCGCGCTCGCAGGCCGGCGATGGCGAGCCCGGCAACAGATTGCGCGGGGCCACGGGGAGTGCGGCGACGCGCGAGCGTGTCAGCCTCGTTGTGGGCGCGCCGAAGCAGGACCAACGGCGTCTCCTGCTGGAGCCTCCGAGCGGCCCTCCAGGGGGCCACCAGGGCTGCCAGCAGGCTTCCCAGCGCCCCGGCAGCCAGAAGTGGGGCGCTGACGTGGAGCGACACGGGGGCCGAGCCGACGATGACCTGCCACCGGTCGGCGAGCAGCGCCAGGACGCCTGCCGCGTAGGCGATGCCCAGGGCCGCGCCACCTGCCGAGCCCAGCGCGGAGACGACGGCCAACTCGGCCAGGACGAGGTTCGCGGCGATGCGCCGCGACACCCCAAGGGCCAACATCAAGCCGATGTCAGAGCCCCGTGCAATCGCCTGCAACCGTTGCACGCCGGCTGCCAGCGCCAGGCCTGCCGCGATGATGAAGAGGCCGAGGCCGATGAAGAGCCCGGAGAAATCCGAGCTGCCCTGGCTCGCCTCGGCGGCCTCGGCGGCGAGGTCGCGGACGGAGATGCCCGCGGCGTCGAGCCCCACGGCCTTGAGGGCTTCCTCGATGCGCGCCGCGCCGTCGGGGCCGCCCGGCTTGCAGCGCAGGCTGGTAACCCAATCGTCGGACGCCGCGGGCTGGGCGTCGCGCCAGAGGGCCTTCATGTCATCTGCATGGAGGAACGCCTTGGGTGCGGCCTTCCAGCGCTTCCAGTAGGCCTCGTCGCGGTCAGTGACCTGCGTCAGGTCCACCGGGAAGGGCGGGTCCCACTCGCTGATCGATGCGGCATCGGTGACGCCCGGCAGGAGCGGCGCCAGCGTGGGGTTGGCCCCGTCGCCGGAGGGGTCAGCGATGCCGCAGACGCGTAGTTGCCGCTTGAGCACAGCGTAGCTGCCGTCGGGCTTCGGCGTCAGGGTGGCCATGTCAACCAGGTCGCCGGGCTTCGCGGCCATCCCCTGTGCAGCCCACGCGCCCAGGACGACCTCTCCCGGTCCTGGCGTCGCGGAGCCGGACGTCGCCCGGAGCTGCAGGCCCCAGGCGCCATCCTGCGCGGCGACTACGGCGTAGCGCAGGGCCCGGCGTCCCGGTACGCCCAGGCTGTCGGCCAGGTAGACCGATGAGCGGGCGGTCACGACGCCGTGGGCCGCCAGGGAGCGCTCGGTGGCGGCCCTCAGGGGCGCGGGCAGCACGTACCCCGCGGACTGCACTGCCACGGAGCCCGTGGCGTCGGCAGGGGGCACTGTGAAGCCCAGATCGGCCGAGGCGGCGGTCTCCGCAGCCAGACGGCGAAGTTGGGCCTGCATGACTGCGGAGACCCCCGGTTCGGTGTAGAACACCGCGGCGTTCGCGGAGCCCTTCTGGTCCAGGGCCTCCTGAAGCTCATCGAGCCGAACGAATGCGTTTCGGGGCCGCATGGCCGCGCCACGGATGCCGAACCCGCCCGGACCGGCGGCGGGAAGGATGGCCTGCACCTCTACGCGCAACGAGCGGTGCGCCTTCTCGATGCGCCGGTCGAAGTAGAGGCTGTCGGCGGCGACCCCGGCCGTGCGACCGGCATAGACCAGCAGCCCATCGCCGACGCCGAGCCGGAGGTCGGTGGCCAGGTCCTGGCTGATGCACGCCTTGCCGGGATCGAGTGCCGTCAGGGCTCTGCCGACCGCGCCGTAAGCTGCGCCGAAGCGCCCATCGACGCCGATGACGCTGACGTTGGGCGCCAAGGCATCGGTGGCCTCTGACCGGGCTGCGCCGGCGGTGACCATGAGCGGCGCTGCCTGCCAGTCCAGGGTGAAGCCCGTAATCTCGTCGGGCCATCGGGCGGAGAAGGTGCGGTCGGTGGAGATGAGCCCGGAAATGCGGCCCAGTCGCGCCCGTCCCCGCTCCAGCAGGCTCTGGCGCACAGAATGGCCGATGGTGAGGCCCCCGCAGACCACGGCGGCGGCGATGGCGGTGGCGCCAAGTGCGGCCAGGTGCGAGGCGCGGTAGCCGCAGAGGCCGCGGATCACGAGATGGGCTCGGCCCGCCATCCTAGGTCACTTCCCGGCGTCGGCCAGCCGGCCGCCGCGCATCTCGTAGACGCGATCCGCTCGCCGCGCGTGCTCCATGTTGTGCGTGACCAGCAGGATCGACGCGTCGCACCCGGCGGCGGTGCGCAGGAGCAGGTCCATCACGCGGTCGCCCGTGTCGCGGTCCAGGTTGCCCGTGGGTTCGTCGCAAAGGAGGAGCGATGGGCCATTAAGCAGCGCCCGGGCCACGGCCACACGCTGGCGCTCGCCGCCAGAGAGCGTCGATGGATAGCTGCTCGCTTTGTCGGCGAGGTCCACTTCGGCGAGGAGCTGCGTGGCGCGATCCCGTGCCGTGGCGCGCTGTGCGGCGGCGGCTAGGCTGGGCAGCAGGACGTTCTCAAGAGCCGTCAGGTGTTTGAGGAGGTGGTGCTCCTGGAACACGAAGCCCACCGACGTGGCGCGGTAGCGCTCGGCGGCCTCGCCGCTGAGGCCCGTGACTGTGGTCTCTCCGAGGCGTATGGAGCCGCCGTCGGCCGTGTCCAGCGCGCCGATCAGGTTGAGTAGCGTGCTCTTACCGGAGCCGGACGGACCCACCACGGCGGCGCTGGCCTGTCCCGGCAGGGCAAGGCCGAGTCCGTCGAGGACCGCCTTGCCGCCGAGGATGCGCCGGAGGCCATCGATGCTCAGGTCGGGCATGGGCGCGCGCCTACCGGTAGTCGCAGATGCGGTGTGTCTTGCGGCCGAGCAGCTTGTCGAGCAGGCCCAGCGGATACCCGCACCGCGCACAGAACCCCGGCTTGTGCCCCTCATTGCCCCAGACCGAGGCGCCGGAGCCCCTGCTGTGCGAGTGGCGGCGATGGCTTCGCCTGCCGCTCGAGGAGGCCTCAGCCACCTCGTCCGGCGGCGCCGCGGCGTCCGGTGCGGCGGGGGTCGAGCGGTCCTCGCTACGACTGCTCCCGCGCGACGACGAACCGCGGCGGTGTCTGCGGTGTGAGCGGCTGCCCGTGCCGTCCGACATGCCGCCGTCGGCCGACTTCCGCACGCAGGACTTATGCGCCACCGTGGTGTGGCCGCCCTCGCCGACGCTCTTGATGACGATGGGCAGGCAGGGGTCGAGCGTCAGCTTTTCGCCGCATTCGATACAGCGGATGCAGTCACGGTGGAAGTAGGAGAACCACCCGGTTCCGAATCGGGTCAGCCAAGCGCTGCTGCCCATCGCCTCGTTGGTGTAGCGGCGCACGCACGCCACCTCGGTCAGGCCCAGCGGCTCGCCGCAGGCAGCGCAGGTGATGCAGTCCGTGCAACCCCAGTCCCAGGAGCGGCGCGCAGGGTCGGCGAAGGTCGCCAGGACGCGGGGCTGGGTCGACTCGGCCGTGTCGGGCGGCGTCAGTACATAGGCGCGGCAGCCGCTGCAGCGCTGCTTGGCGCACTCCGACCGCGTCTTGAACCTGGCGTCGCGGATGGCCGGCTTGTTGCAGGTCGGGCAGACCTCGGCGGGGCGATCGGCCTGTCCCACGCACTCATCGCAGACCCACTCAGGGGTCGAAACTGCATCCGGGGTCGATCCTTCGGCCACTTCGGGCGCGACCTGCCGCATCTGTGTCCCGCATCGCCAACATCTCATATGTCGCTCCCCGTCGTTCTAGCAAGCGCGCCCGTGGGACAGGCGTCCGCACAGGCCAGGGCCGTCTCCTGCAGGCCGTCCCCTAGCATACCGTCGAATGGCACAGCGGCGCGCACGTCGAAGCCACGACCGCTGAACCCCATGCCGAGCTTGTCTCGTCCCTCGGCGGCGATCCGCACACAGATGCCGCAGGCGATGCACTTGCCGGGCTCGAAGACCACGGCCGGGTGGCTCAGGTCCACCCGGAACTCGCGCCGGTCGCCCTTGAACCGCTGTTGGCTTGCGCCGTACTCATGCGCCACAGAACGCAGTTGGCACGAACTCGCCTTGCGGCAGTCACAGTGGAGGCAACGTGCTGCCTCCGCACGGACCTCGGCCTCGCTGAAGCCCTCCGCGGCGCCGCCTGCCGGCACGTTCCTGCCCTTCTTCGATCCGAGTTGCAGGTAGGGGACCATCTGCTCCGAGTCGAGCTTGCCGATGTGGACGCTATAGGCCTTGTCCGGTGCATGGGCCGGCGAGCCGCCCAGGTACTGGTAGATCGACTCGGCGGCTGCGCGTCCATCGGCCACGGAGCGCACGGCGTGCCGCGTCGCGATCAGCACTCCGCCGGCGCCGAAGACGCCCTGCCGCGAGGTCATCATCGTGTGGCGATCCACCTGCAGGCCCTGGGGCCCCCGCTTGAGCCCCTCCAGCGCCGACGGGTTCACCTGGCTCGCATCGCCGGCTGCCAGCAGGACCGCGTCATTGCGCGCCAGGAGGTCGTCAACACTCGCGTCGCGGCCCAACATGACGCCGCCCTGGAATGCCGCTCCCATGCCCAGGATGACGCCGATCTCGGCATCCAGCACCTCCTCGGGCAGGATGTCGCGCGGGATGGCGTAGCGCATCATTCCGCCTGGCTTGTCGTGGTCGTCATAGATCGTGCAGGCGTGGCCGCGGCGTCGCAGGTAGTAGGCGGCGGCGCAGCCGGCGGGGCCTGCGCCGACGATGGCAACGGTCCGCCCGCTACCAGGCGGCAGCTCAGGCATGTAGGGCGCGCCGGTGGCCAGGTCGCGGTCGGCCACGAAGCGTTTCGTCTTGCAGACGGCCAGGGCGCCATCGCTGGAGGAGCGGCGGCATCCCTTCTCGCAGATCTCCGGGCAGATGCGCCCCAGGATGGCGGGGAGCGCGATCGTCTCCTTCACGGTAGCGATGGCCTGCGCGAACCTACCCGCCGAGACATGGCGCATCATGTCCGGGATGTCCATATGCGCGGGGCAGACGCCCTGGCACGGGCCCAGGCAGTCGCCCAGATGGTCGCTGAGGATCAGTTCGATGGCCGTGCGGCGGGCGTCGCGCACATCGGCGGCGTCGTTGGTCACCTGCATCCCATCGACGGCCTGCGTGGCGCAGGAGGGGAGCAATCGCGGCGATGCTCCGACGCGGACGATGCAGAGCAGGCACGAGGCGTGCGGTGGCCTGCCGGGCAGGTAGCAGAGCGTCGGGATGTCGATGCCTGCTTCCCGCGCCGCTTCCAGGATCGTCTGGCCCTCGGCGAACGGTACCGCGCGGCCGTCTATGTCAATGCGCGGCATGGCTCTTCTCCCGCCCCGTGCTGAGCTTCACGGCCTCTACCGGGCAGACGCGGCGGCAAGCGTCGCAGCGCGTGCAGAGCGCGTCGTCTATGGCGTGGACCTCGAAGGGCGTGACCGCGATGGCGTCCACAGGGCAATCCTGGGCGCATTTGGTGCAGCCGATGCACTTCTGGTTAATGGTGTAGTGGACCAGCGGCCGGCAGACCCCGGCGGGGCAGCGGCCCTGGACATGGGCTTCATACTCCTCACGGAAGTAGCGAAGGGTGCTGAGGACGGGGTTCGGGGCCGTCTGGCCCAGGCCGCAGATGCTGCCGGCCTTCACCATGCCGGATAGCTCCTCCAGCTTCTCAATGTCGCCCTTGCGCCCCTCGCCGCGGCAGAGCCGCTCCAGGATGTCGAGCATCCGCCGGGTGCCCAGGCGGCAGAACGTACATTTGCCGCAGGACTCGTGCTGGGTGAACTCCAGGAAGTAGCGGGCGATGTCCACCATGCAGGTGCGGTCGTCCAGCACTACCATGCCGCCTGAACCCATGATGGCGCCGGCAGCCTGCAGTGCGTCGTAGTCGACCGGCGTGTCGGCCATGGAGGATGGGATGCACCCGCCGGACGGGCCGCCCATCTGCACCGCCTTGAACACGCCACCGTCGGATACGCCGCCGCCGATCTCGTCGACGACCTGCCGGATCGTAACGCCCATGGGCACCTCGATGAGGCCCCCGCGCCGCACCTTGCCGGCAAGCGCGAAGACTTTCGTGCCCCGGCTCTTCTCGGTGCCCAGTTGGGCGAACGCTTCCCAGCCGTTCCGCACAATCCATGGGACCATGGCGTAGGTCTCGACGTTGTTGATCAGCGTCGGCATGCCCCAGAGGCCCGCCTCGGCAGGGTAGGGCGGGCGGAGCGTGGGCATCCCCCGGCGGCCTTCGATGGAGGCGATGAGCGCCGTCTCCTCGCCGCAGACGAAGGCGCCGGCGCCCTCCATCACCGTGAGCGACAGGCGCGAGCCGGAGCCCATGATGTCGTCGCCCAGCAGGCCGGCGTCCTCGCACCGGCGGATGGCCTCGCGGATGCGAGTGACGGCGTGCGGGTACTCGGCGCGGATATACAGGTAGCCCTCCTCGGCGCCCACCGCGCGCGCGGCGATGGTGAGGCCCTCCAGCACGCGGTAGGGGAACGACTCCAGCAGCATCCGGTCCATGAAGGCGCCGGGGTCGCCTTCGTCGCCGTTCACCACCACGTACTTGGTTTCGGCCTTCGTCTGGCGCACCTTGCCCCACTTGATGCCCGTCGGGAAGCCCGCGCCGCCACGGCCGCGGAGACCCGACCGCGTCATAGTATCGACGATGCCCTCGGGCGTCATGTCGGCCAACGCACGGCGCAAGCCCTCGTACCCGCCGGCTGCGCGATACTCCTCGAGGCTCATGGGGTCCTGCGAACCGGTCTGTTCGGTGGCGATGCGGCGCTGCGGACCCAGGAAGGCGCAGACGGGCTTGTCGCGCACGTCCAGTGCGTGGCGCTGCAACACATCGCCCGCGCCGGCCTCGACCAGTCGGTCCATGGCGCCCGCGACCCGCGCCCGCAACCGAGCGCCGAGGCCGGTGCCTGGGAAGTGCCGGCGCACGATCTGATCGGCTTCCTGCGGGGTGACCTTGGCGTAGGTGGCCGGCTCACGCGGCCCGGCGGACACCTCGACCAGGGGTATCTGGTGGCACATGCCGCCGCACGTTACGGGCTTGACGGCCACGGACGCCCGGCTCTGGCGGGCAGCCTGCACCAGGGCGTCGTGGACCTGCATGGCTCCGCCCGCGATGCAGCAGCTATCGATGGTGATGCGGATCTCGCCCGCCTGGCGGCCGTCGGCGATGGGCGCCGCGCCAGCTTCCTCCGAGCGTCCGGCCGTCTCAAGGAAGTCGCGCAGGGCCTTGGGCGCCGTCTCGGGCTTCAGGTTGCCGTAGGTGACGCCGTCGATCTGGATCACGGGCGCCAGGGTGCAGCACCCCACGCAGGCCACCTTCTGCAGCGTGAACTCGCGAGCCCGGTCGGTGTCGTCGCCGATGCCGAGCCGGAGGTGGCGGCGGAGGGCGTCATCGATGAGCATGGAGCCCTTGACGTGGCACGCGGTGCCGTGGCAGACGCTCACCATGTGCCGCCCCACCGGCGTGGTGCGGAACTGGGAGTAGAACGTGGCTACTCCCATGATGTCGGCGGGGCTGGAGCGCGTCAGCTCGGCCACCCGGTGCAGCGCCTCGGGCGGCAGGTAGCGGAAGCGGCGCTGCACGGCCTGCAGGATGGGTATCAGCGCCTGCGGCTCGCGGCCGGTGTCGGCGACCACGGCCTCGACGAACGCGCCGGGCTCGGGCAGTACCTCCGGCGGCGGCGGGGCCTGTGTGCGGCGCGACGGGAAGAGCGCGATCATGGTCTCTTGCCGAAGCAGTAGAGGTGCGACTTGGAGCGCACGAAGAACCGGCCGTCCACGGCAGCCGGGGATGCGTTCACCTCTTCGCCCACGACAGCTTGGCTCACGAGCTTGAAACTGCGCCCGGCCTCCACGAGGTAGGCCGCGCCCTTGACGTCGAAGAGCCAGAAGGCGCCGCCGACGAGGGTGGGCGAGGTGCGCATCATCACCTCGAAGTCGTGGTCCCAGACCTTCTTGCCGGTCTTGGCGTCGACGCAGGTGACGAGGCCCTCAGTGGTGCAGAGGTAGATGCAGCCATTGGCGTAGAGCGGGCTCACGATGTCCGGCAGGCCGTCGGCGGCCAGCCAGGCGACGGCGGTCTTGGTGACGTTGCCCGTGCCATCCGGGCGCACGGCGGCCAGGTTTCCGCCCTGGTTGGCCACGAAGATGAAGCCCTCGCCGAACGTGGGCGTGGGAGCGATCTCGCCGCCAACCACCTCCGCTCGCCAGACCTCGGCGCCGGATGCCGCGTCGTAGGCCATGAGCAATGGGTTGCCGCTGCAGACGATGAGGTCGCGCTTGCCCGCCTTGACCACGATGGGCGTGCTCCAGGTGCCGGGGCTGGGGCGCTTGATGCGCCAAACCACCTTGCCCGAGGTTCCGTCCAAGGCGAGCAACTCCGATTTGTTGTCCGAAGCCGAGGTGCCCTGGTCGAACTGAACAATGACGCCGGTGCCGTAGGTGGTGAGTGATGCGCCGTGGCCGTAGTGGTTCTCCGGCATTCCCAGCGGATGCAGCCAGAGCTGCTTGCCCTGGAGGTCCAGCGCGACGACGTCGCCGTTGACGAAGACTGCGTAGAGCCGCGCGCCGTCGCTTGCCATGGTCGAGGGCGCGTAGCCCGTGTCGTCCATGACCTTCACCTCCTCGCTGGGACGCGAGGGGGGGACTTCGGTCTGCCAGAGAGGCTTGCCGGTGGCCGCGTCGAAGGAGGAGACGGCCCGCTTGGCGGCGGTGGCGCCGGCCAGAACGACCTTGCCGTCCACCACGAGTGGCGAGTTCCAGCCGGGCAACGCCAGGGGCTGCTTCCAGAGCGTGTTGGCGCCGTTAGTCGCGTTCCACTCGGTGGGGTAGTCGCCCGGACCGGCCGTGCCGTCGCCGTTGGGGCCTCGGAACCGGGGCCAGGTGGCCGCGCCGCCGGGCGCCACGCCGGTGATGGTCACAGGCGGGTCCTTGAGCAGGCTCGGACCGGCCGCGGGCGGTACAGGCGTGACGCCTTCGCCGCCCGGTGCGGCCACGATGGGCTGTATGAGCGTGCCGCCTTGCGGCGTGGCGATGCCCAGCGGCTGTCCCGCACCCGAAACGCCGGGTGCGCCGGCCACGGGAAGGGCGCCGGCCCGGCCCAGCGGACCCAGGCCGCCGCCCGGAGGCGCTCCCTCTGCCTGCCGGATGAAGGGCTTTCGAAGCGCAAGCCGCGCATACTCGGCGGCGGCATCGTGGCGCGAGAGCACGGCCATGGTCATCAGCGTCCCGCCCAGCAGGGCGCCCAGCACTGCCACGGCGCGCCGGCCGCCGGGTAGCGAGGCCTCGATCTCCCTGGCGGCTTCGGCATTGGGCGCGGGCAACCTGCGGACCTGCCGCGCGGCCAACTCGGAGAACGCGAAGAAGCCCACGGCCGCTCCGGCCAGCAGGAGGAAGCCCAGCCCGGCGAAGGCCTGGCCGCGGAAGAAGGATCGGCGCACCCGCAGGTCGAGCTTGCGGATGCGCTGCTTCAGCGCCTCGTCCTTGGGGTTGCGGTTCAACTCCAGCTCCATGGCGTGGAGCCGAGCGGGCGTGACGAGGTCGGAGGTCCGGTTCGCCACGGTGTTGACCACGAGCAGCCCGAAGACGATCAGGCCGAAGGCGGCGCAGATGGTCGCGGACCGCTTCGCGCTTCGGTAGAGGCTGGTGGAGCCGGTTGCTGGTTCGCTGTTCTGGTTCATGGTTGCTCGAGTGCGTCTCGCAGGGGCGATCGGAGGCCCGTGAGCCGCTCTTGTTCGATGGGGCACGAAGTGTAGCATCGCGCACAGGAGAGGCAGGCGGCTTGGTCGGCTTCGTAGTCCGGGCGGCGACGCCGGAGCGTCAGAAAGATGAGCTTACCCGCCACCACGATGCCGCACCACGCCCCGAAGAGCGTCGTGGCCCCGCCGTACCAG
>CAJBBX010000045.1 GCA_903951425.1 uncultured Chthonomonas sp.
ATCGCAGATGCCATCAGCGCCGAGGGCTGCGTGCCGGCCATCCAACTCGTGCATGGCGGCCCGCAGTGCGACCCGGCGGCCTGCGGCGGCGTGACGTATGGTCCGTCCCGCGTGGCTCCCAGCAAGTCCGCGCCTCGGCCCCGCGCCGTGACGCTGGATGATATCGGCGCCATCACGGACCGCTTCGCTGCGGCAGCCCGACGCGCCGTGGCGGCAGGCTACCGGTTGCTCGACGTGCACGGAGCCCACGGCTACTTGCTGGATAGCTTCCTTTCACCGGTCCGCAATGTCCGCGAGGACGAGTATGGCGGCACGCCCGAGAACCGCCGCCGCTTCATGTGCGATGTGGTGCGCCGCATGGCCGCCGAGGCCGGCGACGCGGCGCTCACGGCGTGCCGTATCAGCCTCTTCAACAAGCTGGCCGACGGCTTCACGGTGGCCGACCTGCTCGCCCTCGCCGCCAGCCTGGTTGAAGCCGGCGGGCAGGTGATCGACTTGAGCACCGACGGCGCGCTGAAGCCGCTACCGGGCTCAGACCAGACGCTGGGGCAGGCGTTGCGCGCACGTGTCCCTGTACCGGTGATCATCGCCGGCGAGTTGCAGGACCCGCAGGACGCCCAGGCCGCGCTGGCAGGCGGCCACGCCGACTTCGTGGCCGTAGGGCGCGGCATGCTCTGGGACGCGGCATGGGCCTCGACGGCTCTGGCCGCAGTCACGCCGACAGACTGAGCAGACCGCGTCCGCCTGCCGTGCGGCTACGACGCCCGCAGCAAGTCGAGCATGGCCCGGTCCAGCTTGTGCCCGTGCCATTCCTCGTATGCCACGTCGTCGCGTCCGCTGTCGACGGGGCCGAAGGAGCCGCGCAGGTTCCACATGGCCCAGCCCCAGCCGGCTTCTTGCCAGTTGGCCAGGCTGTCGCGCAACCAGCCGAGGACCACGGGGTGCGGCGTGCGGTTGTGCGCTCCGAACTCGCCCACCATGACGCCGACGCCCTTGCGCTGCAGGTCCAGCCAGGGCTTGACGTTGCGCTGGTGGAGGCCCCCCTTGTCCCAGGTGAAGCCGCCCTCCGTCAGGGGATAGGTGGGCTCGGCCCACTTCTCGGACCCCTCCACCCAGTTCGCCTTCCAGTGGCTGATGGGCATGGGCTGGTAGCCCCGCGTGGCGGCCGCCACGCCGAGGCCGACCAGTTCGGTGGGTGGCGTGTTGCCCCAGACCCGCCCGTCGCAGATGATCAGCCTGCCCGGGTCCTGCTCCCAGACGGCCGCCGCGACCCGTTCCACCACGCGCTTGTGCAGGTTGGGCGCCAGGATCGCGGGCTCATTGAAGAGGTTGAAGCTTAGCTCGCGGTTGGGGATGCCCTTGTACCGCTTGGCGAACGCGGCCCAGTGCCGGCAGCAGACGGCCAGCGCCTCGTCGTCGGTCCAGATGGGCTTGGCCTCGGCGGGCGAGGCCACGGTGTAGCCCGGCGCGCGGTGGAAGTTCATGTTGATGTGGACGCCGTGTTTCCTGCCGAAGGCCAGCGCCTCGTCGATCTCCTTGAGGGTCTCCTCGCGGAGCCGGTTCCAGTCGCCGTCGATCCAGCAGCGGTAGTCCATGGGCAGCCGGGCGAAGTTCATGCCCCACTCGGCGATCCAGGCGAAGTCCTGCTCCACAAAGCGCTGGTTGTTGTGTACCATGAACTTCTCGAGCAGGTTGAACCCGCGCCACCGGGGTAGCTTCGCCGCCGTCGCATCCGGCAGCCTCTTCGGCGCCTCGCCCACCTCGAACCCTCCAGCCACCGCTGCCGTCATGGCAAGCATCTCCCTTCGTGTCATGAGCATCCTCCGTCTGTATGCCGGCGGCGCCTGCGCTACGGCGCGATGATCTTCAGCGCCTCCCAGCGCGTAGAGCCAGAGCTTCCCTCGGGTTCCACATCAGCGAAGACGAGGCGCGTGGCTGCCACGGCGTCCATGGGGACAATGCCCGTCTCCCAAAAGGCCAGGTCCCAGCCGCTGTCGCCGGCAGCCCGCATGGTGACGCGCCAACTGTGGCGCCTGATTTCGGCCCGCACATGGTAGCGGTGTCCGGCCTTCACCTCGGGGCTCACCGAGCGCGGCTTCCATCCGGCGCCTGCGTCGGTCCATTCGCCTTTCAGCGCCTTGGCTGATTGCGTGTGGACCGAGAAGCGGCCGCCGGCGCAGGCCATGGCGAACTTAAACGAGATGTCCGTCGGCTTGTCGGCCGCCGCGAGCAGTTGGCTGTCGACGCCGATGCGCTGCGGCGTGATGTCGAACTCAACGATCAGCGGTTTGCGCGGGTCGAGCGTGAAGGTCTGTCGGGTGAGCAGACCAGACAGCTTCCCCCAGCCGCCCGGCGCGCTCGTCTCCATGCCGCCGTCGCGAAGTTTCGGCTCGCCCAGTGCCTCCCACACGGTCGCATCGAGCCCGGTGAAGGACTCGCTGATCACGGGCGAGCCGCTGTCGCGGCGGGCCTGGTCTGGTCCACGCCTGGCCATGCGATCCATATGCGAACTGATGGCCCGCACGTCGGCCAGGACGGACCCGCACCCAGTGGGGTCGCCCTGCGTGCTGAGCGGCGCCAGTCTCTTGCTCATGGTATCGACGTGCAGGACGTGGTCCATCCAGCGCCGGGACAGCAGATCCAGCTCATCGTAGCCGCCGCCGCTTCGCGCCGCCTTCTCGGCCCGGGCCAGAGCCACGCGGGATCGGATGAGGAGGATCTGACGTTGCGCATGGAGGCGTATCTGCTGGGCCGCCGTGCAGAGGTTAGTCAGTTCCTCCTGATCGCCCACCCGCGTCATGACGCCGTAGACCCTCGGCAGCAGCGCGTCGACCTCATGGGCGATCGCTGCCGCACGGCCGTCGATCTCGCGCAGCTCCGGTCCGGCCTTGCCGTCGGCGTCGAGTAGCTCGCCGCACCTGCGCCAGGCGCCGCGCACCGTGTTGCCGATGTAACCCGCCTCCTGCGTATCGACGACGCCGACCACGTCGTGCAGTGTCTGGTTGGCCTGCTCCAGCAGCGACTTGCAGGCATTGAGCTGGGCGTAGGCGTCGGCCAGCCTCTCGGCGTCCGCGAGGGACCGCGCGTCGTGCAGGTGGAATACGGCGGCCTGGAGGAACTGGTCGATGTACACCGGTACTGGACGCTCGGGATTGCTCCAGAGCGCCTGCGCGTTCAGGGCGAAGCCGAGCCAGATCGAGTCGAACGCCCGCAACCTGTGCTTGGAGAAGGAGGCCGTGGCGACCCCGAGGAAGTGGTTGCCGGGGTGGGCCTTCCGGGCGGCGGCGGCGGCCTGGACCATCCCAGCGATGTTCACTACGCCCGTCCGCTCCATCGAGGGCCATGACTTCTTCGGCGCCTCCGGTGTCAGGTCGGCCAGATAGAAGCAGTGGTTGTACATGGCCGAGACGCCCAGCACATCATAGCCGCGCTCCATGAGGCCCGCGATCCCCGCATAGTCGGGCCAGTACTTCCAGAAGCCCATGATGACGCTCTTCGGGATGCGCTCGATGCCCACCCAGTCGTGCCCAGGGCCGTACATATAGAACTCGTCGCCCCAGATGAGCGGGCGCACCGGCCGGTGCAGCTCCTCGGCTAGCTCCTGAACCGCCCTGATGCACTTCTCCGCGTGGCCCAGCAGCAGATCGCGCACCGTCTCGCCGGCGTCGATCCGGGCCTTGCACTTGGGGCAGTAACGCGATTGCCACTGCATGTCGATCTCGCTGCATCCGGTGCCGATGAGCGGCGCGTCGTCGAACCGGGTCAGCAGGTCGCGGTAGAGGCCCTTGATGAACGGGTAGACGCCGGGTTCCGACGGGCAGATGAGGCCCGGTGCGGTGGGCTCGCGGTAGGGCTTCCCGGCCTCGTTTGCCCACACAAGCTCGTAGGCCTGCGCCAGCGTCTGGATCGAGGGCATCAGCGTCACATGGTGGCGCTTGGCCTCGGCGAAGACCTTGCGGCACTGCTCCTCGGTCAGCGAGCCTGCGTCGGCGCACTGCGGGAAGGAGGCGAACGGGAAGAGGTTGTAGGCCTCCACCACCATCGTGTTCATCTTCAGCGACGCGAGGCGGCGTATCTGGGCTCGCAGGTAGTCCGGCTGGACGATCCGGCCGAACCGCTCCTGGCCGCCCTCAATGTAGATGCCCCGGACCGCGAACTCAGGGGAATCGCGCACGGTGCAGCAGGGGATGCCCACCCGCGTGGCACAGGTGCGGCAGATTTGCAGCAACGTCTGGGCGGCGTACAGGAGGGCCTCCGGTGTGGCGCCGCGGGCCGAGACGCCGCCCTTACC
This sequence comes from uncultured Chthonomonas sp., assembly GCA_903951425.1. Taxonomy (GTDB): domain Bacteria; phylum Armatimonadota; class Chthonomonadetes; order Chthonomonadales; family CAJBBX01; genus CAJBBX01. Next base: position 4,292 of record CAJBBX010000045.1, read on the forward strand.
GACGACAAGGACATACGCCTCGGAGGCGATGCCCTCGGTGGGCAACGGCGGTAGCGGCGCACCGGCATCGATGCGGAGGAGGCCGTCGGTCGCCGTGGAGACGCGCGTGGACGCCACGCATGCCAGCCGCATCGCCTGCCGCACCACGTCGCGCATGGCCGCGTGCTCCGCCCCGGACGGGAGCCATAGCCGCACGGCGCGGTCGGCCAGGTGGCAAACGCCTGCGTTGGCCTTCAACTCCCTCGGCTGCGGAAGCAGGTTGGCGGCAATATCGGTTCTGGCCATGGTGACCTCCTTGGTCAGGCACAACAGGCCTAGCATCGCGATGGGCCACCACCTGCGCACGTCGGCCGTTCGGCACCATCTTCGGGGCGGCTTGACGGCCATCGGCGCACTCCTCCATCGCATTGCCCGCTGAGCCCGGCGGGCGGCGGCTTCGCTCTGCGCCGTAGGTTCGGCGTGTGGGCCCCGCTGCCCTGCCTGTGCGGCGCGATCTGTGTCCGTTTGCGGCAACCCATACGAGCCAGAGCCAAGCGAAGTTCACGTAATCCATTGGGCACCCAAGTACCAAAGTACCTTGCGCCGAAGCCGGGGACGTCGTACGCTACACGCTGATGGCAAGGGGTCGCCTTGCGTGTCGGGTCGCCCATAAGTGCGCCCGGGCTACTGTCGGAGACGACAACCATGATCGTTAGATGCAGCAGTGTTTCGGGCCGGCCGCATGGGTTGGTCCGGCTCTGTGCCCTGCTCGTGGCGCCGTTGGCAACGGCCTTGCTTCCCGTAAGCCTGCGAGCGCAGGCGCCGCAGACGCCCGCGCCCGTCCGCCAGAATGCAGGAATCGGCGACGCAGCCGAGCTCATCCCGGAGTTGGCAGTCAACAAGCAACTGGGGATGCCGGACAAGTGGTGGCAGTACAAAGATCGCGCCACCAAGCCCACCGTCTTCGTGGCGGAACAGAACTGGTTCGTCTCCATCGGAGGCGGACTGATGGTGAACAGCGGCGCCGTCGTGCGCTACCGGGGCCGCATCTTCAGGACCGAGCAGGAGGCCCGGGCGGCCTACAACGCCCAGTTCCCCAAGCCGGGCAAGCGTGGCAACGTGTCGCTGACCGTCAAGCCCTATCGCGCCGGCGACGAAGCTAAGGAGTTGCACGAGTTGGCGTTGCGGCCTGACCGGCGACCTGACTGGTTGCGGCAGGAGACCGTGGCGCGTTTCGGCAAGGCAGTCGTTGTGCTTTCGGCTCACAGCAACATGTGGGCGCTCGGCGCCAAGCCGGCAACGGGACGGCGGCGCTGGATGGCCGAGCCTGTCTACGAGCGCATCCGCGAGGCCGCGCTCGCCAAGTGGGCAGCATACCGACCGAAGTGAGCCGCATCTGCCTACCGCGCGACGGGAGACAGGCACGATGCGGCAGGAGAGGGAGAGAGAGATGCGAAAACTTGGACTGGCTGCCGCGCTGGCCGCCGTCCTGGCGTTGGGATTGCGGCCTATGGCCGCGGTGGCCGCGCCGGACAAGGTGGCCTGGCGCGACAAGGTCTTCACTACCAACGGCATCGTCCTGCTCGGATACGGCGAGCAGACAGATGTGCGGCTCCTCTACTACGGCAAGGACGCCACCTGGACCGGCAAGATCGGTAACCAGGATGTCACGCGGATTCCGCTGCGCGGCGGGCACTACACGCTTGAGGCGTCGGATGAGGTGCGGGTCATCGCGTCCGACCTCAAGGCATACACCGCAGGCGTGGCCAAGCCGGCCAAGCCCGCGCCGCCGAAGCCGCGCGACCCGGGCGGGCCACTACGTATCGTGCCAGTGCCCTGGGTCGCGGACCCGACCTACGCGTCGGACCCGCCGAGCTATGCAAGCAGCCACGTCATCTTCATGGACGTGCCGACCCGCTGCAAGGCCGTCATCGCCGGGGGCACGCCGCCGTTCTCCGTCAGTTGGGACTTCGGCGACGGCAGCGCCGTCGCGACCTCAAGCACATCCGACGCGGATGCGGGGGGCTCGGTCTATCACACCTACAGCGGCCTGCTGCTCAACACGCAGTTGGCGGCAACGGTGACGGTGACCGATGCCGACAGCAACACCGCCACGGGCCGGTACTGGATGGTGGTGCGCGACCCTGCAGTCCGAGAGCACCGCGTGAACCGCTCGGCAGACGAGGGCCTCTGGTACCTCCACACGCAGATCAGTCGGTTCGAGGGTGATGCGTACTCCGATTTCCCTGTGGTCCCTGAGGGGTACATCGAGTCGGCAGGATACACCTACGGCCCGACCTCCATGGCGGCCGTGGCTTTCCTGAACTCAGGCCGATCTGTTACCGGCGGCCGCAACCTGAGCCATGACGCCGCCAAGGACGCCTACGTCGAGGATGTCGACCGGCTCATCGCGTTCATCACGAATGGAAACCGCACTCCCACGACGACCTGGGGCGGGACCATCACGTTCACGTCGGGCCGCACCCTGAACCCCGATACTCACGGGCCGGGCGGGACGCCCAACGGGCTGTTTGTGGTGCCCGGTAGTAGCACCTATGAAGCCGCGATGATGCTTCAGGCCCTCTGCCAGGCCGGCAACTCGCTGGGCACGATCCCCAACCGCACCGACTATGCCACCTACTACGACCTGATCGGCGACTTCGTCGATGGCTTCCAGATGGCCCAGGGCTTCTCGGGCTGGCCGGAGGGCGGTTGGCGTTACGGGTTTGACTACCAGAACGACAGCGACGGTTCCGTTTGCGCCTGGGCCTACATCGGCCTGCGCGCCGCTGAGCTTGCGCACGAGATCACCCCGACGCCCGATCTGGTGAACTACCCCAAGATCGCCATCTCCGAGGTGACCAAGCGCGAGGCGTTGGTCTGGCTTCTGTACAACCAGGCGGGTCCAGCCGGCGCCTACGGCACTTACGACTACCGGCTGGGCGCCGGCCGTGGCCTTCAGCAGTTCGGTGGATCGGGCTATACGGAGGCCGGGCAGTGGACCAATGCAGGCAAGAGCGCCGGCGCGTTGGCCGGTCTGGCCTGGATCAAGGAAGAGCCCTGGGCGTCGGTCGATACCAACGTCAACATGGCGCTGAGCTTCGCCTACCGCAGCTTCTATACGCCGGACTACAGCGGTTGGTCGACCAGCGCCCGTGACGCCTACGGCATGTACAACCTCTTCAAGGGGTTGAGGGAGAATGGCATCTCGTCGCTGGTCGATCCCTACGCCTCCGCCGGGGTGGACTACGACGGGATGACCCACACTCCCATCGACTGGTACCCTGCCCTGCTCGACTTCCTTGCCGGAACCAGCGCCACAAACCTCGGCCATCAGGTCTGGGCCGGCAACTCGATCATGGTGAGCCCGAAGTGGAGCGGCACGACCGACGGTCACTTCGAGCCGAACAACGCTTGTACGGGTGACTGGGAGTACGGCAACGCAGACTACTACAGCGGCGTGAACCTGGTAACCGCCTGGGATATCGCCATCATGGCCGGCGCCGTCTTCACGCCGGCTCCCGAGGCTGTTATCAGGCATCCCGACGTCGCCGCCGGCGAGGACTACATCCCCGTGGCTGTAGGCGGCGTCGACTACTATGCCACCTTCGACCCGGCAGGCTCCCTCTCGCGGAACACCGCCGCCCGCGTCAACCGCGTGCGATGGGACTTCGGAGACGGGACCACCGAGGACTACGACCTGCCATCGCCCAGCCCGCTCGGCGGCGTAGTTCCCGATGCTCCCGGCATTCATCCGGCCGGCAACCAGGCCCAGCATCACTACGCCACGGCTGGCGACCGCATCGTGACACTGACCGTGTGGGATTCCACCGGCAATGCCAGCTCGGCACAGGTCATGGTCCACGTCACGCCGCCGCCGTTCCCGCCGGTGGGCGTGCTTGGCTTCCGAGCGCTGGGCGGCTCCAGGCAGGTGGGCGATGTCGTCGGCATCATGCCGGACGGTACCGTGCAGCTGGAGATCGACGGCTCGCGCTCCTACAACAACGGCATCGACGGCGTACTCGATCCCAAGAACCCCAGGGGCATCAGCCAGTTCTGGTTCGAGTGGCCGAAGAACCCCGACAGCGGCTTTAACACCGGCCTCTCCGAGGTCCCGACGCTCTTCGACCAGGGCTCCGACTCCTCGGACCCCAACCTCAACCCCGGCTCCAAGGAGCCCACGCAGACCTACACCTTCCGGTTCAACCCGGCCGCGCTTCCCGGCGGCTTCTCCGTAGGCCTCCGCGTGATGTCCAACCTCGGGCCGTCACCGTCCGTGCCCGATACTGTGACGATCTTCCGCCAACTCCGGCTCGTGCCCAACGGCGACTTGCCGGCCGAGGCTACGACCCTCACGGCGCCGGACGTCAGCGGCGACATCGGCGATACCGTTGACATCAAGGCGCGCCTGACCGACGCCGGCGTCGCCGGGATCGCCGGGCGCTCCATCGCTCTCTCCGTTGCCGGTGATCCGACCGTACACAACCTGACCACGGACGCCGATGGCTGGGTCTCCGTGCCGTTCGCCATTCCCATGGGCTTCGGCGCAGGGCCTCACGCGATCTCCGCGGCCTTCGCCGGGGACGGGCCGGCCGGGCGCTACGCAGCCGCCACGGGTTCCGGTACGCTGACCGTCGAGACCATCGACACCGTATTGGTGGTCGATGACAAGGGCGGCGAAGTCGGCGGAAGCGTCACGCTGACGGCGACCCTGACGGCCGACGGATCACCGCTGGCCGGCAAGACGGTCACCTTTGGCGTGCCGGGCGTCGGCTCAGGATCCGGCACGACCAATGCCTCCGGTGTCGCCAGTTGCGTCGTCGGCCCATTGCCCTCGGGCTCGGCCGGACCGCATCCCATCAACGCGGCCTTCCCGGGCGACGCAGACTACAGCGCCGTCTCGGCTTCCGCCACGCTTACGGTCGCCAAGCTGGCTACCGCGCTGGTCGCGCTGAACGCCTCCGGACCCGCCGGTGGCTCGGCCGACCTGAAGGCCACCCTCACCGGCCCGGGCGGCGCGCCGCTACCGGGCAAGACTGTGGCCTTCGCGGTACCGGGTGTGGGTAGCGGCTCCGCCGTTACCAATGCCTCCGGAGTGGCGACCTACGCGTTGCTCATCCCCGCCGGCACGGGCTCAGGCGACTTTACCATCAACGCCTCGTTCGCAGGCGATGCGGACTACCTGCCCAGCACTTCCGCTGCTGCCCTCACAGTCAGCGGCGGGGCAACGGGCGTCCCCACCCAGACCGTGGCGGTGGATAGGGCTGGAGCCATCACGGATCGCACGCCGTTGCTGGCCTACCTGCGGCAACCAGGCACGTTCAACGGCTATGCGGGCCGAACGCTCAGCTTCTCGATCGATGGCGGACCCGCCATGCCCGGCGGCCCCACGAACGCGGTAGGCAAGGCCAGCGCTCTCTATATCGTGCCGGCAGGCCCGCCGACACGGCCCATCTCCGTCACCTTCGCCGGTGACGCCACACTGGCGCCGTCAAGCGGCTCTGCCACGTTCACCGTACTGCCCAAGCGCACAACATCGATCACCATCTACAACACCTCGGGCACTCCTGGGCGTCCGGTCACGCTGGCCGGCTGGCTCTACAGGCAGCATCCGGACGGTACGCGCGATCCTCTGGCCAGCCGGCTGGTTCGCTTCCGCATCCCGGCCCTGAGCACTGTCGGTACGACGTATACGAACGGCGCAGGCTATGCGCTGATCACGTTCACGATCCCGATCACCGGCGGGGGTACGCACCCGTGGACCGTGGAATATGCAGGTGATGATCTTCACCTCGGCTCGTCGGCATCGGCGAACCTGGCCTGCGGGGCGCCCAGCACCAGGGTCTTCCTGCCGGATCGCACCGGAGCCATTGGAACGACAGTACTGGTCCGCGCTTATCTTCTGACGGCGTTGTCGTCCACGCCGGTGGCGGGCAAGACGCTGATGGTGAGTGTCGATGGCACGGGCATTGGATCGGGCGTTACCGACGGGGCGGGCATGGTGGCTCTCAACTACCTGATCCCCGACGGCGCAGGCGCAGGTCTGCGGACGACGTCTGCGGCCTTCGCGGGCGACGGCGCCTTCCTGGCGTCGTCCGGAACCGGGAAACTCACGGTTACGGCCGCGCCGGTCTATATCTACATGGGTGACCGCACCGCCAAGGTCGGAACTTCCGTGGCCCTGAAGGCCTATGTGCGCAGGCTGCCCGATCTGGCCTGGCAGGTGGGCAAGCTCATCTCGTACACGGTGGCTGGCTCGCCTGCCGGTAGCGCGACCACCGACGGTTCCGGTGTGGCCACTCTGGGCTACGCCGTACCCGCCGGCATGGCGCCCGGCGCGTACCCGATCGTCGGCTCCTTCGCCGGGGATGCAGCCCTGGCGGCCGGGACCTCCGCACCGGGCACGCTCACCGTCATCCCGTAACGCCGAGAGGACCCGCACGCGAGCGCTTGCGGGTCCCATCTGGAAGCGAGGGGCGTCCCGGATATCGGGACGCCCTTCGAACGTCAGGGGCTCAGCGCGGGCGATGTTGGTCGCGGAGGAAGCGGCTCAGGCGGGGCAGGTCATCGGCGTTGAGTAGGTCAACGCCTGCCCGGAGGAGCTCAGTCCAGACGGCCTCGTTGCCGGGCGCGCCCCAGAACCTGACCCGGCGGCCCGCGGCGTGGGCCTTCGCCACGATATCGCGCAGGCGGACCTGCTCATCGTCCGGCATGGGCCCGGAGCCGCGCCACTTCATCAGCGAACTCCAGTTGTCGCTGATCAGGGGCATCTCGTGCGCCGGAGCCCGCGATTCCAGGTCGGCGACCCGTCCATCGATGCTCGCGTAGCGCGGCTCGTCGGCCACCACAGTGGCCTTGGGGCAGTCGCCGCTGAGGATGACGGTGACGGCCCTGCGCCGGAGCCTGCCGCGCTCCACCGAAGTCAGGATGTCGCGGTACTCCTCCAACTGCCGGCGAAGCAGGGCATAGGTCTCCTCGCCGTCCCTCTTGATGTCGATCAGCAGCGTCACCGTCGGCCCGCGGCGGTAGATGCGGCCGCCGTTCTCCCGTGCGCGCCGGCGCAGCGGCTCGAGGTAGAGCGCGCGCAACGTTCGCTCTGGCTTCAGCGTGGCCTCCTCGTGGGCAACCAGCAGTTCGTCGCCCACGCGGAAAATGTCGGCCTCCACGCTGCAGAAGCCCTGCTCCAGCGCATCGAGGAGCGGCCGGGCGTGCATGTAGTCGTTATGGGCGTGTGCCACGGGCAACGGCTTAGCGTCGGCAACCGGGCTGGCGAGCAGAACGCAGAGCATTGGGACAAGCATGGGCGGCTCCTGTGCAGCGCGAGGTTGGGGAGTGGACGCCCATCCTTGTACCCGCATCGTGCCATACTCCGGGCATGCTCCAACTCAGCCGCGTGGCTATGTGCCTCACACTCGCAGGCGCCCTTTGCGTTCCGGTATGCGTGCGCGGCGACACCACCACGGACGCCTGGCGCGTTGCCTCGCGTGCGGACCGGGCCTTTGCGCTCCGGCTGGCGCGCCGGGCCTTCGACGCCTATGCCGCGGATCGCCGCCTGCTGCCCGCCCCATCGCGCTTGCCGGAACCTCTCCGCGGCCGCGGGGGTGTCTTCGTCAGCGCCATGCGCCGTGGCGCGCCTCGATGCTGCATGGGGTCGTTGCTGCCGACGGAGGGGGATCTGGCGACGGAGATCATCGCCGCCGCCGTGAGCGCAGCCGGGCGCGACCTGCGCTTCCGTCCCGTGGCGCCCGGCGAACTGAGGGGTCTGACGCTCATCGTCAGCTTCGTGGCCCCGCGTGGTTCGGTGACCCGGCAGGCGGCGTTGCGGCTGGACCCCACTCGCCAGGGACTGGCGGTCCGCGGCCCGGGCGGCAAGGTGGGCGTCACGCTCTCAGGTGAGACTGGCGATGCCTCTACGATGCTGGAGTGGGCGCGTATCCGAGCCGGGGCGCGTGCGTCTGATCCTCTGGAGTTCATTCGCCTTGACGTGGTGAGGTTTGTTGAGGGGCGCGACGACCTGTCGCGGTGAGGGAGGTGCCGGGTGCGTTTGCTCCTGCTCTGTGCGACGGCGGCGACGACGTTCGCTTGTCCGGTTCAGCGATCCGATGCCGCGCCGCACGCCGCGGGGCTGCAGATTTACACCTACCGCCGTTCCTACACGTTGGACGAGCCGGTGGAGGTGCGGGTCAGTTCGCGTAATGTCCAGAGCGTGAAGATCACCGCCCGGCGGCTGGACCTGGGCGCGCTACTACCCTACCTGGACGACCGCAACGACATCGGTGCAGCGGTCCACGCTGCCGCTGTCGGCAGCCTGCCGTTGCAGGCCGGTTGGGCCTACGCGGTGAAGAAGGGCTACCCCGACAACTGGTCTGAGGGAACCTCCCGCGCGCCGCACCTGTCGCCGGGCGCCTACCTGTTGCAGGCCGAGGCGCAGGGCGTGCGCGCCTCCACCTGGCTGGTCCGCACCGACTATGCCCTCACCGCCACGCGATCTCGCGACGAACTGCTCCTCTTGGCCTCCGACGCCCGCAGCGGCCGTCCCGTGCAGGGCCTCCAGTTAGCGCTGAATGCGGCGGGAGCCAGGGCCCGGACGGTTATCACCGACCCGAACGGCCTCTGGCGCGGAGCGTCCGATGCCCGCGCGGCCGTGCGCGTCTACGGGAAGCGCAACGGCCACCCGCTCCTGCTCATCACTCGCCCGCCCGCCGCCCCCGAGCCCTACCGGGCCTACACCTTCACCGACAGGCCCATCTATCGGCCCGGCCATACGGTGCGCTACAAGACCATCCTTCGCGACGTGCGGCCCGGCCCGGGCGCCCTGCAGTTCGCCGTGGCGGCGGGCCGCAAGGTGACCCTCGAGGTGCGGGACCCCACCGACGCCCTGATCCAACGGCGCGAGGTGGTGACCAACGAGCACGGCTCAGTCTCCGGCGAGGTCCAACTGGCCTCCGAGCCCGCGTTGGGGAAGTGGCAGCTTATCGTCTGCGTGGGCGCGTGGCGCGGCTACGCGGGCTTTGAGGTGCAGGCCTATCGCAAGCCGGAATACACGGCCCAGGTCTTGTTCGGCGTGCCGCACGCCGTGGGCGGCGCCATGGTGCCCGTCACGATCTCGGCTCGCTACTTCTTCGGGCAACCGGTGGCCGATGCCGAGGTGGGCTACAGCGTCAGCTTCGCCGGTGATGGGCCCACCGAGGGCGCATATAACGGCCGGGGCGTCACCGACGCCAGGGGGGAGATGCGTCTGCAGGTTCGGACGAAGCGCTTGCCGACGGACCGGACCCTCAACGTAACGGCCACTGTGACCGATCTGAGTCGCCGCTCGCAGAGCGCCACAGGCACGGTGCGCATCACCGCGGGCTCCTTCACCGTCGAACTGACGCCCGATCGCGCCGTCTACCGGCCCGGCGACAAGGCCGTAGTTGCCGTGCGCACCATGGACCATGACGGCAAGCCCGTGTCGGTCTCGGTGGCTGTTCGGCTCGTGGAGACGCTCTACGACGAGCAGCGGCGGCCCTACAAGCGCACCGACAAGCGGCAGGTAACCACGGACAGCGCCGGCAAGGGGTCAGCGACGTTTACGCTGGTCCGGCCCGGCTACATGAGCCTGGAGGCCGAGGCCTTCGACGCGGAGGACAACAAGATCGCGGCCGAAGCCTCGCTCTGGTCGGCCGGCGGCGACTGCGACGGCTACGAGTACCCGACGCTCGACCTGGTGTCGGACCGCGAGACCTACAAGCCCGGCGAGACCGCCACGCTGCTCCTGAACACCTCGCTCATCGCGCCCGAGGGCCGACGGCAGCAGGAGACGCCCGGCAAGCCCATGCGCCGCGAGGCCTGGGCGCTGGTCACTGTGGCCGGCGAGCGCATCTACCGTGTCCAGATGGTGCACCTGACGGGCCGGACGACCATGGTGCGGGTGCCGCTGGAGGAGCGCCATTTCCCCGGTGTCAGCGTCACCGCCACTCTGGTGCTGGACCGGCAGATCGTCAGTGGATCGCTGGATCTGGCCGTGTCGCTGGAGCGCAAGAAGCTGGCCGTCACGGTGCGGTCCGATCGGCCCTCCTACTCGCCCGGGGCACCGGCGGCGTACACCGTCGAAGTGCGCGACCATCAGGGCCGCCCCGTGGCCACCGAGGTCGCCCTGGGCCTGGTGGACAGCGCCGTCTACGCCGTGGCGCCCGACGACACGCCCGATGGCCACGACTTCTTCTACCCGGCGCAGGAGACGCGCGTCGCCACGGACTTCTCGTTCTCGGCTCGTTACAGCGGCGGCGCCTTCCAGAAGATGGTTGGCATGCGCAAAGACAGGATGGCTCCGCCTTCCGGCACGAGTGCGATCCGTGTCCGGCGCAACTTCGCCGACACCGCCTACTGGAACGCCTTCGTGGAGACCGGCGCCGACGGCATGGCCACCACCCGCTTGGAGTTGCCTGACAACCTCACCACCTGGCGAGCGACTTGCCGCGCCGTGACTGACGCAACCGCCGTGGGCTCCGCTACGCAAGAGGCGGTCTCCACGTTGCCCCTGCTGGTGCGGCCCGAACTGCCCCGCTTCTGGGTGCATGGCGACCAGGCCATCCTCTCCGCTGTGGTCCGCAACGACACGCCGCAGGCCCGCGACGTGAAGGTCACCGTGCAGGCCGAGGGCCTCCGGTTGCCGGACGCCGTGTCGCGCACCATGAGCCTGGCGCCGGGTGGCCAGGGACGGCTCGACCTGCCCGTCACCGTCGACGTGCCTGGCGGCTCGGGCCAGGCCCTGGTACGGATCACCGCCGATGCAGGCAATGGACTTGGGGATGCCGCGGAGAGTGTCGTGCCGGTCCTGGCCGCTGGGCTGAAGATGGTCGACGCCCGCGCGGGCGCATTGACCGGCTCGGGCCAGGCCGCGCAGATCGACCTGTCCACGCTGGCCCCGGGTTCAACGGTCACCGTAACGCTGGCTCCCTCTGTGGCGTCGGCGTTGTACGACGTGCTGGACTACCTGGCGACCTACCCCTACGGCTGCGCCGAGCAGACCGCCAGCGCCTTCCTGCCGGAGATCGCCGCCGCCCGCGTCTACAAAGAGGCCCAGGGCCGCCGGATGCCGCACTCCGACATTGCGAGCTGGGTCAACCTGAGCCTGCAGAAGCTTTACCGGTACCAGCACCAGGACGGCGGCTGGAACTGGTGGGAGTTCGATGAGACCGACGGCGACATCACCGCATACGTCCTCACGGGCCTGATCGAGGCGCGGTCGGCCGGTATCCTGGTGGATGAGCCCCGCATCACCCGCGGAGCCGAGTGCCTGCTGCGGTTGCTGGCCAATGAGCGGGAGCTGAGCCGCAGGACGGACTGGGTGCTTGCGCTGGCGACGATCCGGGCGGACCGCGTGCGCAAGGCCGCCGACGAGCTCTATGCCAAGCGGGACCGCCTCGATACCTACGCCCGCGCCTCGCTGGCCATGGCCCTCCACCGGCTGGGCGGCGACGGAGACGCCAAGGCTGCCAAGCTCGCCGGGGAGATTGGCGACGCCGCCCATGTGGCCGGCACATCGGCCCACTGGCCCGCCGACGAGGGCGGCTTCAGCTGGCGGAGCGACGACATCACGGTTACGGCTCGCGCCCTCCGGGCCCTGCTGGCCGTCAAGCCAGGAGACCCCCGAGTGTTGCCCGCGGTCCGCTGGCTCATGGCCAATCGGCGCGGCAAGGCCTGGGAGACCACCAGGGCCAGCGCCGAAGCCGCTCTCGCCCTGGCCGAGTTCCTGGCCCACTCCGGCGAGACGCGGCCGGGCCACACCGCCTCGGCGGATGTGGATGGCGTCACCGTGGCCTCGCTGGACGCACGCACCGCCGGGCCCTTCGCTCCGGCCGCCACAGTGATCCTGACCCCCGAGCAACTCCGCGGCAAGTCGTGGCTGACGGTGCGGATGTCCGGCGCGGGCGCGCTCTACTGGACCGCCCTGACGGAGCACACGCTGCCCGCAGAGGAGGCCCGTCCCTACGCGCGAGGGGTCACCGTGCGGCGCACCTATGGTGTCACCGCCGAGGATCCGAGCCTGGCCGGAACCGTGCCGTCCGGGGCGGATATCACGGTGGTGACCGAGCTGGAGGCCGACGCTAACTACCGCTATGTGACCTTGGAGGACCCCATCCCGTCGGGTTGCGAAGTGGCGCCGCCCGGCTCATCCGACGGCCGGTTCACCATGCCCGCGTTCATCGACGGCGATCGCATTCGGCAGGCCTTCGTGCGGCAGGAGGTACGCGACGACAAGGTGGTCTTCTTCCTGAACGACCTGCCAAAGGGACGCACGCGGCTCACGTACCGCATCCACACCGAGGCGCCGGGTCTCTGCCGGGTCCTGCCCGCCACGGCATCGCTGGTCTACTTCCCCGAGGTGAGGGGCAATAGCGGCCTGGTGCAGACCCATGTGCGCGACCGCAAGTAGGTTGCGCGGGCCGGCTCTGGTTGCGGCGCTCTGCATATGCGGAATAGCTTGGGCCGGGCCGCCGCAGGTAGGCTCGCAGGCGCCGGACTTTGCGCTGCCCACGGTGGAGGGTTCAACGGTGCGGCTGTCTGACCTGCGCGGCCGGGCCGTGGTGCTCAACTTCTGGGCCTTCTGGTGCGACACCTGGAAGGCCGAGATGCCGCACCTGCGGCGACTGGCGGAGCATCGCCGGGAGCTGCGCTTTGAGATCGTCGCCGTCAGCGTGGACGGCACGCGCGTGCAAACGTACAGGGCCGCAGAGCCTCGCGGCGCGCCGTTCGCGGTGGCCCTGGACCACGGCGGCGCCGTGAGCCGCGCCTACGGTGTCACCAGGGTTCCCACCGTGCTGGTGCTGGACGCGCAGGGGCGCGTGCGATACCGCGCCTCGGGTTACCCCGGCAACCAGCCTATCCTTTCGGCGCTACGGCGCCTGTCCGCGCCTTGAGGCGGCTCTACTTCTTTTTCAGCCGCGCGCTGTACATCTCCCGCAGGTGCGCCACCTTGGGAGCGATCACTACAGCGCAGTAGCCCTTGGCCGGGTTCCGGCGGAAGTAGTCGCGGTGGTACTCCTCGGCGGCATAGAAGTTGCTGAAGGGTGTCACCTCGGTGACGATGGGCCTGTCCCACGCCTTGGCCGCCTCGACCTCTGCGATGGCCTCCCGGGCGGCGGTAGCCTGCTCTGGGCCATGCGTGAATATCGCCGAGCGGTACTGGGTGCCCCTGTCCTCGCCCTGTCGGTTGAGGGTCGTGGGATCATGCACCGTGAGGAGGATGCGCAGCAGGTCGGAGAAGCTGATCACTTTGGGATCGAAGGTGACCTGCACGGCCTCGGCGTGGCCCGTGGTACCGGTGCAGACCTGCTCGTAGCTCGGGGCTTTCACGAAACCGCCCGCGTAGCCCGGCACGGCCGCGTCCACGCCCTTCAGTTCAGTGAACATGGCCTCCGTACACCAGAAGCATCCCCCGGCCAGCGTGGCGATCTCGCGCCCGGCCGGCGCGGCGGCTGATGTGGTGGGCAGCTTCTGCTCAGTCATGGTTCGTCCCCTCGCCTTCTGTGTGCGCTGTGCCCACGCGAGCGTGCCGGCGCATGCCACGGTGGCCAGCAGCCAGCAGACCAATGCTCTGCGGCTCATACTGGTGCCATCCCTGCGCGCCGTCAGCCTACCGGCGCCTATGATCACTATAGGTGGTCCGCGGGCGGATGGTTCCCGGGCGCGCCCGCTACGGCAGCACTGGCGCCAGTCCCCGGGCCAGCGCGGCTTCCAGTCGATCGGGGCCGTACTCTGCGGCAAGCTCGAGGGCGGCGTGGCGGTAGGAGGCCGCTACGGGAACCATGTCCCGGAACCGGCGCTGTAAGTCGTCCTCGTCCAGATGGCGGTAGGTGTGGCCGATGCGGCGCTCACGGACGCGGGCCGCCATCCAGCCGATGTCTGGGACCAAGCAGGGCACACCCAAGCGGGCCGCATCGAGTACCGCTCCGGAGGAGCAGTAGAAGTTCCGATAGGGCAGCACGGCGATGGTGGCGGATCCGTAGACAGCATCGACCAGGGGATTGCTCGATGGCAGGAAGGGCACGGTGCGCTCCCACATGCGCCCCTCGGATGTGAGTCTCTCGCGCAGGGCCTCCACGTCGCGCGGGAAGCGCTCCCCGGTCTCTTCCCGGCCGACCGACACGACGATGGTGTCCGGTTCGCCGTCCGCCAGCGCCAACAGCGAGTCATAGCCGCGCCGGGCCGCTCGGAGGCCGTAGTACGGCAGGACCACGGCGCCGGGCCGATCCTCGATGAACCGCGCCAACTCCCGCGCCGCCTTGTCCAGGGCGGGTTCCACCGCACCATCGACGGAGAGCCACTCACGATAGAGGTCGGGCACATAGCCATACCGACGCCCCTCCGGGCGGCGAACGAACTCCTCGCTGATCGCCATGCCGATGTCCAGCCCGAGGTCATCCCAGATCAGGCGTCCGTAATAGCTCGCCTCGTCGATCACATGCCGCGCACGCTTTGCCGCAAGCCTCGCCCGCTCATGCAGCGGCAACGCACGAGTGTCGGGAGCATAGACATACTTTATCGAGTTGAAGATGCCGACGCGTCGGGGACGGTTGTCCTGGGATGCCGCCCCCAGTCCGGCGAGGCAGAGCCGTGCTTCGTCACCGGTGGGCAGGATGGTAAGTACGGGGCGTAGCTCGCCCTCGAGGCGGAGGATCGGCTCGACCCAGGCGCCGCGGACGCGGAACGTGCCCGAGCAGTCGCCGAGGTCACGAAGATGCGCGGCGCCTCCACGCATAGTGGCCTCGACAACTGGAGATCTTGCCGGCGCCTCGCCGGGCAGAGCCTCGCCCAGGGCCATCGTCACATCCAGGCCGCGCCGCCGCAGGAAGTCGGCGTAGACGCAGGCGTAGACCTGCCGGTGGCCTGAGGAGTTTGGACAGAAGACCAGCGCGCGGGCCACGGTACCTCCTCGGCGACGGCGGGCCGTCAGGCCGACGTAACGATGGACACGAACTGCTCGATCCGCTTCTCAAGGGTATGGCAGCGGAGCGTGCGGCGCTGGCCGGCCTCGGCGATAGCGGCTCGCTCCTCTTCATGCTCCAGGTAGTAGCCGACCAGGTCAACGCAGTCGTCGATTGAGCAGTAGGGGACAACCTCGCTCTTCATGTCAAACCACTCGCTCAGGTTCGGCTTGTAATCAGTTACCAGCAGGCTACCCACGCCGGTGATCTCGAACAGCCGCATGTTGTTGGCGATCGGGCCCGCGAAGGCCGCGTGGATGTTCAGGCCGATGCGGCTGTCGCGCATGACTTGGAACATGTCCTCGCCCCATCGCTCGCACTGGTAGGCCCTTCGGACGTGGCGGTGCTCACCAGCCTCCGTCGCAAACCGCGCGGGGCCGAAGATGGAGACAGGATGGCGCTTGCAGAGGGCTGATAGCCACTCCATCCGGTCTGGCCAGATGGCCCCGACGCTACCCACGAAGGTGACCGGGATGGTAGGCCGCCGGATGGCGATGTCGTTCAGCACCCGTGCGTCGAAGGCGTGGGGCAGCACTTCGACGCGCTTGGCGCCCAGTTCACTGAAGGAGGCCGCCAGGCCGGCGTGGCCGGAGAAGAGGATGTCGTACGGGCTCACATCAAAGCCCTCGGGAATGCGGGCCCCATGGAGGCCGACGATTAGGCCCGCGTGCTTGCGCAAGGAGGCCACCAGCGACGACGGCACCGAGACGAGGGCCTGGTTCATCAGAATGTCAGGCTGGAAGGCGCGAACCTGAGCCATCACGATGTCGTGGCGCCAGCGCGGAGTGGTGGATTCGGTGATCCAGGGGACGATGCCGCCGCGCATCACGAGGTGTCGCTCCCCCGCCTCGCTGAACCGCATGCCCCTCTCGCGAGCCCATGCGCGCTGCAGGGGCTCGCAGTTGGCGATGACTACGCCCACCTCATGGCCCATCTGTCGCAGGTAGTGCGCGTAGCCCCCAACGATCCCGAAGTGGCTCTTCTCCCGCGCTGCGATCTGGTCCGCATATGTTGACGTGGCGAGTTCAGGGGCTCGGTGATAGAAGGCGGTCTGAAAATCCGGGTAGTCGGTAGTAACCAGAAGGATGCGCATACGGATCTCGGGTCCTTACGTAACGGCAGAGGCACGGCAGGGATCGCCGTTGAGCTGCCAGGTGCAGGGGAACAGCGCCTCTCCGGGCACGCCCTCGGCAGGCGCTCCGGTTCCGTAGAAGTCCCCCGCGACGAGCTGAACAGTGAACGCCTCCTGGATCCAGTCCTGCAGGACACTGGAGGCATAGACGGATATGTTCAGCACGTAGGCGCCAGGAGCGATCGGCAGCTTCTCCATGATGCACGAAATCTGGCCCGAACCGCTCAACTGACCGAGATCGTCACCGACCAGCACATTGCTCAGCATGGTGACGAAGGGGCCGCCCACCGCACGGATCGGGAAGCCCACGCCGATATGCTCCAGTGTGACCCCCTGTCGCACGCGGTAGTCCAGCCGGAACTCGGTCCACGCCCCGCAAGTCAGCTGGTCGACGCGGCGGCCGTCGTGGTCGTAGCAGCCGAAACCCTCTACGCGGAAGTCGCCCTGCCCTTTGCGGTCTGTGCGGTCGCCGGGGTCCACGGCGCTGAGCTGCTGCAGGTGCCGCAGGTAGCAGTCGATGGCCTGCGACGTGGGGCCGGGACCATAGTCCAGATGCCCCGATGTCAGCACGATGGCCCGCGTGCAAAGGCTCTGGACCGAGGCCATGTTGTGACTGACGAAGAGGACGGTGCGGCCCTCGCGGGCAATGCTGCTCATCCGCCGCAGGCACTTGCGCTGGAACTGGGCATCGCCCACGGCCAGGACTTCATCAACCACCAGGATCTCGGGCTCCAGATGCGCGGCCACCGCGAACGCCAGCCGCACATACATGCCGCTGGAGTAGCGCTTGACGGGGGTATCAATATACTTGGCGACCTCGGCGAACTCCACGATATCGTCGAACTTGTGCGTCACCTCGGCTCGGGTCATCCCAAGGATGGCGCCGTTCAGGTAGACGTTTTCACGTCCCGTCAGCTCCGGATGGAACCCCGTCCCCACCTCCAGCAGGCTGGCGATGCGGCCCCGCACACGAATCTCGCCTTGCGTGGGTGCGGTCACCTGCGATAGGAGCTTCAGTATCGTGCTCTTGCCTGCGCCGTTCCGGCCGATGATGCCGAGTACATCGCCCTCCTCGACATCAAATGAGACATCTCGCAGGGCCCAGACGGTCTGGCCCACTTGGTTGCCGTGGTCTGCCTGGCCCAGCTTGAGCATGGGATCGGGCAGGCCACGGAGACGCGCCCATGCGCGGCTCAGGTCATCCTGGATCGTGCCGCGGCCGATGACGCCCAGGCGGTAGGCCTTGGCGACACCGTCCACCTCAATGACGCGCGCCATGCCTATGCGGCCTCGGCTCGTTCGGCGGGGGCCGCGAGAACCACCACGTGGTGGTCGCGGGTCCACCAGCCGTCCGGCTGAACCGGGCGAAACCAGCCCAGCGAGAAGGGCGGGATGTAGCGCAAGACGTTCGCAGGTCCGCCGGCCCGCTTTGCCGCCTGCGCGACCTCATAGACCGCCGTCCGCATGGCCATGCCGGCCAACTGCACCGGCGTGGCGCGCTTGCGGCGGAACCGGCGCCGGTGAACGACCCGGGACTTGAGCCTCTCACAGGCCCACGTCCACCATCCGCCGTCGCAGAAGCTCACGTGCTCGGGTGAGTAGTACCAATAGTCGCGGGGGTTCCACTGCCAGAGCCACGACGAGGGATCGCCGGTTGTGAAGACGCAGACCCCGCCCGGCGAAAGCAGCCCCAGACACTCTCGCACGAAGGCGAGCGGATCCTGCAGGTGCTCCACGACGTCGATTGCCACCACGCAGCCGAACCGCTTCCCGGCGGCGAGCGCCTCGGCCACGGTGCCGCCGAGCATCTCGATGCCCGATGCGGCCGCAGTCCGTGCGGCCTCGGTGGAGAGCTCCAGCCCATGGAGACGGTAACCGGCAGGGAGCGATCGGAGGAAGTCCCCGCGGAAGCATCCCACCTCAATCAGGTGGCAAGGAGGCACCAGCCTGGTGATGGTCGTTCGCGCCACGTCCCAGTCCGGGCGGTCCATACCCTCGCCCGACCACTGCTCAACCGGTAGCGCGGCATACCGGCGGGCCGACTCCTCGGGGCTCAGATAGGGGTACCGGTGGAGGAGCCGGCATTCAGGGCACCGGTAGAGGCTACCCGGGTCGGCCAGCCGGATGACGGCGTGCATCTCGCGGATGGGACCCAGGTCCTGGCTGTGCCCACACCCGCAGCATGGGCAGGCATGGTCGGCTTGGCCCCGGCATACAGTCATGGAATGAGCGCTCCCCTGTCTCACTGACCTACACAGGATACCCTGCGCCGTCCGGCATTGGCGGCAGGGGCTCGCCGGGGTAGTATGGCCATGCCACCGGCGCAGCCGAGGCCGGAGCCCTCAGGAGACACCCATGGCCGACACCGAGCCCACGCTCTACTTCATCCCCCACACGCACTGGGAAGGCGCCGTGTTCCAGACCCGCGATGCCTACCTGGACATGGGCCTAGCGAACATCACGCGCGCCCTGGCCCTCCTGCGGGCGCGGCCGGATGCCCGGTTCGTGCTGGACCAGGTCTGCTACGTCAAGCCCTACCTGGAGCGCCACCCGCACGAGGCCGCCGACTTTCGCCGCTTCGTGGACCAGGGACGGCTGGCCATCGTGGGCGGCACCGACGTGATGCTCGACGTGAACATGCCCGGCGGCGAGTCCTTCGTGCGGCAGGCGCTCTACGGCAAGCGCTGGTTCCGCGAGGCCCTGGGCGTTGACGTGAAGGTGGGCTGGCAGCTCGATACGTTCGGTCACCATGCCCAGATGCCCCAGCTCCTGCGCCAGGCGGGCTTCGACTCGTTCTGGTTCTTCAGGGGCGTCCCGAACTGGCAGACGCCAAGCGAGTTCGTCTGGGAGGGCCTCGACGGCACACGCATCCCTGCCTTCTGGCTCCAGCACAGCTACGCTGTCGCCTATGGCTCGCCCCAGACGCTGCCCGAGTTCGCTGCTTTCATGCGCGAGCG
Organism: uncultured Chthonomonas sp.; assembly: GCA_903951425.1. Taxonomy (GTDB): domain Bacteria; phylum Armatimonadota; class Chthonomonadetes; order Chthonomonadales; family CAJBBX01; genus CAJBBX01. The sequence goes on from CAJBBX010000045.1 coordinate 23,332, forward strand.
TTACGACAGCCTGGGTGGTAACACGCCCCACGCCGCGCGCGTCGCTCCCTCCGGCGCCGACGTCTGCGAACCCGAAGAGCATGTGCCAGGCCTGGCCGCGCAGATGAACGCGGACCCCGACGCCGGCCTGAAGGTTGTCGTTTCAGTACCTGCAGACTACGAGGCGGCGGTGGCGCGGCGCGGGGAACTGCCCACGCTCAAGTGCGAGCTGAACCCCGTCTTCCAGGGCATCTACAGTAGCCGCATCGAGCTCAAACAGCGCACCCGTGAGCTCGAGGAGATGCTCACCGGCGCCGAGAAACTGGGCGTCATGCTGCAGGCCGCGGGCAGGCTTACCGATGACCGGCAGCTCTGGCAGGGCTGGGAACCCATGCTCTTCAACCAGGCCCACGACATCATGTCCGGTGTACTCACCGACCGCGTCTACGACGATACGATCGGAGGCTACGACCACTCGCGCCGCATCGCCGTAGCCGAAGGTGACGACCGGCTCCGGGCCTACGCCGGCGCGGTCGACACGCGCGGATCGGGCATTCCCATCGTCGTAACGAACCTGCTGGGCTTCGCTCGGACCGATGTCGCCCGCGCCACCGTGGGCCTCACTGCGCCTGGGGTGCGTGGCCTGCGCCTGACAGGCCCCGATGGCCGCGAGACGCCGGTGCAGATCGAGCATTCCGCGGGCAGGCCCGACGGCACGCTGGTCGAGGCCGGCATCGCCTTCCTGGCCGCCGAGGTGCCCGCGCTGGGCCACGCCGTTTACCGTCTGGAAGCGCTGCAGGAGGCTGTGCCCGGCGCCAGGCCCGAGCCCGTCACCACGCCATCGGGCTGCATCGAGACCGACCTCCTCTGCGTCGAGGTAGATGCCACGGGCGCCATCACGAGCCTGCTCAGCAAGGCCGACGGCGTGCAGTCGCTCTCCGCCCCCGGTAACGTGGTCGCCCGCCAGGAGGACCGCGGCGACTTCTGGGAGCCCTACAAGCCGCTGGACGGCGGCAGCCGCATCGCCATGACGGATCGCCACCCCGCGCCTGCGGCCGGCGAGGCCGAGTTCAGCACCGACGAGGCGGCCGACGGCGTCACCGTGCTGCGCGGACCGGTCTACTCCGAGATCGCGGTGGCCCATGGCTTCGGCAAGGGCAACTTCGCCACCACGGTCCGCGTCTACGAGGGATTGCCGCGGGTGGAGGTCCGCACCAGCCTCCTGAACAACGACCACTCGGTCCGCTACCGGGCCCTCTTCCCCACGGGTATGACCGAAGGCGCCAATCTGCACGAGATACCGTTCGGCGCCATCGAGCGGCCCGAGGGCATTGAGTTCCCGGCACAGAACTGGTTCAGCACCTGCCAGGGCGGCAGGGGCCTGGCGATCCTCAACCGGGGTCTGCCCGGCGCGAATACCGCCGATGGGGTGATGATGGTCTCGCTTTTCCGCAGCACCTGCATCGTGGCCTACGGATACGGGGGCGGCTACGGGCCGGGCATGTCGTCTGATTCCGGCTACATGATGGGCAAAGAACTCACGTTCGAGTACGCCCTCGTTCCGCACGGCGGCGATGCCTTTGCCGCGCAGATCCCGCAGCAGGGCCAGGCTCTGAACTCGCCGCTCCGGACCGCTCCTGCCGCAGCGGGGGCGGGCGCCCTCCCGCCGGTCTGGGGCCTCCTGGCCGTGGATGCGCCCAACGTGCTGGTCTCGACCGTGCGCACCAGCGAGAACGGCGGCGCCGTGGTGCGGTTCTACGAGGCAGCCGGGCAAGCTGCTCCGGACGTGCGCGTTCGGTTCGCGGCGCCGGTCGCTTCGGTGGAGGAGGTGAACCTGCTGGAGGAGGAGGCCCGGCCGCTAGCGCTTGACGGCGATACGGTCACCGTGGGGCTCTCGCCCTTCCAGATACGCACATTGCGGTTCCGCCTAGCGTAGCGGCCCGCCCTCGCGCGACGCCCGCTCCAGCGCCCGGACGCGGGCGTCGCCCTCGCCCAGTGTGGGGCAGATCCAGCCGCCCTCGTCGTGCTCGTTCCAAGCGTAGACGATGAGGGCATCGGCCTCGCAGACGGCCGGATGGTCGCGCACCCACGCCACCGTCTCGCGGACGTGCGTGGCCAGTTGCGCGGGAGTGGGCGCCTCGAAGTAGCGCTCCATGCCTTCGCCGGGCTTCTGCCAGGGCTCCCATGGGTGGGGCCGCTCGATGCGCGGACGCCGATCCCACCCCGTCACTGCAGTGGGCACCACTTTGGCCCCGAGGCCGGCCGCGGCCTCCCAGTACTCCCGCGCCGCGCGGGTCAGGTCGCTGTAGGGGCTTCGGTTGCCGCCGTTGCCGGGCACGACGTAGGCGCTGACAGCCTGTGCGCCCAGGGCGTCGGCCAACTGCTTCCCGCGCGCCGGCGAGAAGTCCATGATCACCAGGTAGGGGTCGCCGGCCCCTGCTGCGACCGCGTCGGCGCGGAACTGGTCGAAGAGCTTCCGCCCCTGCGCCAGGCCGCCCCACGCTGCGATGTAGGCCTCGTCGACAAAGCCCAGGAAGAAGAGCGGTCGCCCACCCACCACACGCACGTAGTTGGGCCTGCGCATGAGGTTGATGAAGCGCTTCATGCGGCCCGGGAAGGCCTCGGCGTCGCCTGTGCGTCCTGCCTCGAGCAGCATGGCGAAGCGAACGTCGGCGGAGCGGGGGCTGGCGAGATAGAGCTTCAGCGCGTCGGCCAGCGGGTCAGTCTCGTCATACGCCACGAAGGCCCAGTAGTCGATGGCCGCGCGGCGGGCGTAGGCGATCTCGCGGTCCATGATCCGCTGCGTGAGCGGGCCGATGGTGATGCGCTCCTTGTCGACCGGCTTGCTGAAGAAGGGCGCGCGGTGGCGGTACCGAAGCGGGCTCAGGCAGTCGGTGACGACCTTGCAGACCTGGCCCCGCTCGGTGCCGTACCAGCCGTCCCATCGGATGGCCCCGACGAGCGGTCGGTTGGTTGTGCTCTGCGGCGCCGCGCCGGCCAGGGCCAGGGCCGCCGCAAGGGTCGCGAGTGTGCTCATGGTGATAGGTTCGCTGCGCGTCGTCGCGACTCCTTGGCCACAGGGCGCGGCGGGGCCAAAGAACACGCGCCGCGCCCCTGAAGCCGTGGAGGCTATGCCGTCTGCGCCAGTGCCTGGTCCAGGTCGGCCAGCAGGTCGTTGATGTCCTCAATGCCGACGGAGACGCGGATGAAGTCCGGCGTCACGCCCGCGGCCACCTGCTCTTCCGGTGAGAGTTGCTGGTGGGTGGTAGAGGCCGGGTGGATCACGAGCGACTTGGCGTCGCCGATGTTCGCCAGCAGCGAGAAGAGCTTCACGCTGTCGATGAACTTGCGGCCCGCCTCGAGCCCGCCCTTGATGCCGAAGCCCAGCATGGCGCCGTACTTGCCGCCCTTGTGGTACTTCGACGCCAGTGCGTAGGAGGGATGGTCCGGCATGCCGGGGTAGTTGACCCACGCCACGCGGGGATGCTCCTGCAGGTAGTGCGCCACGGCCAGCGCGTTGGAGCTATGGCGCTCCATGCGGAGGTGCAGCGTCTCGAGGCCCTGCAGGAAGAGGAAGGCGTTGAAGGGCGAGACGGCGGGGCCAAGGTCGCGCAGCAACTGCAGCCGGGCCTTCAGGGCGTACTGCATCGTGTGGAGCGGCTCGGGCAGGCTGTTCAGCACGAGGCCGTGGTACGACGGGTCGGGCTCGGTGAACTGCGGGAACTTGCCGCTGCCCCAGTCGAACGTGCCGCCGTCGACGATGACGCCGCCGATGCTGGTGCCGTGGCCGCCGATGAACTTGGTGGCCGAGTGGACGACGATGTCGGCGCCCCACTTCAGCGGGTTCACCAGGGCAGGCGAGGGCATCGTGTTATCGATGATCAGCGGCAGGCCGTTCGCGTGGGCGATGGCCGCTACGGACTCAATATCCAGCGTATCGAGCTTGGGGTTGCCCAGGGTCTCGGCATAGATCAGCTTCGTCTTGGGCGTGATGGCCCTGGCGAAGTTCTCCGGGTCGCCGGCATCGACGAAGTGCGTTTTGATGCCCAGCTTGGCAAGCGTGTAGCGGAGCAGCGTGTAAGTGCCGCCGTAGAGCGAGGAGGAACTGACGACCTCGTCGCCCGCCGTGACCAGGTTCAGTATGGCCACCGTCTCGGCCGCCTGGCCCGACGAGGTGGCGAGGCCCGCCGCGCCGCCCTCGAGCAGGGCCACGCGCTTCTCGAAGACGTCCTGCGTCGGGTTCATCAGCCGCGTGTAGATGTTTCCCAGCTCGGCGAGGCCAAAGAGCGCGGCTGCGTGGTCGGCATCGCGGAAGACGTATGAGGTGGTCTGGTAGATCGGCACCGCGCGGGCCGTGGTGGTCGGGTCAGGAACCTGGCCGCCGTGGACGGCCAGTGTGTCAAATCCGAGCTTGCTCTCGTCGAGTGGCATACGATTCTCCTGGTCGCCGGCCGGCCTGAGGACGGCTCGGGCGGGCATGGTGCTGTCTATGGCCGGCACGAAGTCTACTTAGTTGATCGACATTGTACCCTACCGCGGCGCAGCGGCTGCAACGTAACAGGCCATACGCAGAACCGCCCGGCCTTCGGTCCCATGCGG
>CAJBBX010000046.1 GCA_903951425.1 uncultured Chthonomonas sp.
AGCAGAACGGCATCTACATGAAGCTCTCGTTCGACGTCCACGATGCCCTCCGTCCCAGCGCATGGTGGGGAACGAACCCGTACAATGCGGCCCGCGGCGGGCCCTGCGCCAGCCCCAACGACTACTTCACGGACCCGGCGGCGTGGCAGTACTACGCCAAACGAGCCCGGTACCTGGCGGCCCGCTGGGGCTACAGCCCGAACATCATGGCGTGGGAGCCGGTGGCCGAGTTGGATGGCGCGACGTTCTTCGGAGGCTACGAGGGCTGGGGCTACCCAACCCGAGCAGGCGGCGACGAGGTATCGGTGATGCTTGCGGGCTTCCTGCAGAAGCTCGCCGGGCACCTTCGGCGGTTCGACCCGTACGGCCGGATGTTCACCACCTCCTACGGCGGAGACACATCGGACGAGCGCCACTGGCGGCTCCCGGAGGTGGCCTACACGCAGATTCACTGCTATGACAGCGCCGATCCCTCCGAGACCCTCAGCCGGTGGGCGCGCGACCTTACGAGCCGGTACGCCAAGCCGATGATGATCACCGAGTTCGGTCCCGGCGCCGAGGGGCCTGTTCCGGGCATTGACCCCCTCGCCATCAACCTCCACAACGGCATCTGGGCGAGCCTGCTGGGCGGATCGGCGGGTTGCGCCCTGAACTGGCACTGGTGGTACGTCCACGACTGGGGCCTCTACCGCCACTACTCCCCGCTTCGGCGCTTCGCCACGGGCATCGACTGGCCCCGAGAGCGGTTCCAGCCGGCCCAGGTGACAACGCAGGTCCCCGACCTGCGGCGCACGATCGAGGTGGAGACAGCCGTGCAGACGCGCGGAGGCTTCGGAGACGTCACCGTCACCGACTACCTGATCCGGCCGGACGGCACGCTGGCCGGAGCCGCCGTGCCGCCTGCGTTCACGCTGGCCAGGGGACGGTCCGAGAAGCGCGTCTCGCCGAGGTTCACAACCAGCTTCCCGCGGCCCAGCCGGTTCGTCGTCGATGTCCGCGAGGTCTGCCCCGATGCCAGGCTGACCATCACGCTCGACGGCCGGCCGGTTCGCACCATTGAGCTGCCCGTACGCGGCGTTCCGGGGAAGCTCTCATGGAAAGACCCAACCCATGGCATCTGGGTCTGCCGGTACGAACAGGCCTACTCGATCGAGGTCCCCGCCGGCCGCCACGTCATCCAGGTGGAGAACAGCCATCCGGGCACGAGCTGGGTCCAGGTGCGCGCCTATCGCTTTGTGCGGCGGGAGCCTGCGGGACTGCGGGTCATCGGGCTCGCCGGCCGCCGCTCCGTCCTGCTCTGGGTCCTGAACCGGGAGAGCGTGTGGGAGCGATGGCGAGAGCCGGCGCCGGCAGCCATATCAGGCGCCACGCTGCTCCTCCGCGGGCTCACTCCCGGCAGGAGGCGGGTCGAGTGGTTCGATCCGTGGTCCGGTAAGGTCGTTCGGAAGGAAGCCGCCACCCCGCTGCGGGGCATCCTGAAGCTGGGAGCGCCGCCGATCAGGCGGGACCTCGCCTGTCGGCTCCTGCAGTAGGGTTGCCGGGCGCATCAGCGCAGGGGGCGGCGCCGCGCCGGCTGTAGGCCCGTGCGGGCTCGATGGAGCCCGGCCCACAAGGAGGAAGACCCGATGGATTCCCGTGAGGTTGTGCTGCGAGCGATTGAGTTCCGGAGCCCGCCGAGGTTGCCCATGAACTACGGTAACCGTGACCTCGAGTGCTCCGACACGACCACGGTGGGAGCGGCCGCCGACCCGTCGTTCAGGGCGACCCGCCCCGGCCTGACGGAGTGGGGCTACTCCTGGGAGACCCTCAACGACACGATGGGGCAGCCTCGCGACCACCCCCTCGCGGACCCCGACAGGATCGATGCCTACCGCCCGCCGGACCCGTCTGTTCCCGAGCGCACAGCGCACATTGCCGCGCAGGTGGCCGCCAACCCGGGCCGGTTCGTCAAGGCGAACATCGGCATCACCGGCTTCAATCAGGCGACCTTCCTCCGCGGCTATGAGCCCCTGTTGGACGACTTGCTGACCGATCCCGGGCGGGCGGCTCGGGTCCTCGACATGGTGTTCGGCTTCGAAAACGGGCTCATAGACCGGTTCTGCTCCCTGCCCATCGACGCGCTCCAGTTCTACGACGACTGGGGAACGCAACAGGGGCTGATGGTCTCCCCGGCGCTGTGGCGTCGCGTCTTCCAGCCCCGCTATGCCGAGCAGTTTGAGCGCATCCACCGGGCCGGCAAAAAGGTCTGGTTCCACTCGTGCGGCAACGTCCGGGCCATCATCGGCGACCTGATCGATATCGGCGCCGACGTGCTGGAACTCCTCCAGCCGGACGTCATGGGCATTGAGCGGCTGGCATCCGAGTTCGGCGGCAAGATCTGCTTCTGCTGCTCCATCGACCATCAGGGCGTAGCGCTGTCGGGCGCCCGCTCAGAGATCACCGCCTACGCCGACCGGCTGTGCGCGGGGTTGGGCCGGTTTGGCGGCGGCCTGATCGCGTGCATCGAGGACTACAGCCCGCTGGGGATGACCGAAGACGCCTACCAGCAGATTCGCCAGGCGTTCGGCTCAACCGCGCCCGGGGTCTCACGCCCGATGCCCCCCGCCTAACGCCTCCTCTGCGCCGCCGCCCGCCATGGCCGAGCGCGCCGTTACCCGACGCCGCCGGCACCCTGGAGCCTCACTTGGCCTCCTGATGCGCCAGGCCAAGCAGCGCCCTGGCTGCTAGCCACAGCCCTATGGCGATCACCGTGAGCCAACCGTCGTGGCGCCCGCCCGTGAGCCGGATGCCACATGCCGAGAACCCAGCCACAACGCCGCCGACGGCGCAGAGCCACCCAACCACGGCGCGTAGCCTCATGCAGCCAATCCTCCTCGGCCGGCTCTGATCATGCGTCCCCTGTACGGGCCCCGAGGCCCACCTCTGGTTCGGGCTAAAGCTGGCACCCCGTTTCCTCGCGGCAAGGGCCGGAGAGCGGCCCGGCCAGCCATCGTGCGAAGCGCTGAAGTCTGCGAACAGAACGGCTCATTCATTCCCTCCTTCAGGGCGGTCGGACTGAAGGCGTAGCCGGTACAATACCGGCGTACCCCCTTCAGGGTACGGCCGCCCGGTTCATCGCTCTTGCACGGGAGACGAGCCGGGCGGCCCTTGTTGTTAGTGCTGCATCGGACGCTCCGGCGGGTCCGTGTGCGGTGCGAGCTAGACTTCGCCACGGACACACACGGACCTCCACGGACTGCCGAGGCGCCGGGGCGCATGGGTGCGCCGCTGGAGTCGGGGCCCTTCGCGTTGCTCAGGGCGACGGCAAAGGCGGTGCGGGCGGCGCCGTTGGCCGTCGTGCTGAACGGAGTGAAGCACCCCGACTCAATCGGCCAGGTGGCTTGTCTGCGCTGCGTTGCGGCGGGCGAGGGC
>CAJBBX010000047.1 GCA_903951425.1 uncultured Chthonomonas sp.
GATGGGCGCCAGGCGCTCTTCCCACTCGCGGGCGGCCGCGTCGCCGGCCGCGTCGGAATCGAAGGCCAGGTTCACCACGCGCCCCTTCAGCGCGGGCGCCAGCCATGGGCGGTAGGCGATGCCGACGAGGGCCAGCGCGGCCAGGACGGCGTCGAGCGTGCATCCGGCGAAGCAGTGGACCAGCACCCGCCCATCCGGCGCGCGGCGGACCGAGAGCGACGGGTTGCGGTCGTCGTGCGCCGGGCAGCAGGCCATGAAGCCGGAGCGGGAAGGCCGCAAGCACGTTGAGGACGGTTGCCTGGAGAAAGTCTAAAGTGGCAAGTGGAAAGTCTAACCGATATGCGGCGGCGGGCCTCCGTCGTCAACACCGTCAACACCGTCAACACCGTCAACACCGTCAACACCGTCAAGCCCTTGACGTCATCCTGACGCGAAGCGGAAGGACCCCCCGGCGTGAGCCACCGCACCCGCGGACGCGGCGGGTAGCTCGCGGGGGGTCCTTCGGCCAGACAGCGGCCTCAGGATGACGGCACAGGGCCACGCCGCCCGTTCGTCTAGACGCGCGTTTGACTTCGGGCCCAACCGCGAGTAGAATCGAGGGCGCAGGCGTGGGACGGGAGGGCAGTATGGCCGGCAGGCTGACGGTGACGAGCATCGGGAAGATGAAGGCCCAGGGCAGCAAGGTCGTTATGGCTACCTGCTACGACTACCCCAGCGCGCTGCTGCTGGACGCCGCCGGGATCGATATGCTGCTCGTGGGCGACAGCCTGGGCCAGGCGGTGCTTGGATACGAGACAACCGTCCCGGTGACCATGGACATGATGGTCCACCATGCCCGCGCCGTGCGCCGCGGCTCCGCGCACGCCATGGTCGTGGCCGACATGCCATTCATGAGCTACCAGGCCTCGGCCGAGGACGCCCTTCGCAACGCGGGCAGGCTGATGCAGGAGGCCGAAGTGGAGGCCGTGAAGGTGGAGGGCGGCCTGCAGATGGCGCCTACGGTGGCCCGGTTGGTGACGGCGGGCGTGCCCGTCGTGGGCCACATCGGCCTGACGCCGCAGTCGGTCCACAGCCTTGGCGGATACCGCACCCAGGGCAAGGAGGGTAGCCAGGCGGCCCGGCTGCTCGCGGATGCCCGCGCGCTTGCTGATGCCGGCGCCTTCGCGATCGTGCTGGAGCTGATCAGCCGGCCCGTAGCCGCCCAGATCACCCAGGAGTCGTCAGTACCCACCATCGGCATCGGCTCCGGTCCCGAGTGCGACGGGCAGGTGCAGGTGCTGCACGACCTGCTGGGCCTCTACCCCGACCGGCGGTACCGGCACGCCAAGAGGTATTGTGAGGTCGGCCAGGCCATCGCCGACGCCGTAAGGAGCTACGCGGACGAGGTCCGGTCCGGCGACTTCCCCGGAGCGGAACACTCCAACTAGCACGCTGCCCTACCGAAGCAGACAGGAAGGCATGACCCTTGCGTACGTACCACCAGATCAAGGACCTTCGCGCCCACTTACGCGTCTCATGGCAGAGCGGCCGCGTGATCGGCTTCGTGCCCACCATGGGCGCCCTCCACGACGGCCACCGCAGCCTGATCCGCAAGGCCAGGACGGAGTGCGACGAGGTGGTCGTCTCCGTCTTCGTGAACCCCACGCAGTTCGGGCCGCAGGAGGACTACTCCAAGTACCCCCGCACATTGGAGGCCGACTCGCGGATGGCGCAGGAGATGGGCGTCGACGCCATGTTCGCGCCGCCCGCGGAGGTGATCTATCCGTTCGGCCCCGACGCCACCGTGGAGGTCGGCCCGCTGACGACGCACTGGGAGGGGGCCGGCCGGCCCGGCCACTTCCGCGGGGTCACCACGGTCTGCGCCAAGCTCTTCTGCATCGTCCAGCCCCGGTACGCCTACTTCGGCATGAAGGACTACCAGCAGTACCGCGTAGTGGAGCGGATGGTAGCGGACCTGCACATGGGCCTCTCCGTGGTGCCGGTGCCCACAGTTCGCGAGGCCGACGGGCTTGCCATGTCGTCGCGCAACGCCTACCTCTCGCCGGAGCATCGCGCCACGGCGACCTGCCTCTACCAGGCTCTGAACCAGGCGGCGACGCTCCACGGGGCCGGTGAACGCGACGCAGCCAAGCTGCGCGAGGCCATGCACGCCCGGCTCAGCGTTGAGCGCGATGTGGAGATCGTCTACGCCGATGTCGCCGACGCCCAGACGCTGGAGCCCGTAGGCGCTGTGGCCGGCGCCGCCGTCCTGCTTGGCGCGATCCGCCTGGGTTCCACGCGCCTCATCGACAACGTCGTCCTACCATAGGCGCGTTCGCGCACAGGAAGCATCGGCCATGCGCCTCCTCAATCTCCTAAAGAGCAAGATTCACGGCGTGACCGTCACCGAAGCCAACGTGGACTACGTGGGAAGCATCGGGATCGACGCCGACCTCGTGGAGCGGGCGGGCCTCTGCGCCGGGGAACTGGTTCACGTCTGGGACGTGGACAACGGGCAGAGGTTCGAGACCTACGTCATCATCGCGCCGCGCGGCTCGGGCCAGATCTCGGTGAACGGCGCGGCGGCGCGGCGGGTCGAAGTGGGTCATAAGGCGATCATTGCCGCATTCGTGCTGACCGACGAGCCGGAGGAGCCCCGCATCGTCCTCGTGGATGCCGCGAACCGGTTCGACCGGATGCTCAGCGCGAGGTCGGAAGACCCCGCTCCCTGAGTAGCGGCAGCGCACGGTCGAGAATGGCGTGCGCCAGCGCGCTCTTTGGCCCTACCGGGATATCGATCCGCGAGCCGTCGGCGCCCAGAATGACGGCCGCGTTGGTCTCCACATCGAAGCCGGCATCGGTCCGGGAGACGTCGTTCGCCACGATGAGGTCGAGGCCCTTCTTGCGTAGCTTCTCAAGCGCACCGGCAAGCAGGTCGTCCGTCTCGGCGGCGAACCCCACCAGCACCTGGCCGCTACGCTCGGCGGCAAGCGACGCGAGGATATCCGGCGTCTGCACCAGTTCCAGCCGCAGCGGCGCGCCGGACGGGTTCTTCTTCAGCTTGGAGGCGGCCACTTCGAGCGGCGCGTAGTCGGCGGGCGCCCCGGCCGCCACCACCAGTTGGCAGGCTCCGAAGGCCGCCCGAGCCGCCTGGAGCATCTCAGCCGTGGTGCGGACGCGGACCAGCTCAACGCCGGCGGGCGGCTGAACGGACGTGGGCCCGGCCACCAGCGCCACCTCCGCGCCGCGCTCCCGTGCCGCCTGCGCCACGGCGAAGCCCTGCTTGCCGGAAGAGCGGTTGGTCAGGTAGCGCACGGGGTCCAGCGGCTCCTGGGTCGGCCCCGCGGTGACGAGCACGCGGACCCCTGCCAGGTCGCTCCGCGGACGAAGCAACTCCACCGCCCGGTGCACGATGGCATCCACCGGCGCGAGCCTCCCCTGCCCCTCAGTACCACAAGCCAACCGGCCAACCGCCGGCTCGATGACCTCCGCGCCACGCTGGGCCAGGAGCCGCAGGTTGGCCTGCGTGGCCGGGTGCTGAAGCATCACCGTATTCATGGCCGGCGCCAGGCAGATCGGCGCCGTAGTCGCGAGCGCCAGCGTGGTGAGCATGTCGTCGGCGATGCCGTTGGCCAGCTTGGCCAGCACATTGGCCGTGGCGGGAGCCACCAGGAAGAGGTCGCAGCTCTGGGCGATGTGGATGTGCGCCACGCGGGAGCCGTAGGGCTCGTCGAAGACCCCGGTCAGGACCGGATTGCCCGTGAGCGCCCGGAAGGTGGCGGGACCGATGAACGTGGCTCCGCTCTGCGTCAGGACCACGTGTACATCGGCGCCCAGGGCCGACAGCTTGCCGGCGATATCGGCCGCGCGATAGGCCGCCACGCTCCCTGTGACGCCCAGCAGCACCCTCTTGCCGGCCAGATCTGGTCTATCCATGGCGCCTCCCGCGGCCCCGCCCATGCAACCTGTGGGCCAAACAGGGCATTATAGTACCAAGCGCTCAACGGACCGCCGCCGAGGGAGAGGGCCACGATGCTCGTCGTGACAGCCGATACGATGCGGGAGATGGACCGCCGGGCCATGGCTGAAGGCGGAATGCCGGGCATCGCGCTCATGGAGAACGCCGGCGCTGCAGCCGCCGAGGCTGCGACGCGGATGCTCGGGCGCAAGTCCGGCGCGCTTGTCCATGTGATATGCGGCCCCGGCAACAACGGCGGGGACGGCTTCTGCGCGGCTCGCAGGCTGGCGGTCGCCGGGCACAATGTGACCCTGGAGCTTACCGCCGATCCGGATCGGCTGCGCGGCGACGCCCTGATCCAGTACCGGGCCCTGGCCGCCTCAACCGCCCGGATCGCCCGGCCGACGCGGACGCCTGACCTCGTCCTTGACTGCGTGCTGGGCACCGGCGCAACCGGCGCGCCGCACGGAGCCGCCGCGGAGGCGATCGAGGCCATGGCCGCCTGGGGCGCGCCCATTCTGGCGGTGGACCTGCCCTCGGGTCTCGACGCCACGAGTGGCTCAGCGCCGGGGCCCGCTGTGCGCGCATCACGAACGGTGACGTTCGGGGCCATGAAGCTGGGGATGCTGCTGGGATGCGGACCGGACCTATGCGGCGCAGTGGATGTGAACCCCATCGGATGCGACTGGGCCGGCTACGGCGCGGGAAGTCCTTACTCCCTCGTCGACCAGGAAGTGGCCGCGCGATGCTGGCCCCCGCGCAGCCGGACCGCGCACAAGGGCTCCTTCGGCCATGTGATCGTGCTGGGCGGCTCGGCCGGAATGCTGGGCGCCCCGATCCTCGCCGGGCACGCCGCACTCCGATCGGGCGCCGGCCTGGTTACCGTGGGAACACCCGCCGCGGGCGCGGCGTCGGTGATTGGAGCCTGTCCGGCGCTCATGGCGGCTCCGTTGCCTGACGCCGACGGCTCGCTGGACGAACACGCAGCCGAGGCCATCGACGACCGGCATTCGGCCATCGCATTGGGTCCTGGGCTGGGCCGCAGCGAGGCCGCCGAGAGGCTGGTTCGAGTGGTAGTCACCACGGCGGGGGCGCCGCTGGTCCTGGACGCCGACGGCCTGTACGCCCTGGGCCGGAGCCCGCAGCCAAGGCCGGCGCGGCCCTGCGCGATGACGCCGCATCACGGCGAGGCGGCCCGGCTACTGGGCGCGACGGCCGAGGCGGTGGCCGCCGATCCGCTGACGGCTGTGAGGGCTGTGGCCACCCTGTACCGGGTGGTGGCGCTGCTGAAGGGCGGGCCGACGCTGGTCTGTGACGGCCGCGCGACTGACGGCGAGGCGCCGGTGGCGATCGTCAACACCGGCACGCCCGCGCTGGCCACCGCCGGGACGGGCGATGTGCTCACCGGCATCGTGGCGTCGCTGCTGGCGCGGGGTTGCGACCCGTGGGATGCCGCCAGGGCGGCGGCCTGGGCGCACGGAACGGCAGGACGGCGAGCCGCGAAGCGCCTGGGTTCCGAAGGCGTCACAGCGCCCGATGTCATCGACCGATTGACCGAAACGCTGGCCCGCTTGGAGAGGATGGAAGCATGAGGAGAGCCGCCGCACTGGGGTCGCTGCTGGCCTGCCTGGCCGCCGCCGCCGGAGCCCAGACCGCCGCCAAGCGCGGCCTGACCATCAAGGCGCCCGCCGAGGGCGACTACCTGATCCGAGTGAAGCCCGCGCAGGGCGCGCCCGGCCCGGAGCCGCTCCCGAGCCGCTTCACCGATCCGACCACCAACGTCAGCATCGACACCAAGGCCGTGGGCCAGAAGCCCATGGTCATGGTGGACGATGTGAAGTCCGGCAACACGGCCGTGCGCACCGTGGACCTGAGCTCCGCCGACGGCCTCATCACGCTGCGGTCCAGCGACTTCGACCACGTGCGGCAGGTCGACGTGAAGGTCACGTATGACAGCAAGGCGGTTCGCGTGGCCCGCGTGACCCTGACCTCAGCCGGCGCGAAGCCGACTTCCGTGACGCTCGATCCCACCAGGGCCGGCGTGGCAACTTTCGAGGATGTGGCCGTGGGCCGCGCACAGGTGACGGTGATGGCAGGCGAGGGCGTCAAGAGCACGCTGGACGCGGAGATCACCACCGACCACACCGGCGCGCGCCTCACCATCAACGCTCCGCTCGGGTCCAAGGTGCCCACGCTGGAGGCCGGCGCCGCCTCGACGGCTCCCGAGGGGCCGGCCATGACCGCGCCGGGCGGCGCCGCGGGCGCACCTGCGCAGCCCGCGTCAGGCGGCTTCACGTCGCTAGTCAGCACACTGCTTGGCCTGGCCGTCATCGGCGGGATCGGGTACGCCCTCTACCGCTGGACGCAGTCCGGCGGCATGGCCGCCACGCTGAAGAAGGCCGGGATCGAGGTGAGCGGCGCTCCCCCGCCGGACGCCTCGGGCACGCCGTGGCAGCAGTCGGCGCCCCCGCCGCCCGTGGTGGCGGACCCGACGCGGTGCCAGTTCTGCGGCGAGACCAAGGGCCCCGACGGCGCATGCGCGTGCTCGGTCGGCGCCGTCCCTGCCGGTGCGCCCGCGCCAGGGCCGACACACCCCCGGCTCGTGGGCGTGGCCGGCATCTACTCCGGCCGCATCTTTGAGCTGGGCGGCTCCGAGTTGACCTTCGGGCGGTCCCCTGACTGCACGGCGGCCCTGGTGGACGACACCACCGTCAGCCGCCGCCACGCCACGCTCCGGGCCGACAGCGGCGGCGCGAGCATCACGGACGAAGGCTCCTCAAACGGCGTATATGTGAATGGAGTGCGGATCGCCGGCAGCCAGGCGCTGCGGCCGGGCGACGAGGTGCAGATCGGCGCCACGCAGTTCAGGCTGGAGCTGTAGGTGCGGCACGGCGAGGCCGGAATGGTGAGGCGCTGATGCGATCGCGCGTCCTGCTGGGCTTGATCTTCGGGGCCGGCGCGGGCTTCCTGGGCTACCTGCTGCAGGAGGTTTCGGTGCCGCACGACGCGGTGCTGATGCCCACGGCGGCAGACATGGCCCGGCTGGGCCTGTTCGTGGGCGCCATGCTGGGGCTCGGGCTCGGATGCATCGAGGGGGCGGCCCTGGGTTCGGCGCGAGTGCTGCTGCGCGGAGCGGCGCTGGGCGCGCTGATCGGCGGGTTCGCAGGCATCTTCGGCGTCATCATCGGCGGCACGGTCTACAACCTGGCGCTCTTCGGGAAGAGCCCCGTGCTCATGCAGCAGCAGGGCTCGTTGCTGGACTTCACGCATATGGTCCTGGCCCGCGCGCTGGGCTGGACCTTTCTGGGCGCCTTGCCGGGCCTGGCAGTGGGGGCCTCCACCAGGTCGACACGGCGTGCGCTGCACGGCCTCTGCGGCGGGCTCATCGGCGGCTTCCTGGGCGGGTTCGTCTTCGACCTGGTGGCCACGCTCATCGCGCAACCAGTGCAGGGCGCGGCGGGGATGCTGGCCGGCCGCGGGTCGGTGGAGATCGGCGGTCCCAGCCGCGCCATCGGCTTCACGCTGATCGGCGGCATGACCGGCCTCTTCATCGGACTGGTGGACGAGTGGCTGAAGCAGGCCTGGGTCCGTGTGCTCAGCGGCTCCGGCGAGGGGCGCGATCATATCCTCTCCAAGCCCGTCACCGTGTTGGGCCGCGACGAGCGCGCCGACATCCCGCTCTTCGGCGACCCGACGCTTGCGCCCGAGCAGTGCGCCATCTGCACCGAGGGCGGCCGGTTCGTGCTGCACACCGGAGCAGGCGGCGCGGCTTGCCTGGTGAACGGACGGCCCGTGCAGCAGCAGATACTCAAGGACAGCGACATGCTGCAACTGGGCCAGATCCGGCTAGCCTACCGCGAGAAGGCGACCGCATCCAAGTTCCGCCAGCCCGTCGACGTGGGCGGGACCGGCCCGCTGTCGGGCTCGGTGGCCGTGCCGTCGCACCTCTGCCCCTTCTGCGGAACTCCGAAAGACGCGTCGGGAGCCTGCCAGTGCAGCGTGGCCCCTGCCGCGCCGGGCCCCAGCGTCTTCACCGAGCCGGCGCCCATGGCGTCGCCGGGCTGGTCCACCCCCGGCGGCCCGCCGACCACCGGGCGCCTGCAGTGCATGGAGGGCCCACTGGCGGGCAGCGCGTTCCCGCTGGACCGTTGCCCCGTGACCATCGGGCGGGCCTCCGACCGGACCGTGGTCCTCGCCGCCGACAGCACGGTCTCCCGCAACCATGCCACCATCGCATCCACGGCCATCGGCCATCTGGTGCATGATGACGGGTCGGCCAACGGCACCTTTGTCAATGGCGTCCGTATCACAGATCAGGCGCTGGCCCCCGGCGATGTGATCCACATCGGCCGCAGCATGTTCAGGTACGAGTAGACCGATGCCCGGCGCCGCGCCGGGCCATGGAGCCACCGAATGGAAGATCGAACACTGGCGATGACCGGCATGCCCACAGGAGCCGCCTCCGACCGCACCATCCTGACCGGCCAGGCCCCGCCGATGGACCTGCAGCGGACGGCCATGGGCGCCCCACTGCGCGCTCTGGAGCTTGAGGCCGTGGCGGGAGCGCAGAAGGCGCTGACGCTCGCCGGCTCGCGCGAGCACATGCTCCTCGCGCTGCGGGCGTCCGGCGCGGCGGCGGGACGGCGAATGCCGCTGAATGTCTGCCTGGCCATCGACCGCTCGGGCTCCATGGAGGGCGAGCCGCTGGAGTTCGTGAAGCGGGCCTGCGCCTACGTGGTGGACCTGCTGGAGCCGTCAGACGTGCTCTCCGTGGTCACCTTCGAGGAGGGCGTCGACATCGTGATGCCGGCGCGCCGGGTGCTGAACAAGGCGCTCATCAAGGAGCACATCGCTCGCATCCAGGCGGGCAACACAACCAACATCTACGACGGCATCGTGGCCGCGGGTGCGCAGGTGGCGTCCGTGGGCGCCGCAGGCTACCTGAGCCGCGTCCTGGTGCTAACCGACGGCGAGCCCACGGCGGGGATCAAGGACTTCCAGTCGATCGTGAACCAGGTCGGCGAACTGAAGCAGCGGGGCATCGTGGTGACAGCGCTGGGCTTCGGCGGCGAGTACAACGAGGAGTTGATGGCGAGCATGGCCCGGCGGAGCGGCGGGAACTACTACTACATCGCGCAGCCGTCGCTGATCCCTGAGGTCTTCCGGCGCGAGATGGAGACGCTGATGACCATCTCGGCCAAGAACGTGCGCGTGCGGCTCACGCTGCCGCGCGGCGTCCAGTGCCGGTACGTCTACGGCGTTCCATCGCCGCGCCTCGACCGACGGACCGTGGAGTTCACGCTGCCCGATGTGGAGCGCGGCGCGGCGGTGACCAACCTGACCGAGATGGAGTTCGCCGCACACACGGCGGGCGTCTACCGCGTGGCTCGCGTGGACGTGACCTACGACGACGCGGTGTCGGGCCGCACCGAGACCCTCGGCGCCGACGTCGCGCTGGAGTTCGTGACCGACAGGGCGGCCGTGGAGGCATCCAGGAACCCCGTGGTGCAGCGCGAGCTGGAGGTCCACCTGGCGTCGCGCAACCTTGAGAAGACCATGATGGGCATGCGGACCCAGCAACTGACCGCCATGGGCGCCATCGGCGAGCTGCAGAAGACGCGCATGACGCTGATGCAAGCCGGACGCGTGGACCAGGCCAACGAGGTCACCATGGCCATCGGAGCGATCCAGCAGGGCGGCGAGGCGGAGAAGACGCTGATTGGCACCATCCACAACCTCGATCAGGGCAAGTCGAAGGCATAGGGCGCGGAGGCAGCGGAATGAGCGACATCCAGGACAGGACGATCCAGGCGACGGCCGTTGAGGCCACCCTTGTTGCGGGCGCGGTGGGACTGCCGGGCGGCGGCGCGACCCAGATGGGCGGCTCCGTGGCCTGCCCCGTCTGCCGGACCATGAACTCGCAGTTGGAGACCTACTGCGCCGAGTGCGGCTTCCTGCTCGGCTCGACGCCGGGCGCCGACGCGGAGCCTCGGGCCGAGGAGACCGGCTGCAGCCTGACCGACGACCGGACGGGACGCGCTTTCCCGCTGCACGCCGGCGACAACACGGTGGGCCGCGAGGCCTGCGACGTGCTGCTGCTCGACGCCACGGTCTCCCGCCGGCACGCAGCGGTCACGCTGACCGACGGCGGCCTCACGGTGACCGACTTCGGGAGCACCAACGGCACCCAGGTCGACGGCGCCCCCGTGCCGGCCAACCAGCCCACGCCCGCCGGGCACGGTTCGGTCATCCGGTTCGGCTCATCGTCGCTCACCGTGAGCGCTCCCGGACGGGCTGCAGATGAAGCGCCGGCGCCGCCGGCGCCCGTTCCGGACGAGCCCGCGGCAGCCGAGGCCCAGGGCGACGCGGTGGCCACGCTGACCGACACGACCGATGCCTCGTTCGTGATCGCCCTGACGCGCGGGGATACGACCCTGGGCAGGCGTCAGACCTGCACCGTGCCCCTGGCCAACGACCCCTACGTATCGGGCCTCCATGCCCTCGTGACGTGCGATGAGCTGGGTTGCACGTTGGCTGACTCCGGCAGCACGAACGGCACCCTCATGAACGGCAAGCGCCTGGCGCCCCTGCAGCCCGAGTCGCTGCTGGACGGCGACGAAGTGCAGATCGGCCGGCGCAGCTTCGCCTTCCGCTGGATCGGCCCCGCCGCACCGGAGGCTGACGAGCCGGCCGAAGCGCCCCTGCCAAGCCCGGCTGCCGGGGACCAGGAACCATGACCTACTCGCCCAGCGCTGGCGGCGAGATGCGGAACGACGACGAGATCACGGCCAAGTTCGACCGCTCGGAGCTGGTGCGCGGCTACCCCGCCATTGAAGCCGGTCCCCCGACCTGTAGCGTCACCGTGCGCGTGGGCGTGAAGACGGACCTGGGCTGCGTGCGCGAGAACAACGAAGACAAGGCAGAGTACTATGAACCGGAACGGCCCGACCTGCTGGCCGGCCGAGGTTGCGTATATATCGTGGCTGACGGCATGGGAGGGCACGCCGCCGGGCAGATCGCCAGCGAGATGGCCATCAAGACGTTCATGGCCTCCTACTACGGCTCCGGCGAGGCGGACATCGAAACGGCGCTGAAGGCGGCCGCAGCCGAGGCCAATGCGCAGGTCTTCGGGGCCTCCACGGCGGTTCAGGCCCGAGCGGGCATGGGCACCACCCTCACCGCCCTGACGCTGGTGGACGGCCGCGCCTACGTGACGCAGATCGGCGACAGCCGCGCGTACCTGATGCGTAACGGTACGATCCGGCAGGTGACCGAGGACCACTCCTGGGTGGGCGAGCAGATACGCCTGGGGCAGATGACGGAGGCCGAAGCCGAGTGCTCGCCCTACCGGAACATCATCACCCGGTGCATCGGCAACCAGCCCGCCGTGGAGGCGGATGTCTACGCGACCGACATCCGGCGCGACGACCGCTGGGTGCTATGCTCGGACGGGCTTACCGGCCATGTGCAGGCCGACGAGATACGAGCGATCGCGTCGAGCGAGTGCCCCTCCGAGGCGTGCCGCCAGCTCGTGCAGCTGGCCTGTAGCCGCGGCGGGCGCGACAACGTGACCGTGCTGATCGCCCAACTACTGGATGTGGAACGGACGGCTGCGCCCATGGAGGCGCCTGCCGAGGCCGCAGACGCCGCGCCGGCGGAAGTTGCCTCCCGAGCCGCAAAGCCGCCTCAGGCGTGGAAAGGACTGTTGGGACTTCGATTATGGGAAACAATATCTGGGACATTGAGGATGAGGACTACGCGGCGCGGCGGCGCAAGCTGGCGTTCTGGCTGCGGCACAAGCCCGAGAGCGGCGGACTGACGCTGGATGAGAACGGCTGGGCCGACTGCGAAGCCATCATGGCCGCGCTGGAGAGGACCGAACTCCCCACGCCACACGAGCAACTGCTGGCCATCGTGCGGGGCGACCCCAAGCACCGGTTCGAACTGGAAGACGGGCGGCTTCGGGCGCGCTTCGGCCATTCGCTGGAGCTGACCGCGCCGCTGGTGCCGGGCATGCCCCCGGCTTCGCTCTTCTATGGCGTGAGCCCCAAGTACGCCGCCAAGGTCTCGATCGCGGGCATCGAGCCCGTGCGGCGGCAGCACGTCCACCTGGCCACCAGCCGGGCTGGCGCGGCCGAAGTCGCCACGCGGCGCGGCGTCGTCGGCTGGGTCTTCCGCGTGGACGCCCATGCGGCGTACAACGGCGGCGTGGCCTTCTACCCGCGCGGCCGGGGCATCTGGCTCAGCGAGCCGATCCCGCCGCAGTTCGTCGAGCCGGTTGGCCAGCACAGCGAGACAGAAGACGACTCGCAGTCCGACACGGGCGCCCGCCATAGCCGACGGCCCCAGCTGGGCCCGAGGAAGTTTGCCACGCCGAAGCATCGCCGAAGACGGAAATGAGCACGGAACCGATCGCCGGCAAGTACAGGATCGTGCGGGAGATCGCACGGTCCAACGATGTCGTGTACGAGGCGATCGATGTAGCAATGGGCCGGCGGCTGGCCATCAAAGAGCTGCTCATCCCGCCGAACCTGCAGGGCGCGGCACGGCGGGAGCGCATCGAGCGCTTCAACCGCGAGGCGCGCGCCGCAGGCAAGCTGTCGCACCCCTGCATCGTCACGGTCTACGACTTCGGCGAGGACGCGGGCCGCTACTTCATCGCCATGGAGTACCTGGAAGGCGGCACGCTGCGCGACGCCCTCCAGATGCGCGGCGCCCTGCCCCTCCGCGAGGCCGTCGACATCGCCTGCCAGGTGCTTTCGGCGCTCGCCCACGCCCACAGCCACAACGTGGTGCATCGGGATGTGAAGCCGGACAACATCCACCTGCAGCCCGACGGCTACCCCAAACTCACCGACTTCGGCATCGCGCGGCTCACCGAAGAGGCGTCGCTCACGTCGGACGGCCAGGTCTTCGGCACGCCCAGCTACATGGCGCCGGAGCAGATCGAGGGCAAGCCGGTGGACCAGCGGTCCGATGTCTTCGCGCTGGGCGTGGTTCTATACGAGATGCTCGCCGGCCGGAAGCCCTTCACCGGCGACAGCGTCATCGGCATCGCCCACGCCATCATGAACGCCACGCCGTCGCCGCTGACCGGCGCGCCTGGAGCCGTGGAGCAGGTGGTGATGCGGGCCATCTCCAAGTCGCCCGACCAGCGGTGGCCCACGGCCGACGCCATGCGGACGGCGCTCCGAGCCGCGGAGACCGCTCCGCAGACCCCCACGCCGCCGATGTACCAGACCCAGTCGTTCCCGCAGCAACCCTACGGCGCCGCGCCCCAGCCCGCGCCGTGGAGCCCGCCACCGTCCCCGGCGTGGGGGCAGCCGCAGCAGCAGGCCCCGACCGGATACACTTACACAGGTAATGCGCCGCCGCAGGGGCAGCCTCCGACCGTGCCGGGCTTCACCGCCATGGCTCCGCCCATGACGCCTCCCCCGCCCCTGCCCACGCGGGCTCGACGCCCCGTGCCCGTCGGCGTGCGAACGTTCTGGAACGGGTTCCTGATCACGGTGATCGTGGCCGGGGCCGTGGTCGGGATGGTACTGCTCTTCCTGAAGGCGTGGGAGCAGCAGCAGAGCGCCGGCGCCCAGATGGCCGCCAACCAGGCGCTGACGGCGGGCAACAGGGCCTTCGAGGCCGGCGACCTTGAGGCTGCCGAAAACGCCTACCGGGTCGCACTGCGAGCTTCGGGCGCCGGCCCCACCTCGTCTGCGGCGCGGGTGGGCCTCGCCGCCTCGCTAAACCGATCAGGCCTGCGCGCGTACCAACTGCGCGACGCCGCCACGGCGGTGCAGTGCTTCCGGGAGGCTGAAACGGAGATCAGCGCGGTGCCGGCCGGCGATGCCACGGCCGACAAGCTGCGCGAGGACATCCGCTACAACCTGCAACGTGCGGGGCAAGCGCTGGGCGACCCGGGCGCCGAGGCGCTAGGCGGGACCGACGGCGCATCCGGCACGGTCGACCCCACGGCGCCGGGCGACCTGTCGGTCTTCGAGGCCCGCGCGGCCACTGCCCAACAGGAGCTGGCGGCCGGGGACCAGTGCCTGCAGAACGGCGCCCTGACCGAGGCGCGCGACCACTGGCAACGCGCCGTGGCCGCCGCTCCAGGCACCCAGCCCGCCCTGGAAGCGCAGGCCCGCCTTAACTCCCACCAGCCGGAGCCGTCGTTCGGCCGGTAGCCGCGCCGGTCCCCTCCCCTTCCGTCTGCGGCGCCGCCGGACCGGGCCGCGAGAGCATCCACATCCCCCCGATCACGGCCGCCAGCAGCAGCAGCGCGTAGACCATGGCGAAGACCTCGGCGCGCGTGTAGGTGAAGAGGCGGCGGTGGAGGATGATCACCGTCACCGCGATGGGCACCAGGGCCGGCAGCGCGAGGCCGCTGAACATGACGACCAGCACGTAGAGGGCCAGCACGCCCACCACCCACTTCACGGTGGCGCGGAATAGCGCGTCGGCCGGGGCGAACCGCGTGATGCAGGCCACGAAGAAGGCCACGAAGAGGAAGTCGGCGAAGCCGGCCCCGGCCATGGGGGCAGCGCCGGTCTGGAGCTCCTTGGGAGGCAGGCCGACCATCATGGCCGTGGTGATCCGCTGGGCCGTCTCGGTCTGGCTCTGCATGATCCGCTGGACCGGGCCGTTGAGCATCACGGTCCAGACATCGGTCAGGGCCAAGACCACCGCCACCGGGAGGATCAGGTTCGGCGCACGGAGCAGCCGCGAGAGCTGCACGCCGAGCCCGGCGGCAAGGGCCACAACGCAGAGATCCGGCAGTCCGGGAGCAGCGGCCATCAGCCGCCATGGCTGGGGCATGGCTCCGAAGGCCGCTCCCAGCCGCAAGGGCACCGCGCAGAGCGCCGCCGCGCCGGTGAGCCAGAGGGCCGCTCGGGCCGATGCCGCGGAACGGGCCAGATAGGCGCCGAAGAGCAACGCCAGGGTCACCGATCCCAACGTCGACAGCACGGTGGGAACGTGGCTCTCCCACCGGATCCTGGGCGCCACCTGCCACAGCGCAAGGTAGAGCAGGCCCGTGGCGGCTGCGGCTACCCAACGCGGGCGGTGCGCAACGGCTCCGGAAACGTCGTTCGTCGGCGTCTCGCTCAACTTGCGGGGCCCTCTCGAAGCACTGGGTTTGACATTGCGGCTCTCATGAACACATAATACACCCACGGCCTGTGAGCGCGTCCGACGCTCCGGGCGCCCATTGTGCGCTGGGTCAACGGCGATCCCGCTGCCATACCGCCACGGTGCGGCCCCCGCCTGTCTGCCATGCCCGCAGTCCCCGTCCCAGCAAAGCCGCTTGAGTTGCTGCCCACGTCCTCCGCACCGCGGCCCTCCAGTCGGGTGATCTCACCCAGGAAAGGACCACCGCCAGTGATTGAAGGCACCAGCACGACACCGCGAACCCGCGTACTGATAGCCGACGACGAGCCGATCATCCTCATGGACCTCAAGAGGATGCTTGAGGATGCAGGCTACGATATCGTGGCCGAGGCCGGCGACGGCGTCCGCGCCCTGGAGCTGGCACGCACCCTCGACCCCGACGTGGTCATCATGGACATTAAGATGCCGGCCATGGACGGACTGGAAGCCGCCAAGGCCATCGGCGAGGAGAAGATCGCCCCTGTGCTCCTCCTGACGGCCTACAGCCAGATCGACCTGGTAAACCGCGCCAAGGACGCCGGCGTCTACTGCTACCTCGTGAAGCCCTACAAGGAAGCCGACCTCGTGCCCGCCATTGAGCTGACGCTCTCGCGCTGGAATGAGCACCAGGCGCTGGGCAAGGAGGCGCGAGACCTGGAGGACCGGCTGGAGACGCGCAAGGTCGTGGACCGGGCCAAGGGCATCCTCATGGACCAGTACGGACTGAAGGAGCAGGAGGCGTTCCGGCGTATCCAGCTGCAGAGCATGAACACCCGCAAGACGATGCGCGAGATAGCCGAGGCTATCATCATCGCGCACAACGTCTAGAAGGGCGCACCGGTGGCCCATACACCGCGCTCGCACCGCCTGCGGCTCTCGCCGCGCATCTCCTGGCGCTCGGAGACCGATCCCGGCAAGCTCCGAGCCGCCCTGGAGGAGCGCGACCGGCAGATGTCCGAGGCCATGGCGCTCATCGAGGTGATGCAGGCCGAGATCGAGGAGCGCGAGGCCGAGGCCGACGCGCTCCGGCGCGTGGGTGAGGCCACGGGTTCGGCGTTCGACCTTGAGGAGATCCTCAAGGTCACCGCCGATATCGCCATCCAGGTCACCGAGACCGACAGCTGCCAGGTCTACCTCTACGACCGCGCCAACGACGACCTGGTGCTCCGCGCCGCTGACGAGACCGGTCAATCCATGGTTCGGCGCATCCGGCTGAAGCTGGGCGAGGGCATCACAGGCTGGGTGGCCCGCGAGCGGCGGTACGTGGCTATCTCGCGGAACGCCACGCGTGACCACCGTTTCCGCTACTTCCCGGAGATCCGCGAGGAGGAGTACGAGAGCATCCTCTCGGTCCCGCTGGTCTCGCGGAACGAGCTGATCGGCGTCGTCAACGTGCGGACCCGGAAGCAGCACGAGTACAGCCGCATCCAGGTCCGCATGCTCTCCGGTATCGCGAACCAGGTCGCCGGCGCCATCGACAAAGCTCGGCGCACGCGGCGTCTGGAGACCACGGCGGCGCACCTCCGGAACCTCTCCGAGGTGAGCAAGACCGTCACGGAGAACGTCTACGTCGACGAGATGCTCCAATCGCTGGTGGACATGACGGCGCGGACCATGAACTACAAGGTCTGCACCGTGATGCTGGCCGACAAGTCCACCGGCGAGTTAGAGATCAAGGCGACCCAGAGCAGCAGTCTCGAGTACACCAACAAGCCCCGGGTGCGCATCGGCGAGAGCATCTCGGGCCAGGCAGTGGAGACGGGCACCGTGGTGATGGTCCGCGACGTGCGCACGCACCCCGAGTACCGCTTTCCCGACATCGCCGAGCGGGCGGGGCTCTGCTCTATGGCCGCGGTACCGCTGACGTATAAGGGCGATATCATCGGGGTATTGAACTGCTACACCGAGGCCGTCCACGAGTTCACCGCCGAAGAGATCTCGATCCTCAGGTCGCTGGGTGCGCAGGCGGCGCTGGCCATCGTGGCGGCCAAGTTCATGATGAAGTCCGCGGTAGTCCGCGAGATGCACCACCGGGTGAAGAACAACCTGCAGCAGATCGTCGGCCTGGTGCGGCTGCAGGCGAAGTTCAGCAAGTACATCACGGTGGAAGACGCCATGACGGACACATTGAACCGCATCCTGGCCATCGCGGCCGTCCACGAGCTTCTGTTGCGGGACGACCTGGAGAGCGTCTGCGTGAACCGCCTGGCAGAGCAGATCCTATCGGCGACGAAGCAAAGCGTCGTGCAGCCGAACACGAGCATCCAGATGCAGGTCTCAGGGCCTGAGATCTGGTTGCCACTGGCGCAGGCCACATCGGTGGCCCTGGTGCTGAACGAACTCGTGCAAAACGCCGTGGAGCACGGGTTCAAGGATCGGACCCAAGGCAAGGTCCATGTCGATCTGGACGATACCGGCGGCCGCATCGAGATCCGCGTGACCAACGATGGGCAGCCGCTACCGGAGGGCTTCAACCCTGCTGCGAACGACCGCCTGGGACTGCGCATTGTTAATGACCTCGTCCGGGGAGGACTCGGCGGATCCTTCGAGATGACCGGCGGCAACGGCATCGAGGCCACGGTCCGCTTTCCACAGCAGTAGCGCCGCAGGAATCACCGCAGGGGGCGACGTATACTCCGTACACTGTAACATTCACGGGTCAGGAGATGCTGCCATGAGCGCCAAGATCGGTATCGCCATGCTGTCGTTCGCCCATGTTCACGCGCCGGGATACGCCGACCAGGTGTCCGCGAACCCGTACGCCGAGCTGCGCGCCGTGTGGGACGACGACCCCATCCGGGGCGCCGGTGAGGCAGTCCGCCGCAACCTGCCATTCGAGCCGAGCCTCGAGGCCGTGCTGTGCCGGAGCGACATCGACGCGGTGGTGGTGGATGCTCCCACCAGCCTCCATACCAAGGTCCTCACCGCCGCCGCCAGGGCCGGGAAGCACATCTTCACCGAGAAGGCCCTCACCATCACCCAGGCCGAGGCCGACGTCGTGGTGGACGCCGTGCAGCGGTCCGGGGTGAAGTTCATGATCTCGCTTCCGGCACGCACGCGCTCCGAGACGCTCTTCGCCAAGAAGGTACTGGACGAAGGCCTGATCGGTCGCGTCACCGAGATGCGTGCGCGGATCGCCCATAACGCGGCGCTGGACCACTGGTTCAACCCCGGCCCCGACCACTCTGGCACCAACTGGTTCGGCGACGAGGCGGCGGCGGGCGGCGGCGCCTTCTTCGACCTGGGCTGCCACCGCGTGGATGTGATGCGCTGGTTCCTGGGCGAACCCGCGTCGGTCGTCGCCCGCATGAACAACTTCAGCGGCGCCTACCCCATCGATGACAACATGGTGGCAGTGGTGGAGTTCAAGAACAAGGCGCTGGGCATCCTGGATGTCTCGTGGGTGCATCGCAGCGGACCCAACCCGCTGGAGATCTACGGCACCGAGGGCTACCTGACGATCGACATGGGCCCCGGACCGCGGATCGTGCTGGAGAGCTCCCGGGCCGCCGCCGCGGGCATCACGGGCGCTATCCTGCCCACTTCGCTGCCGCCCGCGCTGGTCAGCCCCATGGAGCAGTGGATCTCGGCCATCCGCGAGGGGACGGAGATGACGATCTCTCTGCAGGACGGCTGGAACCTGACACAGATGATGCAGGGGTGCTACCAGGCAGCCCGGTCAGGCCAGGCATACACATTCTGAGGAGGCCAGCCATGTGCGCACAGACGCAAGCGGAAGCCCTGACCATACAGGAAGTACTCTGGGCCGCCGTTCGCACGATCCCTGTGGGCAAGGTGGCCACCTATGGCGACGTCGCCGAGTTCACGACGACCGTCAAGCTCACGGCGCGGCAGGTAGGGCGGCTCATGTCGCTCTGCCCCGAGGGTGTGCCCTGGCACCGCGTCGTGGGCGCGGGCGGTTTGCTGCCGATCGGCAAGCTCAGCCCCGCCGCCGAGGCCGAGCAGCGCGCGAGGCTGACCGCCGACGGGGTCCGTTTCCTGAGTTCGAGCCGGATCGATATGGCCACCCACCGTTGCGGCCCCGCCGACCTTCTGGGCATGCCGGAGGAGTGACGCATGGCGCAGACCTACGGGTTCCACCCATTTGATTGGGCGCAGTTTCGCGCCATCTCCACGCCGCTGGCCAAGGGCTACAGCACCGGGGACTTCAGTGACCCGCGGCTGGCTTCGGCACAACCGGTGCTTGCCGAACTGGAGGCCGGGCTCCCGCTGGAGCAGGTCTGCAATGCCGTGGCGCTCGAGCTCTGTTGCCTCCGGTCGGGCATTGTCTTCCACGGCACGCTGTTCGACGAGCTCCGCGCGTTGCGGCGGTCCGGCGCCGTCGATGCGGCGGACCAGCTTACCGACCTGGTCCTCAGCGGCATGAACACGCAGGGCTGGTTCCGTTCCGAGTCAGGCCTCATCGGCATCATGACGGAGGACGGAACCCGGAGGCTGGCGCGGCTGATGGCCGGCGCAACATCGCGGGGACCGAAGGTACAGGCGCCCCGCGGCTTCATGCGGATCGTGGCGCAGCTGATGGCGCAGGAGCCCGATCGGGACCTGCTGGCCGAACTTGCGCAGTTGGCGACTTGGTCGGCTGAAGGAGGGTACGGCCTGGCCGCCGTGGGCGCCTGAGCCCGGAGAGGCGGCGCCATGGGCCAAACGGGTATAATCACCGTTTGCAGAGCGTCGACCATCGAAAGGTACCCACGCCCGCGCGTTCCCATGCCGACCGCCTCTCACCGCCATCGCGTCCAGATGATCAACCTGGGCTGCGCCAAGAACGTCGTGGATGCCGAGGAGATGCTCGGCGTCCTGGTTGGGCACGGCTGGGCGATAGCTCCTCCAGGTGAAGACGCCGACGTACTCGTCGTCAACACCTGCGGGTTCATCGGCCCCGCCCGCGCCGAGAGCACCGCGGCCGTGCAGGACGCCGTAAGGCGCAAGCGACAGGGCCGCGCAGGCCGAGTGGTCGTCACCGGCTGCATGGTACAGCACCATGCCGGCGAGCTGGCCGAGCGGTTCCCCGCGGTTGATGCGTTCATGGGTCCGGGGCGCATGGCCGAGATCGCCAACCTTGTGGAGCCGGACGCCCACGGCACGGTCACTGACGCCGAGCCGCACCATCGCTGGCTGGACGGTTGCGATCGGGTCCTCTCCACTCCGCCATGGACCGCGTACCTCAAGATCAGCGAAGGCTGCGACCACGACTGCACCTTCTGCACCATCCCGTCGATCCGCGGCCGGCACCAGAGCAAGCCCATGGACCGCATCCTGGCCGAGGCGGCCGGACTGGTGTCCCGAGGTGTCCGCGAGCTGAACCTGATCGCCCAGGATTCGACGCAGTACGGGTATGACGTGAGAACCGAAACCCGGCTGCCGGAGCTTCTGCGTGAGCTGTCGCCGATCATCGGTGACGGCTGGCTCCGGTTGCTCTACTGCCACCCGTCCCGCATGACCAGCAAGGTGATCGAGGCCATCGCCGAGACGCCGGGCGTCTGCCGGTACGTCGATATCCCGCTGCAGCACTCGGAGGATCAGCTACTCAGGAGCATGCGCCGCCCAGCCAACGGCGGCCGCTACCTGGAGCAGATTCGCGCACTGCGCGAGTCCTCGCCGGACATCGCCATCCGCACCACCTTCATCGTGGGCTTCCCCGGTGAGACCGAGGAGCGTTTCGCCGACCTGCTTCGCTTCGTTGAGCAGGCCCAGTTCGACCGCGTCGGCGTCTTCGAGTACTCCGACGAGCCCGGCGCGGCCAGTTCGGCGCTACCGGACAAGGTGCCTCCCGCGGTCATCGCCAGGCGCAAGGACCGACTGATGCGCCTGCAGCAGCCGATCTCGCTGGGCCGCAACCGTGCATGGATCGGCCGGGATATCGATGTGCTGGTTGAGGGCATGGCGGCGCCGACCGGCCGCACAAGGCGCTCCGAGGGCCTCAAGGCGGCGACACCCACAGGGTTGGGCAGGTCGTACCGCGACGCGCCCGAAATCGACGGCTCCGTGGTCCTGACCGGGCCAGGCGCCCGACTTGGTGAGTTCGTAACCGCACGGGTCACCGATGCGGACGTATATGACTTAGTAGCGAGTGTCACCGCGGAACGCGGAACCCCGCCTGCGGGAGCGGAAGCTCTCGCCGGCGCTGCGTCGCGGTAGGGGAGGTTTGGCAGTGACTGTTGCCGTAGAACTTACACCATACGAGAACCTGGCGCTCCGATACGCGGGCGACACCATTCACGGCGCCCTCCTCGGCGCACCGGGCCCGCTGAAGGCCTCCGAGGCAGCCCGCCTGGCCGGTCACCCGTCGGTGGACCTCAAACTCGCCCGGGTCGTTCTGGCAGCCAGCCAGGACCGCTTCTCCGCCCTTGAGCGCAAGTGGACCACACGCAGCCGCCAGGGCAACCCCAAGAGCACCATGGACTTCAATCTTGGGCGCGTTCTGGGTAGCTACGGCAAACCCATCGCCGTCGATGCCCTGGCGTACGAGATGTCGGCTGTCTACGGCCGCTCGGTGGACCACTACCTTGAGGCCCTGCCCAAGGTGCTGAGCCAGACGCAGTGGTACTTCCAGACCGCCGATGGCCGGTACGGGCTGGCCGAGTGGCTACTCGACACCCTCGGCGCCACGCAGGAGGACGTGGTCTACGACAACTTCCTCGACGAGTGCGACCTCGACGCCTACGCTGCCGCCGCCGGGGCATTGGACCCCAGCGACCCGGCCGGCGTCGGCCAGTTCCTGGACGCCGTCGGCGCCCCGGTTCCCAACAAGGCGCTGCAGTACATGGCCTGGCGGGCCAAGCCTGCCAAGTTCAAGCCCACGGCCTTCGTGTCCGGGCTCCTGGCATACGGTCGGTGCCAGTGGCTTTCGGACGGCACGTGGATCGGCCCGGCACTGGCGCAGACGCTGGTCTCGCTATTCCCGGACCTCTCCAAGCGCGAGGTCGAGGAGCCCAACGAGGTCGAGACGGCCGAGCCGGCCATGCCGCTGGTGGTTACAGAGGCCGAGATCGAGCAATTGGTTGCCCACGTACTGGAGGCCGACGGCACGACCCGCGCCGGTCAGATGCTGGACGAGATCTTCGAGGTCTCTCCCGGCGATCCGACGTACGAGGCCGACCGCGACAGCATTGTGGTCGCGCTGCAGGGCGATGACCGTGTCATGTGGGTGGGAGCCGAGCGCTTCGTCCCGGCAGGCGCCGCCCCGGCGTACGTGATCTCGGTTCCCGACATGCTGGCCATCCCTGAGTCTAACTACCTGGACATGGAAGGGAACCCGGTCGACCTGCTCCTTGAGACCGAAGGCCTTAGCGGCGGCCTCGACAAGGAGGAGATGAACCCGGCCGCGCAGGACGCGTTGGACGAGGAGCCCGTCCTTGAGCCGGATCCCACGCCGCCGGTCACTGCCCGCTGTGTCCTGAAGCTGCACCACAAGGAGATCGGCACGCTGCCGCTCTGCTCGGTGCCTGCGGGCTTCTTCCCTGCCACGCCCGAGATCGCCCAGGTCACGGTCGTCCTGCCGAACGGCCAGCGCGCCGAGTGCTGGGTCAACAATAACACGCGGCTGCTCTACGGCCTCCTCGACTGGTATAACTCGCTCCCCATCGATTCGGGCGCGGTCTTCTACCTTGAGCGCCAGGAGCCCGACCAGTTCATCCTCCGCTGCGGCGACGAGACCGAGCCCACCATGTTCGTGAGCCGGAACCGTGTGCTGGAGCTGCAGGAGCTGGGCCAGCGCGCCGAAGCCGAGGAGCTGCCGACGTTCGAGATCCTCCGCGAGATCATGGAGCACTACCGGAAGGGCATCGAGTTCATCACGGCCCATACCGAGGTCAACATCGCCCGGCGCGCCTCGCGCCGCACCGTGGCGTCGCTGCTTGCCGGCTACCACTGCTTCTTCCAGCGCAACAAGGCGTGGGTGTACGACGCCCGCAAGCTCTCGCAGGGCTTCGACCGCGCCAAGCGGAAGTACCTCCGCAAGGAAGCCTAGCCCGCCGATCGGGGCCGGAACCCAGGTTCCGGCCCTTTGCCCTTAACCAAATCCAGACCCGGAGGAGCGCCTTGTCGGCTCGAGTTCGCTACGCACCCAGCCCGACCGGATCGCCGCACGTGGGCAACCTGCGCACAGCAGTCTACGATTGGCTGCTGGCGCGCAAGACCGGCGGAGCCTTTGTGGCACGGCTGGAGGACACGGACCGCGACCCCACGCGCTACAAGCCCGAGTTCATCGGGGACATCGAGCAGAGCCTCGATTGGCTCGGCGTCACTCCCGACGAATGGTGGGTCTCTGGCGGCGACTACGGCCCCTACGTCCAGTCCGAGCGCCTGCCCCTCTATCAGGAGGCCGGCAAGCGGCTGATGGAGATGGGCATGGCGTATCGCTGCTTCTGCACCGAAGACCGCCTCGCCGCCATGCGAGAAGCCCAGCAGGCGGCGGGATCGCCCACCGGCTACGACCGCCACTGCCGCCGGCTGAGCCGTGAGGAGGCCGACGCGAAGTCCGCCCAGGGCGCCCCGTTCACCGTCAGGCTGGCGGTCCCGCGTGAGGGCTCGACCACCTACCGCGACGAGGTGTACGGCGACATCACGTTCGAGAACCGCAACGTGGATGACCAGGTGCTGCTGAAGTCCAACGGATGGCCCACCTACCACCTGGGCGTCGTCGTCGACGACCACCACATGGGCATAACGCATGTCATCCGCGGCGAGGACTGGATGCCCAGCACGCCCAAGCAGGTACTGATCTACGACGCCCTACAGTGGCCGCAGCCCGCCTGGGTCCACATCCCCCTGACTCTAGGCAAGGACCGCAAGAAGCTGGGCAAGCGCCACGGCTCCACGCAGTTCGTGGACTTCATCCGCCAGGGCTACTTGCCGGAGGCCATGTTCAATTTCCTCGTACTGCTCGGCTGGTCGCCGGGCGACGACCGCCAGATCATGTCGCGCCAGGAGATCATCGAGGCCTTCAGCCTGGCGGGGATCAGCCGGAACCCGGCCGTCTTCGATTACGACAAGCTTCGCTGGATGAACGGCGAGTACATCCGCGCCGCCGATCCGGAGCGCATCGCAGCCCTCTGCCTACCCTACCTCCGCGAGGCCGGGCTCATGAGCAGCTCACCCACTGCCGAGGAAGCTGCCTACGTGGCCACCGTGGTACCCCTGGTTGCCGACCGGCTCAAGGTTCTCTCCGAGATCGCGGACGCAAGCCGCTGCTTCTTCGAGGAGCCCACCGAGCCCGACCCCAAGGGCCGGCGCAAGTGGTTGTCCGGGAGCGATGGGGCAGCCCGGCTGGAACGCATCATCGAAGCGTTCGCCGCCGCGCCCGAAGCCATCACTCCGGAAGTCGCCGAACAGACGATCGACGCGCTGCCCTCCGAGGTCGAGTCGCGTGCGCCCTTCATACACACGACCCGGATCGCGGCCACGGGCGCGACCGCAGGGCCGGGCCTCTTCGAGTTGCTGAGCGTACTGGGCAAAGGCCGCGTCTTGGCGCGCCTGCAGCGAGCCCGGGAATGGGTGGTTGAACCATGAGCACCATCATCGATATCAACACGCGGTTCGGCCCATTGCCGACCGGCGCGGCGGACCTCTCTGTGGATGATCTGGTTGCCCTGATGCACCAGAACGAGGTGGAGGCATGCTGCACCCTCTCCACCGTGGGCATCCTCTTGGACGCATCCATGGGGAACTCGGCCACCAATGCCGCGGCATCCGAGACGCAGAGCCTCATCCCGACCGCAACGCTGAACCCGCAGGCCTGGTTCGGCGACAACCGCGCGGTCGACGCGCTGCGCGAGGCCGGCTTCCGCATGCTGCGGTTCTTCCCCGAGGACCAGGGCTGGCAGGTGGATTACGAACCGTTCAGGCAACTCGCTTCGCTGGCCGCCCGGTCGGGCATGCCCATCATGGTCGATGTGCGAGACTGCGGCGCGGCGAGCCGGATCGCCCGTGCAACGCGCGACTACGGATGCACCATCATCCTCGCGGGAGTGCATGAGCGGAGCCTCTCCGAGGCCGCAGCGCTCATCGCGGGTGACGCACGGCTCCACGTCGAGACGTCGCGGCTCGTCGCGGTGGGCTCGGTCCGCATGATGATCGACGCCGCTGGCGCGGACCGGGTGCTCTACGGCTCAGGCGCCCCGGCGCAGCCCATGTCGGGCGCCCTGGGCGTCTTGCACCACGCACAACTCACGGACGCCGAAGCCGAACTGGTTCTGGGCGGCAACGCGGCTCGCCTGCTGGGCCTGTAGGGTCAGAGAGGCCAGGAGACAGCACATGGACACCGGCATGAAGGTCTTCGACATCCATAGCTACATCGGCGGCAGCGTAGTACCTGGCGTCTGCAACAACGCCAACGCGGTCCGATCGCTGATGCTTGAGCGAGGCGTGACGGCAGGAATGGCGATTTCCGCCCACGCCAGGACGGTTGACCTCGTCTCCGGCAACCGCATCCTGCGGGCCATGGTGAACCAGGGACCCGGCCTGTACGGCTGCATCACCACGAACCCGAACCGCACAGAGGCGTCAGTGGCCATCATGCGCGAATTGATGGCCGCCCGGCGGATGGTGGCCATGGTCATCGTCCCTCCCCGACCCGGCGACCCCATCACGCGGATGGTTGCGGATGAGATACTGAACGCATACCGCCGCTACTCCAAGCCTCTGATGCTCTACACACCCAACGAAGCCTCAGTGCTGGCCGCGTTGGACATCGCCAAGTCATTCCCCATGCTCCGGGTCGTCTTCCTGGGCATGGGCGGGGATGACTGGCGCGCGGCCATCGCAGCCGCGCACGCGGCCACCAACGTCTATCTGGAGACCTCGGGACCACCGGACCGCGCCAAGCTCCCGGCGGCGTTCTCCGTCCTCGGTGTGCACAGGGTGATCTTCGGCTCAGGATGCCCGCACGTCGATCCGGCCGCCGCCCTTGGCCTCGTTCACGACGCGCCCCTATCCGATGAGGCCAAGCGGCGTGTTCTCTATGACAATGCCACCCGCTTGCTGGGCCTCGACCAAGTGGATACACCGGCCTAACGCAACGGAAGGCGCACCGCCCGGGGTCGCGGCAAACAATGTCCCGTGATTCGCCGCCAGGGCCTTGCACTCCACGCCGATTGTGGTATTCTGGTGATCCCGATGCCGATGTTGTACCATTGTTGCCGCGTCGGGGATGGACGGTCCCTGAGGACCCGCCGAGCTGACCGAGAGCAGTTTTCTCGAAATGCCGGCCCGGAGGGTTGACACAGGGTGTGAGCAGTTGGTACTATGGTCTTCGCGCCTGACGTACTGGGGTGCAGCCGGAGCGTCTCCTGAGAAGGGGCGCGGTCCTGCGGTGAGTAGCTGCGGGGTGTAGATCTTTGAAAACCGGGCAGGTCTAGACGGACCTTGC
>CAJBBX010000048.1 GCA_903951425.1 uncultured Chthonomonas sp.
GGCATGCTGGCCGTCTTCAATGCCATCGGCCGGGTGGTGTGGGGCACGATCTCCGATAAGGTCGGCCGGACGCCGACCTTCATCGCCATGTTCCTGTTCCAGACCGTCATGATGTTCCTTCTGCCCTCCATGAAGACGGAAACGGCCATCACGCTGGCGGCGGGCATGGTCGGGTTCAACTTCGGCGGCAACTTCGCACTCTTCCCGTCGGCGACGGCGGAGCTCTTCGGAGCCAAGAAGCTGGGCCAGAACTATGGCCTGGTGTTCACATCGTACGGTGTGGCGGGCGTGGTCGGCATCCAGGCCGGGAACTACGCCAAGACCGTCACCGGCAGCTATTCGGCAGCATTCGCACTCGCCGGGCTTCTGTGCCTTGTGTCTGCAATCCTGGCAATCGCCCTGCACATCACCAGCAAGCGGGGGCCCGCCGCAGCGTCGGCGAGCTAGCTCAGACCACACACGGAGGAAGACCTTCCATGTCGGAAGCAACAAGCGCACTGCACGAAGACAGCCGATCATTCGCCCCCAGCCCGGAGTTCACCGCACAGGCGAACGCCGGCGACCTGAGCATCTACGACAAGGCAGCCGCCGATCCTGAGGCCTTCTGGGCCGGGTACGCCGAGCAGCTCGACTGGTTCCAGAAGTGGACCAAGGTCCTCGACTGGGACGCTCCGCACGCCAAGTGGTTCGTCGACGGCAAGCTGAACGTCTCCTACAACTGCGTCGACCGCCACGCCAAGGGCGAGCGCGCCGACAAGGTGGCGATGATCTTCGAGGGCGAGCCCGGCGACGTCCGCAAGATCACCTACGCCGAGCTGTATGACGAGGTTAACCGGCTGGCCAACGCGCTGAAGAGCTTGGGCGTGACCAAGGGCGATCGGGTCTCCATCTACCTGCCCATGATCCCCGAGTTGCCGATCTCGCTCCTGGCCTGCACCCGCATCGGCGCCATCCACTCGGTGGTCTTCGGCGGCTTCAGCGTGGAGTCGCTCCGTGACCGCGTCAACGACTGCGGCGCCAAGCTCATCATCACCTCCGACGGCGGCTGGCGGCGCGGCAACGTGGTAGCCCTGAAGAAGACCGCCGACGAAGCCGCGGTGGATTGCCCGAACGTTGAGAAGATGGTCGTAGTGAAGCGCATCGGCGCCGAGAAGGCCCCCGTGACCATGGAGGCCGGCCGCGACTTCTGGTATGACGAACTCCTGGCCGCCGCCGAGCCCGTGTGCGAGCCCGAGTGGATGGACTCCGAGGATCCGCTCTTCGTCCTCTACACCTCCGGCTCCACCGGCAAGCCCAAGGGCATCCAGCACACCACCGGCGGTTACCTCACCGGCGTCTACACCACATCCAAGCTGATCTTCGACCTGAAGGACAACGACATCTTCTGGTGTACCGCCGATGTCGGCTGGGTCACCGGTCACAGCTACATCGTCTACGGGCCGCTTGCCAACGGCGCCACCATGGTGGTCTACGAAGGCTCGCCCGACACCCCTGCCCGCGACCGCTTCTGGCGCGTCATCGAGAAGCACAAGGTCACCGTCTTCTACACGGCCCCGACCGCTATCCGCACCTTCATGAAGTGGGGTGATGCGCTCCCGAACTCCTGCGATCTCTCCACCATCCGCCTCATGGGCACCGTCGGCGAGCCGATCAACCCGGAAGCGTGGCTCTGGTACAACGACGTCATCGGCAAGGGCAAGGCGCCGATCTGCGATACATGGTGGCAGACCGAGACCGGCCACATCATGATCGCCCCGCTGCCCGGCCTCGTGGCCACCAAGCCCGGCTCCGCCACCCGCCCCTTCCCCGGCATCACCGCCGATGTGGTCAATGACCACGGCGACCCGGTTCCGGTCGGCACCAAGGGCTACCTCGTGGTGAACAAGCCCTGGCCCGGCATGCTCCGGACGCTGTGGCAGGACGACGCACGCTACAAGCAGGTCTACTGGAGCCGCTTCCCCGGCCGCTATCTCACCGGCGACGGCGCCGTGAAGGACGCGGATGGCTACTTCTGGCTCATGGGCCGCATCGACGACATCATGCTGGTGGCGGGCCACAACATCAGCACCATGGAGCTTGAGAGCGCCCTGGTCGAGCACCCGGCCGTCGCCGAGGCCGCCGTCATCGGCAAGGCCCACGATGTGAAGGGCCAGTCGCCCGTGGCGTTCGTGATTGTCCGCGAGGGTTACCACGCCGACGACGCCCTTGCCACCGAACTGAAGAAGTTCGTTGGCAAGAAGCTCGGGCCCGTCTGCCGGCCGGATGACATCCTCTTCACCGCCGACCTGCCCAAGACCCGTAGCGGCAAGATCATGCGGCGCCTCCTCCGCGACATCGCAGAGGGACGCGTTCTGGGTGACACGACGACGCTCGCCGACCCGAACATCGTCGCCAGCCTGAAGGACAAGTACACCAGCGACGAAGGCTAGGCTCGCCTAACCGACGCCGATCCCGGCCAACGGCAGGGGCGCAGTGCGCGCTCCTGCCGTTTGGCTGGCACACCCGGAAGGAGTTTCTGATGAGAATCCGTGCGGCCGCCACCTGGGCGGCAGCGGCCGGTCTGGCCCTGTCGGCCCCGGCAGCGTTCGGCCTGGCGCCCGACGCCCCCCAGCCCCCGAAGTGGTACGAGACCGTCACGGTCAGCGGCTGGGTCCAGCTTGACGCCATCTTCCCCGAAGGTGCAGCCACCCTGGACAAGCAGTCCAACTTCCGCATCCGCCGCGCCCGCCCCACGATCAGCGCGCAGATCGACCCGGCGACCCGCATCCAGATCCAGGTGGATGCCAGCACGGGCAAGTACGGCTCCGGCAACGCAACCGCAACCGTCTGCGACACGTTTGCCGAGCGCAAAGTCGCTGACGCCGGATACGTCCTGTTCGGCCAGTACATCCTCCCGTACGGTGCGGAGATATGGGAAGACAACGCCGCCGTCCGCTCCCCTATGGAGCTCTCCTACGTTGCCGACCGGCTTGCCCTAGGCGAGCGTGACCTGGGCCTCCAGTTCCGCTCCTCGCCCAGGCCCTCCGACCCGATTTGGTGGGGCATCGCACTGGTCAATGGCCAGGGCTTCCGGTCGGCTGACGGCAACGCGAACAAGACCTTCGCCGGCAGGTACGCCTACACCGTCAGGCCCGGCTTCCGCGTGGGCGCCTCCGCCATTGTCGGCAAGTGGCGGAGCGCGACGGCAGGCAAGGACTTCGACCGCCATGTCCTCGGCTGCGAGGCCCACGTCTCCCTCAACGAGAACCTCGAGATGACGGGTGAGTTCTACAACGCCCGGTTCGTCGATGACACCACCGCGGCCACACCCAACGCGGCGCGGGTGAATGGCGGCTACCTGATGATCGAGAAGAAGATCAAGTCGATCAACTCGACCCCCTTCATCCGGTACCAGCGGACCTACGGCGACCTCGACTACCGCTCCTTCGATCTCGGGTGGCGGTACCAGTATGCCAAGACGCAGCGCGTCACCGTGGAGTACGATATAGCCCGTAAGGCCAAGATGAGCGCGTTCAGCGCAAGGTGGCAGCTCGGCTTCTAGTCCGATAGCGCGCCTCCGGCGCAACAGAGCAGCTCTCCGGCCCGGGCGTCCCGACGCGGATGCCCGGGCCTTGCCGCCTCAGACAGGAGTACGCATGGATCCTATCAGCATCTACAAGAGTCGGCTGGTCAGCGCCCAGCGGGCGGTGGCGCCGATCCGATCCGGCAAGCGCATCTTCACGGGGAGCGGCGCAGGGGAGCCCCAGACCCTCATTGAGGCGCTTGTGGCCAGGGCCGACCGGCTAGCCGATACCGAGATCCTCAACATCCTCACGCTGGGTGTCGCCCTCTACAACGACGAGCACTTCGCCTCGCACTTCCGCACCAACGCCTTCTTCGTCGGCCCCAACACGCGGGCCGCCGTGAACGAGTGCCGGGCCGACTACACGCCGATCTTCTTGTCGGAGATGCC
Source organism: uncultured Chthonomonas sp. (assembly GCA_903951425.1). Lineage (GTDB taxonomy): Bacteria > Armatimonadota > Chthonomonadetes > Chthonomonadales > CAJBBX01 > CAJBBX01. The sequence continues at coordinate 3,953 of CAJBBX010000048.1, forward strand.
TGGCCTGTTCCGGCGCGGCCAGATGCCCATCGACTATGCCCTGGTGCAGACCACCCCGCCGGACGAGCACGGCTTCGTCAGCCTCGGGGTGACCGTGGATGTGGTGCGAGCGGCCATCGACTGCGCCCGCCATGTGGTTGCCGAGGTGAACAAGCAGATGCCGCGGACGCTCGGGGACAGCTTCGTCCACGTCAGCGAGTTCAACGCATTCGTCGAGGCGGACCGCCCGTTGCCGACGCTCCCCGCTGCCGAGTTGCCAGAGGTACTGGACCGGATCGGCCGGCATGTGGCGGACCTCATCGACGACGGCGCCACGATCCAGACGGGCATCGGCGGCATACCGGACGCCGTCCTGGCGCACCTGGGCGACAAGAACGACCTGGGCGTCCACACCGAGATGTTCAGCGACGGCGTCATGCTGCTGGCGCGCCAGGGCAACCTGACCGGGCGCCGCAAGAGCGTCCACCGAGGCAAGATCGTCGCCACATTCTGCATGGGCTCACAGGAGCTATACCGGTGGATCGACAACAACCCGATGCTGGAGATGCGCCCCACTGAGTACGCCAACGACCCGTTCGTCATCGCGCAGAACGAGAAGATGGTGGCCATCAACAGCGCCATCGAGGTCGACCTCACGGGGCAGGTCTGTGCGGACTCAGTCGGTGAGTACTTCTACAGCGGCATCGGCGGCCAGGTGGACTTCATCCGCGGAGCAGCCCGCAGTGTGGGCGGGAAGCCCGTCATCGCCCTGCCTTCAACCGCGGTACGGCCCGACGGCGAGGTCCGGTCGCGCATCGTTTCGACGCTGATGCCCGGCGCAGGCGTCGTCACGTCGCGCGGCGATGTCCACTATGTCGTAACGGAATACGGATCGGCCTACCTGCATGGCAAGACCATGCGCGAGCGCGCCCTGGCGCTCATCAGCATCGCCCACCCCGACTTCCGGGGCGAGTTGCTTGCGGCAGCCAAGGGGCGCCACCTTGTGATGCCCTACCTGAAAGACGTGGACCTGACGCCGCGCTACCCCGAGGAGCTTGAGGAGACCTCGGCGCTGACCGACGGCCGGCAGGTCATGCTGCGGCCGATCCGCGTGACCGACGAGCCCCTCATCCGGGAGTTCCACTACCAGCTGAGCGAGGAGACCGTCTACCGCCGCTACCGCAGACCGCTCAAGGCGCTACCCGCGCAGGAGCGGTGGAAGTTGGTCAACATCGACTACGACCGCGAGATGGCCATCGTCGTGCTTCTGCGCGGCGCGGCCAAGGACGAACTGCTGGGAGTCGGCCGCTACTACATGGACGAAGAAACCCGCATCGCGGAGCTGGCCTTCACAGTGCGGGACGACTTCCACGACCAGGGCATCGGATCGCTCCTGATGGGCCGCCTGCTCAAGACGGCGCGTGAGCGCGACCTGACGGGCGTGGAGGCCCACACGCAGCACGACAACCACCGCATGCTGACCATCCTCATGCGCAGCGGCTTCGTCGCCACAGAGCAGGACGACGAGGACACCACGCACTGGCTACTGCTCTTCCATCAACCCCACGAAGGAGCCGAGGCCGAGCCATAGGAGCGCCACGACGGCAGCGGCCGGGCCGGCAAGCCGAGACGTTGACGCTCGTTCCGCGAATAGCCTATACTCTAGCGTAACCCTCCCCACGTTCCTCAGGAAGCCATGACAGCCATTCTCGACATACTGGAGCAGGACTCCCACGCGACACCCGACCGTATCGCCGCCCTCACCGGCCTGCCGGAGGACGTCGTTCGACAGCAGATTAACGAGTGGGAGAAGTCGGGCGTCATCTGCCGTTACAAGACGGTCATCGACTGGGAGCGGGCCGGGTATGAGCCTGTACACGCCTTCATCGACGTCTCCGTGGCGCCTGAGCGCGGGTCCGGGTTCGACGAGGTGGCGGCCCGCATCTCCCGCTTCCCTGAGGTCCGCTCGGTCTTCCTGATCTCGGGCGGGCACGACCTCCGGGTGATCGTCCGCGGCGCAGACATGAAGCAGGTCGCGAACTTCGTCTCCGAGCGGCTGGCCACGCTGGAGCGCGTCACGGGCACGCAGACGCACTTCCTGCTGAAGCGCTACAAAGAGGACGGCGATGTCTTCTTCGAAGTCGAAGCCGACCACCGGCTCATGGTCACACCTTGAAGCCGCTCAACAGCATTGTCGTCGAGACCCCTCCCTCCGGGATCCGCCGGTTCTTCGACGTGGCAAGCCGGATGCAGAACGTCGTCTCGCTGGGCGTCGGGGAGCCTGACTTCGCGACACCGTGGCGCATCCGCGAATCGGCCATCTACGCACTTGAGCGGGGCTACACCACCTACACGTCGAACGCGGGGCTGATCTCGTTGCGCAAGGCCATCGTCCAGAACATCGAGGAGCGCTACGGCGTCTCGTACAGCCCGGAAACTGAGTGCATCGTTACCGTGGGTGTATCCGAAGGTGTCGACATTGCCGTCCGCGCCCTGCTGAACCCGGGCGACGAGGTGATCTACCACGAGCCCTCGTACGTCTCGTATGATCCGACCATCCGGTTCGCAGGCGGCGCCGCCATTGCGGTGCCGACCACCGCAGCCGATGGCTTCCGGGTTTCTGCGGCGGCGCTGGAAGCGGCCGTGACGCCGAGGACCAAGGCCCTCTTCCTCAGTTCGCCCTGCAACCCGACAGGCGCCGTGCAGCAGCGCAGCGATCTGGAGCAGATCGTGGATGTGGCGGTGCGGCACGACCTGTACCTGATCGTCGATGAGGTCTACGACCGGCTCACCTACCACGGCGTTCACACCTGCATGGCATCCATTCCGGCGGCCAGGCCACGCACAATCCTCCTCAACGGCTTCTCCAAGGCGTATGCCATGACCGGCTGGCGGCTCGGGTATGTCTGCGCTCCGCCGGAGATCACCGAACAGATGCTGAAGATCCACCAGTACACCATGCTCTGCGCACCGCATGTTGCCCAGTACGCCGCCATCGAGGCGCTGCAGAACGGCGAGTTGGATGTCCGCGCCATGGTGACCGACTACGACCGCCGGCGCCGGTTCTTCGTGCGCGGCCTGGAGGCCATGGGCCTTCGCTGCCATGCGCCGGACGGCGCGTTCTACGCCTTCCCGTCGATCGCGTCAACAGGCATGACGGCCGAGGCATTCGCGGACGAGTTGCTCCAGGAGGAGCGGGTCGCCGTGGTACCCGGCACCGCCTTTGGCGCCGGCGGCGAGGGGCATGTGCGTTGCTCGTATGCCACAAGCCTGGCCCAGCTGGACGAGGCGTTGCGGCGCATCAGACGCTTCTTGGAACGCCGGGGATGCCTTCCTGTCGGACAGGACGGCCGGCCAATGGAGGTACAAGCGTGAACCTGAGCATGCGTACCGTTGTCGTGTTGCTCGCCGCCGCACTACTGGCTTTTCTGCCGAGCGTGGGCCGGGCCGATCGCATCGTGCTGGCTCCTAAGGCGAAGACGGTCCTCCCCGGCGCCGTGGCAGCCGAGTGGGCCATAGCGTCGGTGGATGGCGGACAGCAGATCGCCTGGCTCGCCCTGGGCGTACCCAAGGACGACCTGGGCGTGGAGATTGAGTACGAACGGTACCGCTCCGACGGCCGCGCCGCCGATGCGTGGTCGGCCCAGTACTCCATCATCGGCGAGGCGTTCACGAACTTCCTGGCTCCGGCCATCTCCGTCGGAGTTCGCGACATGGCGAACTCGGGCCGTCAGGGGCGCGCCTACTATCTGGCGCTCTCCCGTACGATCGGGTTCAGCGAACTGCAGGAGAAGCTGCTCGGTAGCCTCCGCATCCATGCGGGTGTGGGAACCAACCGGTTGGGCGGCGCCTACATCGGCGCCGACCTCGGCCTGCCGGTCGGACTGAACCTGGCCGCGGAGGTCGTCGGACATAGGCTTAACGCCCGGGCGCGCATGCGCCTCGTGGGTCCCGTGATGGCGGAAGCGCTCTCGTTGGACGGCCAGGGGTATCTGGGGGCCTCCGTAGCGGTGAGCCGTTAGGAAACAAATGGGTTACACTTCGAACAACGGAACGGACTGGAACGGCTGCGGCCATGACGACCGCCGCGTGGTCCTGATCAAAAGCCTCGCGACCAACAACCGGTTCTATGCACTCGTCGATGCTGCGTCGCCAATCCGCAACGCAGATACCATCGAGAACATCCCGGGCGACCTGATCCTGGGCATCGCCTATCCCTGCTTGGAGGATGGGCTCAACGACTTCGCTGTGATCCGGACCACGTTCGAGACCATCGGGTACTTCGCCGATGATCCCGACATGCGTACGGAGCTGATGGAGATCGTCTCCGAGGCCCGCTACAAGCTCGTGCTGCGCCTGGCCGAACTTCGCGACCGCATTGCGTCCCGGAATGCACACTTCCTGGGCGCCGACCTGAATGACCTGAAGTCATACGCGCTCGATATGATGCGTAAGGGCTACCCGCGGCGCAACCTCGACTCGATGATGAAGCTCGATGTCTTCGGCGCCGTAGCCGAACACGAGCGCAACGGCGGCGATCCCGAGCCGCTCTACCGCTACGAGCCTTCCGGCCCCGAGTATTCGGCCGAAGCCCTGGGCGATATCCCTCCCCGGGCCTTCGTCTCGCACATCCTGTCCGACATCCTGGTCTCTGTGAGCGATGACGCCAACTACGTGGACCGCTACACGTTCGATGTGGGCGTGTTTCAGAAGTTCATCGCGCTGATGTTCATCAACTACGCGACCACGGACCCGATCTTCTACGGCACCAACAAGGCGGACTACGGCGTCTCCTCCGACAAGGACATGGACAGCACGCCGCTCTATAGGGCCGTAGGCCAGCAGATCCGCGAGATCGAGCAGTGGCTTGCGCACGAGGCGGTCGGGAACGGCGGCACGATCCTGGAGCCCGCTGAGCTTGCCCTGGACGCCTTCGTGGAGCTACCCAGCACGCTGGTAAACGAGGACACGCTGATCGGCCCGCTGACGGCAATCTGCGCGGCGGCGCAGCACCTGAGCGACAGCGCGGACAAAGAGACCCGGCAGTATGCAGCCGCGATCCTCTCCGATGTCAACCACCTGGTCCGCGAACTGCGCCGGCAGGGCATCGTCTCCCATATGGCGCAGGACCCCGCAGCCTCCCGACGCGTCGAGCCGTCCTAGCGGGCGGCACGGCCCAAGCAGTGGTATCGACAGAACTCGCCGCAGCACAGGAGACGGCGGCAAGACGCGCGACGGCGTGGCTCCTGGAGCGGCGGCGGCCCGACGGGCACTGGTGCGGCGAGCTTGAGGGCGATACGATCCTCGAGACCGAGTACGCCATGCTGCTCCACTTCCTGGGCGACCCGGACGAGGAGTTGATCGGGCGGCTGGTCGACACCGTGTTCGCTCACTGGCAGAACTCAGACGGAGGCGTCCCGCAATACCCCGGCGGCCCGTCTGATGTGAGTTGCTCCGTCAAGGCCTACTTCGCGGGGAAGCTTGCCGGCAGGCCCGCTGACGCTCCGGAGATGACCCGCCTCCGGGAACGCATCCTGGCGCTGGGCGGCGTCACCCGCTGCAACACGTTCACCAAGCTGCACCTCGCCGTCTTCGGCCAGTATGACTGGTCAGGCGTACCTTCGATCCCGGCCGAGCTGGTCCTGCTGCCGCCCTGGTTCTACCTGAACATCTACGAGATGTCCTCATGGTCACGGTGCCTCATCATGCCGCTGGCACTGGTGAACGCAGCCAAGCCGTGCCGTAGCGTGGGTCCGGGCCGCGGGATCGACGAGCTCTACCTCGGCGGTCGTCCAACCGGCGGCGCGCGTCTGGAGTGGGCCCGGCCGGCCCTCTCGTGGCGCAATGCCTTCCTGGTGATCGATCGGCTACTGAAGGTCTACGAGCGCGTCCCCAGGAACCCGCTCCGTGCGCTGGCGCTTCGCAGGGTGGTGGAGTGGATCCAGGCGCACCAGGTCCAGAGCGCGGGAGTCGGCGCCATCTTCCCGGCCATGACCCACACGGTGATGGGCCTCGCCTGCAGCGGGACGCCGGCCTCGGCCCCGACAGTCCAGCACGAACTGGACCACCTGCGCTCGTTCCTGCTGGACGACGAGCGGGGCTGCCGGCTACAGCCGTGCCTGAGCCCGGTATGGGACACCGCCATCGCCGTCAATGCGCTACTGGAGAGCGGCACGCCGCCGAAGGACGTTGCCGTAAGGCAGGCGAACTGGTGGCTCCTCTCGAGGCAGACGAGCACAGTCGGGGACTGGGGTACGAGGACGGCGGGTATCACTCCCGGCGGCTGGTTCTTCGAGTATGAGAACGAGCTATACCCCGACCTCGATGACACAGCCATGGTCCTCATGGCGCTCCATAAGGCATACTGCCCGAACGGAGAGCCTTGGCGCACGCGGCCGGCCGAAGTAAGCCAGGCCATGGAGCGTGCGGTGGCGTGGGTCCTCGCCATGCAGAACCGCGACGGCGGCTGGGCCTCGTTCGACCGGAACAACTGCAAACGCCTTTTTGAGACGGTGCCCTATGCCGACCACAACGCCATGCTCGATCCCAGCACCGCAGATATCACCGCCCGGGTTCTGGAGGCCCTCGCCCTCTACGGCTACACGCTGCAGGACCGATTCGTCCAGCGCGCCGTGCGCTTCATCGAGCGCAACCAGTGCGCCGACGGCTCCTGGTTCGGCCGATGGGGCGTAAACTACCTGTACGGCACGTGGCAGGCGCTACGGGGCCTGGAGGCCATCGGGCGCCCGCAGTCCTCTTCCGTTATGCACCGCGGCGCCGACTGGCTGGAGTCTGTCCAGAACCGGGACGGCGGGTGGGGCGAGACCTGCCGTAGCTACGAGCAGCCGGAGTTGTACAAGGCCAAGGGCGAGAGCACGCCATCGCAGACCGCCTGGGCGGTGATGGGCCTCGCCAGCGCGGGCCGCGCCGGCTCTGAGGCCGCCCAACGGGGTCTCGGCTACCTCTGCGCCACGCAGCGTCCCGACGGTACATGGAACGAGGCGGCCTTCACGGGTACCGGGTTCCCCAAGGTCTTCTACCTACGGTACCACTACTATCGCCACTACTTTCCGCTCCTGGCGCTGGGGCGGCTGACGCGCACGGAGCACGGCGCGCCGTAGCCCGGGGACCACGCCCATGAGATACCCACTGGCCTTCACCATCGCCCAGGCGAGGCATCGAGCGGCCATGCTACGCCGGGGAACCCGCCGCTTCCCCACCGTGCTGATGCTGGAGCCGCTTTACACCTGCAACCTCGCCTGCATTGGCTGCGCGGCCGAGCGGCACGTCGGCAAGCTCGCCGATCGACTCACGGTGGAGCAGTCCATCGCTGCAAGCGATGCCTGCGGGGCGCCAATCGTGAACATCTGCGGCGGCGAGCCCACGCTCTACCCCGAACTTCCCGAACTGGTGGCGGCCGTCGTCGGGCGCGACAGGCATGTGATCTGCTGCACCAACGCACTACGCCTGCATGACCGCGTCTACGGGGTCATTCCCCCGAGCCGCCAACTGCACCTGATGATCCACCTGGACGGCATGCGCGAGACCCATGACCACGTCTGCGGCCGTGCCGGCACCTTCGACAACGCCGTCGAGGCCATCCGGCGCGGCAAGGCGCTCGGGTACACCATCATGATCAACACCACCGTCTACCGGGAGACGCAGGTGGCCGAGGTGGAGCAGCTCTGCAAGCTGGCGCGAGACCTGCGCACAGACGGCCTGCTCCTTTCGCCCGGCTATGAGTTCGAGACCGCTAGAGAGGACGTCTTCCTGTCCCGAGCCGACACGCACGCCAAGTTCCGGCAGATCGCGGCGTTCAGCCGCCGCTACAAGATCAACGTGACACCCTCGTTCCTGGACTTCGCCTGCGGAAAGATCGAGCTGGATTGCGCCCCCTGGTCCACGGTCAACTACACTCCCAGCGGCTGGAAGGCCCCCTGCTACCTGGTGGGCGACGCGCACCACCAGAGCTGGGAGGAGTTCTGGAGCGCCACGGACTGGCCGTACTGGGAGGCGCACACGGATGCCCGTTGCGCCAACTGCATGATGCACTCGGGCTTCGAGCACAACGCCGTAGAGTACTCCATGGCCACGCTTGGAGGGCAGTTGCGCCTGGCCGCCTGGACCTTCAGCCAGTGAGCGGGCGCATGCCATGCGCGCACTGGTAACCGGCGCCACGGGCTTCGTGGGCGGCCACGTCGCCGCGGCTCTCTGCCGGCGTGGGCACGAGGTGCGGGCGCTTGTGCGTGCGGGTAGCCGGACCGAAGGCCTCTTGGGTCTGGGCGTGACGCTCTGCCCGGGAGACATCCTTGAACCCGCCTCGCTCAGGGCCGCCATGCGTGAGTGTGACGCCCTCTTCCATGTGGCCGCCGACTACCGGCTCTGGGCCAGGCGGCCGCAAGAGCTCTACGACACCAACGTCACAGGTACGGCGAACGCCATGCAGGCCGCGATCGATGCAGGGATCGCCAAGGTCGTATACACCAGCACGGTCGGCGTCCTGGGGCCAGACCCATCGGGCGTAGCTGACGAGGAGACACCTTCAGTCCTTGGTCACATGACCGGCCACTACAAGCGCAGCAAGTTTTTGGCCGAGGAGCGCGTCCGGGCGATGTGCCGCCTACAGGGCCTGCCCGTCACGATCGTGATGCCAAGCACGCCCGTCGGCGAGGGCGACGCCAAGCCGACGCCGACAGGCCGGATCATCACCGACTTCCTCGGCGGGCGTACGCCTGCGACGGTACGGACCGGCCTGAACATCGTCGATGTGCGCGACGTTGGCGAAGGCCACGTGCTGGCGTGGGAACGCGGAGCGGTCGGGCGAAGGTACATCCTCGGGAACAGGGACATGGGTCTACGCGAGCTACTGGGTGTCGTCGCTCGGATCGCGGGCCGGCCGGCGCCGACGGTCGAGATCCCCTACCGGATCGCCCGATGCGCGAGCATCATCGACACGTGGATCAGCGGGAGCCTCCTGGGCCGGGAGCCGCGCATCGCCGTCGATGCGGTCCGCATGGCGGCGCGCTGCATGTACTTCTCGCCGCAGCGCGCCGTCGAGGAACTGGGCCTGCCGCAGTCCGATGTGGAGGCCGCCCTGGCCCGGGCGGTCGACTGGTTCCAGCGCAACGGGTACGTCTGCGGCGCCACATAGGGCCGATCAAGGAGTACGGTATGCCGGATAACACCATACGCACCGTCAGGCTGGCCCGCGAGGTCGGCTTCTGCTTCGGGGTGAAGCGAGCCATTGGGCTGACCGAGCAGGCGCTGGACGAGCACCAGAAGGTTTCCATCCTCGGCGATCTGGTCCACAACCAGAGTGTGACCAGCGGGCTCAAGGCGCGGGGCCTGCACAAGGTCGGCTCGCTGGAGGAGGCTGGCTCGGGCACCATGGTCGTGCGGGCCCACGGCCTGCCCAGGGCCGACATGCAGGCCGCAGCGTCCATCGGCCTGCAGCTTGTGGACGCCACCTGCCCGATCGTGCTGCGAGCCCAGGAGGCCGCCAAGATGCTGGAGGAGCGCGGCTGCCAGGTGGTGGTGATCGGCGACAAGGACCACGCGGAGGTCCGCGGCATCCTGGGAGCGCTGCATCGGCCCGCCCTGGTGGTGGACAGCGTGGTGGAGCTTCGCGTGGCCCGTGCGGAGCACCGGCTCCGCCGCAAGGTCGGCGTCGTCCTGCAGACCACGCACTCGCTTGAGTTGTGCCAGGCCATCATCGCCGAGTTGGTGGTGCTCTGCAAGGACATCCAGATCGTCAACACCATCTGTCGGCCGGTCCAGAACCGCCAGGACGATGCGGTGGACCTGGCGCAGAGCGTCGACCTGATGGTCATCGTCGGTAGCCGAACCAGCGCGAACACCATGGAGCTGGCCACGCTCTGCCGCAAGTACAACCCCTACACGGTACAGATCGAGTCGGCTGCCGACCTCCCGGACGACGCCGTCGCCTGGGCGGCCACCGTGGGTATCGCCAGTGGGCTATCGACGCCGGAGGACACCGTAGCGGGCATCGCAGCCTACGTGCGGACGTTCCCGGAGCCGATCGATCCTGCGCGGCGCCCCGATCCCGCCACCTTCCGCGGCTCCGAGCATGCCACACCCACCTAATCCGCTTGCCGTCCTGTTCGCACTGCACGCCGAAGCGGGGCCGTTCCGGCGCGCCATCGGCCCATACGACGGGGAAGGAACGCCGACCGATCCGGCCTGGGGCTCGGTCGGCGGTACCGGCGTCGTATGGGCCGTCACGGGCATGGGCAAACAGAGGGCACATGACGGCGCTGCGTCGCTGATCTCCCAAACGGCGCCGCGCGCCCTGCTGATCGCGGGTTTCTGCGGTGGCCTTGCCCCGGTCATGAGGATCGGCGAGATGGTCTGCGCCACCCGCTGCCTCAGCGCCGGACACCGCGAGAGCCTGCAGCCCGCGCAGCCCTGGGTGGACGCGGCGCTCGCGGCCCTGCGCGACCGAAAGCGCGCGATCCACTGCGGGACGCTTCTCTCGGTGGATCGGCCTCTGCCAACGCCTGAGGTCAAGGCGGCCATGCGTAGCGCATGGCCGAACGCGACTGCGGTCGATATGGAGAGCTACGGAGCGGCCGAGGCCGCAGAGACCGCCGGCGTGCCCTGGCTGGCGATCCGCTGTGTGACAGACGGCCCGGACGACGTCCTGCCGAGCGGCCTCGACCGCGTCGCCGCCGATGGACAACCCGACGGCACGGCCATCGCCCTGGCTGCGACGCTCCGGCCATGGCGGCTTCCGCGACTTGCTGCAACAGCCAGGGCCGCCTCAAGGGCGGCCCTGGAGCTCGGCAGTGCGGTCCTGGTGGTTGCGGCGGCTACTGCAGCGCTACATCGCCCTCTTCGCCGGTCCGGATGCGGATGACCTCGCCTACGGGGATCATGAAGATCTTGCCGTCGCCGATCTCCCCGGTCCGAGCGGTCGTCGCGATGGCCTGAGCCACCTTGCGCGCATCGGCGTCCGACACCACAACCTCCAGCTTGATCTTCTGGATCAGGTTGACGGTGTACTCGGCGCCGCGATAGTGCTGCGTGAAGCCGCGCTGCTTGCCGGCGCCACGCACTTCTGACACGGTCATACCGCGAATACCCATCTCAATCAGAGCTGCCTTGACGTCATCGAGCTTCTGAGGTCGGATCAGTGCCTCAACCTTGATCACCATCGTCTCCTTTGGGGGAACTCACCGCGCCGGGCGGGCGCCGCGAAGACACACGTACGGTTATACTGCATCGAGCCTCAACCGTGTACCGCCGTTGCGGCTGCGCTCTCCGAACCGGTCGAAGCGCCCGCGTAGCCGGACTCGCCGTGCTGCGTCAGGTCCAGCCCCGCATCCTCTTCATCGCCCGTCACGCGGAGGCCTAGGACCGCCTTCACAAGCAGGCCAATCAGCAAGGTGCCCACGGCTGCCACCGCCACCGCCACGCCGACCCCAGCAAGCTGCTTGCCCATGAGGGCGAAGCCGCCGCCCGCCAGCAGTCCGTCAGCGCCCAGCGGGTTGATCGCCTTGGAGGCGAAGAGGCCCGTGGCCAGGGCGCCCCAGGCTCCACCCACCCCATGCACACCGAAGACATCCAGCGCATCATCATACTTGAGCACGCTCTTCAGGCGAATGGCGAAGAACGAGATCACGGCTACGCCCGCGCCGATGGCTACGGCCGCCAGGGGCCCAACAAAGCCCGAGGCCGGAGTGATGGCGACCAGTCCGGCTACCGCGCCCGTAGCGAGTCCTAGCGCCGTGGGCCGCTTGTAGGCAATCCACTCAATGGCGACCCAGACAGCGCCTGCCACAGCAGCCGCGATATGGGTTACCACAAAGGCCGAGGCGGCAAGGCCGTTCGAACCGATGGCCGAACCGCCGTTAAAGCCGAACCAGCCGAACCACAGCAGCCCGGTCCCGATGAGCGTCAGGGGCAGACTGTGGGGACGCATGTCCTCTGCCAGGCCCGCCTTGCGCTTGCCCAGCATGACGGCCAGCACCAGCGCCGAGACGCCGGAAGTGATGTGAACGACGGTTCCGCCGGCGAAGTCCAGCGCGCCCAGGTCACGCAGGAAGCCGCCCTCGCCCCAGACCATGTGCGCCATCGGGACGTAGACCACCATGCTCCAGATGGCCACGAACAGCAGGTACGACCCAAACCTCATTCGGTCGGCAATGGCCCCGCTGATCAGCGCAGGGGTGATGATCGCGAACATCAGTTGGTAGGCCATGAACAGCTCGTGGGGGATCGTCGCGCCGTAGAACGCATTAGGCTCCTGCCCCACGCCCCGAAGGCCCAGCCACTGCAGCCCGCCCAGTATGGGCGATCCCTTGGCGAAGGCCAGGCTGTAGCCGCAGACGATCCAGAGCACCGTTACCACCGCCAGGGCGATGAACGATTGCATCAGCATGTTCAACACGTTCTTGGCGCGCACCATGCCGCCGTAGAAGAGCGCCAGCCCAGGCGTCATCAGCATCACCAGGGCGGTGGATACCAGAAGCCACGCGGTGTCGCCGGTATCGACCTTCGGTGCGTTGCCCTGAGCCATGGCTGCGGTCGGCGCCAGGAACAGGAGCAGGGGTGCAGCAGCTACGACGGCGCGTCTGACCCGCTCGGCGGCGGTTGATTGGGACGGCGCGCAGACGGCCGCCTCCACCCCGGCAGCGACAGAGCTGCATCGTGAACCCAGCATTGTGATCCTCCCTTGTGCAGTGCGTCGGTCATGCCCGCCGCAGCCGCATGGAGGCGGCGCGAACTGGGCGCATGGCATCGACGTCCCGCTTCGATGGAGGGCGTCATCAGGCGTTTGGGCTACCCCTGGCGGGGCTCCCGCTCGACTGTGAGCAGGGGAACAGCAGTTGACCGGTCAGCGACCAGGCATGTCCATTCCGGACGTGAGGATGATAGCCTCAGCGATCTGCCTGAGCGACCGGCCGGACCCGAGGCTCTGGGCCTTCATGCGGCGCAGCGCCTCCTGATCGGTGATGCCGTGGCGGCCCACGAGCACAGAGCGCGCCCTGGCAACAGCCCGCCGCGTCTCGAGCTCCTCTGTGAGCCCGTCGCGCTGGCCCTCGATCGCCACCAGTTCACGGAACCTGGCGCCAGCGATCTCCAACGCGGCCGAGAGTTCGGCCTCGCGGAAGGGCTTCACGAGGAACGCCAGCACACCGGCCTCGACCGACCTGCTTACGACGTCATGCTCACTGTACGCCGTGAGCAGAATTACCGGGCAGACGCGGTCCTGGCTGATCTTGGCGGCCGCATCGATGCCGTCCAACGCGGGCATACGCACATCGAGTATCGCGGCGTCGGGCTTGGTACGCCGGACAACAAGCACTGCATCGCGCCCGTTGTCTGCCTCGCCCACCACCTCATGTCCCAGCGACTCCAGTAGCACGCGGACCTCAAGGCGGATCAGCGGCTCGTCGTCAGCGATGACGATTCTCATTGACCATTCCTTGTGCGTGCCCGGCGAGTAGCGGCAGTGGCCACAGAATCAGTGCGGGACGCGCCCACCCGAGTTCGGCCTCGGGCGACCCGTCCCGTGAGTGTGTTTGTTCGCTGTACCGGCAGTCGCCGGTGGACCTCAGCGTCCAATGGCTTTATACCCTCCGGTGCGGGGTGCCGTCAATTCGGGCCCGCGTGGAGTCCGTTGCGGCGCCTGCATCAGCAGCATCACGGCGGCGACGCCGGCGAGCGTCAGCACGGCGGCATCGAACAACTCTTGCCTGATGCGGGGCAGGACCCACCGGCCCAGGAAGACGCCGGCCAGGATGATCGGGCAGAGCATGGCGTCATGGAGCAAGGACCCCGAGGTGATCATGGGGTTGGCCGGGTTGGACCACGTGAGCAAGACGAAAACAGGCAGCTTGCTGAGGTTCACCATGAAGAAGAACCAGGCTGCCGTGCCTAGGAACTGGTCCTTGGGCATCCCCATCGACTGAAGGTAGACGCTCATGACGGGGCCCGCGGCATTGGAGGCTGTCGTCGTGAAACCGGCGGCCATGCCGACCGCCCCGGCCCCGGTTGCGCTATGCGGCGCCAGGCGGTCGCCCCACCGCTTCCGACCGACGTGCACAGCCAGCATCGCCAGAACCAGCCCGCCGACCAGCCGGCCCATATCGGCCTTGCCGTTCGGGTTCTCGCCAAGGAGCTTCAGCGCCAGGGCCCCAAGCGCCATGCCGACGACCACCCACGGAGCCAGGCGGATCAGCTTGTCCCACTGAGCATGGCGGCGGTACCAGATGACGGCGAAGACATCGGCGAAGATGAGCATCGGCAGCATCACGCCCACCGACTGCCGCGGTCCGAACGCATGGGCCAGTAGCGGCACCACCAGGATGCCTGCACCCGGCATGCCCGTCTTGGAGAAGCCGATGAGGAGGGCGGCCACAGAGCCGAGCATCCACTGTTCCAGGGTCATGGGACGCGCCTTGCCGATGCCGAGTGCGCCACTGACGGGGCGCCGCCGGTGAGGATACCCGACTCGAGCCGTGGCCCCTCGCCGGTACAATGTCGTAATGAGCTGGTCTGCGGCAAGTCCGGAGCCTGCTGAGGTCCATGCCGTTGCCGTCATGGCGGAACTGGACCTCTCTGGGTGCGATGGATGCCACGGCTGCGGCCTGCGCTGCACCGAGGGCATCGCCATGTCGCGCTGTGAGTTTGAGGCGGTGCGTGCTGCCGCCGGCGCCGGGACGCCCGGGGCCCGAGAGACCGTAGACCTTGGTGAGGGACTGGTGGTCCGCATGTGCCGCTTCTGGCGCACGGAGGGCGGCTGTACCGTCTACGATGCCCGACCACTGGTCTGCCGCATGATGGGCGCCGTGGAGTGGATGCCCTGCCCCCTGGGCAAGGCGCCACCGCCTGCGGCCGCAGCCGATGTGCTGCCACACTGGCTAGCCTATGCCATAGATGGGCTGAAGACATACGAGGCGTGGGAGGCTGCCGAGGCCGCCCGTTGTGGGGACAGTGGAGGTGCGACACCGTGAAACTGCTTCGTTGGGTGTTCTGCGCTACAGGGGCGGCCGCGCTCCTTGCCGTGGGCGGTTGCGGCGGACCCGACCTCGGTAGCGCGCTACGTGGCGGATCGTCAGGCGCCTCCTACGGCGGCGGCTATGGCGGTAACTACGGTAGCGGCTACGACCAGATGCCCGCGGGATCGCGGCAGCAGGCCACCGGGAGCAGGACGATGACCAAGGGCGCATACGCAAGGATCGAAGGTTCCTTTACGATTGAGAAACTGACAGGTAATCCATTCGATATTGAGCAGAACGATATCGAAGTAACCCTTCGGCCGGCCGACGGCGATGTGGTGCGTGTGCCCGCCTTCTTCGACGGCGGCGCCACGTGGCGATTTCGCTACACTCCCGACCGGCCCGGCGCCATCGAGGTCACCGGCGTCTCCAACAAGCGCGAACCGATCGAGGTCGCCGACCTGAGCGAGCGCAGCTTCGTGGTCTCAGGCAACCCCACTGCCGGGTTCGTGCGGGTCAGCTCCGCCGATCCCGGCCGCTTCGCCTTCGACGACGGGTCGGCCTACTTGCCGGTGGGACACAACATGGCTTGGGGCGACGTGCCCGCCATGGTCACTCGGGCCGGTGCGGCCGGCCTGAACTGGGGCCGCGTCTGGATGTGCCACTGGTCGAGTATGAACCTGGACTGGGTGATGAACAAGCCCATACCCGCCGGAGAACTGGACCTCGACGTCGCCCGAAGCTGGGACAAGGCGATCGAGGCCGCCGAGAAGGCCGGAGTGCGACTGCAGATCGTCCTGCAGCACCACGGCCAGATCAGCACACGCGTGAACCCCAACTGGGGCGAGAACCCCTGGAACTCAGCGAATGGCGGTTTCCTCCGCACGCCCGGCGAGTTCTTCTCCAACGCCAAGGCGACATCACTGACGCGCAGCAAGTACCGCTACATCCTCGCCCGGTGGGGATACTCCACGTCGGTCATGGCCTGGGAGCTCTTCAACGAGGTGGAGTGGACTGACGCCGTCGCTGAGAGGCATGAGGACGAGGTGGCCGCCTGGCACGCATCCATGGCGGACTTCCTGCGCAAGCGCGACGTCCACCACCATCTGGTCACATCGAGTTCCGACCGCAAGCTGGCCCGCGTGTGGCAGCAGATGGACTACCTGCAGCCCCACGCCTACCCCTCCGATCCCCTGCCCGCTACCCTGGATGCCGCGACGAAGAGCGACAGACCCGTCTTCGTGGGCGAGATCGGACCTGCCGGCGACCTCGGCGGCGACGACGGAGCGTTCCTGCACAGGGCGCTCTGGTCCGGCGTCGCGGCCGGTGCGGCGGGACTACCCCAGTACTGGGCGTGGGACAACATCGAGAAGCGCGACCTGCTGAAGGTCTACCAGCCGGTGCTGGGCTTCCTGCGTGAGTCCGGGGCAGGCTCGGCGCGGCGCGTCGCCAAGGCCATGGCTTCCGTGGAGACCAAGGGCTACGGCGCGCTACGCCTGGCTACGGGCGGCGATTGGGGGACGACCAACAGAACCACGTTCAGCGTCTCTGCGGCGGGCCAGGCAACGCCCTCCGCGCCTCTGCCCTCCTTCCTGCATGGCGACGCCCATCGAGCGATGTGCCCGCAGATCGACCTGAGCGTGCTGTTCCCGGCAGCCGGCACGGTGCGCGTCCGTGTGGCAACCGTGGCCCGCGGCGGAGCCAATCTCGCCATCCTCGTGGATGGCGCTAAGGCCGCCGACAAGGCCTTCGCCGCGGCGGACCGCGACACCAACCCCGGCGCCACGGTCGAATGCCCGGTGCCTGCCGGCAAGCACACGATCCGCCTCGTCAACGAGGGCGCGGATTGGGTCCGCCTGGCGGGCATCGAGATGCAGCCCTATGGCCCGGCGCTGTCGGCCGTTGGACACGCTAACGACCGGCTTGTGGTCCTCTGGGTGCGCCACGCAGGCACGGATACTGCGCCTGTGTCAGGCACGGTCCGGGTCTTGAACACGAAGGCGGGCGGCTACACCGTCTGCTGGTGGGACACGGTCACCGGCAAGGAGATCTCGCGCAGGCAGGTCTCCGCCGTCAAGGGCCTCCTGACGCTGGAGACGCCGCCCATCGCGGCGGACGCGGCGGTCTTCGCGATCCGAGAGGCCGTCAAGGCACCATCGACAGCCAAGGCTACAACCCAGAGGAAGGGCCGCTAGTAGCGCACGCGAGCGCCGCCCGAGGCGCCCGAGGTGAAGCGGGCCGTCTCGGCGGCCTGCCCAACCATGAAGGCCAGTTCGCTGGCCACGGCCACGAACTGCCAACCCTCGGCGACACGCCTCATCGCCATGGCCGCGTCGCCCGTGTGGATGCCCGGCGCCACTCCATGGGCGACGGCGCACTCGCGAAGCAGCCGGAGCGCCTCAACGAAGTCCGCGTCGTCAGTCTCCATCGCGGGCGCCCGGCCCATGGATGAGAGCAGGTCGTTCGGTCCCACGAACATGGCGTCGATGCCCGGCACCGAGAGGATCGCCTCGCGATTCCTCACAGCCTCCACATGCTCCGCCTGCACGACGACGAGGATCTGCTCATTGGCGCGGGCGTAGTACTCGTCGGCCGCGCAGTCGAAGTTCAGCGAATGCAGGCCCCCGCCCACGCTCCGGCGGCCCAGCGGCGCGTACCGGCAGGCAGCGACGACCTCCTCCGCTTGTGCGCGGGTATTGACCATGGGCGCCACGATGCCGTAGGCGCCGGCGTCCAACGCGCGCTTGATGTTCGGCACGTCACCGATGGGCACCCGTGCCAGCGGCACGCAACCGGCGTCGGCAATGCACCCGAAGACGAGGGACGCCGTCTCCCAGTCCGCCGGACTGTGCTCGATGTCGAGCGTGAGCCAAGGGAAGCCCGTACGGGCCATAAGCCGAGCCGCCATGGGGCTGGCCAGGGAAAGCCACGTGCCGACCTGCGGCAGACCGGCTCGGAGCGCCGTGCGGACGGTGTTCTCGCGCATGGGAACCTCCCGATCTATGACCCCGCCCCGGAGCCGGGCCAGTCGCCCACGTAGAGCGCCTCTTCTTCGAGCCGCACACCCATGGCGTCGAAGACACGGCTGCGGACCATGTCAGCGAGCGTGCGCACGTCGGAAGCCGTGGCGCCCCCGGTGTTGACGATGAAGTTGCCGTGGCGGGGGCTCACCTGAGCCCCGCCTACCCGTAGCCCCTTGCAGCCGCACGCCGCGCTGAGGTAGCCCGCCGGAATAACACCGGCTTCGACGAACCTCGGCGGCAGGTCCGGCACCCGGGCGGCCAACGCAGCATCGTTCACATTCTTGAAGAAACTCCCGGCCGACGGCAACCAGGGCTGCTTCGAGAGCCGCTGCTCCTGGTAGCCACGCCCGGCGCGAAAGAGCCCTGCCGGATCACCTAAGCCGAGCCGGAGCCAGGCTCGCAGCAGGTGAGCCGACTGCTCGGACCCGCCCCTGAGCCTGGAGGAACGGTAACCCAACTGGAGCCATTCGGGGCCCACGCGGCGCACACGGCCCGCCTCGGCGATCTCAAGATCCGCGAGCAGGTCGCCTATGCAGGAGCGGTAGGCGCCGGCGTTGGAGACCAGCGCACCGCCCACGCTACCGGGGATACCGGCGGCGAACTCCAGCCCCGAGCGCCCGGCCGACGCGGCCTGCTGGAAGAGGCGCCCAAGCGCGGCGCCGGTCTCGACGCAGACGGCATCGCCGATCTCGATCCGGCCGCAACGGTTCTGGATGACCAGGCCGTCGAACCCGGCATCGGCGGGGCACACGTTGCTGCCGCCGCCGAGCAGGAGCAGGCGAACCGAGGAGCCCTGGGCAACGCACAGCAGGTCCGCCAGCAGGGCGCCGTCGGAGACAGACACGAAGCGCGCCGCAGGCCCGCCCACCCGGAGCGTGCTGCACCGGGCGAGCGGGACGGCGGACTGCACCAAGGCCTGCACACCGCGTCCCAAAGCGCGGAGGGTCCGATCGACGAGGTCGGTGGCCGGCGAGAGCCCTGACACGGACACGATCGGCACGTTACGGGCCCTCGCTTGCCGCGAACGGAGCCACGCGGCCTACTTGGCGGCCATGCCGGGCTTGGCGCTACCCTTGGCAAGCCCCAGGGCCCACCGGATCCCGCCCAGCAGGTGCTGGCGGTAGGTCTCGTTCGTCCAGACATCGCCACGGTGGCCCAGGCCCGTGTAGAAGACGCGACCCTTGCCATATTCCTTGCACCAGGCGAACATCATGTCGGTGGGCTTGCCGGCATCCTTGTGACCGTCGTCCGGGTGCTTGTCCAGCGAGAGCAGTGCATGGATCCTGGTCCGGTCGTTGTGCTTGAACTCGTAGATCTCGTCCAGGATGCGGGTCGACGGGTCCCACTTCACGGTGGCGGGATGCTTGGGGTCATCGACAACGGGCTGGACCGTGGCCTGGGCGCCATGAGTGGCGAACTCATCGGCGATCATGTCCAGGTAGGCGGCATTGCCGTGGTAGGTGTCGGTAGCCGCGTGCATACCGATGAACGCCTTGCCGGTCTTGATCCAGGCGAGGAAGGCGTCGAGATCAGGGATTCCCAGATCGCCCGTTGTGTTGTTGAAGATGACGCCGTCATACTTCCTCAGCGCCTCGACCGTCAACATGGCCTTGACGTCGTCAGCTGTCCGGCAATAGTCCACCGTGAACATCTTGCTGACCTGGCCGATCTCTGCCAGGGTCGTGTCGCCGGCCTTGATGCCCTCTTCGTGCCGGAAGCCAGCCGTATGGGTAACGAGGAGCAGACGCTTCGGCGCCGCAGATGCTCCGGTCAGGGGCGCTACGGCAAGCACGACGACGGCGAGTGCCGGCCACAGGGTGCGCAGCCACATGTCGGGTCTCCTTCTCCGCCCGCCGGGCGGAATGAGTTGCTACCATATTGTGACGCATCGGGGACTCCGGCGATGCGAGGCCGGCCGGCAGTTTGGCCATGGGTATAATCGGGATTGTGAGCAGAGGCATGGATGCCAACGAGATCAGACCGGCAATCACCGCGAACAGAGTACCCACGCCCACCCTCGAACGGCTCGCCACCTACCTGAAGTGCCTCCACGACGTCGCGCAAGCGGGTGTTACGACGATCTCCTCGGCCGCGTTGCAGGAGATGGCCGGCATCAATGCCTCGCAGTTCCGCAAGGACCTCTCCTACTTCGGTGAGTTCGGTCGCCCCGGCGTGGGTTACCACGTGGCGGACTTGCACGATCGGATCACGGCCATTCTCCACATGGACGTGGACCAGCGCATGCTGCTTGTCGGCGCGGGGAACCTGGGCGCCGCGCTAGCGGGCTACACGGGCCTGAACGACGAGCGACTGCAGTTGGTTGCTGCATTCGACAACGACCCCGCCCGGATTGGGCGAAAGCTCGGCCAACTCAAAGTGGAGCACGTGGGGTCGATCGCGACGGTCAACGCGGATCTTGGGGCCAGGATCGGCATCCTGGCGGTACCCCGGTCGGCGGCGCAGGCTGTTGCGACCCTGATGATCGCAGCGGGCGTACGGGCCATCCTCAACTTCGCGCCGATCATCCTGCGCGTTCCGCCTGATGTCATGGTCCGGAACGTCTGCGTCACGCAGGAGTTATCGGTGCTCTGCTACCATCTGGAAGCAATGCCTGCGGGCCACCGTCACCGTCAAGGGGAAGGCTAGCCGGCGCAGAGGCCGGCGGGCACCCCTGCAGCCGAGCCACAGGAAACACAATGACCCAGAACCAGCATTTCGACTTCATCGTGGTCGGCAGCGGCATCGCGGGCCTCACCTTCGTGCGCGACGCCCTGCCCCACGGCAGCGTGCTGGTACTGACGAAGAAGGATAGAGCGGAGTCGAACTCCAACTACGCCCAGGGCGGCATCGCCGGCGTCATGTCGGCAGACGACAATGTCGAACTCCACGCCCAGGACACGTTTCGCGCGGGCGCGGGGCTCTGCAAGGCCGAGGCCGTCGATGTTCTGGTGCAGGAGGGCCCAGAACGAATCCGCGACCTCATCGCCGCCGGCGCCCGGTTCAGCATGAAGTCGGACGCAGAGGGGAACAGGCTTCTCTCCCTGGGGCGCGAGGGAGGCCACTCGAAGAACCGCATCGTCCATGCAGTCGACCGCACGGGCTGGGAGTGCGAGCGGACGCTGCTGGGCGACGTAAAGGACCACCCCAACCTGCATCTGATGGAGCACCTGTTCGTAGTTGACCTTGCGGTGGCCCAGGGGCCCGAGGGCGCCCGTTGCGTCGGCGTCTGGGCCCTGGGTGCGCCCGACGGCGAACCAATGCTCTACACCGCCCGCGCCGTGCTGCTGGCCACGGGCGGGTGCGGACGGGTCTACATGCACACAACCAACCCGGCCATCGCCACAGGTGACGGTGTCGCCATGGCCTGGCGCGCTGGCGCCAGCATCGCCAACATGGAGTTCGTCCAGTTCCACCCCACGACGCTCTACCACCCGCACGGCGAGTCCTTCCTCATCTCCGAGGCCGTGCGCGGCGAGGGTGGCATCCTGCGGAACCGCGACGGCGAAGCCTTCATGTCGCGCTACCACGCCATGGCCGACCTGGCTCCCCGCGATGTGGTCGCCCGGGCCATCCACGCCGAGCGCCTCCTCCATGGTGAGCCCTGCGTCTTCCTGGATGTCACGCATCTGGACGCCGAACACCTGCGCCGGCGCTTCCCCACCATCGCGGGACGGTGCGCCGAACTGGGCATAGATATCACCAAGGACCTGATCCCGGTGGTTCCTGCCGCCCACTACGCCTGCGGCGGCGTCCGGACCGACCTGCGCGGCCGGACCGACATCGCAGGCCTCTACGCCGCCGGCGAGGTGGCCTGCACCGGTGTACATGGGGCCAACCGGCTGGCCAGCAACTCGTTGCTCGAGGCCATGGTGTTCGGGCGCCGCGCCGCCGCAGATGTCGTGTCGCAGGCTCCTGCACACACCGAGGCCGTGGGGGGCCTTGCGCCGCCCTCCTGCGCCTCGTGTGGCGGCGACAGGCCGGCAAGCCGCCCGCACGCCGTCGAGGCGTTCCGGCGCCACATGGCGGCTGTCATGGGCGACTACGCCGGGATCGTGCGGAATGACGCAGACCTGGCCTCGGCGCTCGAGCAGATGCGAAGGTTCGAGAACGATGCGGAGATGCTCTGCACGCTCCACGGGCCCGACCCGGACTTGCTGCAACTGCGAAACGTAGCTACGGTGGGTAGGCTCATCATCGAGTCTGCGGCGTCGCGGCTTGAGAGCCGCGGACTCCACTTCAACACCGACCATCCCGAGCCGCTGGACGAGTGGCGCCACGATTCAGTCGTGCGGCGCACGGGCGCCTCAACACGGGCCTAGCGCCCCTGATACGCTCAGACAAGGAGATCGCAATGATTATCGGCGTACCCAAAGAGATAAAGACCGATGAGTACCGCGTAGCCCTGGTACCTGCCGGTGTCGAAGCGCTCGCCGAGCGGGGGCACAGGGTTCAGGTCGAGGCCGGCGCGGGCATCGGATCCGGGATCTCCGACGACGACTACTCGGCCTCGGGCGCCACGGTCGTGGCGACGGCCGCCGAGGCCTTCGCCAGCGCCGACATCGTGATCAAGGTCAAGGAACCGCAGCCCGTGGAGTTCCCGCTGATCACGCCAGGACAGGTTGTGTTTACCTACTTCCACTTTGCAGCGTCGGAGGGGCTAACGGCCGGCATGGTGGCGTCAGGCGCCGTCTGCGTGGCTTACGAGACCATCGAGATGCCCGGCGGGCACCTTCCCTTGCTGACGCCCATGAGCGAGGTCGCCGGCCGAATGGCCATCCAGCAGGGCGCCAAGTTCCTTGAGCGGCCCATGGAGGGGCGCGGCATCCTGCTGAGCGGCGTCCCCGGCGTGCCGCCTGCCCGCGTGGTGATCCTGGGCGGCGGCATCGTCGGCGCCAACGCGGCCAAGGTCGCAGCGGGCTTCGGGGCAGACGTCACCGTCATCGACGTGAACCTCGACCGGCTTCGCTATCTCGACGACACGATGCCGGCCAACGTGAATACCCTCTACAGCAACCGCCTCAACATCCGGATGGCCCTGCGTGATGCAGACCTGCTGATCGGAGCGGTCCTGCGGCGCGGCGCCAAGGCGCCCCTGCTTGTCACCCGCGAGATGCTGGCAGGCATGAAGCCGCGTGCAGTGGTGGTTGACGTGGCAGTGGACCAGGGCGGCTGCCTCGAGACGACGCATCCCACCACCCACTCGCACCCGACCTACATGGAGGAGGGCGTGGTCCACTACTGCGTGGCCAACATGCCCGGCGCGGTGGCGGGCACGTCGACCTATGCTCTCACCAACGTGACCCTCCCCTACCTGTTGACGCTGGCCGAGAAGGGCTGGCGAGGAGCCATGCGGAGCAACACCGCGCTACGGAATGGCCTGAATGTCGCGTTGGGCAAGGTCTGCTTCCCCGAAGTCGCGGAGCAGTTCGGGTACGCACTGACGGAGACCGAGGCGCTGCTGGCCGATGACTGACGCTCAGTCGGGAGGATCGCGCTGGAACAGGGCCGTCACGGCGCTCGACGCCTACCGCGGTGTGGCGGCCTTCGTAGTTGTGTTCATTCTTGGCTGCTTCTTCACGCCCAGGGTACACGGCACCGGGTTGCCCATCTTCCTCTCGGTCCAGACCCAGGTCGACATCCTGTTCGAGTACTGCGAGTACGGCCTTCTGGCTACGGGCATGACGCTCGTGGTGCTGACCGGAGGCATCGACCTATCCGTCAGCTCGGTGCTCGGCGTCTCGGCGACGCTCTTCGCGCTGCTCACGATCGGCTACGGCTGGGGCGCCCCCCAAGCCATCGCGGCCGTGACGGCTTGCGGCCTGCTGGCGGGTTCGATCAACGGCGTCCTGATCAGCCGCTTCCGAATGCAGCCGTTCGTGGCGACACTGGCCATGATGACGGCAGCCCGCGGCCTGGCGAAGCTCGTGTCCGGCGGGACCAAGGTCCAGCCGGCCGCGCAGCCATGGTACAAGCTCACCGACAACACGCCCGACTTCTTCACCTGGATGACGCAGGGCCTGCCGGGCATCGGGCTGCAACCGGCGACGTTGCTCTTTCTGGCGTGCATCCTGATCATGGCCCTGGTGGTGCGCCGAACGACCTACGGGCGGCACCTCTACGCAATCGGGGGCAATGAGGAGGCCGCGCGCCTGTCAGGCCTCCGCGTGGGCCGGGTGAAGGTGCTCACCTACGCGCTCTGCGCAGGATTCGCCGCACTGGCCGGTGTTGTGAACTGCTGCAGGCTCGACCTGGGCGATCCGGAGGCCGGCTTCACCTTTGAGCTGGACGCCATCGCTGCCACCGTTATTGGCGGTACGAGCCTGGCCGGCGGCAAGGGCGGCATGATGCTCACGCTTATCGGCGTCCTGATCGTGGCGTACATCAACAAAATCCTGAGCCTCAACGCGGTGCCAATCGCGCCGCGCATGATGATCCAGGCGGCAATCATCGTGGCCGCCGTCCTCATCCAGCGACAGAGAAAGGGACAAACATGAGAAGAGCCATTGCCGCAGTCGTTCTGGCCGCGGCGCTCCTGCCTGGTTGCAGCAGCCCCGCCAAGGACGGCGCCAAGGACGAAACCAAGGGCGAGGTCAAGAAGTACGTCATCGGCATGTCGCAGTGCAACCTGGGCGAGCCTTGGCGCCAGCAGATGAACAAGGACATCGAAGCCGCCGCCGCGAAGCACCCGGAGATCGAGATGATCTTCCGGGATGCCCAGAACAAGAGCGAGACCCAGCAGAGCCAGATGCGCGAATTCGTGCAGCAGAAGGTCGACCTCATCATCATCAGCCCCAAGGAGTCGCGCCCACTGGTGAAGCCGGTCTCCGACGCTATGGCAGCCGGCATCCCGGTCATTGTGCTCGACCGCAAGCTCGAGAGCGACCACTTCACCTGCTTCATCGGCGCGGACAACGTTAAGATCGGGCGCGAGGCAGGCAAGGAGTTGGCCAAGCAGTTAGGAGGCAAGGGCTCGATCGTTGAGCTCAAGGGCCTGATGACCTCGATCCCCGGCCACGAGCGGCACAACGGCTTCATGGAGGGTATCAAGGGCACTCAGATCAAGACGATCTTCGAGGCCGACTGCGGCTGGCTTGAGCCCAACGCCCAGCGCGAGATGAAGTCCGCCCTGAGCCGCTTCGACCAAATCGATGCCGTCTACGGCCACAACGATCCGAGCGCCCACGGCGCCTACATGGCCGCCAAGCAAGAGGGCAAGGGCCGCGAGAACACCATAAAGTTCGTGGGGATCGATGCCCTGCCCGAGGAGGGTGTGCGCTACGTCAAGAAGGGAATCCTGGCCCTGACGTTCCAGTACCCCACCGGCGGCGGCGAGGCGATCGACACCGCCCTGAAGATCCTCACGGGCGAGAAGGTGGAGAAGACAATCACCCTGGGCACCAAAATGTTCAACAAGGAGAATGTCGAAGCCGGGGGCGTGGCGCTGTAAGCCTGGCAGCTGCCACAAAAAGAAGCCCGGGCCGCAGATGCAAGTCCGCGGCCCGGGGTCGGCTTCCCAACCTGTGTAGCAGAGCCCAAGCGAAGGGAGGCGACCAAGGGGTTTCCCCAATCGAGCTGCTGTAGGTAAAGACCCCCCGCAGGCGCATCGGTTACAGGGATGGCGCCGATTAGGACGTGTTCTCATGAAATCGAGGCGCATCTGGGCCCAAGTCGATCTGGCGGCCGTCGTCGGCAACGCACAGGCCGTAGCCGGCGTGGTGAGCCCCAGCCGCATCATGGCTGTAGTGAAGGCCGACGCCTATGGACACGGCATGGCGCCGGTTGCCCGAGCACTGTTGGGCGCCGGCATCGACAGCTTCGCCGTCGCGGGCATGGACGAGGCGTCGAGCCTGCGCGAGGCCATCGGTCCCAACGCCTCGATCACCCTCCTCTCCCCCCTGCCCCCAGGAGCTGAGGCCGACGCGGTCGCGGCGCGTATCGCGTGCCTCGTCTCCGAAGCTGACGCCATGGCTCGGCTCGCCGCCGCTGCCGAAGACGCAGGCAGTCCGGCGCACATCCATCTGGAGACCGACACAGGCATGGGGCGCACCGGCGCCGGCATGGAGGCCATCGCGGACCTGCTTCTGCAGGCGATCGGGTCGTCGTGGTTGCAGCTCGACGGCCTCTGCACACATCTGGCCGCAGCAGACACGGATCGTGACTTCACGCGACTGCAGTTGGATCGCTTCGCCCGGGCCGCGGCGCTGGCGCCGCCCGGCGTGGTCCGCCACTGCGCCGCCACCACGGGCATCCTAGGACATCCTGAGGCCCGGTACGACCTGGTGCGGCCGGGGATGCTCCTGTACGGTCTGCGCCCCAATATGGATGGCGCCCAGCCGGCGCTCCGCCCGGCGCTCGCCCTGCGCTGCTCGGTCGCGCTGGTACAGGAGATGCCCGAGGGTTGGACAGTAGGGTACGGCTGCACGGCACGGCTGGATCGCGCCTCCCGAGTGGCCGTGCTGACGGCGGGGTACGGCGACGGATACCCTCGCGCGCTGTCGAACCGTGGCTCCGTCCTGGTTCGCGGCCGACGCTGCCCGATCCTTGGAACCGTCTGCATGGACCTGACCATGGTAGACGTGACCGATGTGCCTGAGGTGCGCTCGGGCGACACTGCCACCCTGATCGGCAGCGACGGCGAGGAGCGCATCACAGTGGAGGAGATCGCCCGGACGATCGGTACCACCGAGCACGAGATCACCACACGCATCATGCCGCGTGTGCCGCGAGACTACGGCGGCGCCTGAGCCCAGCCCGAGCCTGGGCCATGGGCCCGGTGCTATACTATACGGTGCGTCCTCCCGCCAGGGGTGGGCGCTATGTGTATTGCTACCGCCACCTGAGGGCGCTTAGCCTGGCGCTCGGGAGCCTCTACTCCGAATGAATATCATCCGCGGCCTGCTGGGCCGGTTCTCACGAGACATGGGGATCGACCTAGGCACCGCCAACACGTTGGTCCATGTACGCGGCCGCGGCATCATGCTCCGCGAGCCCTCCGTGGTGGCGATCGACCGCGACACGAAGAAGGTCCTGGCGGTAGGCGAGGGCGCCAAGCGCATGCTGGGCCGCACGCCCGGCAGCATCGTCGCCTTGCGGCCACTGAAGGATGGCGTCATCGCCGACTTCGAGCAGACGGAGAAGATGCTCCGGTACTTCATCGACAAGGTGACCCGGCGCTCCCTCCTCTCGGCCCCGCGCGTGGTCGTTGGAATTCCCTCGGGCGTCACCGAGGTCGAGCGCCGCGCCGTGTTGGACGCGACCCGCAAGGCTGGCGCTAAAGAGGCCTACGTCATCGAGGAGCCGATGGCCGCGGCCATCGGCGCCGGTTTGCCCATCGTGGAGCCCACCGGCTCGATGATTGTCGACATCGGTGGCGGAACGACCGAGGTGGCCGTCATATCACTGGGCGGCATCGTGACCAGCCGATCGATCCGCATCGCCGGCGACGAGTTGGACGAGGCCATCGTCGCCTACGTTCGGCGGACCTACAACCTCTACATCGGCGACAGGATGGCGGAAGACGCCAAGTTCGCTGTGGGCTCGGCCTTCCCCAGCGACGAGCAGCGCACCATGGACGTGCGCGGACGCGACCTGCTGAGCGGATTACCCCGAAGCGCGACGATCACGCTTGACGAGACGCGTGACGCCATCCAGGAGCCCCTGAACGCCATCGTCGAGGCCGTGAAGGTGACGCTGGAGACCTGCCCGCCCGAACTGGCCGCGGACATCATGGAGCGCGGCATCGTGCTGGCTGGCGGCGGCGCGCTGTTGCATGGCCTGGACCGCCTGATCTCCCGAGAGACATCCATGCCGGTCCATATTGCCGAAGACCCGCTCTCCTGCGTCGTCATCGGCACAGGGCGCGTACTGGAGAGCATCGAGACCAGCCCCGAGCTGCGCAAGGTGCTTCGCAGCGGATAGCGCCATTTCCACCAGGCCTGCACGCAGGCGCACGGCGCGAGGTGCGCCCAGGAGCGGCGTTAAGCCATGCTGCTGACCGACAACCATAGGCCCCGCAATCGGTACCTCGGCGTGGTCATCTGCGTTGTGATCGGCATAGCCATGGGCATATGGTACGGCGCGGCGCGCTCAACCGGACGAAGCTCGCCGCCAGCGGCAGCCGTGCGGTCTGCAACGCAACCCGTGGTGACCGGCGTCCGGTCTGTCGGCACATGGATGCGTCGGCAGACCAGCTGGGTGGTCCGAGCCCGGCAGCTTGAGGCCGAGAATCAGCAGCTGCGTGCCAAGCTGGGCAGGCTGGAGGGCGAGATCGCCGGCCTCCGCGAGGCTGACGCCACTGCGGCTCGGCTCCGCAGCCAGATCGGCTTCGCCCTGACGTCCACTCCGCGGCGCCTGGCGGCCGACGTCATCGCCCTGCGCCCGAGCCCCTACTGCGACTCGGTGACCCTCAACCGCGGCTCCGCTGACGGTGTCCGCAGCGGCCTGGTCGTTTGTGCCCCACAAGGCGTCCTGGGGCGTGTGTTCGAGGTGGCACCGCACACCTGCGGCGTGCTGCTGCTGACCGATACCCGTTGCGCCATCGGCTCCGTCATCCAGCGCGCTGCATCACGCGTGACAGGCGTATGCCGTGGCACGGGCGGCCAGGCCCTGAGCATGGTCTATGTGGCGCACGGCGCCGATGTCCGCGTTGGCGACACAGTGGTCTCCTCAGGCATGGGTGAGGCCATGGGCATCTTCCCGAAGGGGTTGCCGATCGGCCGGGTGACACGCGTGGGCGATGACCTCAGCGGGGCGGCCATGGTGATCGATGTAACCCCGGCGGCCGGTTACGATCGCATCGAGGAAGCGTACATCCTGCAGTGAAGGCCCGCACCACTCGCATCTGGGCCACGCTGGCCGTCTTCGGCGGGTTCATCGTCGACATGGCCTACGGCCACGCCCTTAACCTCGGGCCGATTCGAGCCGACCTGGGTTTCGTCTGCCTGATGGTTGCCGGCCTCTTTGTTGGCGCAAGCACCGGAGCAGTGCTGGGCCTCGCCCTGGGGATCCTGCAGGCGTCCTACGGCTCGGTCTACGCAGGCAGTGTCATGGTCAGCCGCACCTCGGTCGGCTGGGGCGTGGGTGTGCTGGAGGAGCATCTGTTCCGCGACAGCGCCTACGTCGCGGTGGCGCTCACCTTCGCAGGCACGCTGTTCTGTGAGCTGACCTTCTACGCCTGCGCCCCGCAGGCCGACGTTCGGGCCTTTGCCATCGCTTCGCTCCGAACGGCCTGCGGGAATGGGCTCCTCGCGCTACCCGTCTACCTCGCGCTACGCCGCGTCATGGCGCGAAACACCGACGAAGTCGACTACTCGAGATAGTGGATCCGATCGCGGTATCGGGCCAGAAGCTCAGCGTTGTGTTCGTCGCCGCCGTCCAGGTTGGCGCTCATGTAGACCGGCGGCACGACCCCCTGCTGAAGCAACTTGGCCACCACCTCCGCCACCAGCGCGTTCACAAGGGCGCATCCGGTGACGCTGGAGAGTGGCCCAACACGCTGGCTGAGACCGGATAGCTCCACGGCGGCATCGCCGTAGGGCGCCCCGTTATCGAGGACCAACGTACACAGCTCCGGCATCTTGCAGCCCGACGGGTGGCGGCTGGTGACGCCGGAGCTGTACGCCAGCGACGTGATGCCGATGACGCTGACGCCCTTCGCTCGCGCGGCGAGGGCCATGTCGATGGCCACGGCGTTGCGCCCTGACGTAGACGCCAGCAGCAGCACGTCGCCTGCGCGGGCCGAGACCGAGCCGAAGAGGGCCTCGCCCAGCCCGACAACGCGCTCCAACTGCGACGTGAGGGGCATGGGCCGCACGAGGATGTTCATGCCGTGCGGGTAGATGGGGTTCACAAGCATGAGGCCGCCCGTGCGGTAGACCAGCTCCTCGGTCAGCATGAACGAGTGGCTGGCGCCGAACGACCAGAGGGCGTTGCCACCAACGATGCACTCCACGAGCAAGCCCGCGGCGGCCGCGATGGCCTCGGACTGTGCGGCCACGCGGTCCAGTGCGGCATGGGCCTCGGCGAAGTAGGTGGCGGCTCCCATGGTCAGTACCCTCGCTCCTGGTAGCGCGCCCGGGCCGTATGGTAGTAGTCCATGCCGCCGGGCCGGTTAACGCTCATGTAGACGGTGGGAGCGTCGCCCTCTCCCGCCATGGTCTCGATCACACGCTCCCAGATGAGCCAGCCGCCAATGTCCATGGAGACGCCGGAGACCGGCAGAACATCGATATCGACGCCCGGAATGCTGCAGGCTGCGTCGCCCAACGGTGCGCCGTTGTCGATCACCACGTCGGCCACGTCGCGTAGCTTCTTGCCCGATGGGTGCAGCGACTCGACCTGCTCCGTGTAGACCAGCGACGTGAAGGCCACTACCTTGATGCCGCTAGCACGCGCGGCCTCGGACATCTCGATGGGCCGCACATTGCGCCCCGAGACGGAACCCACGAGCAGCACATCGCCGGGGCGCATGGCGCTGGTGCGCACGGCCAGCCTGATGGCCTCGATCTCGCGATCCACGGCCTCGGCGGCGGGTCGGCCGGCCAGGCACTCGGGCACCGTATCGCTGACGCTGAACGAGAACGAAAACGGCTGCACCGCCGCGAGTCCACCGGCGCGGTTCAGGAAGTCACCCTGGGTCCCGTGGCCGATCTCGGCGCAGAACACCGCGCCACGATTGCGTAGCGCTTGGACAATCAGACCGGCGGCGGCGTCAATAGCCGGCCCCTGCGTGGCCTCGTAGTGCTCCAGAATGCGCCGTACGGCGCCTGCATAGCGGTATTCGGTCACGTCGTCTCCTCCTCGCTGCGTATGGCGTCGGCCGGAATCTGGTCCAGCAGACGCTCCCTCAGGTTCGCATCTACCCCCGGCACGCCGGCGGCTCCTGCCAGCAGCACTCCCAGCACGGCAGGCCGGCGGTGGCGCATAGGGCGCAGGTTCGGCGCAAAGCAGGCCACGGTAGCGCAGAGCGCAGACCAGTAGAAGTCCGAACCCACGGCCACACTGCCGGTGCCCACCATGGCCAGGGCGCGGTCGCCCACGCCGGCACGATCCGTCACATCGCGCACGGACCCAGCCATGTCCTCTGCCGCGGTCCGCAGGATGCCCATAGCCACGCGGTCGCCTGCGGAGGCGTGCTCGTCGACCAGGCGCGCCAGTGATGCGATCTCGGCGCGGTCGCGGCACATCAGCATGTACGGGACCATCTCGAAGCGTCCATCCTCCTCGCTGAGGAACCGGGCCAGCGCCTTCGGCACGGCCTCGG
This sequence comes from uncultured Chthonomonas sp., assembly GCA_903951425.1. Classification (GTDB taxonomy): domain Bacteria; phylum Armatimonadota; class Chthonomonadetes; order Chthonomonadales; family CAJBBX01; genus CAJBBX01. The sequence continues at coordinate 35,179 of CAJBBX010000048.1, forward strand.
CCAGCGTCGTGGCGTGACGCTCATGCCACGACGCCTGGCCGACGGCACGAACGGCCAGCAGGCCTATCTGGAAGGCGCTACCATGGTCTCCGAGTAACGGACCAAGGGCGTCGAGCGTCACCGACGTTCCCTCCGGTGTGCTCGCATGGCAGAGGGCGCCGGTGCCCGCGAGCACCACCACGCCGCATATCTCACCTGCCAAGGCCAGCGCGGCGCTCTCCTCGGTTACCCACGCGGCCGAAAGCTGCGTGCCGCCGCACTTGGCAAGCGCGTCGACCGGCAATGCGCTACGACCGATCACATGGATACCCGCCCGCACGGGGGCCGTGGCCAACGCGCGGCGAACCGCCTCGGTAACGCTTCGCTCAGACCTGCCGCTGCCTCCCGCCCCTCGGCCGCTGTGCGGATCGCCCACCTCGCAACGCCCGCGGCCCAGTACCCGCCCGTCCAGTGCGACGAGCAAGGCGTCGCTCTTCGTGCCGCCGCTGTCCACGGCCAACAGGCAGGCTTGCATGGCGGACGGCCGGTCCTAGAAGCCCGAGTGCTCGGTGCGGGCGATGATCTCGTCCTGCAGCGCGGGCGAAAGGTCGCAGAAGTAGTCGCTGTACCCTGCGACGCGCACGATCAGGTCGCGATGCTCCCTCGGGTTGGCGCGCGCCGCCAGCAGCGTGGCGCGGTCAACTACGTTGAACTGGATGTGGTGGCCATCCATCCGGAAGTAGGATCGCACCAGCGAGGAGAGGCTCTCCAAGCCCTGCTCGCCTTCCAGCACCGGTGGAGCGAACTTCAGGTTCAGCAGCGTGCCTCCAGTGCGAACGTGGTCCATCTTTGCTGCGGATCGGATCACTGCCGTGGGACCGTTGCGGTCGGCGCCCTGCACGGGCGAGATGCCCTCGGAGAGGGGCCTGCCCGCGCGGCGACCATCCGGCGAGGCGCCTGTGACCGAACCGAAGTAGATATGGCATGTGGTCGGCAGCATGTTGATGCGGTAGTGCCCTCCCCTGGTGTTGGGCCTGCCGTTCACCGCGCCGTAGTAGAGCTCAAACACGCGCCGCATGATCGCGTCCGCCGCGTCGTCATCATTGCCGTAGCGCGGAGTGCGGGTCGCCAGCGCGTCCGCCAGGCCCTCGCTCCCATCGAAGTCGGCGCGCAGGGCCTGCATCAGATCCGCCATGCTGACCGTACGGCGGTCGTAGACATGGCTCCGGATGGCCGAGAGGCTGTCCGTCACAGAGCCGATACCCACGCCCTGCAGGTAGCTGCTGTTGTAGCGCGCCCCGCCGGCGTGGTAGTCGACGCCTCGGGCCAGGCAGTCGTCGATGAGCAGCGAGAGGAACGGCGCCGGCATCCGCGTGGCGTAGAGCCGCTCGATGGCGTTGCTGCCGCGTAGCTTGACCTCCACGAAGTGGCGCACCTGCGTCTCGAATGCGACCATCAGGTCATCGAACGTGGCGAAGCCCTCGGCGGGCCCTGTGGCGGGCCCAAGCCGAATGCTCGTGCAGGGGTCGACACCGTCGTTCAGCGTTACCTCCAGCACCTTCGGCAGGTTGAAGTAGCCCACGAGGATGTAGGCCTCCTTGCCGAAAGCGCCGGTCTCCACACAGCCGCTGGCACCGCCGCACCGGGCGTCCTCCACGGACTTGCCCTGCCGCAGCATCTCCTCGATGATGGTGTCTGCGTTGAAGACGGAAGGCTGCCCCCAGCCCTGACGGATCACCCGGCCGGCGCGCTTCAGGAATCGGTCCGGGTTCTTGCGGCTCAACTGGATGTTGCTGCTGGGTTGGAGCAGGTGCATCTCATCGATGACGTCGAGCAGCATGTAGGTCACGGGGTTCACGCCGTCGGACCCGTCCCGGCGCAGGCCCCCGACGTTGATGTTGCAGAAATCCGTGTAGGTGCCGCTCTCGGCGGCCGTGACCCCCACCTTGGGCGGAGCAGGCTGGTTGTTGAACTTAACCCAGAAGCACTGGAGCAACTCACGCGCACCCTCGTCCGTCAGGCTTGCGTCGGCCACACCCACCTCGAAGAAGGGTAGGAGGTGCTGGTCCAGACGTCCCGGGCAGAACGAATCCCACGTGTTGAGCTCGATGATGACGCCCAGGTGGCAGAACCAGTAGGCCTGAAGCGCCTCGTGGAACGTTCGCGGGGCATGAGCGGGCACACAGTCACAGACCTCGGCGATGGTGAGCAACTCGGCGCGGCGGGCCGCATCTTGGGTCTCAGATGCCAATGCGCGAGCCAACTCAGCATGTCTGCCCGCGAAGGCGACGATTGCCCGAGCGCAGATGGCCATGGCCCTCAGTTGTTCACGCTTGTCGTAGGCGGCAGGATCGCTCACCAGGTCAAGCGCGGCGGCGTTGGCCTCCGCCGTCGCCGCAAACTCGAGCATGCCGGTACGGTAGATCTTGTCATCCAGCACGGTGTGACCTGGCGCCCGCTGCTCCATGAACTCCGTGAAGATGCCCGCCTCGTAGGCGTCGAGCCAGGGCTGCTCCATGGAGGCGAGCAGGAGATCGCGCATGGCCCGGCCACGCCAGAACGGGATCACGACCTCGTCGTAGATGGCTACGTCGGGAGACGGCACGTGGAAGGGGATCTTTTCGCGCGAGTTCAGAACCTGAAGGTCGGCCGGCGTGTGGCAGCAGAGCTCAGGATATGTGGGCGTGGCCTTTGGCGCCGGGCCGCGCTCGCCGACGATGAGTTCATCCTCGCCGATCGTGATCGGCTGGTGCGCCAGCAGGTGCTCGAAGGCCAGCGCCCGCATCACTGGGGTGGATACGGGCTGCGGCGTCTGGTAGAACTCGGTGAGCAGGCGCGCACGCTCAGACGAGAGCGTCGGCACGGCCGCGAGGCTGGCCTCGCGGAGCCTCCGGACGCGGTCATTCATGGGCGATCCCTCTTGGGCGGCGCGTGGACTGCCGCAGGCTTCTGCGGGACAGCGGCGCCCCGCGCTACACCCTCTAGGTTACCCGGCGGAGGCGGGAGGAGCGCCCAGGGCCTCGGCGGCATCCCATAGTGCCGCGCAGAGGTACTCGTTCTCCGCATCCGTCATGGTCGGCGCGATGGGCAGGCAGAAGAGCCTCCGGCCGATCTCCTCGGCGATGGGCAACGGCGGGTTCCCCGTATGGCGCCGCAGGAACTCGGACGTGCTATGTACAGGTGGGTTCGCTACGATAGTCTCGACCCCGTACCGCTCCTGGAGCAGGGCGCGAAGCCGGTCGCGCCATTCGCCGCCGAGTTCCGGCTGCACGAGGACGGTGTAGAGATAGTAGCTGTGCCGGCAGTCGTTGGGCTCCCAGGGCGTGAGGATGCTGCCCAGGCCCGCCAACATCCGGTCGCGTGCTTGGGCCAGGGCGCGTCGCCGATCAACGAGCGCCTCCAGGCGGCCGACCTGCACGGAGCCCAGCGCGGCCTGAACCCGGTTCATCAGGTAACTGCTCCCCCACTCCACGTCGCCGCCGAAGAAGCGGATGCGTCGCATGCGGGCGGCCACGTCGGCATCATTGGTCACTACCATGCCGCCCTCACCCAGCGTCACCATGTTCTTCATGGTATGGAAGCTGAAGACGGTACACCAGCCCAGCGCGCCAATCTTGCCGCCCTTGTAGCCGCCGCCGCATGCGCGGGCGGCATCACCAATGACCTTGATCGGCCCGTACTTCGGGTGTTCGTGACGCGCCGCCACTTCCAGCAACTCGTCCATCGGAGCCGAGCACCCGTTCATGTGGACCGGGTAGAGTGCGCGGGTCCGCGGCGTGATGCGGCTCTCGGCGTCGGATGGGTCCATCTGGAACGAGCGCGGATGGCTCTCGCAGGGGATCCACTGGCCGCCCTGGCCCGTGATCGAGAGCGGAGCGGCCTTGAAGTTGATGGTCGGGCAGATCACCTCCTCGCCGGGCTCCAGGTCGAGGCACATCATCGCCAGGTCGAGGCCCACGCCGGCGCTGTTCACCGAGACCGCATGCTTGACGCCGCAGAAGGCCGCAAAACGCTCTTCGAACTCGACGATCTCCTCGCCGCCGGAGAAGCCCACCTCGGGGTCCATGCACCTGCGCATGGTGGCAACGACGGCATCGATCTCCTCGGATCCGTACTCGCTTCCGAAGTAGGGTTCCCCGTGCCACACACGGGTGGGCCTCTGCTGGGTCAGGATAGCCTGTCGGTCCGCCGCGTTCATGGTGCTGCCTCCCGGATGCGCTCTCACTCGGCGCCCCCTGAGCAGGTTCAACATCACTGGCCCGCACTCCTGCCGGCTGTTTGGGCGAACCCTCGGCTACGATGCGGAATCCCCGAGGCGCCTGTCGTATCTACCACCTGCGATGCTGCCAATGCCGAACCGCGCCAACCCGACCGCAAGAGGAGCCCGCCCGTGTCCATCATAGAAGCGCCCCTGCCCTACCGGCAGATACACCTCGACTTCCATACCAGCCCCGACATCGCGGGCGTGGGAGCCTGTTTCGACGCCGATGAGTTCGCCGAAACGCTGGCGGCCGCGCATGTCGACTCGGTAACGGTCTTCGCCAGGTGCCACCACGGCTACCTCTACTATGCCACGGGTCGCCACCCAGAGCGCGTCCACCCGAGCCTGGCTCGGCCCAATCTGCTGCTGGAGCAGATCGAAGCCTGCCACCGGCGCGGCATCCGGACGCCCATCTACACCACGGTGGAGTGGGACCTGTACACAGCAGAGCGGCAGCGCGACTGGCTTCTCCTTGACCCCGCCGGCCGCGAGGTTGGCTCCAGCCCCCTGGAGGCCGGTTTCTACCGCTACCTCGACGTGCTGCATCCGGGCTACAGGCAGTTCCTTTTCGACCACGTGGCCGACATCTTCGACAGCGTGCCGGTCGATGGGCTCTTCTTCGATATCTGCATTCCGCAGCCCTCGGTGGCGCGCCATTGGATTGACGCCATGGACGCCGCCGGGCTCGACCCTGCCCTCCCGGCGCAGCGCAAGGAGTACTCGCGCACCGTGATGGATGAGTGGCAGCGCGACATGTCAGCCTTCGTGCGCGCCCGATCGGGGTCGAAGCCCTGCACCATCTTCTACAATTCCGGGCACGTGGGACCGCGCCACCTGGCCTCCCGGGAACACTACACGCACTTCGAACTGGAGTCGCTTCCCTCGGGCTGGGGCTATCTCCATTTCCCGGTGGCCCAGCGCTTCGCGAGGACCATGGGCAAGCCGACCCTGGGCATGACGGGGAAGTTCCACACCTCATGGGGCGACTTCCAGTCATACAAGAACCCGGCGGCCCTGCAGTACGAGTGCTTCAGGATGCTGGCCCTGGGCGCACGCTGCTCTATCGGCGACCAGTTGCCTCCCGACGGTCGGCTCGATGCCGCCACCTACAAGTTGATCGGTGGCGTCTACAGCGAGGTGGTAGCCAAAGAGCCCTGGTGTACTAACGCCAAGCCCATGGCCGATATAGCCGTCTTCACACCCGAGGAGTTCGCCCTCCGCCGCCAGACCGCCGACGATACCGAGCACCATATGCTCCCGAGCGCCATGGGCGCCGTGCGGATGCTGGAAGAGATGCAGCACCAGTTCGACGTCGTGACGTCTGCCGCCGACCTCTCGGCATACAAGCTTGCCATCCTGCCGGACGACATCCCCGTCGACGAGGAGCTTGCGGCGCGACTGGAGGCCTTCGCAGCCGCCGGAGGGGCCATCATCGCCAGCCATCGGTCGGGACTGGCGCCCAGCGGCGAGGAGTTCTCTACGCCGCTCTTCGGCGTCATCCGTGTTGGTGACGCACCCTACCAGCCGGATTTCCTGCGTGTAGCGCCCGAGTTCTCCGAGCAGGCCGGGCTCGAGGTGACAAGCTATGTCATGTACCAGCGCGGGCTTCAGGTGGTGGCGCTGGACGGCGCTGAGACGCTGGCCCAGGTGGAGCGGCCCCACTTTAACCGCACCTGGCGCCGGTTCTGCTCGCACCAGCACGCGCCGTCCTCGGGCGAGGTCTGCTACCCCGGCGTGGTTCAGCAGGGATCGGTCATCTACTTCGCGCACCCGGTCTTTGGCCAGTACAACGCCAATGCGCCGCTTTGGTGCAAGGCGCTGGTGCGCACGGCCGTCGCGAGGCTGCTGCCAAATCCTTTGGTCCGGGTCAGCGGACCCTCGTCGCTGTTAGCGGCGCTGAATGAGCAGCCCGAGCAGAGCAGGCTGGCGCTTCACCTGCTCCATTACATTCCCGAGCGGCGCGGACAGGCGTTCGACGTGATTGAGGATGTGCTGCCCGTGTACGACGTGGGCATCGACCTGGCCGTAGGCGCGCCGGTAAGCGGTGTCTGCCTGGCGCCCGATGGAACCCCGTTGCCGTTCATGCAGGAGGAGGGTCACGTCCGGTTCCGCGTGCCGGAGCTGAACGGCCACGCACTGGTGGAGATCGCCCTGGAGCCGCAGGCATGAGCCTGTCTGCGGGCCAGAACATGGCGCCCGGCGAGAGGGTTGTTCGATGCCTGCAGGGCCGGCCCATCGACCGTGTGCCGTTCGGAGTCGGCATCGGCTGGTTCCCGTGGGGCCAGACGCTCGAGCGGTGGCGGTCCGAGACCGGCGACGCCTCGCTGGACCCCGGCGTCACCCTCGGCTACGACCGATCATTCGCCTCTCCGACCGTCCATGCGGGCTTCCTGCCGGCCTTCGAGCCCGAGGTGCTGGAAGCCCGCGACGGCTTCGTCATTCACCGTGATCCGCTGGGGATCATCAAGCGCGACCGCGCCGACGGCCTCTCCATGCCGGAGTTCATGGAGCACCCCGTCCGCGGCCCCGCCGATTGGCTCAAGCTGAAGGACGAGCGGCTAGACCCCGAGACGCCGGGCCGGCTCGCCGAGGATCTGGCCGCGTTCGCCAGTCGCGTTCATCAGACCGGCGAGGCGGTCCAGGTAGGAGCCTTCCCGTACGGGGTCTTCGGGACACCAAGGGACCTGCTGGGCGTTGAACGCCTGCTGACGTCGTTCTACGACGAGCCCGAGATGGTTGCCGACATGATGCAACACCTGACGGGCCTCTGGCTGAGCGTCTGGGACCGCATCGCGGACGAGACGCCCATCGACCACATCCACATATGGGAGGACATGTCGGGCCGCCAGGGCTCGCTGATCTCCCCGCGGATGGTGGAGCGCTTCATGATGCCCTGCTACGACCGCATCGCCGAGTTCGCGCGAAGCCGGAACGTGCCGATCGTCTCGGTCGATACGGACGGGGACTGCTCACGACTCGTGCCGATCTTCATGCGGCACGGCATCAACATGATGTTCCCCTTCGAAGTGCAGGCCGGGAACGACATTCGCAAGGTCCGCCGCGACTACCCAAGACTGGGGATCATCGGCGGCCTGGACAAACGCGTAGAGACGCTGACAGGGCCCGCCGGAGCCGCGCAGGTTCAGTTGGCTCGGGATATGGCCGCCGCCGGCCGCTACGTGCCTGGCTTCGATCACCTGATACCACCCGACGTGCCCTGGGACGCCTTCAGGGACATCGCCGAAGCCATCCGCGATGTCTGCCTCACCACGAAGCCGAACCCAACCGCGGCCGCAACCTGAGCCACGCCAACTGCGGCGCCGAACTACCGGCGCCCACAAGGAGCAGAACACATGCCCATCAAGTGGACCAAGAAGCTCATCGCCGACGAGCGGTTCGAGGCCGCCGACGTCTTCGATGTGGACGGCGACGGCATCCTCGACATCGTCTCCGGGGCCTACTGGTACAAGGGCCCCGACTTCCGCACCCGTCACTTCATCGGCGAGGTGGCGCCGTACGGTGAGTATTTCGATAGCTTCTCGGCGATCCCCGTTGATGTGAACGGCGACGGCCGGCTCGACATCATCAACTGCAGTTGGTGGGCGCCGCTACGCTGGCGCGAAAACCCGGGCCCGGCGGGCGGCGAGTGGCCCGAGCACGTCATCGCGGAGTGCGGGAACATCGAGGCCACCATCACAGCAGATATCGATGGCGACGGCCGGCTCGAGATCATCCCCAACACGCCCGGCGCGCCGCTTGTGATCTACAAGCTCGCCACCGACACCGCCGGACGGGGACAGGGCCGGTTCGATGCCCATACGGTCTACCCGCACGCCCAGGGCCACGGACTCGGAGCAGGCGACATCACCGGAAACGGCCGCATCGACCTCGTGCTGGCGTCGGGCTGGCTGGAGGCGCCCGAGGATCCCCTCACCGGCGAGTGGGTTCACCATCGCGACTTCAACTTCGGCGCTGCCAGTGTGCCCATCCTGGTGGCCGATGTGAACGGCGACGGCCTGGCAGACATCATCGTGGGTCAGGGCCACAACTACGGGCTCGACTGGTACGAGCAGGTGAGGCCCAGCCCCGGCGTCATCGAATGGAAGCGACATCCCATCGACCCCTACTGCTCGCAGTACCACTGCATGGAGTGGGTCGACATAGACGGCGACGGACAGCCGGAGTTGGTGACCGGAAGCCGCTACCGCGCCCACTGCGGTAACGACCCGGGCGAATGGGACGACATCGGCAGCTACTACTTCAAGTGGAACGGCGAGAGCTTCAGCAAGCAGGTGATCGACCACGGCGAGGTCCGCTCCGCAACCGGACTGGGCATCCGCTTCGCCATCGCCGACCTGCGCGGCACGGGCAGGCTGGACATCGTGGCGCCCGGCAAGGACGGCCTGTACGTCTTCTACAACGAGGGTTGCTGATCAGGCCCGCCAACGCCCCAGAAAGCGCAATCAGGGGAAAGAGGCCGGCGCCTCTTTCCCCTGCGTGTAAGTCTGCGAACCGACCGCCACGGATGGTGGCGGCTCCGACCCTACCAGATCCAGGACGCCAGGTACACCGACTTCTCGATGTCTATGATGCCCTTGCCCAGTTCTCCTGCGAAGGCTGGATCGCCTGGGCGCGAGGTCCTGACCATCAGCCAGTCGATCACGTGCGGCTCTGACTCCTCCACGACGGAAACCAGCAGTGCGGCCTGACCCGCTGCAAACGGCGCGGCCATTGAGGTGCCCGACCAGCTAGCATAGTCGCCGCCGGGGAAGGTACTGCGGATGCCGACACCCGGCGCCGCTAAATCGATGTACGTTCCGTAGTTGGAGAACATCGCCCTGGTGTCATCCGCGTTGACAGCCGCCACTGCAGTGACCCCGTGCAGTCCGGCCGGGAAGCGCAGACCGTCCGACGAGCCGTTGCCCGCCGAGGCGATCAGGACAACATCCCTCTCATGGGCCGATTGGATGGCGCTGGCGAACACCGGAGACACCGTATCTGACCCGAAGCACATCAGCACCACGTCGGCGCCATTCCTGATCGCCCACCGCAGGCCGACCATAACATTGGCGGTAGTGCCGACGCCGTCGCCATTCAGTACACGGACCGGCATGATCGAGGCCTTCGGGGCGATCCGAGCCAGAATGCCAGCGACCATGGTGCCGTGACCGTAGGCAGTGTTCGCTAATCCGTCAGCGATATCAGTAGCCGGTCGTGAAGGATCTATGGCATTGAAGCCCTGCACAACGTGCCCGGCCAAGTCAGGATGGCCTGCATCTGCCCCAGTATCGAGAACCGCGATGCGTATGCCCTTGCCCTTGGTCACGGACGCCGACTTGCCAAGGTTTACCTGGGTGAACGCCGCCTGGCTGGTGTAGGCGCCCGGCGACGGGCTCCGGTCGAATGCAAACAGGATCTCGGTCTGCCCCGGGTCTGTCGATGTGACAGGATTCACCGCCTCAGCCGTAACGACGCGGATGTCGTTCGCCATGCTGGCGAGAACGGCGCCTATGTCACCTGTCTCAACGTATAGCTCATAGATCGGCAGATCACCGATCTGCCTGACCACCGATGCTCGGTGATCGGCCGCGATGCGCTCGGGGCTGCACCCCGGCAATGGCGCCACCAGCACTCTACCGTGCCGCGTATCATCGGCACTAGCCACAACCGGCACCACGAACGACATTAGTGAAGCGAGCACGGCAAGAGCAACCAACCGAACCCGTCGCGCTGTTAGAGCGAACATGAACCTCTCTCCTCGTCTATCGTCGCCCAGCACCGCCCGCTGTCGGAGCCGGTGCGCCGCGTCGCAACGAGCAGCGCAGCAGCCGGGCATCCGACCGAACGACCACAGGCGTCCCAAGACCACCGTCATACCACACTCGTGCGCCTGCTTACATCAATGTACCTGTACCGTACCTACGGCACCCCGGCATACCAGATTCGCGCACCATGATCGGTGCCCTGCCCGGCGGCAGTGCGGCGCGTAACCGGATCACGCATCTGGATGCCGCTGATGGCTAGAGTTGGACGACA
>CAJBBX010000049.1 GCA_903951425.1 uncultured Chthonomonas sp.
GAGATGCAGAGGACCTGCGCGTGGCGCGAGAGCGCATAGAGTTTGTCGCCGAAGACGTCCGCCGTGCGTCCGCCGACGCCCACGTCGATCTCATCGAAGACCATGGTCGGTAGCGGGTCCTGCCGGGCCATAGCGCTCTTAATGGCCAGCATCACCCGGGAGATCTCACCCCCGGAGGCGATCTTGGCCAACGGCCGGAGCGGCTCACCGATGTTGGTGGCGATGAGGAACTCCACTCGATCGGCGCCTGCGGGACCGGGCGAGCCGGCCTCTATCTGCACCTGGAAACGGGTCCGCTGCATGGCCAGCTCGGCCAACTCGGCCTCTACGGCTGCAGCGAATGCAGCGGCGGCACGGGTGCGCTCCTCGGTAAGCTCGGCACAGACGCGGACGTGCTCGACCCGAAGCTTGTCCAGCCGGCGGCGCAACTCCTCGGAGCGCTCGTCGGCAGAGCTGAGGTCATCGAGTTTGGCCCGAGCTGTCGCGAGGAAGGCAAGCACCTCCTCCACGGTATCACCGTACTTCCGCTCCAGCGAGCGCAGCAGGTCCAGCCGTTCGTTGACCTGTTCCAGGCGGTGGGGATCATGCTCGATGCCGTCGCGGTACTGCGAGAGCGTCCTTGCGACCTCCTCCAGTTCGAAACGGACGGAGTCGAGGCTGGCGGACGCGTCTGCAAGGGAGGCGTCGATGTCCGCCGCGGCGGCGGCTTCGCGTGAGGCCAGCGCAAGGTTGGTGAGGATACCGTCTGCGTCATCGCCCTGCAGAAGCGTCTCAACGGCAAGCGCGGCGGCGGCCAGGCGCTCGCTGTTTGCCAGCCGCTTGCGCTCCTGCTCCAGCGCGAGGTCCTCGCCCGGGGCGAGTTCGGCGGCCTCGATCTGCTGCACCTGGAAGGTGAGGAGGTCCATGGTCCGCGCCCGCTCACGGGCGTCGCGCTCCACTTCGGCCAACTGCGCGCCGACCTCGCTGATGCTCCGCCAGAGGTCCGCGGAGCGGGCGCGGATGGCGTCCACATCGGAACCGGCCCAATCGTCGAGGATGGCGATGTGCTTCACGGGGCTCATCAGCGACTGGTGCTCATGCTGGCCGTGGAGGTCGACCAGTATCTCACCGATCTCGCGGAGCTGCGTTGCCGAGGCGGGCCTGCCCCCGATGCGGCCCGAGCTCCGCCCGGCGGCCGACACCTCGCGGGTCACAACCAGCATCTCCTCATCGGCGTCGAAGCCCATGTGGCGGAGCGCGTCAGCGGCGTGGGGGGCGCGGCCTAGGTCGAAGACGGCGTCCACCACGGCCCGGTCGGCCCGTGCGCGGACCATATCTGCGCTCGCCTTGGCGCCCAGCACCAGCTCCAGGGCTCCGATGATGATCGACTTGCCTGCGCCTGTCTCGCCGGTCAGCACGTTCAGCCCGGCCTGGAACGTGATGTCCAGGCCGGAGATGATCGCCAGGTCACGGATGACAAGCTGCTGCAGCATGGGTTGGGCTGCGGACCTCCGCCTATGGCCAGAACGCGTACGTCGGCATATCCAGATAGATCCCCACAAGGGTCCAGACGCTGCCGATCACGCACTCGCCGAGGATGACGCCCAGGAAGAGCGGAAGGTACTGCCGGTACGCGCGCAGTCCGCCGTAGCGAAGGATGACGAGCTTGAGCAGCCATGCGAGCATGAGCGGTAGCCAGAGCAGGCCCAGCGACCATGAGCCGGAGACCGCGAAGCCAACCGGGTGGAAGGGGAACCAGCCCAAACGGAGCCGGAGCATGTTCATGGCCAGCGTGAACAAGAAGCCTACGCCGATGGCGACGCGCGTGTTGAACTGCTGCTGTGGCGGTGATGGGGAGCGGACCCAGCCCGTCATGCGGTTCCAGGGCTCGCTACCGAAGATGAGGTTCACGTTGGGCGGGCCCACCTTCTCGGCGGCGCCTACCTGGTAGTTCTGGTGCAGCATGGCCCAGAATGCGGCCAGCGCCCCGAAGGCTAGCGCCAGCAACATGGCCCAGAAGAGCGGCCTGTAGCGGGCTTCGCACCGTTCGGCGATCTTGAACGCCTCCAGTTGGATCGGCATGGGATGCGACCGGTAGGCGCGGTTGAAGCCGTAGTACATCGAGAACATGGCCAGGTCGCCACGGGAGATCTGATTGCTGGTGGTCACCGACGGGATGATGCTGTCCGGCCCCGCCATGTGCAGGTCGTGGGCGGGTGGCCCCAGCTCGGCTCGCATGCGTGTGATGGCGATGGCCAGCGTGAAGTAGATCAGGAAGAAGGCGCCGATCATCATATACGACATGCCGGCCCGCTGGCTGAACCAGAAGACGAAGCCGGTGCCGGCGAGGATGCCCAGCACCGCCCACCGGTAGGGTAGCGGCTCCTTGGCGTCGCCCAGGTCATGCTTGAACCGCAGGAGGTTGTTGCCGATCCTCACGAAGTGGCTGCGGCTGACGTAGAGCGCGAAGACGGCCAGGCCGATGTAGGCCCCGAAGGACTGCGCCTCGACGTAAGGGAACCCGGGGATATCGCCGTAGCCGAACCTCGCAGTGAAGACACGCTCCATGCGCCAGAACCAGGCGAAGAACCAGACCGAGAAGAGCAGGTCGACCGGCAGCAGCATCCCCAGCGCGATGCCGAACGGGTAGAGCGCGATGGGAGTACCGCCGATGGCATTCCAGGGCGGCGCCGTGATGTAGGTGGAGAGGTCTTGCATAGGCCCGAAGCGCTTCAGCGGCAGGAGAGGCATCGACGGGTAGAGGAATGCGAAACCGTTCCAGAGCTCCAGGCCAGCCGCTATGGCGATGCCGGACCAGAAGAGCTTGGTCTTGAATATCTGGCTCTTCTCGCTTACCATCTCCAGCGGTAGCGCGACCAGTGGGTAGGAGAGACGCTCGCTCTCGGTCCACTGCCGACGGAGGAGGGTATTCATGCAGAGCATCATGAAACCAAGGACGGTCAGGAGCGCCGACCACCAGAGCACGGGGCCCAGCCACGCGTTGAAGTTGCGCGGGTTGTAGAAGCTGCCCGCTCCCTCGTAGAACTGCTTGAGTGCATCGGGATCAGTGACGGAGAGCCATTTCGGGACGTACGGAAGAATCTCTGTAGTCCAGCCGTTCTCCGGTCGCGCATAGAATGCCGAATGCGCCAGGATGGGCGTGAGCACCTCGATCATGTCGTGCCCGGCTACGGCGGACGAGATGGCCAGCATGATGTAGACCGTCATCAGCTCGGCCGGGGTGTAGGCCAGTCTCGTGGAAATCTTCCGGAGCCCGGCATTGACGGCCAGGAGTACCACCAGGATGAAAACGACGTTATAAAAGAGTGAGATGGTGGTGGGGTGGCCGAGATAGCGGAACACCTCCATCTTGGTGACCCAGTAGGCATTGATGGGGATCAGCGCAAGCGCCGTCAACAACGAACGGGGCGTGACCATGCGCACACGGGCGTCCCGCGTGGGCGAGTGGGCAGTCTGCGACGCCTGACTGGATGTCGATGAGGAGGTGCTATCCAAGGGGCCAAGTCCTAATGCGGTTGATACCTCTCCGATTCGACGTGTTCAGCGCCGATTCCTCCGCGCTGCCCTGCTTTCGCTGCCACACGCAGCAACCGATGCGTGTATCATACTCACTCGCAGCCTGGTCCGCACCTGACCGGCCTGCACTGGAGCGCCTATGTTCGCCCGCCTGAGGGAAGATGTCCGGACCGCGATGCAGAAGGATCCGGCGGCTCGCAACGTCTGGACGGTGCTTCTCTACGCGGGTCTGCATGCCCTGATCCTCCACCGCGTGGCCCATGCATTTTGGCGTTCTCCGTTGCCGCCGCGCGAGCTATGGCGCTGGATGGCCCGTGGCATCTCGCAGACCTCGCGCTTCCTCACCGGCGTGGAGATCCACCCTGGGGCCGCCTTCGGACGCCGCATCTTCATCGACCACGGCATGGGCGTCGTGGTGGGCGAAACGGCGGAAGTGGGCGACGACGTGCTGATCTACCATGGCGTGACGCTGGGCGGAACCAGCCTCGAGAAGGTGAAGCGCCACCCCACCATCGGCAATGGCGTGCTCATCGGCATGGGCGCCAAGATCGTGGGGGCCATCACCGTCGGCGACAACTGCCGCGTGGGCGCTAACGCCGTGGTGAACCGCGACGTGCCGCCTAACTGCACCGTGGTCGGTGTGCCGGGCCGCATCGTCATGCGGGACGGACTGCGGGTCGACCCGGAGAGCGGCGTCATGGACAACGTGATCAATCGCGTGGACCCGCAGGATCAGGTGATCCGCGAGATGCGGCAGCGGCTCGAACTGCTGGAGCAGCATATCGAGAAGCTGGAGGACCATCTGGAGGAACACTCCCGACGCGAGCGCCCCTCCTGACGGCTACCTAACGCATCCGCTTGCTCCGCATCAGCTTCTCGATACCCGCAGCATCAGACGGCAGGCCGGGAGTGAGCTTCTCGGCCCCGCGGTCGGTTACCGCGAAGTCGTCCTCGATCCGGATGCCGATTCCCTCGCCGGGTATATAGAGGCCCGGCTCGATGGTGAACACCATGCCCGGCTCCAACGTCGCGCCCATGCTGCCCACGTCGTGCACGTCCATGCCCAGCCAGTGGCTGATGGAGTGGGCGAAGAAGGCGTCCATGGTCCGCTCTGTGCCGTCGTCCCCCTTCGCCCGCAGAGGGCTCTCGCGGAACAGCCGGCGCGCCAGGGTGTTGAGGTCGCCCAGGGTCGTCTTGCCGGGCACGACCGCCTCGGAGACCGCCCTCTGCACCGCCAGCACGAGGTCGTACACCTGCCGTTGCCGCGGAGTGAACTTCCCGCTCACCGGGAAGGTCCGAGTAACATCGCCTGAGAAGCAGCGCACCTCGGCGCCGATGTCCACGACCACGAACTCCCCGGCGGCCATGACGCGGTCGGACGAGGTGTGGTGAAGGACGGTCGCGTTGGGGCCGCTACCTACGATGCAGGGAAAACCCTCGCGTGCGGCGCCCTTGCGGCGGAAGCCGGCGAGGATCTCACCCTCCACCGTGAGTTCGGTTGCATCGGGGCGTATGGAGCGCGCCGCGCCCTCCATACCCTCGATCGTCGCGGCGCCGGCCGCGCGGAGGGCGTCCAACTCGGCGGCGCTCTTCTTGAGTCGCATGGAGTTGATCAGGCGGCCCACGTCGAGGATCTCGGCATCCGGGTTGATGGCCCGGATGCGGTCAATCGTCCGGGCGGCGGGCGTGTAACGTGCCGCCTCACCGACGGGCCCCAGGATGTAGATGCGTGGAGCCTTGCGGATCGATGGGGTGATCTCGTCCCACATGTCCCAGAGCCGATGGACCGGGTCGATGCCCGTGGCCTCCACGGCATCGGGGCCGGGCGAGAGGTACGTCTCCCCGAAACGCGTCGCGCCGCCGCCGGTCGGGGGCAGGTAGAGCGCAGCGTTGGCGTTCAGGGGGTCATCAGGGGGCACGATGACCAGCGCCGCCGATGGAGCGGAGACGCCGGTCAGGTAGTAGAGATTGCTCTCCGGTCGGTACTTGCCTTCCTCGTGGGCCGGGCCACCAATGAGCATGACCATGCCGTCGCCTGCCGCTCTGCGCAAGGCGGCGCGGCGGGCGGCGAAGTCGGCTAGGGGCTGTCCGGAGTAGCTTGGATCGCCGGCAGGCCGCCGACCATCGGCGCCGCGGGTTAGCGCGGGGACCGTCAGGGCTGCCGCAACGAGCAGCAGCCCTGATAGGCCTAGGGCACGGCCGCTCAAGGCTTGGCTTCGCCCTGCGCGTCTGTGGTCTGCGCCGCTGCTTCGATGTGCGCCAGTTCCAGCGGGTGCTCGTGCCGCATCTCGCTCTCGGTCTTGAGGCCCGTGTAGAAGGTCTTGGCCATCGGGAAGCTGTCCGGGTTGAAGTGGGCGTTATACAGGTGCCACGTCAAGATCGCCAGGAAAGCCAGGATGGCTTCATCACTGTGAGCGATATAAGCCGCCGAGATCCCGGCTTCGGGCAGCAGATTGCCGTAGTAGACCGGGAACCAGAGCACCAGGCCGGAGAAGACCATGATGGGCATGCCCCAGTAGACCGCGAAGTAGTCGAACTTCTCCTTGAACTGGAAGCGCGCGTACTTCGGCGCCTCCTTCCAGAGGCCCAGGTAGTACATCGTGACCTGCACGAAGTCCGACAGGTCCTTCCAGGTCGGGAACATCGTCCACGAAGAGAGCTTGAAGCCCGACTTCTTCCATCGGTAGAACAGGTAAGCGGTATGCCAGACCCAGGTGGCCATCATCACCACTGCGGCCACGCGGTGGATGATGCGAGCCACCGCCATGCCGCCCAACAGCGCGTAGAGCTGGTTCAGCCAGGATGTTTCGGCAAACCGGAGAGGCAGGCCGGTCAGCACCAGCGCTGTGAAGCTGAGCGCCAGGCAGATGTGCTGGACACGCTGTGCCACGCTCAGACGCAGGAACGTGCGCTCGGTCGCCGGCCCGGGCGTGCGCCTGCTGCGGGCCGCGTTGGTGACGAACGCCAGCGCCATCACGCCAAGAGCGACGGCGGCCACCAGTCCCGCACGGTCGTTGCCGAAGAAGGCCATGGCGAGGGACGTCGCCAGTGTGAGGAAGCTGGCGGAGATCATCACGGCGATGGGCCGGCCCGAGCGCGGAGGCGTTTTGCCGAAGACCTTCTGGCGCAGATCAAGGCCGATGCCGCCCATGAGGAACACCACCGTGCCGATGGTCAGCCATTTGAAGAAGAGCTCTTCATAGTGGAGCCCCGCCGACTTCTTAACCTTGAGCCGTAGGTGGTTGGCGCCGGACACGGCGAAGTTGACCTTGGCGCCCGCATGGCAACCCGCTTTTCCGCAGGTGGCGGCGGCCGCATCGCGGTGTGTGGGCGAACCGGCTTCGGCATGGCCCATGACAGCGTGGTTGCTGTGGCAGTCGACGCAGCCCGCTACCTTCTTGTTGCCGAACCGGAGTAGCGCCTTACCGTGGAAGCTCTCCTTGTAGGAGGGGACGGCATCGGTATCTACGCCGTAGCGCGCCATCCGTGATGCATCGCCGTGGCAACGCGAACAGATCTCTGTGGCGTGGACGCGGTCGCCCTTGGTTCGGGCCACGGTGTGCGGATCGCCGTTGGTGCCTGCGTGACAGGTGATGCAGGTCGGGTGGTCGCCTCGGGTCTTGTCCTTCCGGGCGTGGACACTAGATGCGTAGGCGGCCTGCTGGTCCGGATGGCACATGCCGCAGTCCACCCGGGCGGCCTTCATCGGATCGGTATGGGGTGCAGCGGTCATTTCGGTATGGCAACCTGTACACCCGTTGTCCTTGTGGGGACCGGCGGCGATGGCCTTGGCGTTGACGGCGCGGTGCGCGCCCATTCCGGTCTCGTGGCACTCCAGGCATTTGGCATCGGTCAGCGCTTCACCGGTTGACGGCGATTCGGACTGGCCCAGGGCCGTGGCGCCGATCAGCGTAGCCAACGGGGCAGCGACTACCAGAGCCCACGCTCCGGGCCTGCCCATCATCCATCTCGGTAGTCTCATCGCGAAGCTCCCCCGCGCAGATATGTCGCATGGCGCGACCGCATTGCGGACCGGCGAATCCGCCGCCCGTTCGGGAGCCTATTAGACAGGCGGGGCCCGCACTCCTGCCCGATCCAGGGGGTTGAAGGCCATAAATTGCAAAAAGGCCCCGCGAACCGAAGTCCGCGGGGCCATGGGACCATCGTCCTTACTTGCTTTTCGGGTCGCCGGGCAGCGTGCCCTTGGTGCACTCGACCCCGTTCTTCGTGCCGTCCCGATCGGAATCCAGCTTCTCGATCTTGGCGAAGACCGCGGCAGTGACCCGGGAAGAGCCCGACGCCTTGAGAGCCTTCTCCAGGTCGGCGCCGTAAGCATTGCGCTTCAGAGTGTTGCCCACATGGCATAGGGCGCAACCGGCCTTGGCCTGGGCGCCGGCCGAAGGCGACTTGTACCGCTTCGTGAACTCCGACCGTATTGCCGGTAAGGCTAACGCGGAGGCGGTCGCCACAAACATGGCGATCAGCGCCATGGCGCGAGTGAAACGCATCTTCGAACCCCTCATCTGGCCGGCCTAGGGGCCGGTTGTTCCGTTACTTGTCCTTGGGGTCGCCCGGGTTGGTACCCTTCTTGAGCTCGTCGACGTTCTTCACGCCGTCCTTGTCGGAGTCGAGCGTGTCAATCTTCTTCAACAGGTCGACCGTGAGTTTCTTGGTCTTCGCGGTCTCCAGTACCTTCTTCAGGTCGGTGCCGTAGGCGTTGAGTTTCACGCCGGCAGTGTGGCAGCCGACGCACGAGTCGAGCTTCGCGCCCTTCTTGATGCCGTAAGCCTCGGCGAACGGCGCCTTGAAGCCGGGCAACGCCATGGCGGCGCAACCGGCGACGGTCAGCGCAACCGTTGCGATCAGTCGTCCCTTCATCAAATCCTCCCAAGGATCGTGGTTAGGTCCCGGTTAGACACTGTACCGGGAACAGCGTGCTTGGCCCCGCGGACGCGGCGCTACCGCTGCACCGTAGGGCACTCGTGCGCCACGGGGCCTCACGCCCCGGAGCGCCGTCTCATCTTGTCGAACAGGACCGCAGCCAGGAGGATACCGCCCCGGGCCACATACTGATAGAACGCAGGCACGCCGGCGAGGTTCATGGCATTCTGCACCGTGCCCATGATCAACACACCTACCACTACGCCAGGTAGCGTGCCAATGCCTCCCGACAATGAAACTCCACCCAGCACACAGGCCGAGATTACCTCTAATGAGAAGCCCGCCGACGTATTGGGTTGACCGCTGGCCAGCCGCGCTGCGAGCACCACGCCCGCAAGCCCTGCCATGAGGCCCTGCACCGCGAAGATCGTGATGCGCGTGCGGACGACGGGGACGCCCGCCAGCCGGGCCGCCTCGCGGTTGCCGCCGATGGCCAGCGCTTTGCGGCCATAGCGCGTCCGGTGGAGCAGGACCCCGAAGACGACGCAGCACGCCGCCGTAAGCCAGACCGGCGCCGGAATGCCCAGGAATGTGGCGTTGCCCATCTCAATGAACTCGGCGCTCATGGCCCCAACCGCCACGCCGCGGCAAGAGATGAGCGCCAGCCCATGCACGATCTGCATCGTTCCCAAGGTGGTGATCAGCGCGTTGATGCCGAGCCGCGCGATCACGAAGCCGTTGACCAGGCCCACCACCCCGCCTGCCGCCACGCCGCAGAGGATGCCGATCGGCACACTGCCCGTGGCGTTGATGGCCATGACCGCGAGGACGCCGGACATGGCCACGACTGCCTCCACGGAGAGGTCGAAGTCGCCCGAGACCATGCAGAAGAGCATCGTGCAGGCCACCATGCCGACCATGCTCACGGAGAGCATCAGCCCGACCATGTTGACCCAGCTTCGGAAGTGCGGCAGGAAGAGCGACAGGGCGGTGAATAGAGCCAGGAACACCAGGAACATGCCGGCGTTGTCACGCAGGGACGCGGGCAGGCCGGCTGCCTGGCGCGGCGCGGAGGGGGCGGGTTCAGGCAAGTCCGCGCCTCAGTCCAGCAGGCCCTGCTCGCCGGCGATGCGGCGATAGTTGGTCCGGTCGACGAAGATGCCGGCGGTGCGCGTGTCCTTGGGCGGCTCCACGCCGTCCACGATCCACTTGAACATCAACTCGGTGGTCTCGTATCCGTGGCGGTAGGGGCTCAGCATCACCGTGCCGAAGAAGGGCGTCTGCTTCGGGTTGGCCAACTCGCCGAACGATGACGGCCCGCCGATGCCCACACCGATGCAGGTCGAAGGCGTGAAGCCGCGGCTCTCCATGGCCCGGATCGCGCCCAGCACGCCCTCGTCGTTGACCGAGTAGACCAGCCAGCGCTTGACCTCAGGGCGCTGGGTCAGCAGCACGCTCGCGGCGTCGTGGGCGCCCGGCACGTCGGTGGTGCGCTCCGGTGCGGCGAACACCTGGCTGCTTGGGAGGCCCGCCTTCACGAGCACGTCGGTGGCGCCGCTGGTGCGCTCCTTGGAGGTGTTCAGTTCGTCGAACGTCACGGCGCAGGCTCCCGTCTCGGCCAGGTTCCATCCGAGCTTCTTGGCCTGGGCGACCAGGGCCGCGCCCACGGTCTCGCCGATCTTCCGTGCGCTGATGCCCATGTAGGGCGTATCCATGAACTTGCCGTCGGGGCCTACGAACTGGTCATCCACCGAGTAGACCTTCATGTTGTGCGACTTGGCCTTGGCCATGATGGCGGGGCCGAGCTTCACGTCAGGGGTGCAGATGACGAAGCCCTGCGCGCCGTTGACGGCCAGATTGTCAATGGCGCTGATCACCTTTTCGCCATCGGTAGCGCCGATGGTGAGGAGCTTGAAGCCGTTCTTGTCGGCGCACTTCCGCGCGAACTTCCACTCGTCCTGGAACCACTTCTCGTCGGGCATCTTAACGATGAAGCCGATCCGAACGTCCTTGGCCGCAGGCCGTGCGGCAGGCGCATCGCCGGTGGGTTCCAAGCCCTTGCCGCATCCAGCGCCGGCGAGGGCCAGAATGGCCGGGAGCGCCAGAGCCGCATTTACGAACCGACCTCGCATGTTTGCCTCCATGGCGGCTGCAACTATGTTGCAGCCGGGAAGATCAGGGTCACGAGAAGCGTCACTGACAGCACGATAAGGACAACAGTGGTCGTCCAGGCGATTGCGTTGTAGAGCCGCCCGTTCACATAGCTACCGAGAAGCCGCCGGTTGTTGGCCAGTCGAAGCATCAGCACCAGGATGATGGGCAGGAGCATGGCGCCGATGATATTGGGCAGGATCATCAGCGCCGCGAGATGGTTCGGGAAGAGCATGACCAATGCCGCAGAGAGGACGATCAGTGCGGTAAAGACGCCGATGAAGAGCGGCGCCTCCTTGATGCGGCGTCCCACGCCGCTCTCCCACCCGAGCGCCTCGGTGACGGCGTAGGCAGTGGAGAGCGGCACGGTGATCGCCCCGAAACATGCAGCGTTGAAGAGGCCGACCGCAAAGAGCACTGAAGCCAACCGACCCGCGATGGGCGCCAGGGCTCGGGCCGCATCGCCGGCGTCGGCGATGGTTGTGATGCCGGCGACGTGGAGCGTCGCGCCGCAGGCCACGATGATGAAGAAGGCGATGCCGGTCGTGAAGCACGCCCCAAAGTAGACATCCCAGCGCGTGAAGCGGTACTGCTCCGCGGTGATGCCCTTGTCTCGCACCGATGACTGGATATAGAACTGACCCCACGGCGTGATCGTAGTCCCGATCAGGCTGATGGCCACGAAGAGGTAGGAGGTCATCGGCATCATCTTGCGGGTATCAGGGGCAAACACCTGATGGGTAACCGAACCCCAGTCAGGATGGGCGAGGAACGCGCTCACAACGTAAGAGAGGTAGAGCGTGGAGGCTGCCAGCAACACGCGTTCAACGCGGCGGTAGGTGCCCCGCGTGACGAGAAGCCAGATCATTGCCGCCGCAAGGGGAAGGACCACGAAGCGAGCCGCCGGACCAGTGAAGATCACCACCGCCGCCAGCATTCCGGCGAATTCGGCTACCGTGGTGGCGAAGTTGGCGGTAAGGAGCGCCGCCATGGCGACTGTGGTCAGTTTGACCCCGAACTCTTCCCGGATTAGGTCTGCCAGCCCCTTGCCCGTCACCGCTCCCATCCGAGCGCAGATCTCCTGGCAGATGGCGAGCGCGACCGTACACAGCGCCAGTATCCATAGCATGGAATACTGGAACTGTGCGCCCGCTAACGAATAGCCAAGGATGCCGGTCGCGTCGTTGTCCGCCGTGGCAGCGATGATGCCCGGCCCGACAACCGCGAACAGCATCCTCAGCCGGCTGTGGGCGAGTGATCGCCGCACGCTCGGCCGGGTCATGGTCTGCGTCAGGTTCCTCTGTGTCCATTGCCAATCACGACGCACTGGCCGTTTGAGCCGTCCATCAGGAAGACCGCTGTCAGGTCCGGCCGCGTCAATAGGTGGTCTCGGGCCGCATCCGGTCCGAGGACGTTGAAGGCGGTTGATAGGGCGTCGGTCTCGGCCGCGCAGGGCCCCGCCACCCATACCGCTCGTACCCCGTGCGCCGGCCACCCGGTGCGCGGGTCCATGATATGCCCGTAGCGCCTTCCATCGGCCACGAAGCGCTGCTCCGTATCGGCCGAGGTCGACACCGTCTCATCGGTCAGTCGCATCGTATGCAGGATGCGGTCCGGCGCATCAACGTCGCGCAGGTCGAAGCTCCAGCCTCCGCCGCCCGGTTGTTCGCCGACGGCGACGATGGTACTCGTCCCGCCGTGCAGGACCGCCGAACGGACGCCTGCGGTGCGCAACGTTTCGGCCGCCATGTCCAGCGCGTAGCCCTTGCCGACGGCCCCGAGGTTGACCTCGATCGCCGGGTCGGGCATAGTCACAGTCCGTGTAGGATCGTCCCAGACGAGCCGTGCCGCGCCGCACTGTAAGAGTACCAGACGCACCTGCTGGTCGGTCGGCTTGCGGTGGTCGCCGTCGTGGAAGCCCCAGAGCCGCAGCACCTTGCCCATGCCCACGTCGAAGGCGCCCTGTGTGGCGGTCCGCCACTCGTCGCACCTGCGAAGGAGGCGGTAGAGCGCCGGCTCCAGTGTGACCGACCTGTGCGGCGGAGTGGCATTCAGTCTCGATATGTCGCTGCTGGGCCGGTAGACGCTGAGTTGCGCGTCGAGCTCGCTGATGGTATCCAAGGCAGCTTCGCCCGCATAGGCCAGCGCCTCGCGATCGGCGCCGGACAGGTAGACCTCGAAGAGGCATCCCATGGCCGGCCGCGCAACGACCGGGCTGGCCCTTCCGGCTCCGCGCTTGGCCATTGGGCGTGCGGCTAGAGCGGGTCGGCCATGAACCGGCGGACCGAGATCTCGTCGGTGGCGATGTGCGGCGGCATGGTGAGCAGGTGCAGGATCGTGGCAGCCACGTCCTCGGGCTGGATCCAGCCCTCCCGTTGGCGCTCTGGGTGTACCTGGTCCGACATCTGCGTGTCCACGGCGCCGGGGCATACGGCATGGACCCGGATGCCGTGGTCGCGCAGCTCCAGCGCCATGCACTTGCTGAGCATGATGAGCGCGGCCTTCGATGCGCAGTAGAGGCCCTGCTTGGGGTAGGGCTTCTTGCCGGAGCTGCTGGCCACGTTGACGATCCAGCCCGACCGTGCGGACATCATGGCCGGGAGCGCCGCCCGCGTGCAATGGAAGGCCGCGGCCAGGTTCAGGTTCATGTGGAGCCCGAAATCGGCGCCCGTGGTCTCCCAGATCGGCGCGAACCTGCCCGTGCCGGCGTTGTTGACCAGGATCGCCACGCCTCCGAGCTCCCGCGAGGCCTGCTCCACGGCCCGGAGGCACTCGTCCTCGCGGGCCAGGTCGCAGCAGACGGCCACCGACCGGCGGCCCAGCGCCCGAACCCGCTCGGCCACGCCCTGAACCTCGGCCTCGGTTCGAGCCGCCACGGCCACGTCGGCCCCCGCTTGCGCCAGAGCCAGGGCGGTGGCGGCGCCGATGCCTCGTCCGCCGCCCGTCACCAGAGCCGTCTTACCCGCCAGGACCGGGCTCTCGCAACCGGCCAAGCCTAGATCTCCATCACGGCAGGCACGATGACCGGCCGCCTTCCGGTGCGCTTCTTCAGCGACCGCGCGGTCACATCGCGGATGACCATGCGCGCGCTGTCCGGGTCCACGTCGTCGTCGTCGGCGGCCAGGGTCTCCAGTGCCTCGGTGACCTTGGTGCGGGCCTCGTCGAACATGTCCTCGGAGTCCTCGGGGTGCAGGAAGCCGCGGGAGATGAGGTCCGGCCCATAGACGATCTCGCCCGTGGCCCTGTCCAGACCCACGGTGACGACCACGGTACCCTCGCTTCCAAGGTGGCGCCGGTCGCGGAGGATGACGTCGCTGACGCCGCCCTCGCTGAGCCCGTCCACCAGGATGCCGGCGGCCGGGCCGATGGGCTCCAGCAGTTCGGCGGTGGTGCCGTCGAGGAAGAGCCGGTCGCCGTTCTCCAGCCAGAGCACGCGCTCACGCGGCATGCCCATGCCCGCCACCATCTCGGTGTAGGCGTACATCATGCGCGGCTCGCCGTGGAAGGGCGCTGCGTAGAGCGGCCGCGTCAGGTTGAACATCAGCTTCAGCTCTTCCTGGTTCGCGTGGCCGGAGACGTGCACGGGGGTGATCATGTCGTAGACCACATGGGCGCCGCGCCTGATGAGCCGGTTGACGGTGCGCCAGACATCCTCTTCATTGCCGGGGATCGGTTTGGAGGAGAGGACCACCGTGTCGCCGGGGCGGATCTTGATCTTGTGGTCGTCGCGGGCCATGCGGGAGAGCGCGGCCAGCGGCTCGCCCTGGCTGCCTGTGGTGATGACGGCCACCTTATGGTCCGGTAGCTGCTCCATCTCCTCGATCTTCACGCGGTCCGTGTCGGCGTACTTCAGGTAGCCCAGTTCGCGCGCAACACCGATGTTGCGCTCCATGGACCGGCCGGCCACCGCGACCCTGCGTCCGTACCGGGCGGCCGTCTCGAAGACCTGCTGCACACGGTGCAGGTTGGACGAGAACGTCGTCACCAGCACGCGGCCCTCGGCCTTGCGGAACTGCTCGTCCAGCGCGTTGCCCACGACGCGCTCGCTGGGCACCCAGCCTTTGCGCTCCGCGTTCACGCTGTCCGATAGGAGGAGCATCACGCCCTCGTCGCCCAGCTGCGCAAATCGGGCGGCGTCGAAGTGCTTGCCGTCCACAGGCGTGTGGTCGATCTTGAAGTCGCCTGTGTGTACCACGATGCCGGCGGGCGAGAAGATGGCCAGGCTCACCGTGTCCGGGATCGAGTGGGTGACCCGGATGGGCTCCACCGTCAGGGCGCCGAGCTCCAGGGCCTCGCCGGGTATCCACGTTCGAAGCTGCGCGGTCTGGAGCAGGCCATGCTCGTCCAGCTTCTCGCGGATGATCCCGATCGTCAGCGGCGTGGCGTAGACCGGCGCCGAGACCTGTCGCAGCAGGTAGGGCAGCGCGCCGATATGGTCCTCATGCGCGTGGGTGATGCAGATCGCGCGGAGTTGCTCTGCGTGGGCGGCCACGTAGGCGAAGTCGGGGATGATGAGATCGACGCCCGGGTGCTCATCCGTGGGGAAGATGACGCCCGCGTCGATCAGCACGGCGTCGTTCCCGTATCGCACGAAGATGGAGCTCTTGCCCACCTCCGAGGCCCCACCCAGCGGGATAATCTCTAATCCGGCGCCCAGCAAGCTGCGTTCTGCCACTCTTTACACACCTCCCGCGCGACCGACGTGCAAAGCCGCGACTCCTGAACCATGGTACCTGCTCCCTGAGCAGGCTGTCCGAGGCCGGCTGGGTATACTCCGCCATCATGGCAGGGGAGCGTGCGATGCGACGAACGGCTTGGGCGGCGCTGGGGCTTCTGGTTGTGCTGGCGGCGTCGCCCGGTGCGGTGGCGCAGACCTCGCCCGATGCGTGGCGGGCCAACTTCCGCGCCGACGGAACCCCGGCGCCCCTTCGCGACCCGGCGGACCGCACCCTCTGGCCCAACCGCTGGAGCCGGGCCAACTCCGACGACTGGATCGCCGCCAACCACGACCGCATACGCCGTATGCGCCCGCGCCTGCTCCTCATCAACCTCTCGAACCAGGTGAAGCCCGAGAAGCCCATGCAGCTCTTCGAGCAGCTCCGCGCCGCCGTCCGCGAGGGTAGCCGCTACCACGGCTACAAGGATCCGAGGGCCCCGGTCTTCCTGGACTACACCGTCTGGCGCTACGTCGACGCCCGCGACCCCGGTGTCGACAAGGGCAACTGCGTCGCCGCGCCCCGCAAGCCTTCCGTGCCCAAGGACGAGCTCAACTGCGACTACGGCGGCTTCTTCAGCGAGGCCTTCGCCGCCGTCATCGGCGTGCGCGACCCGAGGGCTCCGCAGCGCTTCATGCGCCTCGATGAGCTGGTCGATCAGGGCTACGTCCACGAGGTCTGGTTCACCGCCGCCCCCTCGGGCGACTTCCGGTGCCTGGAGTGCGTCGAGGAGAAGCCGGTCTACGACGAGCGCTTCCGCAAGGTGCCTGGAAAGTGGGTGCAGGCCGGCAACGGAGGCGACGACCAGCAGAAGTGGACCGGCCGATCCCTCCGCATCAACGGCCTCAACGACGAGCGCGGCATCGGCTGCGGCATGGAGAACCTGGCCCACTCCTTCGAGGGGACGGCCCACAGCCGGGCTATCCCGTACTTCACGCGGTACTTCCACGAGTTCGGCGGCTTCGACCTGGACAAGCGCTACGGCCTGCCGTTCGACTCCTTCTACGCCCTCTGGGGCCAGGGCAAGGGGATCGAGTACCCCGCGCCGGACGAGGCCCTCGTAAAGGACGGCGACAAGCGCTGGACCCTCAAGCACTACGCCGCCCCGGCGGGCAACGTCCACTTCCCGCCCAACGGCCGTAGCCACTACGACCAGGCCAACACCCAGCCTGTCCTCTCCACGATAGAGGACTGGCGCATCGGCTCCGGTCCCGGCGGCAAGGACCTCGCCAAGCCCTGGACCAACGCAGTCCTGGAGCCCTACGCCAGGCTAGCCCCCGACTGCATGGGCAAGTGGCTCGTCTACTGGCGCCAGAACGTCCCCGGCTACCAGAACAAGGCCAGGGACGATCAGGGCCGGCGCATGAAGAACTGGTGGGTGTTCTTGTTCTACTAAGCGGGGCGCCCGCCCGAGTCCGTGCGGCCCGAATGCGCCCTACTCAGCGCATGCCTCCTCCTTCCGCGCTTCGGCTACCGGCCTTGCATCAATCCACTTCCGGCTTACACCACATTCATCGGCAACCGGAAGGAGATCGGTGCGGCGGCCCCGAACATGACGCCGAGATGTCCCTGAGCCCCGAGGAAGCCGCCCGACAACGGATCGACGACATGCTGCAGCAGGCAGGATGGGTCGTGCAGGATCACGCCGACCTGGACCTGACCGCGGGCGACGGCGTGGCAGTGCGCGAGTTCCCGCTGAAGTCGGGGCACGGTACTGCCGACTACCTGCTCTATGTGCGGCGTCGCGCCGTCGGCGTGGTCGAGGCCAAGAAGGAGGGGCAGCACCTCACCGGCGTCGAGGTGCAGACCGAGCGCTACAGCCACGGCCTGCCCGACGTCCTCCCGGCTGTCGCCAAGCCGCTGCCCTACCTCTACCAGTCCACCGGCGTGGAGACGCACTTCACCAACGCCATGGACCCCGACCCGGCCAGCCGCGACATCTTTTGGTTCCACACGCCCCGAGCCATCGCCGAGGATCTGAAGTTGGGCGCGCCGGGCACGCTCCGCCCGGCGGATGCGCACAGCGAGTACGACCTTCAGTCGCTCCTGGGCCGCCTGCAGTCCATGCCGCCCCTGGACCCCGCAGGCATGCGGGCCTGCCAGGTGCAGGCGATCACGAGTCTGGAGCAAAGCCTGGCCCTCGGCCGGCGGCGCTCGCTCATCCAGATGCAGACCGGCAGCGGCAAGACCTTCATGGCCGTGGCCCAGGCCTACCGGCTCATCAAGTTCGGCGGCGCGCGCCGGGTGCTCTTCCTGGTCGATCGCTCCAACCTGGCACGCCAGACGCTCAAGGAGTTCCAGCAGTACGTAACGCCGGACGACGGCCGCAAGTTCACCGAGCTCTACAACGTGCAGCACCTCCAGTCCAACAGCATCGACCCGGTCTGCCGCGTTGTCATCACCACCATCCAGCGGCTCTACTCCATCCTGCAGGGCGAGCCCGAGCTGGACCCGGAGTGCGAGGAGGAGAGCGCCGGCGGGCTGGCGGCCCTGCGCAAGGAGCCCCTGCCGGTGGTCTACAACCCGAAGGTCCCCGTGGAGACCTTCGACTTTGTCTTCACCGACGAGTGCCACCGGAGCATCTACAACCTCTGGCGGCAGGTGCTGGAGTACTTCGACGCCTACCTCGTGGGCCTCACCGCCACGCCGGGCAAGCAGACCTTCGCCTTCTTCAAGCAGAACCTCGTCATGGAGTACGGCCACGCCCAGGCCGTGGCCGACGGCGTGAATGTGGACTTCGACGTCTACCGCATCCGTACCCGGATTACCGAGCAGGGCGGCACGGTGGAGAGCGGCCTGCAGGTGGACAAGCGGGACCGGAAGTCGCGCAAGGTCCGTTGGGAGCAGTTGGAGGAGGACCTGAACTACCGGCCCAACGAGCTGGACCGGGCCGTGGTGGCGCCGGACCAGATCCGAACCATAGTCCAGACCTTCCGCGACAAGCTCTTCACCGAGATCTTCCCCGGCCGCACCATGGTGCCCAAGACCCTCGTCTTCGCCAAGGACGACAGCCACGCCGAGGACATCGTTCGCATCATCCGCGAGGAGTTCGGCAAGGGCAACGCCTTCTGCGAGAAGATCACCTACAAGTCGTCCACCGCCCGGATCGTGGACCCGGTGACCGGCGATGTGAGCTACAAGTCCAGCGGCATCAAGACCGAGGACCTGCTGAGCAGCTTCCGGAACGGCGTGAACCCGCGCATCGCCGTGACGGTAGACATGATCGCCACGGGCACAGACGTCAAGCCGCTGGAGATCGTCTTCTTCATGCGCGATGTTGCCAGCAGCAGCTACTTCGAGCAGATGAAGGGGCGAGGCTGCCGCGTGGTCTCCGGCACCGAGTTCCAGTCGGTCACCAGCGACGCGCAGAACAAGACCCGCTACGTCATCGTGGACGCCGTGGGCGTCACCGAGCACAACCTCACCGACTCGCCGCCGCTGGAGCGCCAACCCACCGTTGCGCTCAAGACTATCCTGCAGGCGGTCGGCGCGGGCAGCACCGACGCCGAGGTGCTTAGCACCCTGGCCGGCCGCATCGCGCGCCTCGACAAGGTCCTGGGCCCCGGACAGCACGCCACGCTGGAGCATGTGGCCGGCCAAACGGTCACGGAACTGGTCCAGGGCCTGGTACAGAGCACCGACCCGGACAAGATCATCGAGCGGGCCGCCCAACTCGCGCCGCCCGAAGCCGCGCCTGTCCAGCCCGGCGGGGAGCCGCCCGCCCCGGACCCGGCCATCGCCGCCCAGGTCGCCAACCAGATGCGCCACGAGGCCGCCAAGCCCTTCCTCAACCCGGAGCTTCGCAAGCTGCTCCTGAACCTGCAGCAGGACTCCGAACAGACCATCGCCACCACCGAGCAGGACGAGGTGCTCTTCGCCGGAGCGAGCGGCGAGGCCACCGCGAAGGCCCGCAGCATCGTGGGTTCCTTCCGCGCCTACCTGGAGGAGCACCGCGACGAGATCACCGCCATCCAGCTCCTCTACTCGCGGCGTCACGGCCAGGCGCCCACGCTCAGGCAGCTCAAAGAGCTTGCCCAGACCATCGGCCAACCACCCCGCGCCTGGACCCCGGACCTGCTCTGGCGCGCCTACGAGCTGTTGGAGAGGGACCGGGTCCGGGGCAGCGGAGCCCGCGTCGTCACCGACCTCGTCTCCCTCATCCGCTTCGCGCTGGAGCAGGAGACGCTCCTCCGGCCCTTCGGCGAGACGGTGCAGGATCGCTTCGCCGCCTGGCACGCGCAGCAGCAGGCCCTGGGCCACGGCTTCACCGAAGAGCAGCGCCGCTGGCTGGAGATGATCCGCGACCACGTAGCATCGAGTTTGACGATTGAGGCCGACGACTTCGACTACGCCCCATTCAGCCAACAGGGTGGCCTGGGCCGGGCGCAGCAGGTGTTTGGCGAGCGGCTCGGGACGCTGCTCGTGGAGATGAATGAGGTGTTGGCGGCATGAGAGAGTATCTGGAAGGGAGAAGGAGGAAGGAAGAAGGAGGAAAGGGCGCGGAGCCGGGATGCCTGGTTCGGGATGGTGGGGGCGAGGGCTATGACCTTCGGGGTCGGACCAAGCGGTTTGCCCTGGCGATCATCCGGATGGTGGGAGACTTGCCACGATCCACTGCTGCCCAGGTGCTGGGTCGGCAGGTGCTTCGGTCCGGCACGTCGGTCGGGGCAAACTACTGCGAAGCATACCGGGGCCGCAGCCGAGCCGAGTTCATTGCCAAAGCCGGCGACTGTCTGCGCGAGATCGAAGAGACCAGCTACTGGCTCGAACTCCTGGCCGACAGCGGTATAGCATCAACCGACCAACTTGCCCCACTCCGCAAGGAGAGCGACGAACTGACGGCCATCTTCGTGGCCATCCTACGACGCGCGAAGGAGAACCTGAAGGAAGAAGTGGGAAGGAAGAAGGCAGAGGGATGAGGGCGGTAGAGGAAGGAGGAAGGAAGAAGGAGGACGGCGGGCGCCTGGCCGGTGCGGAGGGCAGCGGTGCCCGGCAAGTAACCATCGGTGACGTGACTGAGTTACGCGTAGAGCAAGTCAGGCCAAGCGGCTCGGGTTTCTTCACGTATGTGGACATCGGCAGCATCGACCGCGACTCCAAGACGATCGTGGCGCCAAAGACCATGCCGAAGAGTGAGGCGCCGAGCCGGGCCCGGCAGCTACTGCGGGCCGGTGACGTGCTGGTCTCGATGACCCGACCGAACCTGAACGCAGTCGCCCTTGTGCCGTCCGAGCTAGATGGTGCCATCGCCTCAACGGGCTTCAACGTGTTGCGGCCCAAGCGCATCGAGGGTAAGGCACTCTACTACACAGTCCAGACCACGCAGTTCGTGGAGGCCATGTGCTCCAAGGTACAGGGCGCACTGTATCCCGCGGTCCGGCCGTCGGACATCGCCTCCTACATCTTCCATCTTCCTTCTTCCTTATCAGTCCAGCGCTCCATCGTCGCCACCATCGATGCCCAGCTCTCCGCCTCGAGGCCGGCGTTGCCGCCCTCCAGCGCGCCCAAGCCAACCTGAAGCGCTACCGCGCGTCGGTCCTCAAGGCCGCCTGCGAGGGCCGCCTTGTGCCCACCGAGGCCGACTTGGCCCGCCGCGAGGGGCGCGACTACGAGACCGGCGCGCAGCTACTGCAGCGCATCCTGGCCGAGCGGCGCAAGGCGTGGACCGGCAAGGGGAAGTACAAGGAGCCCGAGCCGCCGGACACAACGGGGCTACCGGAGTTGCCGGAGGGTTGGTGCTGGGCGAGCGTGGGGCAGCTTAGCACCAAGGTTGTCGATGGCGTTCACAAGAAGCCTACGTACGTGCCCAGTGGCATACCCTTCGTCACGGTGCGGAACCTTACGGCAGGGGCAGGCATCAGCTTGGAGCGGCTACACTACGTAACGGAGGCAGACCACGCGGAGTTCAGCAAGCGCACTAATGTCGAGCGCGGTGACATCCTGATCTCTAAGGATGGGACGCTCGGGGTGGTGCGGATCGTCGATACCGATGTCGCGTTCAGCGTTTTCGTGTCGGTAGCACTGGTAAAGCCCGTATGCCGCGCCATGGGCATGTTTTTGCTCCACGCGCTGTCGGCTCCGCAGGTCCAGCTCCAGATGGTACCGAAGGGCTCCGGCCTCCAGCACATCCACCTGGAGGACCTACGGGCAGATTGCATCCCCGTTGCACCGATGGAGGAGCAGCATCGGATCGTTGCGGAGGTGGAGCGCCGGCTCAGTATCGCCGACCGACTTATGGCCAACCTCGGGGACGACCTTGGACGTGCGGGCAGGATGCGCCAGGCGGTGCTTCTGGGGGCCTTTGGCGGCCGAGCGAGCCTTGCATCGGCGTCGACCGGATAGACTGCTGAGCAGCAAAGGAGGCCCAGCCAAGCATATGGCCATTCCAGACTGGAACCTGAGCGGAGTGTTGCCGCCTTTCCGCGATACACCCGTCGACCCGAGTAGCATATCGCCGTACACCTGCACGTTGGTGGAACTGTGTGAGCGCTTTGCCACGTCCAAAGAGAGGGTGACCATACTCCAGGGGTACCTGAAGATGCGAGCACGCATGCGGGAACATGGTCTCACGGCTGGGTTCCAGTGGGTGAATGGCAGCTTTCCAGAGGACGTCGAGGCTACCGCAGGGCGCGCACCGAACGACTTGGACGTCGTGACGTTCTTTGCCGGCATGACCTTGCAGCAGCAGGTCGACTTCCTGACCTCAGTTCCGGAGTTGGCGGGGCCTGATACTGCAAAGGCGGCGTTCCACGTCGATCACTACTTCGTGGACCTCGGCTGTGAGCCCGCCGATCTGGTCGAGCAGACC
>CAJBBX010000050.1 GCA_903951425.1 uncultured Chthonomonas sp.
GGGTCTGGGGCAGGTCGGACACGTCGGACGAGTCCCACCTGTCCGACGTTTCTGACCTGAGCCCCCCAAGCCGCTCGCCCGCCGCTACCGTACCCCCAGTTCGAGCCGGACCTCGCCGCTGATGGTGTCACCTGCCCGCAGGGGCTTGCGCTCGGCTGCGTAGTGGCCGGCGAAGAAGCCGTCGGCGCCGCCGGTGTTGTAGTCTGCCACCAGCAAGCCGATGCGGGGGCCGTCCACGAAGGCTCGAACCGCCTGCGAGCCGTCCGATGCCACAGCGAAGCCGATCCCATCCCGGCCGCGCAGCGACGCCTGCAGGATGCCCGCCTTGGTCCCGCGGAAGTCGGCCGAGCCCAGCGGCGTGCGGTCCGCCGCCCACGTCCAGCGGGGCGCGGCTGCTGCGTCCTGCGGGCCGGCGTCGGCGCGTGCCGTGCCGGCCAGGCGTGCAATATGGTCGGCCGGGTAGGTGGTCCAGAGCCCGCGCCGTTGCCAGTCCAGTTGGTCAAGTCCGGTGGGAGCGTAGAAGACCAGGCCCCACTGGCGTGGGCTGACCTCGCGGCTGACCTGGTAACGGTATCCCACCCTCAGGCCCCCCTCGCGCGGGAAGCGGAACGTCATCTCGCCGGAAGCCTCGGCATAGGCGCCGCGCACGGTGACCATCACGCCGCCGTCGGCCTCCCTCTGCGCCTCGACCGAGGCCGGGGTCCAGCCCTCGCAGACCGGGTTGTAGGGCGGGATACCCGCACGGTAATCGTTGCCGGCCACGCCGCCGTCGCCGCCCGAGGCGTTGCTGAGCGGCAGGAGCATGAGCGTTGGGCCACCGCACAACACGGTACGGCCGGCCGATGTCGCCTGCGTGATCTGGCCCGTGGCGCGGTCGATGGTCACCACGGCGCCGCCGGAACGGACGGTGAAGGCGGCCGGCGTCTCGTCCAGACGTACGGCAAACGTGCTTCGAGCCGCCGTCGCAGAAGGCACAGAACCGATGCGGAGCTGCTCGGTGTCGCAGACGAACCCCCTGGGATCGGTGAAGGTGAGGCGTAGCGCCTGCCCGGGCTTCGCGGCGACCGGCGCGACGATCCGCAGGCGTCCCACGCCGCCGGGCGGCGAGGTGCAGCGAGCCGCTCCGCCCTGGGAGCCCAGCCGCCAATCGACGCGCACCTCGCCCAGGTCGGCGAAGTCGTACCGGTTCCGCACGCCAATGGTCCAGTCACGGCCGACGGGCAGCGGCTTGTCCGGATCGACCACGCGCACGGGCGAGTAGGCCTTCTGCACATGCCTGTACTCGGGCTTCGTGCGCCGCCAACCGTCGATAATGCCCCAGGGCCCGTAGCCCACCATTCGACCGCCGGGCAGGTGGAAGGTGTCATCGATGCCCGACCAGATCGCCCCGCCCAGGCAGCCCGGGTGAGCGAACATGAGGTCCACCATGCGCGCGAAGGGGCCGCCCCAGTGGTCGCGGATGCCTGGGTCGGTCAGCACTTCGCGCCGGTTGTAGGTCTCGATGTGCGCGTACTCGCCGAAGAGCACCGGGCGCTTCTCGGCGTCGCACGCCGACGGCCCGTTCTCGCCGGGGTAGTGGTAGACGGCGATGTCGGCGGTGCTGGCGGCGTTGTTGTAGCCACCCCAGCACTGGTCATGGAACGACGCGGGACGCGTGGGATCGGCCGCCTTCACCTCGCGGAGCGTCCGGGCCCAGAGCGGCGTCCAGAGCGACTCGTTGGCCAGCGACCAGATGATGACGCTTGGGTGCCGGCGGTTCGCAGCCACGTTCTCCAAGTTGGCTCGGAGCAGGTAGGGCAGCAGGCCCGGGTCGCGATGGTCCCACTTCGCCCAGACGGGATTGGCCCCGTGCTGGACCCAGCAGAGGGGCGCTTCGCACTCGACCATAAGACCCAGCTCGTCGCAGGCGTCCAGGAAGGCCTCCGAGGGCGGGTAGTGGCTGGTGCGGATGTAGTTGCAGTTGGCCTGGCGGAAGAGGCGGGCGTCCTCGCGGCAGAGGGCCGGCGTGAGGCTACGGCCCAGGAGCGGGTGGACCTCGTGGCGGTTCACTCCATGCAGCTTGACCGGGCGGCCGTTGACGAGCAAGCGGTTGCCCCGCACCTCGATCCGGCGGAGGCCCACGCGCTCGGTGAGCTCCTGCACGGCGCGGCCGCCCTGCAGCAGGCTGGTCGTCAGCCGGTAGAGGTGCGGATGCTCGGGATCCCACTTGAGCGGAGCCCTGAGGCGCAGGCGGGCAGTTGTCGCCGCCTCTCCCTTACCCGTCCGTGCGAGCGAGGCCGTGGCGATGGCCGCCTGCCGTCCGTTCGGGGCCACCAGGCGCAACCGCACGCGCAGTGGGCCGCTTGGAGCCGCCGCCCGAACGCGCACCAGCAGGTCGGCATCGCGGTAACGGCGGTCGAAGCGCGTCTCGGTGGTCTGTTCGGCGATGGCGGCCTGGGGCAGCGCGAAGAGGGCGACCGATCGGCTGATGCCTCCCAGCGGGTGGGCGGCGTACTGCGATGCGCTGGCCAGGCCGTCGGCGGTCGACTCGCTGGTGACCGTCACCGCCAGCGTGTTGACGCCCGGCCGCACCGCGCGGGTCACCTCCAGGTTGAAGGGGACGAAGCCGCCCTCGTGGCCGCCCACGTCGCGGCCGTTGACGAAGACGCGGCAGAGGCTCTGGACCGAATCGAAGCGGAGGAAGACGCGCTTACCCGCCCAGTCGCGCGGCAGGTCGAAGCGGCGCACATAGGCCGCACTCTTGCCGGCCGGGACGCTGAAGCCCTGCATGGTCCACTCGCCCGGCACGGCTGCGGCAGGCCAGCGGCGCCACGCGGAGGCTCCCAGCGACCAGAAGCGCACCGGCGGGCGGGGATGGAAGCGCCACGGGCCGTCCAACGAGATCACCGGACGCCGTACACCGGCCACTCGGCTGGGTCGGGGCCAGAGGCGCACCACCGGCGTGGGCACGCGCGCCAGGCGGCTCGCCAGACCCACGGGGGGCGTCGGTACGGCGGGGTCGGTGGACCAGAGCTCGAGACGGCAGACCACGGCGTTGGGCCCTGCCAGCGCCTGGAGGCGCATATCGAGCGTGCCGGAGCGGTAGGCCTCAGCGGGAACCTGCCACTCGCGGTTAACGACCTGCGCGAAGGGGAGCGCGAGGTCTGCCTCCAGTTCCGACCGCCCGGCCGTCACACGCATCCGGCGGAGGGCGCTGTCCGAGAGGAAGGCCGCCTGCACGCGATAGGACGCGCCCGGCTTCAGTCCGCCGAACGAGAACTCCACCATGCCGCCGAACAGCACGGTCCGCTCCGGCGCCCCGGACGCTACCGCCGATGTCGGTATCTCGCCCGGTGAGTAGGTGTAACGGTCGCCCGTGAGCACATACGGCGCCCCGTCTCCCGTTGCCGCATCGATCCTAAGCACTCGGCGCAACGCTCCATCCTGCGCCCCGAGGGCGGGTAGCGCCGAAAGGCAGAGCGCGGCTGCAAGCCAGAGGCGCAGTCGGGTCCACCCCATCGTCGTCATGTTGCCCTCCGTTGCTGGGCGGGTTCCTGGTCCTCAGCGACGACGGCCGCGCCGTCGGCCGGCCCCGGCGCAGGGCGCAGCAGGCGATCGTCGTACTCGTGCGCAACGCCGGGTAGCGCCGGGCGCCCGAGGCGGTCAGCACCCGACGGGGCAGCGGCCGGTCGGCCCAGGCTCGTCGTCGCTGCCGAGCGGTCCAGTCGTGCCCGAATCTTCGCGACGGCCTCGCTCGCGGCCAGCCGTCTCTTCGGATCGAAAGAAGCCCATCTGCGTAACGTCGGCTTGCGCATCGTCTGCAGCGCCGCGGCCTCCGGCGAGAGCCCCACCTCACCCAGTTGATGGATCGTCGCGATGGCGACGGGGTCCGATGCGCTGGATACCAGATGGACCGCGAACTGCGCGCGGTCGGCGACGGACATGGCGCCGTAGCTTTCGCGATCAAGATACGCCAGTAGCGCCACAATGGCGTCGGCGATGGGCTCGCAGGACCTGCGGTCCTCAACACTCATATAGGCCCGCGCCAGCCCGGGCAATGCTCTCGGATCTCGCGACTCGGTGAGGAGGCCGCATACCGACCGGCACTGACTCGCTGTGCCCCGCTGCCGGCTGACGACCGAGTACGCAGCGATCCCCACGAAGAGGCTCAGGCCGTACCAGTCGAGCGCCTCGGAAGCGTGTGAAAGCTCGCCGGCCAGGCTGGCCGCCGCCGCAAGCACCACTACGAAGCGAACGGCGCTCCCGGAGTTGAACCAGGTCGGCGGGGTCGCGGCGAGGGCGTCGAACGCGGCCGGGCCCATGCCGCATAACTCAGCATGCGCCTCCTCGCGGCGACGCTTTCGGAGCGACCGGAGTTGGCGCACGAGGCGTCGGGCTTGGACCTGTGGATAGGAACCCGTCTGCGTGGTCGTGCCCGCTGCCATGGCAACGCCTCCCGTGCCCTGCTGAGCCACTATGGTACTCCGTGCGGGAGGCCGGTGAGGCGCTCAGTTCGACGCGGTACGTGGATGGCACAGGAAAGCCGTCGGCGTTCGTGGGCGGTTCGCCGCCGAAGTAGCGGTACTCGTGCATCTCGGGGCTCCCGACGCCGGGCACGCGGCTGGTCCGGGTCCGGAACACCGGCGTGGTGGGCCTCGGGCGGGTGGGACGGTGGAGACAAGCCCTGTGGCCGGCGAGTCAGTATACCGGCCACCGATGACCACACGCGGCGGTTCCGTCGCAGTAGCCGTGTCGGTCAGCCACAGGCGCGGCCGAGCGGGTCCTTCGCCCCGAGGGCGCGGCGGCCCGGTAATCGCTCGGCTCCGCCGCCCCGTCCTTCTGCACTGACCGTGGGCTAGTTCCGGCGAGCTCCTTCCTCAAGCACTTGCTGCATCGTCGCCGCGTTATCGAGCCGGATCGAAGGCTCCAGGCGGGCGCGCTTGTAGTCCGGGTCCTTGGGATCCTTGGCCTTCATCGGGTCGAAGATGCGCGGGTCCACGGCGACATGGGTGTAGGGACGGTAGTCCGGCGTTGTTGTGAAACAGTCCGAGAAGTCGTTGGCCAGCGCATCAAACATGTTCAGCGGGGGCAGCCCCAGAACCTGGTAGAGCGTACGGTGCATGCTCGGGATGGTTGTATGGCGGTGTGACACATAGCCGCGCTTGATCCAAGGGCTGACGGCCAACAGCACGCTTCGCTGAGCGTCGACATGGTCCGGTTCGCCTCCCGCGTCGTCCTGGGTCACAAAGATGGCCATGTTCTTCCAGTAGGGCGTGTGCGACAGGAAATCCACAATGCGGCCGAGCGCCAGGTCGTTGTCGGCCATCCACGAGGCCTGGTACGGATATCCCTTGTCCGGCTTAGTTGCTGCACCGTGGTCGTTACAGATGGCGATGTTGATGAACGGGGGCATGGCGCCCTTGCGCTTGAGGTACAGATCGCTGAAATCCTTGATGAACCAGTCGGCCCTGTACTGGTCTGGGATGTTCATGTTGAAGATGGGGAAGTCACGGCACGTGCTGTCGAAGAGGACCTTCGACATGGGCATGTTGATCACTTCCCTTGCACCCGTCTTCCACTGGTCCTCATCCTCGCCAACGCCGGCGAACTCGAACCCCTCTCCGTAGTTACGGAACGGCACCGTGGCGCGCGCGAGGTGTTCCCACATGGCGCCTGCCTCCGGATAGTCCTCCGGTGCAATGGAGCCGTTGGAGCCGAACGAAGCCCTTCGTCCTGGCGCGGGGCTCTTGGCGCTGAAGTCCCAACCCAGGGTGTAGGTCATCTGGCAGAAGTTGTTGGGCTGCACGCCAACCAGCCAGCGGTGCCCGACGCCGGACGCCTCGGGCTCCATGTAGAAGTTGTCGCTCACGGTGAATTGGCGGGCCAACGCGTTGTGGTTCGTCATCACGGCCACGTCCTCGAGCGTCGGCTGCCCGGGCGCCGCGATGCGCTGGTGATCGCCCCACCGGAGCAGCGTGGGATCGTCGTTGGCGCCCGGGATGTGGTCGAAGATCGTGTCGTAGGTGTGGTTCTCCTTGGTGATGAAGACCACGTACTTGATCTCGGCCGAGCGCGCTCCGGGCGAGGTCGGGATCACCGGGCTGGCCATCGATTTCCTCTCGGCCGATCTGTCCACAATACCGTTGCACTCCAGAACCCGCGACGTCAGGGCGGGCAGGCTCTGATCATGCGGCACGGGTATGGCAGCCAGAACGCCCTTCATGCTCATAAACGGACCGGTCGGCCGCTTGCTCCCGCCGCTCGGACCGTTGCCGAAACCCTTGAAGCAGATGCAGGCGAGGCTCCGCCCGTCCTTGGACAAGGCGACTCGGTACGGGTACCAGGCGGTCGGGATGTGGCCAAGAACCTTCAGCGATCGTGCATCCACTACAGCCACGGCGTTGATGCCCGACTCGGCCACATACAGCCGGGAGCCATCCTTCGATACCGCCATGCCGGACGGCCCGACACCGCGCAGCTTGGCCGTCAACGGGGAGGGCCGGATTCGGACCTTGGCGGCAATCCTGTTGGTGCGCAGATCGATGCGCTCGATCTGGTCGTTGTTGCCGTTGGACACGAACAGGCTGTCGCCGTGGACCGCCAGGAAGTTGGGTGCGCTCCCACCCACCGTCTTGCCGTTCTCGGCGGGCGCGCCCACCAGGAGGCCCGTCTTGATCCTCGCGACCACGGTGGGCTGCTCAGGGTTGGAGACGTCCACTCCCCAGACGGAGAACGACTCGGGTACGTTCGGGTCGCCAAGCCCGGCAATCTTGCGTCCTTCGACCTCGACGCCGTCGCGTGACTCCTTACTGGGAAACCCGAAGGGGGGAAATGTCAGGCCGCGCCTATCGAACTCAGCCGAGTTGGGCGCCGGTACTGGGCTGTACTCGAACATGCCGATGTTCGCCACATAGACGCGCCGGCCGGCAACGGCGAGCGCGTAGGGGTAGCGGCCCACGGGGACCGATCCCA
This sequence comes from uncultured Chthonomonas sp., assembly GCA_903951425.1. Lineage (GTDB taxonomy): Bacteria > Armatimonadota > Chthonomonadetes > Chthonomonadales > CAJBBX01 > CAJBBX01. The sequence continues at coordinate 6,952 of CAJBBX010000050.1, forward strand.
CGACCTTACGCTGCGCGGTATCCACGACCACCACCCGAAAGTTGGTCACATCCGCGCAGTACAGGGAGCGTCCATCGGCGCTCACCTGCACGTCCATGGCGTAGCTGTCGACGTACGTCTTGCCTCCGACCGGTACATTCAGGGAGATCTCGGCCGTCTTGCCCTTCGACACGGTATCGAACGCGTACACGGCGCCGTTGTCGCCGCCGCTCCAGTAGAGCGTCCCGCCATCCGGAGAGAAGGCCGCGCCGCCACCGTTCGACCGCTTCGGGCCACTGCCCTGGACGGGTACCACCTCTGCGATTACCGGGCTTGCCGTCTCCCATCCTGTGACCAATTGCCCAACTCCGTCACTCGCCACGAAGAGCGTGCCGCCATCCGGGCTGAGCGCGAGGCCATGCGGCCAACGTGCTACGGGAAAGTGGCGCCCAAGAGGGCGCAGAAAGCGGCCGCTGGGCAGGATCGTCGTGCCCGCAGGGTCGTGGCGAGCGTACTCGTTCAGGGCAGGTGCGCGAAGGTACGGCACCTGCGAGAGTGCCGCGCAGGCTGCCGCGGCGGTGAGAGCGACGGGTAATCCCAAGCGCATCTGAGTTGTCTCCCTTCCGAGCGCGGGGCTCGGGATTCGCCGAAGGACGGACGGTGGGTGCCTGAACGCACAGGACTCAAAACGGCCTGGCCGTTGGGCCAGGCCGTTGTCGCGCAGTGCGTCCTGACTATGGCGGGATCAGTCGCCCGCCTTCTGCTTCCTCAACGCTGAGTCCTGCAGCTTTCCCGCCTGAGGTGTCTCCTTGCCCTTGGCGCAGCCCGTCATCATGATCGACGCGCAGAGCGTAACGGCTAGGCTAAGGAGTACGGCCCTCGTCCGCGTTACCACGGCCCGGGCTGCGACTGGCATTAGTTCGTCATTAGGCAGTCGGAGCCGGGTGCACTGGACGTGGTGCAGGGCGCGAAGTTGCTCTTGTACCACTGCGGGAAGTCGCCGCAGGCCATGGCGAAGGCCGGCTTCATGCCGTCGTTGCCGACGCCCGTGGTGTTCGGGCTAACGACGGCGGCGGGATCGGCGCAATAGCCGTAGCGTCCGACGTTCGGGTCGGCCGTCATGATCATGCGCCCGCTGAAGCCGCCTGCCATGTATCCGCCCTGCATCTTCACCGCCTTGGCGTGGCCATCCGTGAAGGCCATCGGGAAGAGGCCGTGGTGCCGCAGGCTGTCGGTGGTGCTGCCCGTCCAGGTGTCGCCGGCGAAGCCGATGCCGATGGTCTGGCGCGGCGTGTCGTACGTGTCACCGAACGCGAAGGTCTGGGCCGGGTACTGCAGGGACGCGATCGAGATGCCGGGGATCCAGGAGCTGGTGCCGCGACCGGTATCGGGCTGCTGGTAGCCGACGAGGCCGCCGCCGCGCCAACCGGTGGGCCCCCAGTTGTAGCCGTAGCCGGAATAGCCGCCGGGCAGGCAGACGACGCCGGAGTTCATCGGGTTAACGCAGTTCGAACCCTCGCGGCGGTCGGGGCACATGAAGAGGGCAAGGCTCTTGGCGTAGGGCGAAACGCACCACCACCAGTCTCGTCCCCAACCGTAGCAGAGGGTTGTCTCATCGTAGTCCTGGGCGTACATCGCCCACGCGATCGAGACCTGCTTGACGTTGCTGACGCAGGTGATGGCGCGAGCCTTCTCGCGGGCCTGAGCGAAGACGGGGAAGAGGATCGCCGCCAGGATGGCGATGATGGCGATCACGACGAGCAACTCAATGAGCGTGAATGCTCGGTTGCCATGGGACTTCATTCTGACTTCTCCTGTGAGGACATAGGTCGAAACCAATCGGTGTCCGTTAGATGAACGGGTCCGCCGCCGGCATCGTGCGCCGGACAGCTGATGACACAGGGAGTCTGGCAAGGGATTGCTAAGACGTCGTTAAGCCGAAGTGAAGGTCGTATGATGCCGCTGAAACGTGCGCGTTGCGGTCGGCCCGGCCCGCCGAATCACCGCTTCGCCGCCGGCTTGGCTTCCGTGCCCGGCGTGAAGACCATCGCCAGGCTGCCCTGCTTCATGTTGCCGACGAGGCGAACGGCGATGCGCGTGGCCTTACGTCGGGCCGTCAGCTCCTCCTCTACGGGCGCGGCGGCGAAGGCCAATCGAACGCCCTCAGGCGCCTGGATGCGGATGATGACGGATTGGCCGCTGTCCGTCACCCGCAGCTCGGCGGGGCCGGTCTGCTCCCAGATCCCGAACGTGAGGAGGGACGTCTCGTAGCTCGTGGGCTCGGCGAAGTCGAACCGGTCGGTCACGGTGAAGCGCTCGGCCTTGCGCTCGAAGCGGAAGGTGCGTTGCAGGATGGCCGGATCGGGCAGTTCGTAGGCCGGGCGAATGTCCAGCGACAGCTCATCCGCGTCGTCGGTGAAGCGGCAGCCGAGCAGGCCCGCCTCGGCCGCGCGGCCCGTCTTCTGCATCTTGCCGCCGATGAGGGGTACCGCATGGCCCCAGGAGTTGAGCGCCGCGCTCTCGTACCGCTGGGCGCTGAAGGTGCGTCGCGTGTAGACCTCGGCGCCGATGTCGGGCAGGACCGCCACGCCGTTCACCACCACCATGAAGACGCCTACGTCGTTGTGGTTGTGGTTCTGGGCGTTGTGGCCGCCCTGCATGGCCACGCCCATGCGCCCGCCGCGCAGGGGACGGCTCACCAGCACGCCCTCGATGGGGAACCAGGCGCGGCGCGTGTCGGCGGCAGGCCACTTGGCGCCGGTGACCGCCCGCGGCGGATCGTCCGGGAAGAGGGCCATCACTTGGTCGCAGAGCCCTGCGCCCAGTGCCGCCCGGCGCGGCAGCGTGCCCTTGCCCGCGAAGCGTCGGCTCAACAGGTCGACCAGACCGGCTGACGGGCGGGCAGTTACGGGGCAGTCCGCGAAGGCTGGACAGACCCCACCCATGATCTCGACCCGAGTGCCGTAGGCGGCGGGCATGACGGCCTCGTCGCGGTTCAGAAGGTCCACGCCGCCGCGGGTAGTGCGCCGCAAGACCTCGGAGAGCGCCACATAGTGCCCGAAGCCGTAGTTCCAGTAGCTGACGCCCTCATCGCAGTAGCCGTCCGGCGTGAAGCCCTCCAGCGCGTTGTTGGAGTAGCGTTTGGCCACGGCGGCGAACCAGGCGCGTCCCTGCCGGTCCGGCATGGCGGCCAACGCGGCGGTGGTCACGCCATCGAGGCAGACGGAGTTCCAGTTCATCTTGTAGTCGAGCCAGTAGCCGGGCTGTTTGCCTGCCACCATCTGACGCACTGGCTCGAAGACGCGCCGATCCAGGTCGGAGGCGATGAGAGTGCGGATGTCGGGCGACAGCCGATCGCCCAGCAGCGCGGCGGCCGTAGCGAGGTCGGCGGCGTACATGGCCGCGCCCAGGTCCACGGTGATGAGCTTGCCGTTGAAGGTCTGCAGGTTGCCGTCGTGGGCGGGCAGCACCCACGAGCGCTCGGCGGAGATGGAGCGGATCGCCTCCTGTAGCGGCCCCAGGAAGCGGCCGCGACCCTCGGCGCACTCGGCCAGGGCGTAGACGGAAACCCGGCTGCGACGCTCGAACATGGGCCCCTGTGCCCGGTCGCGGTTGCCCGTGCGTGAGTAGTCGAGGTAGAGCTCCTCGGTCATCGCCGGAAGGGGCGACTTCAGGTAGCCCTCGGCGCGCGCCACCACGGCCTGCACCTCGCTACGCCTCGCCGCGCGGGACCAGGCCCGGCGGTCGGATGCCGGCGGAACCGGCAGGCCGGGCGCGTCGGGCAGCATGGCGGCGATCCGCGCGATGTCGGCCTCCGTCGGCGCGTAACGTGGGGCCGCCTCAGCGGCCTCGGCCGCTACGAGCCAGGCGAGGGCCAGCGCAAACGGCAGGGCATAGACCAGGGTTGGCATCATGGCGCTCCTGCGGGCGAGTGTGCCGACCACGGGGCCGGCCGATTCACACCCTCAGGTTACCTTCGGAGTGCCCTCCGCGCCCGGCCCTGGGCGCCCCAACGAGGCTCGGCCAGCTGCCGATCCCAGGCCTCATACGCCTTCTGCAGCTCCTTGAGCTTGCGGGGATCCTCCGCCGCCAGGTCGCGGTCCTCGTGGATATCGTCCTTCAGGTTGTAGAGCCGCGTCTCCCCCTGCTGCTCCACGAGCTTCCAGTCGCCCATACGCACGGCGCTCTGCGCCCCGAACCGCCAGAAGAGCGCCTTGTGCGGCTCGCGGGAGCTCTTGCCTGTGAGGACGGGTAGCAGGTTCACGCCGTCCAGCGGCTTCTCGGGCTTCTTGCGGATGCCCGCCACGGCCAGCGCCGTGGCGTGGATGTCCAGCGAGATGACGGGCTTCTCGTATGTCTTCCCCTCGGGCAGGCGACCGGGCCAGCGCACCATGAAGGGCACGCGGATGCCTCCCTCCAGCACCTGCGCCTTGAAGCCGCGCAGGGGACCGTTGGCGCTAGTGGTCTGGGGCGTGGGGCCGCCGTTGTCGCTGATGAAGAAGAGCAGCGTGTCGCGCTCCAGGCCTTGCTCCCGCAACCGGGCGAGGACGCGGCCCACGGCATCGTCCATGGCCGACTGCATGGCCGCGAAGGTACGCCGCCTGGGGTCCTGGATGGCCGCGAAGCGCTGCTGGTAGCGCGGCGGGGCCTGCAGCGGCGCATGGACCGCGTTGAACGGAAGGTAGAGGAAGAAGGGATGCTCCTTGTGCCGGTCGATAGCCGCCACGGCCTCCCGCGCGAAAGCGTCCGTCAGATACTCCCGCTCGGTGACGACCTCATCGCCCCGCATGATCTGCGCGCCTGCCTGCCGGGCCGCCACGTAGGGGTGGGCGCCGGCCAGGAAGCCGAAGAACTCATCGAAGCCGCGCCGCGTTGGCCGGCACTCGGGCCGGTAGCCCAGGTGCCACTTGCCCACCATGCAGGTGGAGTAACCGGCCTCCTTCAGCCGCTCGGCCAGCGTCCGCTCGTCGGCGGCCAGGCCGAACACGCTGTCGGCGGCCCCGGCGGGGCCGGGGTTGAACTCATGCCCGAAGCGCTGTTGGTAGCGCCCGGTCAACAGCCCGGCGCGGGTGGGGCTGCAGACGGGGCACGAGACGTAGCCGTCGGTGAACCGGACGCCGCCCGATGCGATGGAGTCGATGTTGGGCGTGGTGATATCTCTGCAGCCCTGGACCCCGAGCTCTCCGTAGCCCAGGTCATCGGCTACGATAAGCACGACGTTCGGCTTGCGGCCGGGCTCCGCGCAGGCGGCGCCGCCGAGCGCAAGCGTAAGCGCAACGCCTGCCCCACCGGCCAGCAGATCGCGCCGGGCTAACCCGGTGTCACATGATGTCAACGGCATGGTCGACCTCCTACGGGACTGCGGAACACAGGCGTCATGCCGGTTCAGACGCAGGCGAAGCGCCCGGTGTTCGGCCGACGCGGCGTCGACGCAGGTCGATGGGCTGTAACCAGTGTCTCCGGCCCGCCGGCCCCCGCGAAACCGGACCCTCATTTCGTCCGTCCAGTAGAGCGCCGAGCCGGGGCCGTCTGTCGGGTCGGACAGGTCCGATAAGGAGGAACCATGAATCGATTGCTGCTCTCCGTGGCGCTCTGCGCCACGCTGGCCGCGCCGGCGTCGTCCGGCCGCGCACAGGGCGTACAGCCGCCCGCCGGGATGCTCCGGTACCCGGCCATCAGCGCCAGGCAGATCGCCTTCGTCTACGCCAACCAGCTCTGGCTGGCCCCGCGCGAAGGCGGCATGGCTTCGCCGCTGGCCGCGCCGCCCGGGAGCGCCGGATTCCCGCGCTTCTCGCCGGAGGGCAAGACCGTGGCCTTCACGGCCAGCTACGACGGCAACCGCGACATCTACACGCTACCGGCGGCAGGGGGCGTTCCGTTCCGCGTGACGCACCACCCCGCAGGCGAGCTGCTCAGCGGATGGACGCCGGACGGCCGCATCATCTTCTCCGCCGGCGGCTATGAGGGAGCCCAGCGAATGCCCGGCATCTTCACCGTGGCTGCCGCGGGCGGGCTACCCGTGCAGACGCCCGTGCCCTACGGCCTGCATGGAGCCCTGAGCGCCGACGGGCGTTGGCTGGCCTACATCCCCTACGGCACCGACTTCGCCACTTGGAAGCGGTACCGCGGCGGCATGTCGTCCGACATCTGGCTCTTCGACCTGAAGGAGAAGAAGTCGAAGCGGATGACGGACTGGGACGGCACCGACAGCCTGCCCATGTGGCAGGGGGAGAGCGTCTACTACCTGTCGGACAGCGGCCCAGAGCACAAGCTCAACATCTGGGCCTACGATACCAAGGCAGGCAAGCGCCGGCAGGTGACCAAATTCAAGGAGGCCGACGTGCGCTGGCCCTCCATCGGCCCCGGCGCGACGGGCAAGGGCGAAGTCATCTTCCAGCTGGGCGCCGAGCTGCGCGTGCTGGACCTGGCCACCGAGCAGACCCGCACCGTGGCGGTCACGATCCCCGGCGCCAAGCCCACGCTCCGGCCCAGGCCCGTCGATATGGCGCGCAACATCGCCTCCTTCGGGATCTCATCCACCGGCAAGCGCGCCCTGGTCGAGGCGCGCGGCGACATCTGGTCGGCCCCGGCCAAGGAGGGATCGGCCCGCAACCTGACCCGGACCAGCGGCGTCGCCGAGCGCGAGCCCTCGTGGAGCCCGGACGGCAAGTGGATCGCCTACCTGGGTGACGCCACCGGCGAGTACGAGCTCTACGTCCTGGCGGCCGACGGCAAGAGCCCGGCCCGGCAGGTGACGAGGAACGGCTCCTGCTACCGCTGGTCGCCCACCTGGTCGCCGGACTCCAAGAAGATCAGCTTTGTGGACAAGACCGGTTCGCTCTACGTCACCGTCGTGGAGACCGGCGCAACCAAGCTCATACACAAGGATGCGCAGGCCAACCGCCTGGAGGCCTCGTGGTCGCCGGACAGCCGGTACCTGACCTTCGCCTCCACGCCAAAGGGACAGAGCGTCTCCCGCGTCTACATCGCCGATGCCGAGGCGGCCGAGGTCAAGCAGGTGACCAGCGGCGTCTTCGCTGACAGTCGGCCCGTCTTCGATCGCAAGGGCGACTGGCTCTACTTCAGTAGCTCGCGCAGCTTCTCGCCGACCTACGAGGACCTGGGCACCACCTGGATCTACAACAACACCGAGGTCTTGCTGGCCGCGCCGCTTCGGGCCGACATGGCCTCGCCCTACCTGCCCAAGAGCGATGAAGAGGGTGCGGCCGACGAGAAGAAGCCCGACGCCGCGCCGAAGCCCGCCGCACCCGCCGCGGGCGCAACGCCTGCAGCGGCAGCGGACCCGGTGAGCGGGACGTGGGAGGGGACGGTATCCGGCGGGTCCGTGCCGGGCGGCTCGCTTACCTTCACGGCGACGCTGAACCTGGCCGGCAATGCGATCACCGGAAGCATGAGCACGGCCATGGGGAACGGCGCGATCAGCGGCAACTACGACGCCGCTACGAAGAGCGCCAAGATCACCATCACGCTCCCCAATGGCGAGACCATCACTATGGACCTGAAGCTCGACGGCGAGAGCTTCAGCGGGACGGCCACGGGCATGGGTAGCACCTTCAGCGTCAAGGCAAGCCGCAAGCCGACCGCGACGCCTGCAGCCCCCGGCGCTCCGGCCTCGCCCGCCGCCCCGGCAGCTCCCGCGGCGGCGGCCAAACCGACGAAGATCGACTTCGACGGCCTTGAGGCCCGCGTCATTCAGTTGGCGCCGCGTCCCGGACGGTTCGGGCGGCTGGCCGTGAACGACCGCAACCAGCTCATCTACGCCCGGATAGCCACCCAGGGCGCGTCCGACCCGCCAGCCATCAAGCTCTTCGACATCAACGACGAGAAGCGCGATGAGAAGACGGTCGCGGCCGGGGCCGGCTCATTTGATATCTCCGGTGATGGCAAGAAGATCCTCCTCGTGCGCGGCCCCACGGCAACCATCCAGGACGCCGCTCCAGGCGGCACCGGCGAGACCGTCTCAACCGACGGCCTCACCGCGTCCATCGACCCCAGGGCCGAGTGGAAGCAGATCCTCCGCGATGCATGGCGGATGGAGCGGGACTTCTTCTACGACCCGAACATGCATGCCATGGACTGGAAGGCCGTATACGACCGGTACGCGGCCATGCTGGAGTTCGCAGCCAACCGCGAGGACGTGGGCTTCATCATCGGCGAGATGATCGCCGAGCTGAACGTGGGCCATACCTACTACTCGGGCGGCGACATGGCCTCCGCGCCATCGATCAGCGTGGGTGTGCTGGGTTGCGACTTCGCGCTCGAGAACGGCGCATACAAGATCAGCCGCATCTACCGCGGCGCACCGTGGGACACCGACACCGCCGGCCCGCTCACCCAGCCGGGCTGCAAGGTGAAGGAGGGCGACTACCTGCTGGCCGTGAACGGCGTCGCGCTGGACCCCGCCCTGGACCCCTGGACGCCCTTCGCCGGGCTCGCCGGGAAGACCGTGGTACTCACCGTCAGCGCCCAGCCCAAGCTCGACAAGGAGGCCCGCGACGTGCCGGTCCGCCTGGACGGCTCCGACGGCAACCTGCGCTACCGCTGGTGGATCGAGCAGAACCGGGCCAAAGTGGATAAGATGACCGGCGGCCGCGTAGGATACATCTATGTGCCCAACACCGGCGCCGACGGCCAGACCGACCTGGTGCGCCAGTTCGTGGGCCAGATCAACAAGGAGGCCCTCATCATCGACGAGCGCTGGAACGGCGGCGGGCAGATCCCCCACCGCTTCATCGAGCTGCTCAACCGACCCGCGACGAACCTCTGGGCGGTGCGCGACGGCGACGACTGGGTCTGGCCTCCGGACGGCCATCAGGGGCCCAAGTGCATGCTCATAAACGGGCTGGCGGGCTCGGGCGGCGACGCCTTCCCGTGGTACTTCAAGCAGGCCGGGCTGGGCAAGCTGATCGGACGGCGCACGTGGGGAGGCCTGGTGGGCATGCGTGGCACGCCGCAGCTCATCGACGGAGCCAATGTAAGCGTTCCATCATTCGCGTTCTACAAGAACAACTCCACCTGGGGCATCGAAGGCTACGGCGTCGATCCAGACATCGAGGTGGTGGACGATCCGGCGCTCATGCAGAACGGCGCCGACCCGCAACTCGACGCGGCCATCGCCCAGATGCTGGAAGAGCTGAAGAAGCGCCCCTATGTTCAGCCCAAGCGGCCGCCTTACCCGGACAAGACGGGCATGGAGGTCCCGGTGCGGGATCGGTAGGATGCCGGTAAGATAACGACCAGCCACGTAGGGCGCCCCAAACGGCGCCCTACGGTGCGTGTGGGGCACGGCTTACCGGATGCCTATTGCCCCGCGAAGGAGACCGGCGACCATGACCGTCCTGACCTCGGCATCGCTCCGCCGCATCGGCCGCAGGGCGCCGGCCTTGCTTGCCGCCCTGGCCCTGCTCGCGCTGGGCTCGAGCGCGGCGCGCGCCACCTGGTACAGCGAGAACGTCGAGGACGGCGCCGACATCATCATGATGGACCTGCGCTGGCCATGGTGGCCGTCAGGCACCTACTACGCCAACTGGAACTCGGGCTTCAACCCGAAGCCCAACAACATCAGCTTCTACGGCGGCTTTGTGGCCACCGCCCCGGACGGCCCCGGCCAGGCGCCCAACGCCGACGAGGCGATCCAGACCTCATTCCGCCCCGGCTCCGTCTGGACGTTCTGGGGCGCCGACAAGGCCGGGACGCCCGTTCGCTTCATCGACGTAGCTCCGAACCTGTACATCCGGAACGACTACGGCGGCGAGGGCAGCAGCGGAACCGTGGGCGGCGTGGCCTGGCCCTTCGTCACCTGCCGCCGATGGTACACCATGCTCGGCCGTGTCTGGCAGGCGCCGGGCAAGGGCGGCGAGCCCTGCGCCTACGTGGGCCGCTGGATTAAGGACCACGCCAACGGCCGCTGGCACCTGATCGGCGTGGCGCGCCTGCCCATTCCGGCGACCTCGTTCACCGGCAACAGCGGGTTCATTGAGTCGCTCTCAGGCGAGAAGGTAGTCCGGTCCCTCCATCGCCGGCTGGGCTACTACCGCAAGGAGGGATCGTGGCGCAAGTCCGACGCCATCTCCATCGACAAGACGGAGTACGTCGTCGTCAACACGGCGCCCGAGGACGACCACGAGTACGCCGCGATCGAGTACTCCAACCGCCCGGACCTGCTGCCGCAGCGCTTGGACGGCAAGCCCATCTCCGGCGACCGCAAGCACACGTTCACGGTACGCCAGCCGGAGCTGCCCACGCTCGATAGGCCCGCCGTCTCCCACGTGCGGGCCGTCACCACCGGAAGCCAGGTGGCGGTATCGTGGGAGATACCCGATGGCTCGTCGCCTGCCTTCGGCTACCGGATCGAGGTGTTCGACAACCCGGCTTGCCGCGGCGCCCGCCTCGCCGTGCGAGAAGGGCGTATGCCGGCCGTGCGCCAGGCGCTGGTCGACGTCATGGCCGCCCGGCCCACCATCCGCCTCACGGTGACCGATGTCTTCGACCAGTCCGCCCGCCCCGTGGTGGTGACGGCGTCGGCCGCGCCGCATCCCGCCGCACCATCGGCCAAGCGGGATCCGACCATCGCGGGCCTCGAGTACGAGCTGTACCGGAAGGAGACCCAGCGCAAGGGGAACGTCTTCAGCCCACCCCTGCAGGCGCCCGATGAGCGCCACTTTTGGCTCTCCCTTGCGGAGATGCCTCAGGGCCGGCTGGTTCGGCGCGGCATCTCGCGCGGGTTCGATATCGGCGTGAAGGACCAGGTCGCGTCTGGGTACGCGCTGCGGTTCAGGGGCCTGCTGCGGGTTCCGGTGGACGGCTTCTACCTGTTCCGGGCTCAGATCGACGGCGCCTATCGCCTGCGCATCGGCGGGGTCGACCTCCTCGCATGGGACGGGCAGCACGGCACGTCGGAGCGCACCGCGGTGCGACGTCTCACGCGAGGCGACCATACCATCGAGGTGGCGCACCTCTACGATGAGCTGCCGGCGGCCAACTTCGGCATCTCGTGGGAGGGACCGGGCCTCGCGCGCCGGCCCATCCCGCTGGAGGCCCTACGCCTGCCCGACCATGGCGCCTACCCGAAGCCGCGGCTCGCCGCACGGGCGCCCGGCGACGGCACTGGGCAGGTCTCCGTCACGGTTGATGCGCGGGGCCATCGCGTGGAGCGTTCCACGCTTTTCCTCGGTCGCCTCCAGCTGGCGGAGGCCGCAGGGCCGTCGGTCCGCTATGACGGGCCCCTGCCGCGCGGCGCCAACAGCCTGTGGGCGCGCATCGTCTACGACGGGAACCGATCCATGGACTCCGCGCCGATCACCCTCACGGTGACAGGCAAGCCGGTCGGCGCGGACTGGACCGTGCGCAATGTCAGCGACGCCAAGGCGCGGGCCGGGCTCTGGCAGGCGGCCCCGGGCTCCTTCGTCTTTTTCGGCAGCGGAATGCACACCGTCACGCGCAAGGTGACAGGCGACTTCACCGCCACCTGCCGGATCGATGCCTACAACGGGGCCCACGGGGAGCCGGTGAACCCGCAGGCATGGGTGGGGCTGACGGCCCGCGAGTACGGTGAGCGGCTGAACTGGGAGTGGGGACAGGACTTCCACCTGGTGCAGACCGCGCGCAACGGGCTCCGGACTTCCGCCGAGTTCACCGACTTCGGGGCCACCCGGATCAGCTCGTATGAGCTGCCGGCGAACCGGCCATGGCTTCGGATCGTGCGCCGCGGCCATATCTGGACGGCGTGGACATCGCAGGACGGGCGGAAGTGGGAGATCGGAGGCTACCAGTACAAGCGGGCTCGGGCGGAGATGGACGTGGGGCTGTTCATCAGCGCGTTGCCACAAGACGCGCGAGCCAACTACCATGCCCGTGTCTCCCATCTAGTCGTGGAGCCGGGCGCATCGGCGGACCCATCGCCTCCGACGCCGCCGGTTGCGCGCAGCACCGGCGGCAACCGCATCACGGGCGTAGCGATGGCGAGGAGCGACCCGCGCGTGGTGGTGGTGCGCACGACGGCAGCCGGGCTCCTGCGGACGACCGACAGGGGAGCGACGTGGGCGCCCGCCAACGCGAGCCTCACGGGCGCCGATCTGGCCGTGCGCAGCGTCGCCATCCACCCGCAGGAGCCGATGATCATGCTGCGCGCCGGCGCCGGCGGGCTATGGAAGACATTAGACGGCGGGCAGAACTGGCAGAGGCTCAGCCTGGACGCGGACTTCGACGGGACCGGTCCATCGGCGCTCTGCGGCGAGGTGGTGGCCTTCGACCTGCGGGAGCCGCGGGCGATCTACGCCGGAAGCGAGTCGCGGGGCTTCTTCCGAAGCTCCGACGGAGGATCGACGTGGACCGGCATGGGGCTGGCCGGGGAGCGCATCACCGCCGTCACCGTCTGGCCCTGGGAGCGCCAGTACCCCGGAACCGCTCGGGGCCGGACGCACATCTGCGTGACCACCTGTCCCGACCGGTGGATGGCGTTCCTCGGCCGCGGGGCGCCGACGACGGCCACCGGCGCGATCGTGTCACGGGGCTACGCGTCCAGCGACGGCGTCCGGACGCTCAGCGTGTCGGACGAGCGGGAGGATACAGGCTTCTACAGCGTCGCCTTCGACAAAGCCATGCAGTCGACCAACGAGATGCGCTATGGTACTACCCACGGGTTCCAAGCCCAGATCTTCACGGGTTCGCATATGGCGCTCTACCCGCCGCAGAAGTGCCTGGACTGGTTCCGGCCGATGACCGCCGTTGCTGCGACGGCCATGGGCGACCAGAAGTTTGGCCGCTTCATGGCGCAGGCGCTCGACCCGGAGACGCCGGGGCGCTACTCGCGCAGCCAGGTGTGGGCCTTCGAGTGGTCGTGGCTGCAGCCCAAGGGCGACGTTCCCACCGGCGGCGCCATCGCCGCCTGCGGCGATGTGACCCTCGGCGAGGAGTGGTGGTTCGTCCATACCGACGGCCTCTACCACTCGCCCGACGGCGGCATCACGCTTCGCAAGGTGCTGGACCAATGGGGCAGGCCGGTGGCCCCGGCACGGTGAGGAGGCGATGCGGTATGGTAAGCAACCTGGTGGTTCTGGCGCTCGTGGGCGCAGGGGCCTGCTGTCTGGTCCTTAGAGCGCCCCTCGTGCAGCGCACCGGCGAGCCACAGCCTGCATGGGCCCTCGGACCATTCGTCAAGGAGCCACAGCCGGTCCTGTCGCCGCAGGCCTCGTCCACGTTCCAGTGCCCCATCGAGCAACGAGCCGTCCGGTGGGAGCAGCAGAACGTCTACAACCCGGCCGCAGTCGTGCGGCGCGGCAAGGTCTACCTCCTCTACCGTGCGGACGACGGGCCGAAGCCCACCGCGTGGGGCCGCACCTGCCGGATCGGCCTGGCGTGGAGCAGCGACGGCCGGACGTTCACGCGGCGCGACGAGCCGGTGCTGTTCCCCGATAGCGACCCCTTCAAGGCGCACGAGTGGGAGGGCGGATGCGAGGACCTGCACGTCGTCGAGGGTGAGGACGGCGCCTACACCATGAACTACACCACCTGGAATGGTGGCTCCGACACCGTGTCGATCGCCACGTCCCGCGACCTCGTCCATTGGACGAAGCACGGCCCGGCGTTCGCGAGGGCGGCGCCGGATGCCGTGCCGGGCTCCCGGAGCGGCGTGGTGGTCACGCGGATGGCCAACGGTCGGCTCGTGGCCGCCAAACTCAGGGGCAAGTACTGGATGTACTCCACGCACCCCTGCGCCCTCTCCTGGAGCGACGACCTGATCCACTGGACGCCGACGGGCAAAGCCGTCTGGCCGCGAGGCGACCGTGAGGCCGGCGCCGTGGCCCTGCTTCGCGACGACGGCATCCTGCTCATGACCCAGGGCGGCCACCCGACGCTCGGCTCCTGGACAGTCCGGCAAGCCCTCATCGACCGAAACGACATGGTTACCGTTCTGCATGAGCAGGAGCCGCCGCTCCTCTACCCGGAACGCGAGTGGGAGCTGAAGGGCTTCTGCGACCGGACGACCGTGGCGAACGCCCTTGTGCCGTTCAAGGGCAAGTGGAACCTCTACTACGGCGCCGCCGACCACGTCATCGGCCGGGCGCAGGCCCCGATGCCCGCCGCTTCGCCGTTGCCGGGCGTAACCGGTAGAGTAAGGTAAGTTACGTGGGGCCGCGGCGCACCAGCGTCGGCCCCGGGAGGATGCGGCTATGGATGCTCGAACGTTTCGCTACTGCCTGAACACCAGCACGATACGCGGCCAGAAGCTGGACCTGCCCGAGATCGTCGAAGTCGCCGCACGCGCGGGGTACCAGGCCATTGAGCCCTGGGTCGAGGAGGTCGAGAGGTTCGTCGCCGCCGGCGGGCGGTTGCCCGAGATCGCCGCGCGCATCGTCGACCTGGGCCTCACCGTGGAGAGCGCCATCGGCTTCGCAGAGTGGATCGTGGACGATCCCGCCCGGCGCAAGGCCGGCCTCGAGCAGATGAAGCGCGACATGGAGCTCATCGCCAAGATCGGCGGCACGCGCATCGCCGCGCCGGCCATGGGCGCCGTGGATGTGGCGGGCATGAGCCTCGACGCCATTGCCGAGCGCTACCGGGCGATCCTGGAGATCGGCGATGCCGCCGGCGTGACCCCGCAGGTCGAAGTCTGGGGCTTCTCCAAGACGTTGGGCAAGCTGGGCGAGGCGGCCTATGCGTCGGCCATGTCGGGCCACCCGAAGGCCTGCATCCTGGCCGACGTCTACCACCTCTACAAGGGCGGTTCGCCCTTCGACGGCCTCCGAACCATCAGCGGCGGCGCCCTGGGCGTCTTCCACATGAACGACTACCCGGCCGATCCGCCGCGCGCGAAGATCGGCGACGGCGACCGCGTCTGGCCTGGCGACGGCGTGGCGCCGATCTCGAAGATCATGCGGATCCTGGGCGAGATCGGCTTCCGAGGCCCCCTCTCGGTGGAGCTGTTCAGCGAGGTCTACTGGCGTATGGAGCCGCTGGAAGCCGCCAGCACGGGCCTGAACAAGACCCGCGCAGTGGTCGAGGCAGCGTAGGGCAAGCTTGGCCGGACGCGCCTGACAGGCCAGTGCTGTCCGGCGCGTGCGGTCGCCTCGCCGTGGCCCGCCGGAGGGTCGGTGCCGTAGCGGGTCACTGGCAAGGGTGGTTCCGTATTCGTCGGACAAGACCGGCCACATTCGGCGTCACGCCGAGGCGAGGGTAAGCACATGCCACGGATCTGCT
The DNA here is from genome assembly GCA_903951425.1 of uncultured Chthonomonas sp. Classification (GTDB taxonomy): domain Bacteria; phylum Armatimonadota; class Chthonomonadetes; order Chthonomonadales; family CAJBBX01; genus CAJBBX01. Next base: position 22,150 of record CAJBBX010000050.1, read on the forward strand.
GGACCGGCTCGATCGCTGCGGCGGCCATGTTCCTGCTCAGCGTGCCCGCCGGCGCCGCGTTCGAGCACTCGCGGACCCGGCCGGCCGTCATCGTCATAAGCGCCGGCGCCTCTGCCGCGGAGGCCACGGCGGCGCAGGAGGTCGCCCACTATCTCGGGCTGGTCACTGGAGCGAAACCTGAGGTGAGGCCCGAGGGCGGCGCGCCTGCCGGGTCGGTGCGCATCTATGTCGGACCCACGGCGTCCGTGGCCCGGCTGGGCGTCGATGCGTCCAAGCTGGGCCCCGAGGAGTGGATCGTGCGCACATCGGGCGGCGATCTCTACCTGGTGGGCGGACGGCCGCGCGGGACGCTCTATGCCGCGTACCACTTCCTCGAGGACGTGGTCGGCATCCATTGGTGGAACCCGTGGGCGGAGAGCGTTCCGCGAAAGCCCCGGCTCCGGCTGGGCGCACTGGCCCTATGCGGCGCTCCGGCCTTCCGATACCGCGATATCTACATGCTCTATGGCCGCGATAAGGGCCGGTTCGCCGTTCGCAACCGGCTGAACCGCGACGGCGACGCGGCCATCGCCGGTCGTTACGGCGGGTCGCTGGCCTACGGTCCGCCCTACCACGTCCACACGGCCTACTCCTACTTCCCGCCGTCCGAGTACTTCGGCCCGCATCCCGAGTGGTACTCGTTGATCAACGGCCGCCGCACCACGGAGAA
>CAJBBX010000051.1 GCA_903951425.1 uncultured Chthonomonas sp.
CGGTTCGTCACCGACGTGGCGATGGACAAGAACGCGCTGGGGCCTGAGAAGTCCGACGGCGCGCTCTTCACGGCCCGCGTCGTGCGGCCGAACGGCGCCGAGGTGCGCGTCTTCAGCGCCACATCCGAGACGCTGCCGATGGCCATCGACCTGGCGCCCTATCACGGCAGGAGCGTGACCCTGCGGCTGGAGGTCGGCCCGGGGCCCGCGGGCAATGTCTCGTTCGACTGGGCGCGCTGGTACCGGCCTCGCGTGGAGACCTCCAGCCCGGCTTCCCAGCGTATAGGCCTTGCCGGACTGCCCGCCTACGCCGCTGTGCTATCCGGCGCCGACTCGCCGCAACCTGAGGTCACCGCCGACGGCATCCTGGCACGCGTCGACGCACCCGGCTCCGTCTACGTCCTGACGCAGAAGCCCCCGGCGGTCGGCTTGCCCCTGGCGCTCAGGGCCGAGGGGGCCGCCGTGAGCGTCGTCGATGACGCAGGGCGTGCCATGCAGGACGCCCAATTCGCCTCGTTCGTGCCCGGCGGAGGCGCCGCCGAGGGCGTGGAGCGGCAGGGCATTTCGGCACACCCGCCGGACCACGGCCGCACCATCGGTGAGTTCGCGGTGACGCTGCCTACCGAGCCCGCCCGGTTCAGCGCCTGGGTGGCCCTGCGCGACGGGAGCAAGTCGGACGGTTGCCTCTTCATCGTGCAGGCCAACGGACGCGAGGTGGCCCGCGTGCGCCGCACCGCCGGGCCGTGGCAACGCCTGGAAGCCGACCTGAGCCCGTGGGCAGGCAAGCCCGTTGTGCTGGCGCTCATCACGGACGCCGATGGCGGGTTTAACTTCGACTGGGCGGTCTGGGCAGATCCTCGGATCGAGGCCGCCACGGTACGCTGAGGGAGGGGAGCGACCCACTATGAGCTGCATAAAGATCGGCATGATCGGGCTGGATACCAGCCACTCCATCGAGTTCACGCGACGGCTCCAGGCTCCGGATTGCGACCCGGCGCAGCTTGTGGCTGGCGCCCGCGTGGCGACATGCCTCCGCTTTGAGACGCCCTTTCAAGACGCTGCCGGACTGGACGCCCGCCAAGCCCAAATGGAGGCGTGGGGCGTGCGCGTCACGGAGGAGCTTGGCGAGGCCGTCTCCGGCTGCGACGCCCTGATGCTGGAGATCAACGACCCCGCGCGGCATCTGGAGTACGTGCAGGCCTGCGCGGGTCTCGGCCTGCCGATCTTCCTCGACAAGCCCATGGCCGACACGTTGGAGGCCGCCGTGTCCATCGCCGGCATTGCCCGTGCGCGTGGGCTACGCCTCTGGACCGCCTCGTCGCTCCGATTTGCTGATGCCCTGCTGGACGCCTGCGATGCCGTGCCGCGGCCCGACGTGGCGGTGGTCCACGGTCCGCTTGGCATCGCGCCGGCGGGTAGCTCGGTGGTCTGGTACGGCGTCCACGCGTGCGAGATGCTGCAGCGGGCCATGGGGCGCGGCCTGGCGCGGGTCACGTATCACAGCGATCCGCAGGGGCGGGTGATGGTGGCCGAGTACGCCGACGGCCGGCGCGGCGTGGTGATGCTCACCGAGGGGATGTACCACTACGGCGGCCGGCTCATGTCGAAGCAGGCTTCGGTGGCCTTCGACGTCGATGCCGGGACCATCTACACGCGGCAACTGGGGCAGGTGGTTCGCTTCTTCTCCGGCGGGCCCGCACCCGTCGATCTCGACGACGCCCTGGAGGTGATGCGTATGCTCACCGCGCCGGGAGCCGAGGCATGAGCGGCGCGCCACGCATTGTCGACGCGCACAACCATGCCGACTGGCTGGGCCACGACCTGGCGCGGACGCTGGCGAACATGGACCAGTACGGCATCGATCGGGCGTGGCTCCTCTCCTGGGAGTGCCCCGAGGACGAGTACCCGCCGACCCCCAGCCTCCTCTATCGCGAGCAGGGCGGGCCGATCCCCTTCGCCCGCGCGGTCTCCTACTGCGAGCGCGCCCCGGGCCGATTCGTGGTGGGCTACTGCCCCGACCCGCGCCGCCCGGACGCCGTCACCCGCCTGCAGGCCGCCCGGGAGATCTACGGCGTACAGGTCTGCGGCGAACTCAAGCTGCGGATGATGCTGGACAACCCCGACTCCCTGCGCCTCTTCCGCTACTGCGGTTCCGTGGGGATGCCCGTGACGGTTCATATCGACTACGAGCACCCCGCGGGCCACTCGTCGCCGCGGCCCAACTGGTGGTACGGCGGCGGCGTGGAGGCGCTGGAGCGGGCGCTCATCGCCTGCCCGGAGACGATCTTCCTGGGCCACGCGCCGGGCTTCTGGGCGCACATATCGGGCGGCGGCATGGAGGTCGACAATCCCTACCCCACGGGGCCGGTGACGCCCGGCGGCCGGGTGCCGCGCCTGCTCCGTAGCTACCCGAACCTCTGGTGCGACCTCTCCGCCGGCTCGGCCCACAACGCGCTCTCACGGGATGTGGCCTTCGGTCGCGAGTTCGTGCTGGAGTTTCAGGATCGCCTGCTCTACGCCCGCGACCAGTTCGACAACATCCATCAGAAACTGCTCGCCGCCTTCGACCTGCCGTCGAAAGTACTCGCCAACGTGATGGCCGGCAACGCGCTCCGGCTGGCGCCGGTGTCGTAGGGGAGGAGCAGACATGGCGGGCAGTATGATCGCGTGGCAGTCTCGGGCCGCCCTGCTGGCTACGCCCCTCCTGGCGCTGGCCCTCTACGGCGCGCCCAAGTCGCAGCTCCGTCAGCCCGTCGCCGTCTGGCCCGACTTGGGCAGGAAGCCCTTCACCATCTCGGCTTGGATCAGCACGCGGTCGGGTGGGACCATCGTGGCGCGTTGCCCGGGCGAGGGCCCCTGGGCGCCCCAGTCCAAGGCGCTCTTCGTGCGCGACGGGAAGCTTTGCCTCGACGTGGGCTGGGTGGGCGTCGTCACCTCGCAGTCCGACGTGGCCGACGGGCGCCTCCACCATCTCGCGCTGACGGGCCCCAAGCCCTACACGCTCTGGATCGACGGCCGCCGCGACGCCGAGGCCGCGCTGGCGTCGGAGCCCGACCCGCCCGGCTCCCTGCTCCGCGTGGGGGCGGGCTGCCCCAACTTCCCCGAACCCACCGCCCTCGACGGCGAGGTTGCCGACCTGCGCCTCTACCGCATGGCGCTGGATGCGGGCGCCATTGCCGTGTTGGCAGCCGCGCCGCCTGCATCCGGCGAGGCGACTACACCGGCTGCCCTCCAGTGTGTGACCGTCGACGGCGCAGTGGCGATCCGCCCCCTGCGCCTCCGCTTCTTGGGACGGAAGGGGCTCGACCTGCCCGGCTCGGCCGTGGCGATCCCGCCGCCCGACACCGTCGCCTCCGCAGTATCGCTGCGGCAGGCGATCGTGGCGCTGCAATCCGAGGCCGGCGCTGCTTATCCGGCTCGTGCGCTCTTGAACCGGCTGGCCTCGCTCGAGGCCGCCGCCCGGCGCGATCCGGCCTCGCCGCGCCTCCTCTCGGCACTGGATGCGCTCCGGCGCGAGGCGCTGGTCGCCCGCAACCCGCTGCTCGGCTTCCGCAAGCTCCTGGTGGTCAAGCGCAAGACCTACCAGTCATCGCACTACTACACAGACTACATTGACGGCTGCCGCGACTACGGCGGCTCGCTGTCCGAGGTCGACCTGGTCACCGGCCGATCCCGCGATCTGGCGCCGAGCCTCGCACGCGGCATCTTCGGCCGCTTCGACCTCTCGTTCGACGCCAAACGGGTCGCTTTCGACTGGAAGGCCTCGCCTGGCGAGGGCTTCCGCATCTGGGAGGTGGGCATCGACGGCAAGGGGTTGCGGCAGCTCACCTTCCCGGAGCCGACCGAGGCCGAGTTGGTCCGCGCCTACCGCAACCTCGGCACGCCCACGGGCATCCCGTACCGCACGGGTACGGACGACATGCACCCCTGCTACCTGCCTTGCGGCGACATCGTCTTCGTCACTACCCGGTGTCGCAAGGGCATCCTCTGCGACGAACCCGACGTCCTCACGACCACGGTGCTGTACCGCATGGATCGCAACGGCAAGGGGATGCGCCCCCTCTCGTTCAATTCCGTGAGTGAGGCCACACCGGTTGTCACTGCCGATGGGCGCATCCTCTACACGCGGTGGGAGTACGTCGACAAGGGCGGGTCCGCCTGTAAGTGCCTCTGGAGCATGAACCCCGACGGCAGCGGCTCCGCCGAGGTCTACGCCAACAGCATCTCCCACCCGACTACGTTCATTGACGCCCGCGACATTCCCGGCCACCCGGGCCTCTACCTGGCCACCGGCGCCCCGCACATGCCGCTCTGCGTGGGCGCCATCCTGGAGCTGAACACGGCCTATCCGGTCACCACGCTCACGCCCATCACCTACCGCACGCCCGATATCCGCACGCCGGACGAGCACGGCTACCGGCACCTCCGTAACGGAGCCTGGACGATGGACTACACCGGCCCGCTCTATCGCGAGCCATACCCATTGAGCCGCAGCTTCTGCCTGGCCGCGGGCAACCCCGACCGACCCTACAACCAGTCCAACGCCTACGCCGTCACGCTGATGGACGCCTTCGGCAACCGCGTTGAGGTCTACCGCGACCCGTCCACCTCCTGCTGGGAGCCGTTCCCTCTCAGACCGCGCCGCAGGCCGCCGGTCATCCCCGATCGCACCGGCCCCGACGCGCAGGGCTCGCTGGTCCTGTCGGATGTCTACGAGGGCATGCAGGGCATCGCCCGCGGCCGCGTGAAGTACCTGCGGATCATGGAGGACGTGCCCCGGCCCTGGGCCGCCCGGCGCACATGGCCCGGCGACGGCCGAAAGCAGCAGCACGTCGTGGTGAGCAAGGACGGCCACCTGGCGCCCAAGATCGTCCACGGCATCGTCGACGTGGCGGCTGACGGCTCAGCCGCCTTCGGCGTGCCCGCCAACCGCAACCTCTTCCTCCAGGCCCTCGACGCCAACCATATGGAGCTGCAGCGGATGCGCACCTTCGTCAACGTGCGGCCCGGCGAGGTTCGGGGTTGCGTTGGGTGCCACGAGGAGAAGAAGCGGACGCCGAACTGGGGCGCCATGCCCGCGGCCCTGCGCCGCCCGTTCCAGTCGCCTCGGCCCGAGGCGGGGCAGACCACACCGCGCACGGTCCACTACGCCACCGACGTGCAGCCCATACTGGACCGCCACTGCGTCGGCTGCCACAGCTCCAAGGCGCCCGCAGCGGGCCTGGAGCTGACGGGCGTCGAGACCGAGCAGTTCTGCCGTTCCTACGAGGCCATCATCGACCGCAAGCTGGCCGGCAATGTGGTGGACGAGATCGGCGCCAAGCACGGCAACATAGAGGCCACGCCGCCCCTCACCTACGGTTCGCACACCAGCAAGCTGGCCAAGCTACTGCTGGCAGGCCACGGCGCCACGGGCATGACGCAGGCCGAGATGATCCGCATGCTCACCTGGATCGACGCCAACGCGCCCTACTACGGCTCCTACGACGGCCGCCGCAACATCCGCTACGCCGGGATGCCCGACTACCGGCCCAAACCGCCCGAGGGCCCGGCCTGCACAGCGTGGAGCGGCCCGCCGGGGCCATGAGGACGTAAGAACCCACCGACCCTTGCAGCGTCGGTGCGGTCGGGGGTATGATATTCACCACTCGGGTGGTGAATAGAGCATGGATCACGAACTACTGGGACTGACCGCCTACGAAGCCAAGGTCTACCGCGCGCTACTGGCGCGGGGGCCCCTAACCGCATACGCCGCCGGCAAGGCCGCTGCGGTACCGCTTTCGCGCGTCTACGAGGTCGTGGCCCGGCTGACTGAGAAGGGCTTTGCCCGCTGCCTTGAGGGTGAGCCTGCCCGCTACGAGGCCGCACCGCACCATCAGGTGGTCGACGATGCGCGCCGCCGCCTGCGGCAGGACCTCGACGCGCTGGCCTCCGAGTTGGCCTCCGTGGCCCAGCCCGACGCCCAACCCGAGCGGCGTAGCCTGCGGGGGATGGATCAGGTGCTGCAGGCGGTTCGGACCGCCTCGTCGCCGGGAGCCGTCATCATCGCGGGAACGGGAGCCCGACAGGTCGCGGCTACCGCAACCGGGGCGGGAGCCTCCGTGCTGCCCGGCGCCGAGCCAGATGCCGCAGGCGACGATGGCTTCGTGCTCATCTGCCCTGACGGGCTGCTGGTCGCCGGAAGCGTGGCGGCCGGCGGCTCGGCCGTGGCGCTTCAGCACCCGCTACTCCACGCCCTGGCCGCCCGGGGGCTGGCCCGGCCCGCGCGCCGAGCCGCTCAGGGCGCCGTAGTGACTCCCAGGAGGCCCGACACGGGCCGCGCCTGGATCGATTGGGAGGCACAGAAGCAGCACCGCCTCCTCGCCGGCCGCCGGCCTTCGTAGTCGGCCGCATCCCTCTGTCAACCAAACCGAAAGGATAGCCAACCCTAGATGAACTATGACGTCAAAGACCTGAGCCTCGCCGCCAAGGGCAAGCTCCGGATCGAATGGGCCGAGATGGAGATGCCCGTCCTGCGGCAGATCCGCGCCCGCTTCGAGAAGGAGCAGCCGCTGAAGGGTCTCAACCTGGCCGCCTGCCTCCACGTCACCACCGAGACCGCCAACCTCGCCATCACCCTCAAGGCCGGCGGCGCCAACGTGGCCATCTGCGCCTCCAACCCGCTCTCCACGCAGGACGACGTGGCCGCTGCGCTGGTGCAGGAGTTCGGCATCTCCACCTTCGCCATCAAGGGCGAGGACAACGATACCTACTACAAGCACATCCACGCCGTCCTGGACCAGAAGCCGCACCTGACCATGGACGACGGCGCCGACACCGTGGGCGTCATCCACAGCGACCGCAAGGAGCTCATCGAGGGCATCATCGGCGGCACCGAGGAGACCACCACCGGCGTCATCCGCCTCCGCGCCATGGCCCAGAACAACGTGCTGGCCTATCCCATCGTCGCCGTCAACGACGCCGACACCAAGCACCTGTTCGACAACCGCTACGGCACCGGCCAGAGTACCGTCGACGGTATCATCCGCGCCACCAACCGCCTGCTGGCGGGCAGCTTCTTCGTGGTCGCCGGCTACGGCTGGTGCGGCCGCGGCGTCGCCATGCGGGCCCGCGGCATGGGCGCCAAGGTCATCGTCACCGAGGTCGAGCCCGTCCGCGCCCTTGAGGCTGTGATGGACGGCTTCGAGGTAATGACCATGGAGAAGGCCGCCACCATTGGCGACCACTTCTGCACTCTTACCGGCGACATCCATGTCCTTCGCGGCGAGCACTTCGCGGCGATGAAGGACGGAGCCATCATCTCCAACTCGGGCCACTTCAACGTGGAGATCGATCTCGAGACCCTCACCGCCATGGCCACCTCCGTGCGCCAGGTCCGCGAGTTCGTCGTCGAGTACACCATGGCCGACGGCCGCCGCCTCTACGTGCTTGGCGAGGGCAGGCTCATCAACCTGGCCGCCGCCGAGGGCCATCCGGCCGCGGTCATGGATATGAGCTTCGCCAACCAGGCACTCTGCGCCGAGTACATGGCGAAAAATGCCTCAACGCTGAAGAAGACCGTCTACCCCGTGCCCATTGAGATCGACCGCGAGATCTCGCGTCTCAAGCTGGCGGCCATGGGCGTGGACATCGACGTGCTCACCGAAGAGCAGGTGGCTTACCTGGCCTCTTGGGAGATGGGCACCTAGGTTGCAGCCGGCCCCGGGCTAGCCTTCGCGCTTGGGGTCGACATGCAGCGTCCGTTCGTTGCGATAGGCCACGAGACCCGGTGCCGCGCCTCGTGGCCTTCGCACATGCTTCTTCTGGGTGACATCCACCGCCACCACCGACGAGTGCTTCGAGGCGCTGTTGCGCGCCGCCCAGACCGCCGCCTCCTGCAGCACTGCCGCCGGCACTGACTCGGGGTGGCCTTTGCTCCGCACCACAACATGGGCGCCCGTTCCGCCTCGGACGTGCAGCCACCAGTCCGTCGGGGCTGCCACGCGGGTGGTCAGGTGGTCATTCGCTTCGGCCGAGAGCCCAATCAGGATCTCGTAGCCATCCACCGTCCGGACCGTGCTGATGCGGCCGCCGTGGGGCTCAGCGGCCTTCTTTGCGGCCACCGATACCGGCGCCGGTCCCGGCTCGGGAGCCAGTAGCCCCGCCTCGCGCATCTCGGCGCAGACGGCTTCGGGATTTGCCTCCGGGTCGTTGCGGAGGGACTGCAGCGCCACCGATAGCGTCGCGATCTCGGCCTCCAAGCGTTCGCGGCACTCGGCCAGCCGTGCAGCTCCGCTCCGGGCCTTGCGCGCCTTGGCGAAGAGGCGCTCGGCGTTCTCCGGGATCGTCATGTCCGGGTCCAGCGTGATGGCGACCTCGGGCATATCGGCCTCGAAGAGGTCCGCCAGCCGGGCCTCGGCTGCACCGGCGGCGATGACCGACTGGTGCGCCAGGAGCAGTTCGCCCCGGCGCTGGTGCGTCTCCGCTGAGCCCAGCTTTCGCGCCTGTTGCGTCAGCTCCGTTATCGACGCCTGGCGGCTCTTGAGCGCACGCTGCATCTGGCCTTCGGCCTGCCGCGAAAGGTTGGCTGCGTGGGCGCGGGTCTCCAATTCGGTGTACGCCGCATCAGCTGCCAGCGAGAAGGCACCCATGGGATGCGCCGCCGTGCCGGGCAGGCACGCCGGTTCAACCGGGTAGGCGCCCATGGCCGCGCCCTTGGCGTCCCGCACCACGAAGCCCTGGCCCGCCGGTGCGCCGAACACGGTGTGCCACGCCTCCTCGGCCGATCCCGCGGCGCATCGGGCGAGTAGCTCTTGCGCCAGGAAGGGCGAGAGGCCTTGGAGCGTCGCCATGGCCCTGGCCGCCGCCGCCTCGGTGTCCGGTAGCGCTGCTGCTTCGGCCAGCGAACGGTGCGCGCCGTCGAGGCGGGGATCGACTGTTCCGGCGGCGATGGGCGCCATTACGTAGGGGCGCCCCGGCAGCACTTCCCGGGCGCGGCTCAGGCGCGCCGAGATGTGCTTCATCGAGTCGAGAATCCGGCCGTCCGGGTCCACAAGGATGATGTTGGCGTGCTTGCCCATCATCTCCACGACCAGGTCGCCGGCCGCCGTGCCCGCCCGCGAGAAGCGGAGCGTCACCACGCGATCGAACTCCGGCTGCTGTACGGCTACCAGCGTAGCGCCGTCCAGGTGTTTGCGGCATGCCATGCAGAAGACCGGCGGCTCCGGTGGGTTGGGGCGCTTCACCCAGGTCTCGTGGAGGCGCGCCCAGGTGGCATCAGCCGACAGCAGCAGGTACCTCCGCCGCCCGCCAGCATAGACGCCCAGAACCAGTTGCAGCGGCGCCGGTTGCGTGATGGACTGCACCAGCCCGCCCTGAAGCGTCTGGGCCATCTCACGCGCCGCCGCCTGCACACACAGACTATCAAACGGTATCCGAGTAGCCATACCGAGAGTGTACGCCACAAGCGTTGCCCGTGTGCAGGATTGCACTCCGCGGCGCATGGGGCATAATCGAACCGTACACGGGAGCAAAGTGATGCGCACGATCTGGTTGGGCCAAGTGGACTACCGCGCCGCGTGGGAGCTTCAGCGCGAACTGGCCGCGTTGCGCGCGGACGGGAGCATCAATGACCTGCTGCTCTTGCTGGAGCACCCGCGCACCATCACACTGGGGCGCGGGTTCCATGCCGAGAACCTTCTGCACAGCCCCGAGAGCCTCGCTGCGTCCGGCGTGGCTCTAGTCGAGACCGATCGAGGTGGCGACGTCACCTACCACGCGCCCGGCCAGCTGGTCGGATATCCCATCGTTAGCCTCGCCGAGCGAGGGAAAGATGTCCACGCCTACCTGCGCGACGTGGAGGGCTGCATCATCGCGGCGCTAGGCGACCTGGGGCTCGAGGCCCGCCGGCTACCTCCCCATACGGGCGTCTGGGTGGGCGACAGGAAGGTCTGTGCCATCGGGATCAAGGTCAGCCGGTGGGTGACGATGCACGGCTTCGCGCTGAATGTCTGCCCCGACCTCCGCGGCTTCGCGATGATCATCCCTTGTGGGATCCGCGACAAGGGCGTAACATCGCTGACAATTGAGCTGGGGAGGCTTGTATCCCCGCGTCATCTGGTACACTTCATGTCCGCGCGGTTCACTGAGCAGTTCTCGCAGTCGTCTTCTGCAGCCTTCCCGCCGCGGGCCGGACTGTCCGACAAGATGCGAAAACTCCTGATCTCAGGGGTTGACTCTGGTGGAGAGCCGGTGCTATCCTGTTTAGCCGTTGCGCCCCCCGGTGCTTAGTTTCCCGGGAAGTTGGCGCGGTTCTTTGACAATCGCATAGGGTCTGGGTAAATGCGTGCGACAATCTTGTTCGCATGTTAGGGTTGTGTGAGTAAGTGTTAGGGTTTGTTTGATTTGAGGGCTCGTGGCGTTGTCGTGAGTTCTTGAGTTTAGCAAGCTAC
>CAJBBX010000052.1 GCA_903951425.1 uncultured Chthonomonas sp.
AGGGCCAGATGTAGAGGTCGCCCGCGGTGACGGTCAGCTTGCCGGTGTTGGCCGAGGCCATGTACCCGCCATCGCCGGGGAACTCGCCGCGAATGGTTCGGACGCCGACGCCCGCGCCTTCGGCCACGGTGTAGCCCACCTGCAGATAGCCGGAGGTATTGGTGTTGCCGGAGGCCAGCGTCGTGCCGTCCAGCTTAAGCACCATGGGCTTACCGGGGATGATGGCGTTGGTCGGGGTGTAGAGGTAGGACTTGAGCACGGTGTATGTCTTCACCTTTGCGGTGCGGTCGACCACGTAGACCTTGGTGTTCGTCGTGGTGGCCGTCAGGGCCGCCGAGGTGGCGCACGGCTGGTAGGACGCGTCGCCGGCGTAGGAGACCCCGATGGTGTGAGTGCCGGCCGACGTGGCGATGACGTAGTTCAGTGTGGCCTGGCCGCCCGCGTCGGTTGCGGCTGAGCCCACGCTGGAACCCGCCACCGAGAACGCAACCGTTTTGCCCGCGAGCCAGGCGTTGTCGGTCGTGCGTTTCAGGTAGGCCTTCAGCGCCACTGTGGTCGTGATCAGCCCCGTCCGGCTGGGCGCGTACAGCGACGTCGCCGACCGGACAAGCGGGCCAATGCACAGGTTGTGGTCGTAACCACTCGCTATCGCCGTGATCTCGACCAGGCCCGCCACCGCAACCGGCACGTAGCTCGAGGCGGACCCCGAGCCATCACCGAGCTGGTTGTAGAGGTTCTGACCCCACGCCCAGACCCTTCCGTCCGACCCCAGGGCCACGCTGTGCGCGTAACCGCCGGCAATGCTCACAGCTCCGGACAGGCCGACGACCGCAACCGGAACCGTTCGGAACGTATCGGTTCCGTCGCCGAGCTGCCCCTCGGAGTTCCAGCCCCAACTGAAGACCCCCCCCCCGGAACTGCGAGCCAGACTGTGGTACCCGCCCGCCGCGATCGAGGTCGCAGTCGTGAGGCCCAGAACCGGAACCGGCTCAGACCGGCCCTCTGCTGTGCCGTCGCCAAGCTGACCCCACGAGTTTGCCCCCCAGCCCCATACCGAGCCGTCACCCTTCAGCGCAAGGCTGTGTGCAACGCCGCCGGCAATGGCTGTCGCACCTTCAAGCGCATGGACCTGAACGGGTGTCAGGCGATCAGCCTGGCTACCATCACCTAGTTGGCTCGTGCCGTTGTAGCCCCATGCCCACACCGTACCGTCGGACTTCAGCGCCAGACTATGCCAGCCTCCACATGCCACGGCGGTTATGTCCGACAGGCCGATGACCTGCACCGGCGTCGGCGCATCGGCGGTCGTGCCATCGCCTACCTGGCCATACAAGTTGATGCCCCATGCCCACACGGTGCCGTCCGATCGAAGCGCTACGCTATGCAGATACCCCGCCGCGACGCCGACCACCCCCGTCAGGCCGGGGACCTGAACCGGCGTCAAGCTTTCGACGCCCGTTCCGTCTCCGAGCTGGTAGTGTATGTTGTTGCCCCAAGCCCAGGCCGTGCCATCGGACCCAACCGCTAGGCTGTGCGAGGACCCGGTCGCGATCCCAGCCAGGGCGGCTGAACCGGCAACCCGCACTGGAGTAGTCGGCGCTGACTTCGTGCCGTCCCCGAGCTGGCCGTGTGCGTTGTATCCCCATGCCCACGGCGAACCGTCGGCCCCTGCCCGAGGGGCTACAGACGCCAGCCCCATGCCTAGTCCTGAGCACACTAGCACTAACCGTAGTAGACGCCTCAATGCTCGCTCCTTGGTTTTTGCGGGCGCTCGAATGCGTCCCGCATGGTCATCCGATCTCGCCGGGGCAGCCATCCATCAGTCCGTCGGAAGATAGAAGCCGATCCCCCGGATCCGCCCCGCCCCCCCAACTGGTGAGGACGCCGGTACGACCGGTGGCCCCCACCCCATCACGCGCCAGTGACGCCCAGCTACGGCACCACGTTGAACGCAGTGTTCACCGTCACCGCCTGGTACCAGGCATCGCCGGCGAACTCAGCCGTGGCTGTGTGCGCGCCGGTAGGCTCGCCGGCGGGGATCGCCCATGCGGTCGAAGCCCAGCCGGTGGCGGCCGTTGCGGCGGCGCCGATGGGGGTGCCGTTGACGCTGAACGTGATCTCCTTGCCGGGCTGGATCAGGTAGTCCGGCAGGCTGCGAACATAGGCCTGGAGCGGGTGGCTCGTGCCCCGCTTGCCGCTCCGGACGTAGGGCCAGACGTAGAGGTCGCCCTTGGTCACCGTCAGCTTGCCTGTGTTGGCGGAGGCCGTAAAGCCGCCGTCGCCCGCCCACTCGCTTCGGATCACGCGCGTCCCGGAGCCCGCGCCCTCGGGTACCGTGTAGCCGAGCTGCACATAGCCCGCCGGTCTTGTGGTGTCGGTGCCGAGAGCAGAGCCGTCCAGCTTGACCGTCATGAGCTTGCCGCCGACGGGCGTGTTGTTGAGCAGGTAGAGGTATGCCTTCAGCACCACGTAGGACTTCACCTTCGCCGTGCGGTCCACCACGTAGACCTTCGTGGCCACGGTCTGGGCCGCGAGGCCCGCAGTGGCGGACGAGGGCTTGTAGTCGACCTCGCCGGCGAACTGGACCTTGATCGTGCGGCTTGCCGGTCCCTCATCGATGACCCAGTTCAGGGCGCCTTGCCCGTTGGCGTCGGTCGTGGCGGATCCGACTGAGACACCGTCGACCAGGAAGTCGAGCGACCTGCCCTCCAGCCAGGCGTTGTCGGTCAGGCGCTTGAGGTAGCCCTTCAGGGCGACCGTCGTGGTGATGATGCCCGCACGGTCAGGCGCATAAACAGACGTATTGACCGGCGCGGGCATGGCGGCCAGTGTGTGGTTGGCGCCGCACCCGATGGTTCTGACACCTGTCAGAGCGGGGATCGGCACCGGCGTGGGCCGCTCGGTAACGGTCCCGTCGCCTAGTTGGCCCCAGCCGTTGTTGCCCCAGGCCCATATGGAGCCCCCGGGCAGCAAGGCGAACCCGTGTTGCGCGCCGCCGGCGACGGCGGTGACGCCTGTGAGGCCCGGCACCTGAACGGGCGTCAGGCAGTTCGCGGTGGAGCCGTTGCCCAGCGCCGACTTGTCTCCCCAGCCCCACGCCCAGACAGTGCCGTCAGCCACCAGGGCCACGCTGTGCGCATACCCGCAGACGATGGACGTGGCGCCGGCCATCCCGGACACATGAACCGGGCTGGTGCGCCGGGTGGTTGTGCCGTCGCCGCACTGGCCGTAGGTGTTCTGCCCCCACGCCCAGGCCGTGCCGTCCTGCTTCAGCGCCACACTGTGGTACCAGCCGGCGGCTACCTTCGATGCGCCGACGAGGCCGAGAACTTGCACCGGCAGCGTACGATCGGTGGTGGTGCCGTCGCCCAGTGCGCCGTTGCTGTTGGAGCCCCAGGCCCAGACGGTGCCGTCCGACTTGAGCGCCAGGCTGTGCCCGAAGCCGCACGAGATCGCCGTGACGCCCGTCAGGCCCACCACCTGGACCGGCGCCCAGCGCTCCGTGAGAGTGCCGTCGCCCAGTTGGCCGCTATCATTGTCGCCCCAGGCCCAGACGGTGCCGTCGGACTTCAGCGCAAGCGTGTGGACGTAGCCGCAGGCGATGGCGGTGACCCCGGAGACGCCGGTCACCTGGATCGGCGAGATGCTGTCGTCGGCAGTGCCGTCGCCGAGCTGCCCCATCCAGTTGCCGCCGATGGCCCAGACGGAGCCGTTGTTCTTGAGCAGCACGTTGTGCCCGCCGCCGCCCGCCACGGCCACTACGTCGGCCATACCCGTCATGGGTACAGGCGTGCGCCTGTCGTTGTAGGTGCCGTCTCCGAGTTGTCCGCGGCCGTTCCATCCGCAACCGAGCACCTCGCCGTCGGCGGCCGAGCGCGCGCTCAACGTTCCGAGGTAGAGGCAGAACACGGCCACGAGCAGGCCGATAGCCATGCGAGGCCGGTCAGGCGAGACCGGCGGTGTTGCGCTCAGCTTCATTGGGCCCTCCATGCGGCAGATGCCGGCGCCGTCACAGTTTCGCAGTGTGGGCGTGGCTTCCTGCCGAGGAGGGCCCACGCTTCGGCGGGGCGGCGGCGCCTGAGTACCGTCAGAAGTCGAACAGGTCGCCCAAGAAGCCCTTCTTCTTGCGCGGCCGGCCGTAGTGATCGTCGTCGTGGTGGTCGTGGTCGTCATGGTCGTCGCTGCGCCTGTAGCCGGGCTGCAGCCGCGGATCAAGCCGGGGGTCGGCCATGCGCGGCGGGTCGGCCACAGGCGGCGTTCGGGCCGTGGCCACCGCGGAGCGCTCGATCAGCTTGTCCAGCTCGCCACGGTCCAGCCAGATGCCGCGGCACTGGGGGCAGTAGTCGATCTCGACGCCCTGACGGTCGGTCATGACGAGGGCGGAACCCGTGCAAACGGGGCAGTTCATCTTGTACTCTCCTTGTGCCCCGCGCCGGATCGGGCCGGGGCGCTGCTCAATGCTTGCTGGTACGCCTCAGTCGCCGCCGCCCTCGCCGCCCAGCTGCTGCATGACGACTATCACGACAATGACTACGACGATCACGCCTACGATCTTGGCCCAGAGCGGGACGCCGCTGATCGAGTTCCAGAGCTTGGTCCCGGTCTCAAGTGCCTTGTTGAACTCAGCCACGCGCCCCTCCTTGCCGGTCCGGGTTTCCGGCCGCGACGGTTGACGGCTCCATATGGACGACCACGTCGGCGAACGGCACCGACTCCTCGATCCTCCGCTTCACCTCATCGGCCACGTCATGTCCCTGCCGCACCGTGACATCGGCGTCGACATGGACCACCACATCCACGAACGTCCGGTTTCCGCTCTCGCGCACCCGCAGCCGCTCACAGCCCATCACGCCCGGGGTCGCGCAGGCCGTGGCCTCGATGGCGCCGGCGACGCCCTCCGGCGCACGGTCCAGCAGCACGTCGATCGTCCGCTTGCCGAGGCGCCAGCAGACCCCGATGACGATGACCGCCACCCCCAGCGCCGCCAGCGCGTCCGCCTTGGCCAGGGCATCGGAGCCGCCGATCATCTCGCCCACCTTCACCGCGACCAGGCCGACCAGCACCACGCAGGAGCTCCAGACATCCGTGCTGAAGTGGAGCGCATCGGCCTCCAGCGCCTGGCTGTTGTGCTTCTTCGCCACGCGCATGAGCGCCCGGGACCGCGAGATGTCGATGATGATGGAGCCCACGATGACCACGAACGACCAGACGGTGGCTTCCACCTCGACGGACTTGAAGAAGAGGCGCTGCACCGCTTCGCTGACGATCCAGAAGCAGGTGATGAAGAGCAGCATCGTCTCGAAGAGGGCCGATATGTTCTCGACCTTGCCATGCCCGTACCGGTGGTCGGCGTCGGCCGGCCGGTCGGCGATGCGGACAGCCAGGTAGGTCACGGCTGCGGCCACCAGGTCGAGGCCGGAGTGGAGCGCCTCGGAGAGCAACCCGAGGCTACCCGTGAGGATGCCGACCGCCAGCTTCGAACCTGTCAGCACCACGGCGGCGAGCACGGAGCTGAGCGCAACGCCCTGCTTCTCGGCTGATGCGGAAGCGGTGGCGTCGAGGCTCAGGTTCTCCTGTGCGGATGAAACGACCGTCATCTGGTCCATTGCAAAATCCTTGCAGCAGCGGGCGCGCCTGCCGAACGTGGGGGCCGAAGACGTGGCCGAGCGCCCTTGGGAATGGACCGATTATGGTGGCCGAGGGGGTGTTTGCGTATCCGCGATATGGGGGATTTGGGCGGACGCGGCCCCGTTACGGCAGGTCGGCCAGGCCGCTGCGAACCGCCCAGACGGCGGCCTGGATCCGGTCGGAGACGCCCAGCTTGGCCACGATGTGCTCGACGTGCGTCTTCACCGTGGACTCGGCAACGAAGAGCATGGCGGCGATCTCGCGGTTGCTCAGCCCGTCGGCAAGCAGGCGCACCACCTCCATCTCGCGCTCGGAAAGGGGGGCGGCCAGGTCGGCCAGGGCGGGAGCATCCCGTCCGGTGGAGCGAATCGACCGGAGCAGGTCCCGCGAGCTGATGAGCATCTCGCCGCGCATCACCTGCCGCAGCGACTCCAGCAGCTCGGACCGATCGACACCCTTCAGCAGGTATCCCGAAGCCCCGCCGGCGATGGCGCGCGCCATGAAGGTGGGGTTGTCGTACGTGGTGAGCATCACCACCGCCATGTCGGGGTACTCCTTCCGCAGGGCCTGCAGCGCGTCCAGGCCGTCGCCGCCTGCCATGCGGATATCGACGAGCGCCAGCCGCGGGCGCGCGGCTCGGGCCGCCTCCACGGCATCGGATCCGGACGAGGCCTCGGCCACCACGGCGAACTCGGTGCGCCGGAGCATGCTCTTCACGCCGCCGCGCCAGATCTCGTGGTCGTCCACCAGCATCACGGTTACCGTCGGCTCGGGATGCGGATCGCTCATGGTGTCGCCTCCTGGCCCGAGGCCGGCAACGCGGGCACCGTGGCCCGCACGGTGGTCCCCTCACCGGCGGCGCTGCGAAGCTCCAGGGCGCCGCCGGCCAGCTCCACGCGCTCCGCCATGCTGTGGAGGCCGAGGTGCGCGTAGTCGGTCTGGGCCGCGGGGTGCTCGAATCCGCGCCCGGTATCGATCACGGTGACGCAGAGCCTGGCGTCGCCCGGTCGGGCTCCGGGCGAGTACTCCAGCCCCACCTGGACCTCGGAGGCGCCGGCGTGCTTGCGGACGTTGCTCAGGGCCTCCTGGACCACGCGGTAGACCGTCGTCTCGATGGCGGTGTCGAACCTGCGGCCGCCTGAGCCGTCGGTGAACCGGGCGCTCTCCCAGCCTGCCCGCTCCCGCTCCTCGGAGAGGAGCTGCTCCAGGGCGCCGGCCAGTCCCAGGTCGTCCAGCGCCAGCGACCGTAGCCCGCTGACGACCCTGCGCGTCTCCACCACGGCGTCCCTCAGGAATCGCGTGGCCAGGTCGAGCTCCTCCTGCGCCTCATCCTCGGCGCCCTCGGCGTGGGCGGTCCGGAACGCCTCCAGATGGGCGTGCGACGCCATGACGTACTGCGTCAGGCCGTCGTGCAGGTCGTAGGCCACGGCCCGGCGCTCGTCCTCCTGCGCCGCGATGAGGGCGCGGATGAGCGACCTCTGCCGCGTGATCTGGTGCAGCTCGTGGATGGCGACCGCCGCGTTCTCGGCCAGGGCGCGGAGCGAGGTGTCGGCGTCGGTCGGGAAGGGGCCTTCGCCGGTCGCCTTGACCACGCAGAGGGCGCCCAGCACCGTTCGGCGGCGGCGGATCGGCGCCAGGAGCCGGTCCGAGCGCGGCGCGGGATCGGCGGCGGCGCGTCCGCTCCTGCCGAGGGTGATGATGCGTTGCGCCTCGGCGAGCATCTCCTCGCCGGAGAGCGAGGCCGACGGGCCGTCGGGCGGCGCGCCCACGGTGACGGTCTGTTGCAGGCCCGTGCCGTCGGGGTGGGCCACCGCGATGGCGGCGTAGCGGGTTCGCGTGAGCCGGCAGGCTCCGTGCGCGATATGCTGCAGCGCCTCGATGCCGGTGCGGCTGGAGAGGACGTGCAAGGCCACCCGCCGCACCAGCGTCAACATCAGCGCGCGGCGTTCGGCGGTCAACTGCACTCGCTGGAGTTCATCCACCGAGGCGCTGGGCGCGGGCTCGGGCGGCGGACCGGCGCCCATCTCCTCGGAACCGTCGTCGGGTGCGCTCATACCGTTAGTCTACTGCCACCCGGGTCGCCTGCGTCCCGCCGCAGGAATCCGGGCATGCGATCTGGAACGTACCGGCGTCACCACACCACTAGGAGACGCCGCATGACCGAGCGCGAGAACTGGCTTCGGACCGTGGAGTTCCGCTGCCCGGATTGGATCCCCTGCAGCGTCTCGCTGGCGCCGCTGGCCTGGCATACGCACCGCGAGCGGCTCGAGGATGTGGTCCTCTCGCATCCGCGCCTCTTCCCCGGCTTCGGGGCCGGATCGGTGGACTTCGACGCCTTCGGCAACGTCTACCGCCAGGGCGAGCGCTTCACGGACAACTGGCAGTGCGTCTGGCACAACGAGGTGGGCGGGCTCGAGGGGCAGGTCGTCGAGCACCCCCTGGCCGACTGGGACGCGCTGGAGGGCTACAGCCCGCCCGATCCCATCACCCAGAGCGAGCGGGGAGGCCGCGACTGGCCCGCCGCCCGCATGCACATGCAGGCCGCCAAGGACGCCGGCCATCTGGTCATGGGTGACGGCGAGCGGCTCTTCGACCGCCTCTACTTCCTCCGCGGTTTCGACAACCTGATGATGGATATCGCCACGGACGACCCGCGCCTCACGCGCCTCGTCGACATGCTGCTGGACTACGAGACGCGCCTCATCACGCCCGCGCTGGAGTTCGGCGTCGACGCGGTGGCCTTCCACACGGATATCGGCGCCCAGCGCTCGCTGATGATCAGCCCCGAGAAGTTCCGCAAGCACATCAAGCCCCTCTTCGCCCAGCTCTTCGGCCTCTGCCGCGCCGCCGGCGCCCATGTCTACCTCTCCTCCGACGGCTGCGTGCTGCCCATCGTGGACGACCTGATCGAGTGCGGCGTCTCGGTACACGACCCGCAGTACCGCGCCAACGGGCTCGACGGCATCGAGCGGGCCTACAAGGGCAAGCTCTGCGCCAATGTCGACCTGGACCGCCAGATGTTCGCCTTCTGCACTCCGCAGGAGATCACGGAGCACGTGCGCGGCGTGGTGAGCCGTATGTACCTGCCCGATGGCGGCCTCATGGTCTCCGGCTCCGTCTGGGACGCCAACACGCCGTTGGAGAACATCGAGGCCCTCTGCTCGGCCATCGAAGAGTGCTGCCTGGGATGCCGCGAATGGTAGCGGCGGCCCTCGCCCTTGCCGCCGCCGCCCTCTGCTGCCTGGCCGCGCCGGAGCGGCCTCGCGCCCTGATCGTGGCCGACGAGATCCCCGCCATGCGCGTCGTAGCGGAACTGCTGGGTCGCGAGGCCGGCATGGACGCCCAGGTTGCGACGCAGGCCGAGACGCCGGATGAACTGGCCGCCTACGCCTGCGTCCTGGTCTATATCCACGGGAAGCTGGACCACCGCGCCGAGGAGGCCTGCATTCGCTTTGCCGAGGGCGGCGGCAAGCTCATCGTCCTGCACCACAGCATTAGTTCCGCCAAGCGGGCCGGCGCCAACCCCCATTGGTTCCGGTTCCTGGGCGTGGAGGCGCCGTCGCTGCCCTTCGAGCAGGGCGGCTACCGATGGATCGAGGGCGTGACCATGGACATCCGCGCCCTCGCCCCGAAGCACCCGATCCTGCGCGGCGTGAAGTGGGAGCAGGCCGACGGCGGGCAGGGCTTCCGGCTGGAGGAGACCGAGGTCTACCTGAACCACGTGCTGGGCCAGGGGCGCCTGCCTTCCGGCGATCCGTGCGGCAAGCGGACGCTGCTCCTGGGCCTCACCTACACCGCCGCCGACGGTCGAACCTACCGCCAGGAGACCGCAGGCTGGACGATGCCCACGGGCAAGGGCCACGTGGTCTACCTGATGCCGGGCCACACCGACCGCGAGTTCCGCCACCCCGCCTACGCCCGCATCCTGGCCAACGCCGCCCGCTGGAGGCCGTAGGACGGAAGGTCATAGGGACGGCCCCGCGGCACCTTCGCAGGAGCCCGGCCGTCCGCCGTCGAACCTACGCCCCATGACCGCATCCCAGTTCATCGCCAAGTGGCGCCGCACAACCCTCTCGGAGCGATCGGCCGCGCCGTTCCCTAGGAGTGCGGCCGGGCATGGAGTGCCTGCCCGGTACGCTAGGCGGGAGGGCCCCGTGGGTCAGTGGGGTGAACCACGCCAAGCCGGTGTGCGCCGGAGGGCCTTGACAACGACTGCCCCTCCGTGGTAACACTGTTACCACGGAGGGGAGAACAAGCCATGGGGGAGGCATTCGGGCAGTATATCAGGGCGTTACGGCTGGAGCGCGGCATCGGGCTTCGCGAGTTCTGCTTGCGGATCGCCGTCGATCCATCCAATTACAGTAAGCTGGAGCGGGGCCTGCTCAGTCCGCCCGACGAGGGGCGGCTGGCCGCTCTCGAGTTGGCGCTTGACGTGGAACCAGGGTCAGAGCAGTCGCGGGAGCTCCGACGTCTCGCGGCGCTGGGGTGCGGTAGCATCCCGCCGGCAGTCCTCTCGGACCAGCAACTGGCCGGCAAGCTGCCGCTCTTCTTCCGCACGTTGGAGGGGGGCCCGGTGGACGAGGACAAACTCGAAGAGGTGATCGCAATGATCCGCCAAGCATGGACACATGATGCCCAAGGTTCAGTTCAGGTCTAAGGAGGAACTGCGGGAGGCGGCCGACAGACTCCTCGCTGACCTGGGCGGTGCACAGGGGCCGCCTGTTCCCATTGAGCTCCTGGTCGAGCAGACCTTCGGCCTTGACATCGTCCCAATCCCAGGTTACCTGGACCATGCACGGGTAGACGGAGCCCTGTCTGCGGACCTTACGAGCATCACGGTAGACCAGTGGGTCATGGAGCGGAGGCAGAATCGGTACCGCTTTACGCTGGCACACGAGCTCGGGCATCTGGTGCTGCACCGCCCCCTCATCGAGTCCCTGGCGATGAGCGGCACCGGCACATGGAAGGGAGCGGTTCAGTCGTGGGATGCCAAGCAGTACAGCTTCCTGGAGCGACAGGCCAATGCGTTCGCCGGCTACCTGCTCGTCCCTGGCGCCGCGCTGCGGAGGCACTACACGAGCGCCGCCGAGCGCGCTCGGGCCCATGGCATCGCTCTCGAAGAGCTGGGCGACTACGCAGCCAACCAGGTGGCGGGCTTCATCGCTGATGCGTTCCAGGTGTCCGCTAAAGTCATCACGATACGCCTTAGTGAGGAGGGCGTGCTGCCAAGCGATCGATGACCGGGTGCAGCCAGCGCCGTTAGCTTCTGCCGAGAAGGGGCGGGATGGCCCACTGCGCCAGCGATGCGTCGATGCCCTCCCGCCCCTCCCGCCCCTGAACCCACCACACCATGCCCTCAAACACCCTCTACTACGGCGATAACCTCGACGTCCTCCGGAAGCACATGCCCGACGCCTCCGTCGATCTCGTCTACCTCGACCCGCCCTTCAACTCGCAGCGCAACTACAACGTGCTCTTCAAGGAGCAGTCCGGTCTCCAGAGCCCCGCCCAGATCAAGGCCTTCACCGATACATGGGAGTGGTCCGAAGAGGCCTACCAGACCTTCCTGCACGAGTGCCGCAACCCACGCCTCCTCAACCTAGTCCAGGGCTTCACCCAGATGCTCGGCCGCAACGCCGTCACCGCCTACATCGCCATGATGGCCCCGCGCCTCGCCGAGCTACACCGCGTCCTCAAACCCACCGGCAGCCTCTACCTCCACTGCGACCCCACCGCCAGCCACTACCTCAAGCTCGTTCTGGACGCCGTGTTCGAACCGACGAACTTCAGGAATGAGATCATCTGGCGACGCACAAACTCGCACAATAAGACCACTCGACAGTATGGACCAATTCATGATACCTTGTTGTTTTATAGTAAATCTGATATGTTTACATTTCATCCAGGATGTCGCCCGTATAGTCGTGCATATATTGAAGACAGGTTAAACATGTCGATGGCAGAGGTAAGCATCAGCTGAACTACCTGACGGGCCCCGGCGTAAGGCATGGCGAGAGTGGTGCTTCCTGGCGTGGCTTTGACCCCACAGCCGCAGGGCGTCACTGGGCGATCCCGCTGTCCCTACGGGGCTTCCTGCCCGATCGAGGCGAGGGGCTGGGTAGCCACCAAATGCTGGATATACTCCTGGCGCATGATCTCATCGTGTTCCCTGCCAAGCCTGGAGGCCAACCCATGTACCGGCAGTACATCGGACCAGGCACGCCATACCAGGACATTTGGGCGTACCAGCCCAATACACATGGCGTTCTCCACCAGTCCCAGGAGTGCATCGACGAGGACGTTAAGTACCTTGAGGGCGAGGAGGAGAAACTCGGGTTTGACACGCAAAAGCCGCTTGGCTTGCTCCGCCGGATTCTGGTTACATCCAGCGATCCAGAAGACACTGTGCTCGACCCATTCTGCGGCTGCGGCACAACAGTTCTGGCCGCCGCAGAGCTTAGCCGCCGGTGGATCGGCATTGACGTAGCCCACCTTGCCGTGGCTCTCATCAAAGGACGTCTCGCCGACTCCTTCGCGCTCCAGGCCAAGTCCGACTACCGAGTCATCGGCGAGCCCACCACCGACGCTGAGGCCCGCGCCCTCGCCAACCAGGACCGCGACGAGTTCCAGAAATGGGCCGTCGGCCTCGTCCCCCGCGCCATGCTCTACCAGCAGAAGAAGGGCGCCGACGGAGGCGTCGACGGCCTCCTCTACTTCCGCGACGACGCCGCCAACCCCAAGAAGGCCGTCATCCAGGTCAAGTCCGGCCACCCCAGCCTCGGCCACGCCCGCGACTTCGCCCACGTCATAGCCCGCGAGAAGGCCACACTGGGCCTCTACATCACCCTCGACCCGCCCACAACCCCCATGCTCCGCGAAGCCGACACCCTGGGCTTCTACACCACGCCCCTCGGAGGCCACCGCCTCCCGCGCTTCCAGTTCCGCACAGCCGAGCAGCTCCTCGCCAACCAGCCCTTCCAGATCCCATCGTCGGCCCTCCTCCTAGGAGTAGCCACCGCCCCCAAACTAACCACCGACCCGGGCCAACAAACCCTGGACCTGTGAGGGGCGGCCCCCCGTGGCCGCCCGTGCGTAATAGACGCGTTCCGGCGCATTGCCATCGGCTTCAGTGCCTGCCTCGCATGAACCAGGAGATTGCCCAGCCCATGCGATTCGCGATTCCGCCCGAGCAGTCCTTGCTTAGCGGCCTGCCTAACACGTTCGCTGCGGCCGGCGGCGGCACTCTCGCCGACTGGGCCGCGCTCGCCTTCGCCACGCGCTTCGCCACCGAGCACGAGCGGCGCAGCCGACCCGATCGCCTGCCCGACGACCTGGACACCATCGCGCTGGCCTGCCTCTTGCTCGTGGCAGACTATGGGTGCCGCCCCGATAGGCGCCTTATCGCGCGGCTATACCGCTGCGTCGCAAGCATCGGCACTGAGCCCCGATCTCGCTACCTCGATGCGCTTCCCTTCGATCTGTGCCTCTGGCTGCTCGGCGAGCCCTCGAATGCCCGCGACCGCCTGCTCGACGCCATCTTCGCAGAGGGATCGGCGGTGCGCTCCCTGACGCTCGACGTCGCATGGCTCTGCCGTGCCCACCTCAGCGCCAAGCGCGTCGGGAGCCTTCGCGCCGTGGGCGGCCTTCTGCATTCGGTCTCGCATGGGCACCTCCACACGGACCGGTCGTTCGTCCTGTGCCGCCACATGTTCCCCTCAGCCGCCGACTTCTGGTCCGCCGTCGCGCTACTCGAGGGTCCGCCCATGTCCCAGCAGTACCAGAACCAGATGGCGGAGGTACGCCAGAACCCTGCGCTGTTGGAGTTCAACTCCAGCTTCGCCGAGATCGAACTGCGCGTGTGCAGAGAGATCACCGGTCTACTGCTCACGACAACGACCTTCGACTACCCGCCCGTCCAGACCGCAACCTGATCCAACCCAGCCACCGCCTACAGCCAGCCCGCCGACCTGACGGACGACGAGGTCATCTCGCGGCTGTTGGCCCTGAACCTGGCACGGGCCGCCGCCGAAGGCGGGTGATGGGGTGCGGGGGAGCGGGTGAAACGGCGCTTGGTGGGTCGGGCGCCGATCTGTGCCACACTTCCCGTGGTCGCTCCGCGAGGGGTTCTGCACAGACCCTTGGCGTCCTTGGCTGCCTGTGGCGCAAGGTGCGGCGTTGGCCGAGCGACCATCCTTGTCCGGGGTTTGCGGGGCACGCATGGGAACGCCGCGCCATCCGCATGCAAGTGGTGGCGCGGCGTCAGCAGCACGACCGGGACGAACCCGAGTGGTCCTCAGGCAGGAGGGAGCCTTCGGACACTAACCGAAGGTCCGCTGGTAGTGTACCGACTGAAGTTTCAGGAGGTCCGCATGGTTCGCCCGGATAGAGCTACCGCCATGGCCGTCCGGCTCCCTCAGCCACGCCCGCGGCCGGATGCTGGGCGCTGTGGTCCTTCGCCACCTGATGGTGATCGCCGACCGGGAGGCCCTGCTCCGAACGTCCACCCCGATTTTCTGCTTCGGCCCTGCCGACCTGCCCTGCGAGCAGACCTATGAGGAGGTCCTCGCCGACGTCTTCGAGGCCATGGCGCACCCGATGTGGGCCACCTACATCGACATCGTTGCGGACCGGTTCGATGGCAGCCTGGATGTCTGCGCGCTCCGGCTGCAGATGCCCGTGGAGGAGGTCCTATCCGCGGTTGAGCTCCAGATCATCGATGACCTGTGGGCGCCGCCTGTCGTCCGGTGGCCGATAGGCAGCGCTTGAGGCGCCTGAGGAGGAGAAGGGGGTGAGGGGGTGGGCGGCGCGTGAAGGGGTGAAGGGGTGAGGAGGTGAGGGGGTGAGGGTGTGAGAACCACGACCCCCACCCCCGCCCACCCCCACCCGCATCGCGGCAAGGGGAGGGAGCAGGGAGTGAGGGGTTGGCAGCGGCATCTTGGTGCGCGCCGTGGTTGGTTCGCTTATTCGCCCCTGCAGGTCCTCACTTCCTCATGCGGGAGGTGGTCCGTCGAGGGTCTCGCGGACCGTGCGCGCGAGGACCTCTCGCGTGAAGGGCTTGGGGAGGAACGGCATGCCGTCCTCCAGCACGCCGTCCTTGGCGGCCACGTTGGATGTGTAGCCCGACATGGCGATGCACCGGATGCCCGGCCGCAACTCCCGCATCACCTGTGCCAACTCGATGCCGGTCATCTTCGGCATGGTGATATCGGTCAGGAGCAGGTCGATCGTGCCGTCGAACGCGGCCTGCTGCTCGATCGCCTCTTCGGGCCCCTCCGCCGACAGCACGCGGTACCCCAGCCGCTCCAGTAGCCGCTGGGTCGAGATGCGGATGGGCCGCTCGTCTTCGACCAGCAGGATCGTCTCGCCGCCGCCGGCCGGCTGGGCGCGCTCGGGTCCAGACGCTACGGGCTCGGGAGTCGGCGGCATATCGAGCGACCTCGGCAGGTGCATGCGGAAGGTGGCGCCTCGGCCCGGCTCGCTATCCACCTGCACAAACCCGCCGTTCTGCTGCATGATGCCGAAGACCGTTGCCAACCCCAGGCCGGTACCCTCGCCGAGGCCCTTGGTCGTGTGGAAAGGCTCGAAGATGTGCTGCAGAGTCTCGGCGTCTATGCCATTTCCGGTGTCGCTGACTGTGAGTCGCACGAAGTCGCCGCCATCGAGCGAGACATTGGATGTCTCGACGGTCAGCGTGCCTGGCCCGGCCATGGCGTCGCGGGCGTTCACGGTCAGGTTGACCATGATCTGATCGATCTGCGACGCGTCGGCCTTCACGTTCCAGAGCTCCTCGCCCGGACGCCAGGCGAGCTCGATATCCTCGCCGATGAGCCGGCGGAGCATTCTGAGCATGCCGTTGAGAACGCTGTTCAGATCCAGCACGGTGGGCTTGATCGTCTGTTTGCTGGCGTAGGCCAGAAGCTGCCGGGTCAGGTCGGCTGACCTGTTGGACACGCCCTTGATCTCGTCGAGGTGCTCGACGGCCTGATGCCCGGCCGGCAGCACGTCTCGGGCCAGCTCCACATTGTTGAGCACGGCCATCAGCATGTTGTTGAAGTCGTGGGCGACGCCGCCTGCAAGCCGCCCGACGGCCTGCATCCTCTCTATGTGGGCCAACCGGGTCTGAAGCGCCTCGTGTTCGGCCGCGGTCCGCGTCTGGTCTGTGATGTCGGTGACGATGCATGCGAACTGGCCGGGGGCCGGCCGAAAGGCCACCACATCAAAGTGCTTGCTCAGGCCTGCGGAGTAGTCGGTGAACCGGGTCGGCACGCCCGTTGCGACTACCTCGCCGTAAGCGGCGATCCAGGTCGGCTCGATGCCCGGCAGGGCCTCCGTGATCGTCCGGCCCACAATATCAGTGAAGCTGAGGCCGGTCATCGCCTCGAATGCTGCATTGACCGCGAGGAACCGGTAGTCGATCGGGCGACCCCCTGCGTCGTAGACCATCTCATGCAGGGCGCAGCCGGTGGGCATGGCGCCGAAGAGCGCGTCATACTGCCGGCGGCTTGCCACCGCCGCGGCCCGCGACTCGGCCACCCGGGTCAGCATGGCGCTGATGCCGCCTGCCAGGGATGCAATCTCATCTGATCCGGTCACCGTCACTTGTCGGCTAGACTCGCCTTCAGGATCCACGCCGGCGACCTCGGCGCTGAGCCGCTCCAGGCGGGTGACCACGTACCGGCGGAGCACGATGGAGACCGTGACGCCGAAGACCAGGCATGCCACAACCAGCAGGACGCCGAAGAGGGCGGTGGCACGGACGCCCTGCCGGGAGATCTCGCGCGGCATGGTCACCTGGACCAGGAGCGCCGGCGCTCCGCCGACGTCGTGCACGCGGCCGCATAGGCTCACGGTACCCTTGCCGTAGATTGCCGCGTCGTCCTGGGCTGCCTGGTTGAGCGCCGCAAGGGCTCGCCGGGCCTCTGGCGTGAGCGAGGGCGCATCGAGTGCATGGAGGGCGACGCCGACCTGCAGGTCATCGCTAATGCGCCGGACCTGCGCCGGGCCCAGGTAGCGACCCATCACGAGCACGCCCCGAGCCGGGCCGGCTCCAGCGCTGGTCAGAAGCGGCCGCGCCGCTACGGCCATGGCTCCGCCCCTGAGCATCACCACGCCCTTGGCTGCGGGGTCGCCTGCGACGGACCGGTGCAGCGGGCCGCCGGGGCGGACGAGATCGGCCAGGGCTGTCGGCGCGGGCCCGATTCTCGTATGTGCCCGACCGAACTCGCCTGACCAGACCGGACGGCCGGCGGTGTCGGTGATCAGCAGGGCATCCAGATCGAGGGCGTTCATGACAGATGGCGTGAGGTTCGCCTTCACGAAGGCGTCGCTACCGGTCTGGGCGAAGGCATAGGCGTCGTCAAAGTGGGACCAGTCGGCGACTGACCGGTCGACGTCATCCACTACATTGCTCAGCGCCACGCGAGCGCGAGCCAGATCGTGGCGGGCGTAGGCGGCTTCTGTGGCCTCGAAGGCGCGGCTCACGACGAGGCTGGCGGCGGCGTAGAGAAGGAGGACCAGGAGGCCGACGGCAAAGATCAGGATCGTCAGGACCCGTCTGCCGAGTCTCATAGCATCACCTCATGCCGCTGCTCGGGAGCATGCTCGCGGCCGATGCAGTGATTCTACCTGCCCCTCACCCCCTCGCCCTGCCGCGCTACGTCTACTTTTGGGGGCCCAAAGCGCGCCGGCATTGCTGAGGGTTCCATGTTCCGCTCCGCTGCCGGTATGGGCTCGCCTGCCGCCGTTTCTCCGACGGCGGCCGCTGCCGGCATATGGAACACGTATACGCGGTCAGAGCCGATGCGGGCTCCCACCAAACCCACCGTCCGCAGGTACAATGCCGCTGTGGCGCGGCCTCCTTCCGCGTCATGCGTGAGCCGCAACTGGCAAGCGGCGCGTTGGTGCGCACTAGAGGCGCCCCCGGAGGCTTCGGCTTCCGGGGGCGCTGTCTTTGCGTTGGGGCGGGTGGGCTATCGCCGGCGGAGGCGAGGGCTCAGAACTTCACGGTCTGGCCGATGGTGATCGTGTGCTGCTTGCCTGAGGTCCCTGCGGCCGACGGGAAGAAGGCCGATCCCGCGTGGTCGTAGCGGTACTCGAGGCGGGTGAGGCCGCCGCCCTTCTGGGCCTGCTCGAGGGTGAGCGTCGAGCTGTGGAGGGTCTGGGGCGTGCCGGTGCGGAGGCCTTCGCTGTCGTCGAAGCCCTCGAACCGGGCGGCCACGGCGCAGGTGTCGCAGGCCTGGTAGCGGCCGTAGAGGGCCAGGCCGTTCCAGTGCCCGCCGCCGCCGGCGGAGCGCGTCGCCGAGGCGTAGTCGAAGTTTGCGCCCACCTTGAGCTTCGGCGTGAGGGCCATGGTGGCAACGAGGTCGACGAGTTGCACGTCCAATGCGTAGGGCAGGGCCGCGCCTGCGCCTTCGGTTCCGCCCATCCAGTTGAAGATCACGTTGGAGGCCGCCGTAGGCTTGTAGTTGAGCTGGAGGCCCAGCGACTTGCCGCCGTTGTCGTCCTCGGCGTTGTTCCAGCCGTTGACGAGGTGGAGCTGGCCGGTGAGGGCGCTACTGAGCGGGGTGGTGGCGCGGATACCCATGTGGTAGAAGGGGATCGCGTAGTTGAAGAGCAGGCCGCGCGAGTAGTTGTCGTTCAGCGGGCTCTCGATCACCTCAAGGCCCATCATGGTGACGTACTTGCCTGCGTCGATGGTGACCGGGTGGGCGCCGCCGCCCGTCCAGGTGCCGTAGAGCTGCTGGATCAGCTTGTAGTTGGTGGCGCCTCCGGGCTCTGTGGCGTGGACCAGGTCGGCGGTCTTGCCCGCGGTCAGCGTAGCGGTGAAGCCGAACGGCGAGGACGCTGTGGTCGAGCGGGTGATGTTGAGCTCGGCCAGGCTGAGCGCGAAGCTGCTGTGGCGCACGTCGAAGCTACGGCCGGTGAGCAGCGCGCCGGAGGCCGGATGGGAGAGGCTCGCCTGGGTGTAGACATCCACCAATCCGGTGACGGTGGTGGTCGGCGCATCTTCTGCGCCGGCGCAGGCGAGGGGGCCGGCCAGGGCGACGACGGCGGCGAGGGCGCGTGCGAACGGGCGCACGGGCATGGCATGTGGCATGGCTCGATCTCCTTGGAGTGTGGCTGGCGGACGAATCCGCAGGGAGACGGCCCACAACCCCGTGGAGCGTCGAACTGGGTGGTTTCCCGGCGCAGGTCGTGTGGGGTCCCGTTCAGGGCGGGTCCGCACGGTGGCGAGGGAGTGTGCGCAAGGCGCTGCGCGCGGGACGCATCTCCGGCGAGGATGCCGGTGAACACGTCCGGTGGCCGGCGGCAACTGCGCCGCCAGCCAGACAGTGGCTCAGGATGTCACGGAGCAGGCCTCTATGTCAAGCGTTCGTCGGGCTACCCGCCTGTCACTTGCCCCCTTTGGCCGCCTTCTCGATCCTGGCCCACGTGTCGCGGAGTGTGACGGTGCGGTTGAAGACCAGGGCGCCCGGCGCGCTCTCCTTGTCGACGCAGAAGTAGCCAAGCCGCTCGAACTGGTAGCGCGTCCCCGGTAGCGCCTCGGCGGCCGAGGGCTCCACGAAGCCGCGCACCACCTTGAGGGATTCGGGGTTCAGGTTGTCGAGGTAGGTTTGGCCCGGCTCGACGTCGTCGGGGTCGGGCTTCAGGAAGAGATGGTCGTAGAGCCTCGCCTCCATGGGCGCGGCGGTGGGGGCCGCCACCCAGTGGAGCGTGGCCTTCACCTTGCGGCCGTCGGGTGCGTCGCCGCCTCGGGTGGCGGGGTCGTAGGTGCATCGAAGCTCCACAACGGCTCCGTCGGCGTCCTTCACCACCTCCTCGCAGCGGATGAAGTAGCCGTTGCGCAATCGGACCTCGCGGCCCGGCGAGAGGCGGAAGAACTTGGGCGGCGGCACCTCGCGGAAGTCGTCGCGCTCGATGTAGAGCTCGCCGCAGAAGGGGACCTTGCGGGTGCCGGCCGAGGGGTCCTCGGGGTTGTTGATGACGTCGAGCTCCTCGACCCGGCCCTCGGGGTAGTTGGTCAGCACCACCTTCAGCGGATCCAGCACGGCCATGATGCGCGGCGAGGTGCGGTTCAGGTCCTCGCGGACGCAATCCTCCAGCGCGGCCACGTCGACCATGCTGTCGGTCTTGGCGACGCCGATGCGGCGGCAGAACTCGCGAATGGCCTCGGGCGTGAAGCCCCTGCGGCGGAGCCCGGCAAGGGTGGGCAGGCGCGGGTCATCGTAGCCGTTCACGTGGCCGCCGTTGACCAGGTCGATGAAGCGGCGCTTGCTCATGACGGTGTAGTAGAGGTTCAGGCGCGCGAACTCGATCTGGCGCGGGTGGTAGATGCCCAACTCGTCCAGGAACCAGTCGTAGAGCGGCCGGTGGATCTCGTACTCCTGCGAGCAGAGCGAGTGGGTGACGCCCTCGATGGAGTCCTCGAGGCCGTGCGCCCAGTCGTACATGGGGTAGAGGCGCCACTTGTCGCCCTGGCGGTGGTGGTCGGAATGGAGGATGCGGTACATCACCGGGTCGCGCAGGAGGAAATTCGGCGAGGACATGTCGATCTTGGCCCGCAGCGTGCGCGTGCCGTCGGGGAACTCGCCGGCGCGCATGCGGGCGAAGAGGTCCAGGTTCTCGTCGGCGGTGCGGTTGCGGTAGGGGCTGTCTACGCCGGGCGTGGTGAGGGTGCCGCGGCCGGCGCTCACCTCTTCGGCCGTCAGGTCGCAGACGTAGGCCTTGCCCTTGCGGATCAGGTCGCAGGCCCACTCATACATCTGCTCGAAGTAGTCCGAGGCGTAGAGGAGGCGGTCTTCCCAATCGGCTCCGATCCAGCGGACGTCCTCGATGATGGCGTCGACGAACTCCTGGTCCTCGCGCACGGGGTTGGTGTCGTCAAACCGGAGGTTGAACTTGCCGCCGAACTCCAGGGCGATGCCGTAGTCGATCCAGACGGCCTTGGCGTGCCCAATGTGCAGGTACGCGTTGGGCTCCGGCGGGAACCGCGTGTGGACCCGGTCGAACCGGCCGTTCCGCAGATCCTCGCGGATGGCCTCCCGGATGAAGTCGGTCTGGGTCTCGCGGCGCTCGCCGGCGCCTCCTGCAACGTCTGCTTCGCCCATGGCTGCTCCCCATCGTAGACGGCGCTTCGGCGTTGAAGCGAGTGTTCCAACCAGTATACCGCTCACGATTCCGGCCCGGCGTCGCGGGACCGCTTGACACTGGACTGCAAGTGGTGTAAAGTGGTAGGGAGCATGGTGGCGATCATCAGGTCGCAGTTTGATGCAGGGTGCGCTCGAGGCGAGGCGGAAGCAAAGATGGCGACGCGGCCAACCGGCGAAGCGGCAGTGAAGCGGAGCAGGCTTCCGGCGTACCAGCGCGTCGTCCGCATCTTGCGGGACCGTATCGCCGACTACGGATATGCCGTGGGCGAGTACTTCCCGTCGGAGCGTGATCTGGCCGCCGAGTTCCGGTGCAGCCGCGACACGATCCGTCAGGCGATGGACGTGCTGAAGCAGGACGGCCTGGTGGCCCCGGAGCAGGGGCGCGGGACCGTGGTGCTGGGCCTGCCGGAGCCCCACGAAACGCCGAGGGAAGCCAGGGACCGGCTGCAGTTGGCCGCCCTGATCATCTACGGGATGGCGCGGGACGGTTCGGCGGCCATATTCCAGGGATGCCAGGAGATCATGAGGCTGGAGGACCACCACCTCATCGTGTGCGAGACGCCGAGGGATGCCCAGAGGCGGCATGAGACCGAGGCGGCGCACCTGCGTTCTTTGATAGACAAGGGGATCGGCGGGATCATCATCTACGCCGAACCCACCGACCAGAACCGGAGCCTCCTTACCGAGGCCCTGGGCGGCGGCGTCAGCGTCGTGCAGATAGACCGCTACCTGCAGGGCCTGGACTGCGACTACGTGGGTGTCTCGAACGTGGCGGCCGCGCGCGCGGTCGTCGAGCATCTGGTGCAGGACGGTTACCGCCGCATCGTCGCCGTCTCGCTGGAGCCCGAGCCCTCGTCGTGTACCGAGAGGCTGGCGGGCTACACGGAGGCCATGGACGCCCACGAGCTACCGGCACGTGTGGAGTTCGGCGGACCGACGACTGAGACCAACGCCGAGATGACGCGGCTCGTTGACCGATGGATCGCCACGGAGGCGATCCCCGATGCCGTCTTTGCGGTCAATGACGGACTGGCGTTGCTTCTGATCCGTGCGCTCCGCGATCGGGGGCTGAAGGCGCCCGGCGACGTTGCCGTGGCCGGGTTCGATGACATTGGGGCTGCCGCGCTGATGGAGCCGCCGCTGACAACCGTGAGGCAGCCGTTCTACGAGATGGGCCAGACCGCCGCGAGGTTGCTGCTTGACCGCATGGCGGGAACGTACACGGGCGTGGCCCGGCGCGTCACCTGTCCGACGCAACTGGTCGTCCGTGAATCATGTGGGTGCTCGCAGTCCGGCCGCGCAAAGGCGCGCAGCCGGGCCGCTCGCCTATAGCGATGACCGTCGCCTACGAGCGCCGGCACATCAAATCCACGAAGGAGATGGATGTGAGATTGATGCATGCACAACGTGGTCGGCGTGGCTTTACGCTGATCGAACTGCTCGTCGTCATCGCGATCATCGCGATCCTGGCGGCGATCCTCTTCCCTGTCTTCGCCCGCGCCCGTGAGCAGGCAAGGAAGACCTCCTGCCTCTCCAACATGAAGCAGATCGGCCTGAGCTTGATGATGTACGTGCAGGACTACGATGAGACCGTGCCAGACTCGTCGGTAACCTGCAACGACGACCCCTCCTTCACCCCCATGTGCAACTACGCCAACGGCTACGTCGGCGGCCTGCACATCCAGGCGTTTGGCCATCGGCGCTACCTGGCCAACGGGCAGCTTGGCGGCCATGTCCGCGTGCTGAACCCCTACGTCAAGAACGTCCAGATCTTCACCTGCCCCAGCGACGCCCAGGCTGAGCGCTGGATCCCGTGGGCCGTCTCCAGCAGCTACTACTTCCGCCACGCCATCGACGGCTACACCTTCACCTGGCGCCATGCCATGCGCATGGCCTCGATCCAGCGGCCGGCATCCCTCGCCCCGATCGTCGAAGAGGCCTGGCACGACGGCGGCGGCACCCCCTGGATGTGGACCGGCACGAACGAAGGCCGCGACAAGACCATCAACGCCGTCTTTTTCGACGGCCATGCGTCTTTGCTGCGCATCCCGTTCACCACCCAGCTGGGCGTAGCTAACTACGATATCAACTGGTACCTCAAGGGCCACCATTGGCACCTCGACAACGACCCGTCCGACATCTAAGGCTGGTGACCGCGTGAAGAACCTCGATCCCAAGATCGTCATCCCGGCCGTCATCGTCATCCTGGTGCTCTGCGCCGCGGTGATCCTCAAGACGGTGGGTGTCGGCAAGGACACCACGCCGCCGCCGATCGCAACCGGTGGCGGGCCCGCGCCGGTCACCGGGCCTGCCGGTGGCGCCGGCTCCCCGCCGCCTATGTCCGTGACGCTTCCGGGCATGGGTGAGGCGCAGAGCAAGACGCCGCCGCGGCCGATGCTCGGCGGCGGAGCGCCCGGCATGGGCCGCTAGGCCCCGTCGCACTTCGCTTAGCCCGGAGTGGCCCGTGTGGGCTTCTCCGTCCGGCAAGCGGCCGCAGTCCCATGTGGGCTGTGGCCGCTTGCCACATCTGCCCGTCCCGATGGAGCGGATCGCCCATGAGCCAGCCATCTACCCTCATCGGCCTCGACCTCGGCACCAGCGCCATCAAGGGCGTCCTGGTGGGCCAGGACGGGGCCATGCTCGCCGAAGCCGGCGTCGAGACCGCCCTGCTGAAGCCCCGTGAGGGCTGGGTGGAGGCCAATGCCGAGGAGCTCTATCGGCGCGTCTGCGGGGTGATCCGACGGCTTACCGACGCCGCGCCGGAGCCCGTGGCGGCCCTGGCCATGTCCGCCGCATCGGGCAATACCCTCCTGACCGACGCCGCCGGCGCCCCGCTGACGCCCATCATCAACTGGATGGACCAGCGCGCCGTGCGGGATCCTCCGCCGGCGCTGGAGGGGCTCGACCCCGTCGCCGTCCATGCGGTGACCGGCTGGCCCTGGCTCTCCATGTTCCCGATGGCGCATCTGGCCTGGCTGGCGGAGCATCGCCCGGAGGCCTACCAGTCCGCCGGGCGCTACGCCATGGACACCGACTGGCTGCTCCACCGGCTTACGGGGCTCTGGCGCATGGATCGGTCGACGGCGACGACCTCCTATCTGGTGGATCAGGCCGCCGGGTCTTTCTTCACGCCGCACCTGGAGCGCCTGGGCATCGGCGAGGACCGCCTCTCGTCGCTCGTTGACCCTGGTATGCCCTTGGGCCCGGTTACGCCGGAAGCCGCCGACGCCACGGGCTTGCCCGCCGGCACGCTGGTGGTGGCCGGCTCGTTCGACCACCCGTCGGCCGCCCGCGGCGTCGGCGCGCTGGAGCCCGGCGACCTGCTCCTCTCGTGCGGCACCTCGTGGGTGGGCTTTACGCCCTGCGTCCTGCGCGGTCCGCTACTTGAGGCCGGCCTGCTCTGCGACCCGTTTCTCTCCGCCTCTGGCGGACCATGGGCGGGCATGTTCTCCGTCACCGGCATTGGCCGGCAGATCGACTGGTACATCGACCATCTCATCGCGCCGGGCCGGCCCGACCGTCTCAGTGTGTTCAATGAGGCGGCCGCGTCGGCTCGGTCCGGCGCAGGCGGCCTGAAGATCGACCTGCGCCTGCCGCCGGAGCCCATCGACGCCGATGCGGCTTCCATCAGCCGCGCCGTCATGGAGGGAGCCGCCACGTTGCTCAGCGAGAAGCTGCTGGCGCTAAGGCCCTACGGCATGGAGTTCCGGCGCGCCGTCATGGTGGGCGGACCCTCGGCGAGCCCCATCTGGCCGGGCATCCTGGCCGAGGCCGCGCAGATCAGCATCACCGTGGTCGGACGCTCCGCCGGAGCGCGTGGAGCCGCCATGCTTGCGGGCATCGGCGCCGGGTGGTACGCCGACGAGGTAGAGGCCTGCGGCATCTGGAGCGCCGCGGGGTAGCGCCGAGGCCGCGCACGCGGTACCCTCAACGTATGGGCGCAGAGCATGCGCCAACATGAGCTTCCTGCGCGGCCGCAAGTCAACGCTCCACGCGCAGGCGAACCGGAGGTCCATCGATGAAGCACCGACAGGCGGCAACCCTCGCCGCGCTGGCCGTGCTGGCGTTCTCTGCCGCGCCGTCGGCGAACGCACAGCAGGCCCGGAAGCCGTTCCTCCATCCCCTGTTCACCGACAACATGGTGCTGCAGCGCGGCGCGCCGGCTCCCGTTTGGGGCTGGACCACGCCCGGAGCCGCCGTCTCCGTCACCGTGGCGGGCAAGACCGTTGCCGGCAAGGCCGCGGCCGACGGCAAGTGGATGGTCCGCGTGGGGCCGCTGCAAGCGTCGACGAACCTCACGGTGACCGTGAAGGGCCCGCAGACCGTGACGCTGAAGAACGTTGCGGCGGGCGATGTCTGGCTCTGCTCGGGCCAGTCCAACATGCAGATGAGCATCG
This sequence comes from uncultured Chthonomonas sp., assembly GCA_903951425.1. Taxonomy (GTDB): domain Bacteria; phylum Armatimonadota; class Chthonomonadetes; order Chthonomonadales; family CAJBBX01; genus CAJBBX01. The sequence goes on from CAJBBX010000052.1 coordinate 25,175, forward strand.
GCAGCGTTGACTACCCCGAGGCCGAGATCGCGGGCGCCAACCATCCGAACATCCGCCTCTACACGGTGCAGGATAACGTGGCCGTGCAGCCGCGCGAACTGGTGCCTGTGGTTCCTGACGGCCTGCTGGGCGTCTGGTCTGTCTGCTCTCCGGCCAGCGTCAGCGAGACCGCCGGCGGCTTCTCGGCCGTAGCCTACTTCTTCGGCCGCAAGCTGCACAAGGAGCTGGGCGTGCCCATCGGCCTCATCCACTCGTCCTGGGGCGGCACGATCGCCGAGGCGTGGACGAGCGCCGAGGCCCTGCAGACCATGCCGGACTTCCGCGCCGCCGTGGCCAACGTCAAGTCCGCCGCCGGCAAGGGCTCGGACTTTGAGAAGCAGATGCAGGAGTGGTGGGCAGCCAACGACACCGGTTCGGCCAAGGGCTACCAGTCCCTGACGCTCGACACCTCCGGCTGGAAGAGCATGCGCGTGCCCCAGAACTGGAACGACAGCGAGCTGTCGGGCTTTGACGGCGTCGCCTGGTTCCGCCGCGAGTTCGACCTGCCGGCCTCAGCCGCCGGCAAGCCCGCGCAGATCTCGCTGGGTCCCATCGACGATATCGACACGACCTTCGTCAACGGCGTCGCCGTGGGCTCGGCTTCCGTGTGGGACCAGAACCGCAACTACAAGGTGCCCGCGGGTGTGCTGAAGGCCGGCGCCAATGTGGTGGCTGTACGGATCCTCGATACCTCCGGTCCTGGAGGCATCTGCGGCGCCGCGTACCAGATGCGCCTGGAGCCCGAGGGCTCCGACGCCGTCGGCCTCGCGGGCGCCTGGTCCTACACCACCACCACGCCCATGGCGCAGACCAAGCCCATGCCCGCGCGCATGGACAGCAACCCCAACATCGCGACCGTGCTATACAACGGCATGATCGCCCCGTTGGTCCCCTACGGCATCAAGGGCGCCATCTGGTACCAGGGCGAGAGCAACGCAGGACGCGCCTACCAGTACCGCACGCTCCTCCCGACCATGATCCGCGACTGGCGCACCCAGTGGAAGCAGGAGTTCCCCTTCTTCATCGTGCAGCTGGCCAACTTCATGGCCGTGGATGACCAGCCGAAGGCCGATCCGTGGCCGGAGCTTCGCGAGGCCCAGCTGATGACCGCGCAGAAGACGCCCAAGGTGGGCATGGCCGTTGCCATCGACATCGGCGACGCGCAGGACATCCACCCGAAGAACAAGCAGGATGTGGGCCTGCGCCTGGCCCTCTCGGCCCTGAGCATCGCCTACGGCAAGGCGCTGGAGTACTCCGGCCCCGTCTACGCGGGCATGGAGAAGGCCGGTTCGGCCATCCGGCTGAAGTTCAGCCATGCCGCGGGCATGACCGCCAGGGGCGGCGGCGAGCTCAAGGGCTTCGCCATCGCCGGAGCCGACCGCAAGTTCGTCTGGGCCAAGGCCCGGATCGAGGGCGGCACTGTTGTCGTTACGGCGCCGGGGATCGCGAGCCCCGTGGCTGTCCGCTACGCCTGGGGCAACAATCCCGTCTGCAACCTGGTGAACAAGGCCCACCTCCCGGCGTCGCCCTTCCGCACCGACCAGTGGCCGGGCGTCACCGCCAACGCCAAGTAGCGCCTCGCCTCCCCGGGCGCCCAGGTGCGCGTCCGGGGAGGCCATCCGGCGCCATCGTCGTGGCACCTCTCGCGGTCACGTCACGTATAAAGTCCGGAACCCGCGTTACCGACCCGGCAAAGGAGACAACCCGTGAGCCACATCAAGCAGATGGCCGTCAAGATGAACCGGTCCGCCGTCGAGAACATCGTGATCAACTTCGACGCCATGCCCGCCGAGCGCCAGGATTGGAAGCCGCTGGACGTCGGCCGCTCCGCCCTGTCGCAGGTGCAGGAGTGCGCCATCATCAACCCGTTCTTCGCGGCCATCCTCACCACCCAGACGGTGCCGGCCATGGAGGGCGAGGCCTATGCGGCAGCGAAGGCAGCCCTGGCGACGCCCGAAGCCGCTCGTGCGGCCCTCGCTGCCTCGGCCGACACGCTGCAGGCCGCCATCGAGGCCTTCCCCGACGAGAAGCTGGGCGAGACAGTGACGCTCCCCTGGGGCGAGGGCATGGTCATGACCTTCGGGCAGATCATGCTCGCGCCGTACTGGAACATGACCTACCACCAGGGCCAGATCGCCTACATCCAGACGCTCTACGGCGATTCGGAGATGCACGGCAAGGTCTGACGCACCGCCCCGTGTCGTATCCGCGGCCCCGGCCGGCCCCTCGCGGGGCCGTAGCCGGGGCCGCACTGCGTTATACTTATGCCGCCGAAGGGGCCCGACCGGTCGGGCGTCCCGCGCGGCAGGGGGTAGGGCTTGATCGCACATCTCAACGGGACGCTGGCCGCCGTAGAGGCCAACAGCATCGTGCTGGACGTCGGCGGCGTTGGCTATCGGGCCCATGTGCCGCTGAGCGTCCTCTCATCGCTTCCGGAGATGGGCGGCAAGCTGCTGGTCCACACCACCATGGTGGTCCGCGAGGACGACATGACGCTCTACGGCTTCCGCACGCCGGAGGAGCGGCAGGTTTTCCTGATGCTGATGGGCGTCTCCGGCGTGGGCCCCAAGGTGGCCCTCTCCATGCTGGGCATCATGGACGCCGAGGAGCTGGCCCGGGCGGTCTCCACGGGCGACGTGAAGGCGCTCACCCGCATCCCCGGGGTCGGTCCCAAGCTGGCGCAGCGCGTCGCTCTGGAGTTAGGCGAGAAGTTCGCCGAGTTCCTCTTCGGCCTTCGCGTCACAGGCGTGCAGGCTCCGGCGGCGGGCAGCGCAAGCGAGGCGCTGGAAGATGTGGTGGAGGCGCTGGTGAACCTTGGCTACAGCCGTGCCGATGCGCGCCGCGCGGCCGACAGGGCGGTCACGGCGGCAGGCTCGGCCAATGCCGACACCGGATCCCTGTTCCGCGACGCCCTGAACCTGCTCACCGGCGCGGGCAAGCGGTAGGAGGCGGCCATGCAGGCAAGGCACCCACAGATACTCCGGCCCGAGACGACCTTCTTGCTGGTGATCGACGTGCAGCCGTCGCTCATGGCGGCCGTAGCCGGCGGCGAGATCGTTGCGGCGAACTGCGGACAAGTCATGGAAGCGGCGCGCATCCTGGGCGTTCCGACCGTTGTCACCGTGCAGAACCGCGACAAGCTGGGCGAGCCGGTGGCGCAGGTGGCCGAGCGTATCCCGGCCGGCGCTACCGCGCTCAACAAGATGACCTTCAGCTGCATGGGCGACGAGGCGATCCACCAGACGATCCGCGCCCTGGGCCGCAGACAGGCGCTGATCTGCGGCCTGGAGACCCACGTCTGCGTCTGCCAGACGGCGCTCGACCTGCTGGCGTCGGGCGCCCAGGTCCACGTGGCGGCCGACGCCGTCTCCTCCCGCCTTGAAGCCAACCGGCTGGCGGCGCTGGATCGTATGCGGTCCGCCGGGGTTGTCATCTCCACGGTCGAGATGGCGATCTACGAGATGCTCGAGCGCGCGGGCACCGACCCGTTCCGCCAGATCCTGCGGCTGGTCAGGTAGCGACGCCATGGCAGGACCGTTCCGGTACTCCTCCGGCCGCGCCGACCTGAACGACGCCATCCCCCTGGCGGCGCGGGTCCACCTCCTGATCAGCCGGGGACACCGGAAGCAGGCCCGGGCGCTGCTGGCAATGCTTGACGGGCGCTACCCCGGCCATCCCGACCTCGTCGACCTTCGCGCCGAGCTGATGGCGGCGGATCTGGCGGCGGGCCAGGAGAAGCAGCGGAGCCGCGACCTGCGGTTCAGCCTGGGACTCAACACCTCCTGGCGGCGCTTCCTCTGGGCCTGCGGATGCGCGGGCCTGGCCATCTACTCGGTCTATGCCGTGCTGCCGGCCGTGGCCGCCGCAAGCAAGGGTGGCCTGAGCATGTCGCTCACCACCATGGTCAGCGCCGGCTCGCGCTACAGCCGGCACATGGAGCCATGGACGCGGCCGGCGTGGATCGACTTCGTCTACTGCGGCGCGCTGCTCGCGGCGGCGGCGGTCGGCGTCGTGGTTCTGATCCGCGCAACCAGGGGGGCGGCGGACTGGGAAGAGATGGACGTGCGGTTCGACAACGACGGTTGGCGCCGCGGCGGCTGGTCCAGTCCCTGGTGGTGGTGGTGGTGAGCGGGGCCTGAGCCCCGCCCCCTATCCTCCCACGACCGGTGTCTGCACGACGATCTTGGTACGCTCCATGCTCACCTCCACCCCTACGGCCGGCCCTGAAGCGGCCACGGCCAGCGAGAAGCGACCATCCGCACCGGCGGCGGCGCGCATTCCGCCGACGGAGAGCACGGCGCCCGGGCGGGCGAATCCGGTGATCTCGACCTCACCGCCTTCCGCCTGCCGAGCCAGGATGGCGCACGCCACAGGGCCGTTCAGCGAGACGATGGCCCGCCCGATGGCCGCCCGCGTGATCTCCAGCCGGGCTGGGCTGCGGGTATAGGTCTCATAGCCCGCGGCGACTTGCCGGGCGAACTCCAGCGTCAGGTTGCGGGCATCCACCTGCGTCATACTCAGGCGCTTGGCCGTGGCGCCCACGCGGTCCTCCAGCATGCAGAGCATCTCGTGGTCCTCGATGCCCTCGCGCATGGCCTCATATCGGAGGCTGGACTTCGGCGCGCCGTCGCCCGGGTAGACAATGGCGTTGTCTCCCGGTGCGAACTGCAGGAAGGGCACCTCCCATTGGTTGAAGCCCCAGTGCAGGTAGCCGGTCGTGCCCGTCGTGTAGTTGAACCACTGGAGCATGCGTGTCTTGATGAGCGGGTAGTCCATCAGCCGGTTCGGGAAGCGGCCTTGCGGCACCCAGGCCGTGTAGAACCAGACCTCAGAGCCCGCGGCGCGTACCTGTTCGAAGCGCTTCTCCCACTGCTGGTAGTAGTTGAGCTGGGGCACCCAGACCTCCAGGTCGCCTGCTAGGTCGGGCACGTGGACCGCATCGATGCGGCGGAGCTGCGGCGCGGCCCTCTTCACCCGCCGTGCAAGCTGTCGCCAGGAGGCCACGTTCACGTCGATGGGCTCGTCGGCAACGTGGATCATCGATTTGCTGAGCCAGTCGCGCTGTTTCAGGTGCTCCTGCAGCAGGGGTAGCCACTCTTCGAGCTCGGCCGACTGGGGCTTGCCGCCGTCGGGTCCGGTGGCCGCCATGGGGTAGGAGACGAACTCAGTGTCTTCCCACTGGCCGTTCTTCCTGCCGCCCATGTGCGAAATCTCGATGCCCTGGAAGCCCTTGGCCAGGAAGATCTCCACCCACCGGTCGAACCGCGCGAAGTCGAGCCGCAGCTTGCCGTCGGCTCCGCGCGTTGCTCCGATGAGCGACCAGGGCGTGAGGATGACGTTCTGGTGGTGATCGCGCATCATGGCGGCGGTGCGGGTCAGCGCGGTCCAGAAGGCCTCTGTGTCCATGGGCGCGTTGAGCCGCTTGGCCAGGCTGTTGTGGTCCATCCACACCGTGACCTTGAGCCGCGTGTCGGCGGGTAGCGCCGCATCCAGCACCGTGAGGCGCACGGGCACCCGCAGCGCGCCGGCGGACAACGGGATGGTGATCTCGCCTGCGTAGTCGCCTGCCACGGCGTTCCGGGGCACGGAGTAGGCGACCCAGACGGGCTGGGCCTGGCGCGGCCGCAGGGCGCACGTGGCGGCGTCGCTGAGCGGGTCGGGGAAGTCGTCCGGCGCCTTGCGGGCCAACTCCGGGGCAGGCGTGGCCGTGCTGTTCTTCTCCACGCGCACATAGTCCACGAAGGCCGCCCGGAACGCCGTGGCGGGCATCGGCCTGCCGGAGCCGGCCTTCAGGGGCGACGAGGTGGGCAGCCCGGCCTCGTTGGGCACGTCGTCCGAGAGTAGGACGATCTGCGCGGAGACGGTCTGGCCCTTCAGCGCCGTGAGGAAGACGCCCGCTTGGCCCGAACCGGCCACCGCGACCGCACCCGCGGCCATCTCGGGAACAGGCGCCGCCGCCGAGGGAGGTCTGGCATCGCGGAAGACGTTGTCGAGGCTCGACGTAACCCAGAATGTCGGTGGCTGAACCGGGCCGGCTTGCGCCAGCGCCAGCGTGGCAGCGATCATGGCAAGCATCTCCGCGCTACTCCCTCAGGGCGGCTTGGGCCGCGGGGTTCCGCCCGGCGGCGTAGAGCGTCAGCGCCGCCACGGCGGCGCCCATGGCCCATCCGCCCAGGACGTCCGATGGGTAGTGGTAACCCAGATAGATTCGAGTGTATCCGATGACCAGCGGCAGCAAGAACCAGAGCGGGGCCCATCGGTTCCGTCGCCGCGTCATCCACCAGCATACCGTGCCCAGCGCCATCATGTTGGCGGCGTGGTTCGACGGGAACGACGGCGAGCCGGGACAGTCCGATCCGGGGGCCTGCCGCACGTCGGGCACGACCGTGGCGCCGGAGGCCGTCCGGTGGCAGGGGCGCTCACGGGGGAAGAGCTTCTTGACGCCCTTGGCGGCGCCGGCGTCGGCGATACCCACTGCTACCAGCGCGCAGAAGACCCATACCCTCGCACGAGGCGAGCCGCGCCACAGCGCGACGGCCACGCCGATGCAGGCCAGCGCCATGAACCATCCCTGCTGGTGCATGGACGTGATGAAAGGAAAGAGGGCGTCCAACACCCGGTTGCCCGCGCCCACGTTCAGCGCATGGAATGGCGCCGTATCGATCCAGGGCCTCATCCCTTGATGACCCCCAGCGGCCGCAGGCGGGCTACCTTGCGGGCCAGGCCGGCCGCCCCCACCGCGCCTACGACCGTATCGACGTCCTTGTAGGCCATCGGCGCCTCCTCGGCCAGGCCCTGGCCCGACGCGCCGCGCACGACGATGCCCTGCGCCTCCAGGTCGCGCCGCACGTCGGAGCCCGTGGTGGCCTGCTTGGCGGCGGTGCGGCTGAGGCTCCGACCCGCGCCGTGGCAGGCGCTGGCCCATGAGAGCTCGCCGGTCCCAGCCACGCCCGCCAATACGTAGGAGCAGGTGCCCATGCTGCCTGGGATCAGCACGGGCTGGCCCACGGCCTGGTAGTCGGAGGGGATCTCGGGGTGGCCCGGCCCGAACGCACGCGTGGCCCCCTTGCGATGCACCAGCACCTGCCGCCCGCCATGCTCCTCGGCCTTGGCGATGTTGTGCGCCACGTCGTAGACCACGCGCACCGACGCGCCGGAGACCTTGCGGAAGAGGTGCGTCACTGCCTTCCGCACCCGGTGGCCGATGGCCTGCCGGTTGGCCCAGGCGTAGTTGGCCGCGCACGCCATGGCTGCCAGGTAGTCCTGCCCCTCCGGCGACGAGGCCGGCGCGCAGGAGAGCTGGCGGTCCGGCAGCTTGATGCCCTGTGCGGCCATCCGGGCGTCCATCAGCTTCACGTAGTCGGTGCAGACCTGATGGCCCAGGCCGCGCGAACCTGTGTGGATCAGCACGCAGAGCGTGCCGGGCGCCAGGCCGAACGCCGCTGCGGCCGCTTCGTCGAACACCTGGTCGACCACCTGGACCTCGACGAAGTGGTTGCCCGAGCCCATGGTCCCCAGTTGGTCCAGGCCGCGCTCACAGGCGCGATAGGAGACCTTCTCGGCGTTGGCGCCGGGCAGGCAGCCGCCGGACTCGGTGTGGTCCAGGTCCTGCGGCAGGCCCAGGCCGAGGCGCTCCACGGCGAAGCGGGACCCGCCTTCCAGCACGCCGTTCAGGTCCGATCGGTCCAGCCCCACCCCGCCGCCCGTGCCCATGCCGGAGGGGATCGCTCGGCTCAGCTCGTGCGTCAGGTCGACGACGCCGGAGCCGGCCGCCTCGCGCATGATGGGCAGCGAGATGAGGCGTACGCCGCAGTTGATGTCGAAGCCCACGCCGCCGGGCGAGACCATGCCGTGGGGAAGCTCCATGGCCGCTACGCCGCCCACGGGGAAGCCGTAGCCCGTGTGCATGTCCGGCATGCCGTAGACGCAGCCGGTGACGCCGGGTAGCGAGGCCACGTTGGCCAGCTGGTTCAGCGTCTCGCCCTGTAGCATGGCTTCCAGCAGCGCCTCGTCGGCATAGATCCGTGCGGGCGCCAGCATGGCGGGCCGTCCCTGGCGCGAGAGTTCGTAGCAGCATGGCCCCACCTGCGTCAGGTCGGCGCGGGTGAACTGCGGCTTGCCGGGGCACTCGGCCCGGTTCGACTTCAGGTCCGCCGCCAGTCGCTCGTCGCCTTTGGCCCGCTTCTGCGGGTGTTTCCGAGACATTTCCGATCAGCCTTTCCGCTAGATATCCAGCAGCACCGATGCCCGCCACCGCGATCCATAGCGAGCCATCTCCACATCGTGATACGTGGCTGCCTTCATGGAGGATCGCCACCGCGTGACGCGCCGGCCGCGCACGGTGGCCCGCAGGCCACGCTCCGTCAGCTCCAGCACGGTGACTTCCGTGAAGGCGGCACAGGCTATCTCGGATCGGCCGAGCATCTCGTTAAGCCAATCGACCAGAAGCGTCGGCAAATCACGCGCTTCGACCGTGATCTCCTGCTCAGGACCCAACTCTCCGCCCATCGGGCCGCACTGCCGCGCGATGGCCCGAGCCGCCTCGGCAAAGAGCTCCTCGGCGGTATCGGCGTAGATCCGTAGCCGCCACTCGCCCACATGCTCGCCACTCCGCGTCACAGCACGCATTCGCCGCACCTCCTCGGAGAGGGTACCCGCACACGGACGAACACGGACTGACACAAACTGACACGGACGGCCGCCTTTCACCTCCTCACCTCCTTCACCTCCTCCCACCCTCAGGGAGGAGGTGACCTGCGCCGCGGTGAACCTAGCGGACAGAGAGCCAAGGCTCGCGTGGCGGCGTTCGGCAGATCGGACGCCCGGGAGGGACCATGAACAACAAGCTTACTCGCCGCGACTTCGTGCGGACGGCGGCCGCGGTGACCGCGCCCATGGTGGTGCCGGCATCGGCGTTGGGCCTCGGCGGCCGCAAGCCGCCCAGCGAGCGCATTACGGTCGGCATTATCGGCGTGGGCTACCAGGCCCGCGGCCACCTTGGCCTGCTGATGAACCACCCGGATACTCAGGTCCTGGCGGTCTGCGACGTGGACCGCTCCCGGCTGGACGATGCCAAGGATACGGTGACCCAGGGCTACAGCAACGACAAGACCTACAAGGGCGTGCTCGCCACCTGGGACTATCAGGAGCTGATCGCTCGGAAGGACATCGACGCCGTCCTGATCGGCACGCCGGACCACTGGCACTGCATCCCCGCGGTCGAGGCCATGAAGTCGGGCAAGGATGTCTACTGCGAGAAGCCGCTGACGCTAACCATCGCCGAAGCTAAGCTGATGATCGACGTGGCCCGCAAGCACAATCGCGTCTTCCAGACCGGAAGCCAGCAGCGCAGCGACAGGGAGTTCCGCATTGCCTGCGAGGCGGTTCGCAACGGCCGCATCGGCAAAGTGAAGGAAGTCTATGTGGCTGTCGGCGGCCCCAGCCGCCCGTGCGACCTGGCCGAGGAGACCATGGAGCCGGGCCTGCAGTGGGATCGGTGGCTGGGCCAGGCGCCCATGCGGCCATACAACGCCATCCTGAGCCCGCGTGGCGTGCATAGCCACTTCCCGGACTGGCGCTCGTTCAAGGAGTACTCCGGCGGCGGCATGACCGACTGGGGCGCGCACCACTTCGATATCGCTCAGTGGGGCCTGGGGATGGACGAGAGCGGACCCATCATGGTCACCCCGCCCGCCGACCCCAAGAGCGGCACAGGCAACCGGTACACCTACGCCAACGGCGTGGTGGTGATCCACGGCTCGTGGACGACGCCTGACGGCAAGTCCATCGGCGGTGTGAACTTCGTGGGTGAGAACGGCGCCGTCCACGTGGATCGCGGCCAGATCCAGAGCTGGCCGGACAACATCGTCAAGGAGCCGCTGGGCGCCACGGAGAAGCCGCTACGCAAGTCGCCGGGCCACCACCAGGACTGGTTCGACTGCATCCGGTCGCGCCAGCGCTGCATCTGCGACGTGGAAGTGGGCGCCCGGTCGGTGACGGTCTGCCACATCGGCAACCACGCCTACTGGAACGGGCGCGAACTCAAGTGGGACCCCAAGGGCTGGCACTTCGTGGGCGACAAGGAAGCCAGCCGCTGGCTCGACCGCGAGCGCCGCGGCCCGTGGAAGCTGCCCAAGGCGTAGCCGGCAGGCTCGCAACGACGCCGTTGACGGGGGTTGACCTTGTTGTCAGCCACGTCAACGGCGTCAACACCGTCAGGCCCGTTGGCTTGCCCTCACCGCACCACCAGCGCCCGAAGCTCGCAGGCATCCAGGTCGAGCTTCACCGTGCGCCCGACGCCCGCGCCGCCGGTACGTAGCGGCTTGCCCGTGACGGCATCGCGGACGGCTCCAGCGCCCGGTACCCGCACGACGACCCCGGCCCTCGGCCGAAGCCCCACGTGGGCCACCGAGTAGTAGGTCCCGCTCCTCGGCGTGGCGATGGACCGCACCATCACCTCGCGCTCGGAGCAGGCGTTCGGCAGCGCCTTGCCCGGCAACGCCGGCAGTGCCAGATAGGCCGCGTGGAACCGCCGCGCATACTGCGGGAAGCCCCGCATGGGGGTGGAGCCCACCAGGCGTCCCAGCATCCACGGGTCGCCATAGGCCACCGCGCGCACTTCGGGCATCATGCAGAGCGGTCCTGCGAACTCCACGTCGCTGAGGAAGTCACCCAGCAGCTTTTCGTCGCGGTGCTCGTTGAGCGGCTGGAAGCGGACAGCCGCCAGCCCGGATGGGCCCCGAAAGGCCTCCATGTCTGCCGCGCGCGCCGCGGTGAAGGCCCGGCTGATGGGATAGGTGAAGAGGATTCCAGGCGTGTCGCGGTAGCGCTCGGGGTCGGCGCGCGGTTCGGCATGGTCGAACTCGCTGTCGGACCAGGGCTCCGGAGCCGCGGTGATGGAGGCGAGGGTGCGGCCCTTCCCGGCCACCTCGGAGAGCGACAGGCACTGCCACCATTCGGGCAGTTCGGGCCGAGGGTCCTGGTCGCGCGGCGTCTTGTTGGGCGTAGTGCGGAACCGGTTGGGGTCGTCGGAGACCACGATCTTGCCGCCGGTAAGCGTTGGGCCGGCCTCGTTGTTCCAGTTGGTCCAGAGCAACATCGACTGCTCGCCGAGGAGCGAGCGGAGGTGGTCGCGGAGGGCGATCATGAAGAGCCGCCGCTTACCGAGCCACCAGTCGACGTAACGGGCCTTGAACCCGGCGTCGGCCTGCAACGCCTCGCGCGTGACCGGCGCGGACAAGCCGGCATCGGCCCGGTAGCGGGCCAGGCAGGCCTCGGAGAAGCTGAGCGGCCAGGCGCCCACACGCATGCGGAACCAGGCGCCGAGGAAGCGACCCTTCGCCTTGAACCGCCCCACGGTCCGGTCCAGTAGCCGCCGGGCGTCGTCTACGGATCGTGGATCGGTCACGTCCAGATGGTTGATCTCGGTCCACCAGATGCCGGTGTAGGGCTTACCCTCGCCCTTCATGGGCACGCACTTAGCCAGCTTGTTCAGGCCCATGCTGCCGGTGTACTCGTAGTAGGGGAGGATGCTGAGGCCCAGCGCGGTCGCATCGGTCACCATCCGCTCCCAGCGCTGTGGCTCCCAGTGGGGCGTGTACCAGCCGTCGTCACCGGCATCCCAGCCCTGGTTGTGGCCGAACTCGAGCAGGTCCTTGCAGAAGGTGTTCATGCCCAGGAGGCGCATGCTCTGGGCCTTCCACTGGAAGAAGGTCCGCATGTCGGCCACGCCCGCGCTCTTGCCATGGTCGCCCTCGGCGTAGCCGTCGGGCATCTCCTCGCGGGTGAAGAGGCTACGCATGGGCAGGCCGTCGGGCAGCTTCGGCAACGGCGGGTAGAGCTTGGCGACGTCCGGCACGGCGTAGAGGCGAAGCCGGGCCACGGCCGCTCCCGCCGAGACCGGGTCATCGGCGCGGCTGGGATGGAAGACGATGACCCAGAAGCCGTCGGCGGGACCGTCGGGGTGCTCCGCCTGCCCCCGCTCGCGCCGGATGCCGTAGAAGCGGTCGTAGAGCCGGAACGCCTGCGTCCATGTGCGCATCTTGCCGCTGAGCGGCGCGTCGAGGCTCTCGATGTTGTTGGCGGTGTAGCCGAGCAGGCAGTCGCCGAACGTGGGCCCGGTGTGGAAGCCCTGGAACGCCTCGCAACCCCGGTTGACGATGTGTGCCGAGCGGGGCTTGTCCTCGGGGAAGTCGGCCGCCAGCACGTAGACGCCTCCGGCCTTGAGGCCCTTGCCCACGCCGAGCTTGTAGGCGTAGTAGCATGGGCCCGGCACGGCGTCGGTGGGAGCGGCCACGCGGCAGTCGGCGCCCAGCAGGCGCTCCACGCGGGAGGCTCCGACGGGCGTCTCGGCGAACCGGCCGGCGGGCGTCGTGGCGCACTCTACCTGGTCCACCAGCGGTAGGTTGCCGTAAGGCTCGCCCAGGTCATCGGCCGATGCGACCGTAGCGCAAGCGGCAAGGCATGCGGCCGCCAGCAGGGCACGGATGGTCATGGGACGGTCGCCTCCTCAGCGTCGTCAGCCTCGTGGCGCAGGGCCTCGTCCAGGCTCTGCGGCTCGATCGTCCCTGCCGTCACGCGCCAGATGTGCGCCTCGCGCAGCAGGTCGGGCGGAAGCCGCCGTACGCCCGTGCAGGTGAGGAAGGTCTGGCAGCGCTGGTGCAGCGCCTCCAGAAGGTGGCGGCGGCGCGTCTCGTCAAGGTCCGACATTACGTCGTCCAGCAGCATCACGGGCGCCTCGCCCACGTGGCGGCAGAGCAGCTCAAACTCGGCCAGCTTCAGGCTCAGCACCACGGTCCGTTGCTGGCCCTGGCTGCCGTAGGTTCGGGCGTCGGATCCGCTCACCGCGAACCTCAGGTCGTCGCGTTGCGGGCCCACCAGCGTGGCGCCGCGGCGAATCTCCTCGTGCTGCACACGCTCGATCTGCGCATGGAACGCCTCCGCGATGCCGTCGCGCCCGGCGTCGTCGGCCACGCGGATGTTCGGCATGTAGCGGACCTCCAGCGCCTCGCGCCCGCCGGAGATGCGCCCGTGGATTTCTGCCGCCAACGGCGCCATCTCCTGAGCGAACTCACGGCGCTTGGCGACGACGGGCGCACCATAGTGTGCCAGCTGGTCGTTCCAGACCTCCAGTCCGCTGTCGGCCACTGGGCGGTCGCGAAGCTCCTTCAGCAGCCCGCGCCGCTGCTCCAGCACCCGCTTGTAGGCGCCGAGGTCGAAGCAGTACTTGGGGCTCATCTGCGAGATGACGAGGTTCATGAACCGCCGCCGCAGCGTCGGCTCGCCGCAGACGACGCCCAGGTCGATGGCGCCGAAGAAGACCGCGTTCAGCACGCCCAGTAGCTCGATGACGCGCTGGCGGCGGGAGCCGTTGATGCGCAGGGCCTTCCGGTCGCCGGGCGTGAGGGTGACGTCCATGGCCACCTCACCCTCGCGCTCGGTCTCGATCTCGGCCTCCACCAGCGCCTGGCCGGCGCCGGACCGGATCATCTCCGTGTCGCGTCCGGCGCGCAGGCTCTTCGTGGTGGCCAGCAGGTAGATGGCCTCCAGCAGGTTGCTCTTGCCCTGGGCGTTGAGGCCCACGAGCACATTGAGCCCAGGCCCAGGCCGCATCTCCTGGGTCTGATAGTTGCGAAAATCGCGCAAGGCGAGCCGGGCTACACGCATGGGGGCATGGGGTTCAGCGGGCCTCATCCATCACGATGTCCTTGGCGCGCTCCGGCGGCGTCACCTTGAGCGACTCGACGCGTCCCCTGCGGTAGACGCACTCCACCACCGTCTTGCCCGGCGCGTGGAGCTTGAATGAGACATCCCAAGCTCGCGGCCACGCCGGCAGCAAGCGGATCGCGCCTCCCGCCTCGATGGGCTCGGCCTGCATGAGCATGAGGTGCGTGGTGTTCAGCAGGTTGCCGCCGTGGTTCTGGTCGGGCAGCCAGTCGAAGTTCGGCCCCCACGTCGCGGGCCAGCGGTAGGCCGGGTGCGAGTTGGCGGCCTTGGTCCGAAGGATGCCCGTCGCTTCGTCGGTGAGGCCCAGCAGGGCGGCCACGTTACCGTCGTAGCCCCACCCCACGGGCAGGTGGTTCTTGCGGGCGGCGTAGGCGGCGCGCCCTTCAGGCAGTAGCTCGGGCCGGTTCATGCTGACCAGGCGGAACGGCCAGACGGCGTAGAGCTCGCCGTTCTCGCAGTTGTAGGTGCGCGGGTCGTACTTCTGGGCCGGGGCCAACCGCCGTTCGCCGTCCACGGTCTCAATGGGCAGGTCGGGGCAGGTGGCGCGCATGTGCGTGAAGAAGGCGCGTTGCTTCTGCGTCACGAGGCTCGCCGGCAGGTCACAGAGCCGCCGCGTGACGGCAATGAGGCCGGCGACGGTGGGTAGGTCGTTTACCACGCCGTCCCAGTAGGTCTCCACCACCTGCGTGGGGTCGATGACCACCTTGCCCTGGGCGTCCTTGCGGAAGCGCGTGTCGAAGTAGCGCAGCACCGACTCCGCCATGGGCAGCACGCGCGAGCGGAGGAAGGCGGCGCTGCGTGTGGTGTCCCAGCTATCGAGGAGCAGGCCCAGCAGCTCCGGCCCCTGGTTCCAGGCGTTGGCCCAGTAGCGGCACTGCACGTAGGAGGGCTCGCGACCGGCGCGGTCCCAGCCGTAGTCGCCGCCGGAGTAGGTGCCGAAGAACGTCATCGTCTCGGGGAAGTAGGCGCCTTCGGCCTTGTGGTATAGCCGCGTGCGCCCCTCGGCCAGCGGCCGAGCGGCCTCGTAGAGGCGGAAGAAGGCGTCCATCATGTCGCTGTCGCCCGACGCGGGCATGGGATGGACGATGTGCCGGACGTTCTGGAACCAGTAGCAGTCGCCCCAGTTCCTGAAGTCGGCGTTGTAGGGCATGCCCATGGCGGCGGGCTCGACCGTGTAGGTGCCGCCGTTGAACTTCGCCGGCAGGGCGCCCCGGTTCTGGCAGGCCTGCACATAGCGCTGCAGCACGTAGCCGCGGGTGATGGCCGAGCCCTGCTCCGGTTCGCGGTGGGCGATGCGCTTGCCGTCGAGGGTGATGGACGCCTCGCCGGTGCGGGCATCATACGTGGCGGCCGCGTCGTACCGGCCGCCGACCGTCAGGCACTTCGGCGCGGTGAGGGTCAGGCTCCCGACGATGAGGCGGAGGCTGTCGCCGGGGTGCGTGTCAAAGAGGAAACCGTCTCCGGATGCGGCGGTTACCTTGTCCAGGATGCGCCCCGGCGTCAAGCCGGTGGGCGCGATGGTGGCGGCCAGCGTGAGACCGGGCGCGTCTCCGGCGATCATGGGCTCGGGCGCCACCGCGTCCATTGGACCGGCGAAGTGGGCCGCGATTTCGGCCTCGCTGAGCACACGCGCGACGCAGAGGGGCCGCTGGATCTGGCCCGCGAACCGGTTCTGGCCGTTGGAGTCGAAGCCCAGCCGCAACGGGAAGGTGTTGGACGGGATTTCCGGACCGGAGGTATCGCCGGAGATGAAAACCCATGAGCGTCGCCAGTAGGCGCGCCACCAGGCCTGCGTGCGGCGGGCAGCGACGGCGGGCTCGGAGTTGGAGGCTTGCGCGGCGAGGCCCTTGCGCCACTCGGCCACAGTGCCGGTCTGCGCGGTGTGCGTGGCGACCTGCAGCCCGAAGCTACGGACCGGATGCGGCGTGACGAGGTCGCGCTCGCCCCGGCGCACCAGGCCCGGCCCCTGCATCGATGCGCCGAAGGTGCGGCCGAGCAACGGGTCGAACGTCCCCGGCAGGCCCGTGAGCGACTGGTTCTGCCAGAGCTTCGGCACGATGCTCGTCTCGTTGCGGTGGTACCAGCTCACGCGGCCCGGCGCGCCGGCCTCGAAGATGTCGGCTGCCTCGACGCGCTCAAAGGGGGCGTCATGCACCGACCAGGCGCTGCCGTTCTCGCCCTTCGGCAGCTCCCGGGCTTCGTTGCGCCAGCACTCCGCTGTGGCCGTGACGCGCGTGGGCCGGGCGAACGAGCCGGACATATGCACCACGTGGGCGGCGCTGTCCACGAAGAGGCCCAGCTTGCCGCCGCCGCCCGCCACCTCGATCCGTCCCGCCCGCAGCCGCAGGCGCTGCACGAAGTCCTTGGCACCGACGAAGGGGCTCGGCTCCATGTGCACTCGCACTGCGCCCAGCTTCAGCAGCCGGCTGATCTCGGATAGGCTGTCCGTGCGGGCGATGTAGAAGACCAGGTCACCCGTGGCTTCCTCCACCCAGACGTTGAGCACGACTTCGCCGTTGCCGATGGGCATGGATCCCGTGGCGTTGCGGGACGGGCTACGCCAGACCACGTCGTAGGCGTCCAGTTGTGCGGCGGGCGGCGCGGAGGGCGTCCCGGCCGATGCTGCGGCCAGCGCGATGAGGGCGGCTGTCATGGCTTGCGCACCTTTCGTGTTCGCGCCACGCCCGGGGCGGCCACCACCTTAAGCGGATGGGCCACGATAGCGTCCGGCGCCAGGTCTCGTACCTCGATGGTCTGGCCCGGCGACCGATGCAGGCGGTCAAGCTCGGACCCGGCAGGCAGTGTCAGCGTCGCGCTGACAGGCTGAGTCGTGCTGTTGTACACCAGGGCCTCGTCGCCGCGAAGGGCCACGAAGAGCCCGTCGCCGGCGCCATCGGGGACGGCGCTTGGCGGGATGCCGGCTGCACGGCCTGATCGCAGGAGCAGCGCCAGCGCGCGGGCATACTCGGCGGGGCCGTAGGCCGCGGCGGGTAGCGCGACGATGCGCCCCTTGCCCATCTTCACCGTGGAGGCCGCCAGTGTGGCCCGGTCCAGGGTCACGGCGCCGAAGCGGGGCTCCGTGATGCCCGCGTCGCCGCCCGCGGCCTCCAGCGTGATGGCCCTCGGGTAAATGCACAGCTCGCGGGAGTCGGTGGCGAGAACCATCGGCTTCATGCGGAACTCCAAGCGCAGCGTGTTGGAGCCCTTGAGCAGCGTGGCGGGCACCTGGAAGCTCCACTGGTGCTCGTTGCCGGAGCCGCCGGACATGCGGCCGATCTCCGCGCCGTTGGCCAGCACGGCGCCCTCCAGCGGCACTCCGCCCTCGTAGGTGAGCGTGTAGTCCAGCTTGGGGTCTACCGGCAGCTTCAGGCCGGCGTTCTTGCCGCCCCAGCGGTAGTCGCCCTCCGAGTGGCTCCAGGTGCCCGTGAGCTCGACGCCGGGCGGCGGCGCGCCGGGACGGACGACGTAGCGCGCGGGCACCAGCACCTGGATGGTCGCCCAGGCTGCCGCCTTCGGGGCCAGCGGCGGCACGGCTCTGAAGGTCGACGTGGCGTCGTTCCAGACCCGGAGGCTCTTCTGCTCGGTCGCCACCAGGGTGCCTCCGGCCCGGATCCAGCGGGTCAACTGCGCGTAGGCCCGAGCGTCCAGCGTGGCGACGGGGCCAAGCAGCAGCACCCGGTATCGGTCCAGCTTGCCGTCGGCGGCCAGGTTGTCATCCACCATGTCGAAGTCGACGGCGTCCCGTAGCGAGGCGTAGCGGTTCAGGCTCTCGGTGCTCATCTCCCGCTTGCACATGGCGTCGATGCGCGGGTAGTAGGCCGCCACGTTGACGTAGGGCGCCTTCTGCACCAGATGCTTGCGGTGGGCGTTCCATGCTGTGGTGCGCCCCTCGGCGGGCGTCGCGGCCCCGAAGTTGGCCACCTGGCCCTCATAGTAATGTACATGGTTGCAGCCGGCCGCCGCAGCGCCGAAGATGCGCGCCGTGACGCCTCGGGCGTTTACCTCGCCTGCCGGCTCCAGGCCCGACGGCACCCCGTAGAGCTTGGCGGCCGTGGTCACCTGGCGGGTGCCCATGAAGTTGCCGGCGTAGTTGCTGCCCTCGTTGGTGAGCCGCAGCCAGACGTTGTTCTTGGCGCAGAGCCTGGCCTGGCCGCTGATGTCGAAGCCTAGCATCACATGGTCGCCGCCGCCGACGCAGAGGTAGAGGGGCACCCTGGGGTCCGCGTGCTTCCGGGCCACGCGCATCCAGGCGCCGCACCACTCGGTCATGGCGCCACGGTACCACTCGGCCTGGTCGAGCCAGCGGGCGTCGGGCATGGGCAGGGCGGGCAGCTGGAACGTGACCTGTTCGAACCCGGCGTACCTGGTTGCCCAGGCCGCGTTGAGCTTGGCGATGCTCACGTAGTGGCGCTTTGCCCAGGCCCTGAACGAGGCCCGGGCGGGCTCCTCGGCGCACCAGAAGCCCGCGTGGTTATGGTACTGCCCGTTCCATCCCACGGCGCCGGCGGGATAGATGCTCTCGCCGAAGTCGCCGCTGACGCCGAACATGACCGACTCCAGCGCAGGCGAAGCGTTGTAGCGCTTGAAGAGCCCGCCCAGCACGCGATCCACGTGCTCCTCGAGGCCCGGGCAGAAGATGGAGCGCGCGTCGCTGTCTTTGTCATGCTCCAGGCATCGGTGGGCCACGTCCTTGCCGCCCTCGCGGAACCACTTGGGCGTGGCGTAGCTGGGGTTCATCATGACGAAGGCCTGCCACTTGAGCCCCGCCTTGCGGCAGGCGCCGTCGAGCTTGTCGGTTTCGGTCCAGTCGAACGCACCGGGGCCGCTGGGCTCCAGCACGTTCCAGGGCACATAGGTCTCGTAGGCGTCAACGCCCAGCGAGCGGGCGAAGGCGGTCGAGCGCTCCATGGCGGCCACATCCTTGATGGGCCACATGGCGTTGGTGACGCTGCCCATGAGGACGACCATGGGCTCGTGCTCGACGACCGTGGGCTTGCCCTCGGCGGCGTGGGCGGCCGGGGCCAGGACCAGGGCGAGCAGCAGGGCGAGGGCAAGGTTGCGCATGGTCAAGGCTCCTTCTTGGCGTCGGTCTGCGGCAGGGCGTCCAGACGGGTGTGGAGCAGGCGCAGTTCGCGCTTCTGCGTCTCGGTGGCGAAGCCGTCGCAGAGGTAGTCGCTCCAGAGCATGCCCGGGGCGCCTCCCTCCTCGTAGGTCGCCTTCCACCAGGGGTAGGCGGCGGTCAGGCAGTGGATCATCATCCCCTTGCGCGGCGCGTCGAGGCCGTAGTGGGTCTGGTACTCGCGGCCGTAGTGGTCATTCAGCAGGATATCACGCATGTGGTCGAACTGCGGCAGGAACATGGGGACCACGCCCGCCGCCGTCATCTCGCGCATGCCCTGCCGCCACTCGGCCTCGGTGTAGGGGAGCGTGGTGTAGTCGCTGTAGAAGTGGAGCGTGTCGGCCCGCTTCACCACGTCGAAGACCATGGCGTTGCGCCGCTGGGAGTAGAACGCGTGCCGCCAGTGCATACTCGGCGACGCGGCGTCTCCGGCGATCACCAGGTTGGCGCCTTCGGTCCGTACGGCGATCTCGGCGCCGGGGAGGAACTGGCCAATCAGCGCGTTGCACCGCCGCAGGAACTCCATGCGCATCTCGGTGCGGAAGAGGTCCCAGTCGGCCACCGCCGGCGACCAGTCGTGGAAGGGATGCTCGGGCTTGTTGTAGACCGGGCCGTGGGGCATGCCGTCGCCCTCGATCCCCTGGTCGGCCTGCGGGTCCACGGCCTCGAACGACGCATAGCTCGACCCCCAGGCGGCGTTCATGGCGCCCGGCGTGGCGTACTTCGCCTGCAGCCACTGCCGGAACCGCGCCAGCGTGAGCGGGCCGACGCGGTACCGGACGTTGATGTCGTCGCGCATCCAGCCCCAGCTGTCCTCCATGTCCACCGGTACGCGGCCGTCGGCGGTGCGGAACCAGAGGTCGCCCCAGCGCTGGTACTGGTACTTCGTCCAGGCTGCCACCACCTCGGCGGCCACGGGGTCTGCCAGGTCGATGCCCTCCCAGTCGCCGTAGCCCTTGGGCGCCAGGGCGGCCTCGTGGGCCTGCGCGCCCATGATCGGCTTGGCCGCGTTGAGCCAGTGGCGGCCCGATGGCGGGTAGACGCTCCAGCCAAGCAGCTTGAGGCCGGCCTCGCGCACCAGCACGTCGTACCAGTACTTGTACTGCGCGCTCAGCGGCTCGGGCTCTTTGCGGCCGCCCAGTTCGTCAATCCACCATCCGCCTGCGGTGTTGGCGATGAGGTTCACGCCCAGCCGCTTCATCTCCATGATCTCCGCGCGCAGGTGCTTCTCCGGGAAGGGGCCCAGCTGCACTCCCGTGCGCATGCCGGGCATGGCCTGCGCCACGAAGGCCGGCGTCCGCTTGCCGTCGCGCTCCACCAGCATGACGTTGGCGGGGTTGTGCCGCACGGCCAGCGTCTCGTCGGTCACCCGCACCGGCACACGCGCCACGGCGATGCGCCGCGAGCCGGGCAGGATCAGCTTTACGGTGACGTGCTTGGTCCAGGGCGCCGGCTGCAGGTAGAGCGTGCCGCTCTGGCGCTCCGGTTCCGCCGCAGGTGGGTGGATGCGGAACGCCGTCATGAACTCCTCAAACGCGTCGATGTAGCCGGGCGTCTTGTCGGCGTCGTCCATGGGCACGAAGCGCGGCGCCACGGGGCTCTGGCCGCCTTGCTTGGTCACCCGGATCGGCACATCCAGCCTGCAGAAGGGCGCTCCGGCCCAGATGTTGACGCCCCACTGGTAGTCGCGGTGGTAGCGGTAGAGCATCTGGAACTCGATGCGGTAGTCTCCCTCCACCATGCCGTGGTTGTAGGGTCCGCCCAGCCTCGGGCACCAGAAATGGACCCAGACATCCCAGCTCTGGCCGGGGTAGAGGTAGGTGAGGTGCCGCTCGAAGAGGTTGATGGGCTGCGCGAACCACTCCTCGGAGCCGTCGGGCTTCAGTTTGCGCAGGATGGGCGACGCGAACGAGGCGCCGAAGCCCTCGGGGTCCAGGATGGTATCGCCCGTGTTGGTGACGCGGAACTTGAACCAGACCAGCGCCGCCTGCCGCACCGTACCCGAGCGGACCATGGCGTCCCGCTTGAAGTGCGGGTATGGGCTCACGGGGGTCTTCGGGTCCGGCGTCAGCGGCACGTACTTGCCCGGCACGTTGTCCGCGGAGATGCTCCCGAGGTAGTCGATCCGCACGCCCAGGTTGCCGGGGATCGCCAGGTCGTAGAGCGCCTTCCCACGCGCCTTGCGCACATCCTCGAACGCGACAGCCTCCACGCAAGCCTTGCCCGCGCCGCCGGGCCGCTCCAGCGTGTACTCCACAGGAGCCACGTCGTAGGCGCGGATCGAGGAGGGCAGCGAGACGGAGAGCGTATGGCCCTCCAGCGTCAGCGTCGCCGTCCGTCGCGGCGACCCGTCGTACCGCGCCAGCTGCCCCGAGGCCCGCGCGGCGTCAGAGAGGGCGGTGTAGCTGACGGTGGGCAGGGCCGCCGCCGAGGCGGCAAGCGCCAGCGCGAGGACAACCAGAGCGAGTGTGTTCATACGCGCTAGGTTCGAGATGACGATGCCGGGTACCTGCCGGTAAGCGCCCGCCCCCGGCAGTCATCCAGGGCAAGTGCACGTGCGATGCGCGCGCTGTGTGGCAGAAACCTGCGGCATGGTTTCTGAGGAGCGAAGCGGAAGGATCCCCTGCGCCCAAGCCACCATAGCCACCCGCACCAGGGCGCCCGCCCGCCCCCACGCAGACAGTTGAAACCGCCGCCCGGCAAGAAACCAAGAAACCGAGGCCCCGTGTGCCCGGCAGGTCGGTGTCTTGGATTCTTGGGAGCGAGGTGCGAGTGGGGCGAGGAAGCGGCGCCGTTGACGTCGTCCTGAACGAAGTGAAGGACCCCGACTCCCTCGGCAGGGCGGCTCGGGCCGGGCCGTTGGTCCCGCCGGTGCGCGACTGCGCGGTGCAGGAGTCGGGGCCCTTCGTTGCACTCAGGGCGACGTCAAGGGCGGTGCGGTGGCGAGTGGTGAGTGAGCGACCGGCCAACCGGCAACGGCAACGGGCAAAAGGGCCAGAGACCAAAGGGCTACGAGGAGCCCTCGGGCGAGACACACCGGAACCCTTGATTGTTTTTCCTATTGTCAGGGTCGTTCCTATTGCGATAGTGCGCGCGGAAGTTGTCGGCATTGTTGTTGTTCCACGAGCCGCCCCGCAGGACACGGTACTCTCCTTGCGCCGGCCCCGTGGGATTGCGGTCGGGCGCGGAGGCGTAGTAGCCGTCGGAGTACCAGTCGGCGCACCACTCCCAGGCATTTCCCGCCATGTCCTGACAGCCGTACGGACTCGCTCCCGCCGGCTTGCTCCCCACCGGCAGGGTTGATGAAGCGCCACCGCCAGTGTCGTTGACACATTTCGCTGCCGACCACCCGCTGCCCCACGGGTACTCGCGCCCGTCCGTGCCCCGAGCCGCCTTCTCCCACTGAGCCTCTGTGGGTAGCGAGACACCGGCCCAGGCGCTGTACGCAGTCGCATCGTCCCATGTCACGTTCACGATCGGGTGAGCGTCCTTCCAGCCCCACCCAGGATCCTCGGGCATGTCGGCGCCGGTGGCGTCGCAGTACTTGCGGTACTGCGCCACGGTCACCTCTGTCTTGTAGATCCAGTAGCCGCTCAGGGTGACCTTGCGGGCGGGCCGCGCATCGCTCTCGCCGCTGTCGGAGCCCATGGTGAACGCGCCTGCGGGCACCCAGACGAGGGTGGCGCCGTCCTTGGGGTTGCGAATCGTGTCACCCACCTTCTTGCCGGAAGCCGGCCGCCAACTCGATTGGGCCTGAGCGCCGGCAGGTCGGTCGCCCTGAGTCGTCATCGCGGACCAGACCGGGCGGCCGAACACGAACAGCGCGGACAGCATGGCGCCGACGACGACCACGACGCTGGCCAGCAGACGGAATGCGTACTTCATGGCTCTCTCCGTTGCCGCTCAGATCAATCGGGTTGCGACGGACTGGTCCGCCAGCTACCATGTGGCCCGATGCGGCGACTGTCGGGGGTATTGTGCACGGCTGCCGTGAGAGGATCGTGTGCGAGTGGTCTGCTTGGGCCCGATTTCGCTCCGTGTCGGCATGCTTGCTGGGAGTTCGCCCCGAGGGCATGTACCGGCCTCGCCGGGTCCGAAAAACGGCGGGGCGGGCGAAGTGCGGAGCGTTGCGAGGGGAGACACGAACTCACACGGACGGGCACGGACTTGCCTTTGCCGTCATCCTGAGGCCGCCGTATGGCCGAAGGACCCCCCGGAGGGTGCCGAGGGCACTACCGAACCGCACGGTTTCCCCCGGGCATACGGCGGGTCGCGAGGGGCGTCGGCCCGGCCGGCGACTTACGGGGGGTCCTTCCGCTTCGCGTCAGGATGACGTCAAGGGCGGCTCCCACCGGTAAGCCGG
>CAJBBX010000053.1 GCA_903951425.1 uncultured Chthonomonas sp.
GGGCAACCGGACTTCGTTCGCCTACGACGCCGTTGGTCGGCGCACGGGCGTACAGGACGCCCGAGGCTACTGGACCACGCAGGCCTTCGATCTGGCGGGCCAAGTGGATACCGAAGTCGATCCTCTCGCCTACGTGGTGACGTACCAGTACGACGACGCCGGGCGCCGCACCGTGGTGATCGACAGGCTGGGCCGGCGCAGCACCACCGTCTACGACGCAGCCGGAAGGGTTTCGGCGGACGTGGACGCCACCGGCGCCCGTACCAGCTACACCTATGACGCGGCGGGCAGACGCACCGAGGTCCAGGACCCGCTTGGCCGCCGGACCTCCACGGTCTACGACGCGGTGTCCCGGGTGTCGGCCACCATCAACGCGGCCGGACAGCGCACCAGCTTTGCATACGACGCTGTGGGAAACACGGTCACCATTCTGGACGCCCTCGGCAAGGCGACCACCAACGTCTACGAGAACGACTCGAACCGGCTGTCCGCCGTGGTGGACGCCCTGGGCAACCGTGTTTCGTTCAGCTACGACGTCGTCGGGCAGCGCACCTGTGTACAGGACGCCAGGGGCTATCGCTACTCGTCGGCCTACGATGCGGCGGGCCGCGTGACGGCCGAGACCAACCCGCTGGGGTACGTGACCTCCCACGCCTTCGACGCGGCGGGGCTGGAGACGGTCCGCACCGACGCCAACGGCCATGCACGGACCACCACCTACGACGCACTGGGACGTGCGGTAAGCATCCTGTACGCTGACGGCGCACGGGTGACGCAGCAGTACGATGCGGTCGGCCGTCCGACCACGGTTGTGGACTGGGGCGGTACCAGCACCTTCGACTACTCGGCCAGAGGCGAGTTGACCGGCAAGAGCATCCCCGGCGGTCTGCGCATGACCATGGTCTACGATGCCGAGGGCAACAGAACGACGCTCACGGAACCGGACGGCTATGCGTACACCTTCGGCTACGACGCGGTGAACCGCTGCGTCCGGCTGCGCGACCCGAATGCCAACGTCATATCGTTCCAGTACGACACGGCAGGGCAGCGAACCACGCTGCTCGACAGCAGCGGCCTGACGAGGGTCTACGCCTACGACCTCACAGGCAGGCTGACGACGCAGATAGACTACAACGGCGCGACCCCAATCGGCACCTTCATCGACAGCTATGACGCAGTGGGCAACAGGACGGGCCGGGTGCAGGACGGCAACAGCATCACGTGGGTCTACGATGACGCCTACCGGCTTACCGGCCAGCTCAAGAGCGGGCAGCGTGCCACGTTCTCGTACGATGCAGGCGGGAACGTGCTGGCTAAGGCCCACGAGGGCAGCAACCCCCTCAGCATGTCGTATGACGCCGCGAAC
Source organism: uncultured Chthonomonas sp. (assembly GCA_903951425.1). Taxonomy (GTDB): domain Bacteria; phylum Armatimonadota; class Chthonomonadetes; order Chthonomonadales; family CAJBBX01; genus CAJBBX01. The sequence continues at coordinate 1,367 of CAJBBX010000053.1, forward strand.
AGACTCACAACGTCGCTGCTCGGCGCCACCCAGCTCACCACCTACACCTACTCGAACGCAGGCGAGATGACGGGCGAGCAGTGCGATGTGCTAGGTGTTCGCAGTACGTTCGTCTACGACGCCGAGCACCGCTGCCTCAACGAGCTCCGCGCCTCCGGCGCGAACCATACGTACACCTACGCCTTCGACGGCCTTCGGCGGAGCGCCCACATGGCGGGCACGGCGAATGCGGTCTCCTTCGTCTGGGATGGCACGGACCTTCTGAACGAGTACGTTCCGGGAGGGCTCAGCGGCAGGTACCTGACCCTGGACGGCGAGGTGCTCTCGGAGAAGCGAGGCGCTAGCCGGTATGTCTACGGCGTGGACCCGCTCGGCAGCGTCGTGCACCTGCTCGACAGCGGGCTGAACAGGGCCGCAACCTACGTCTACTGGCCCTACGGGGATGTGCAAAGCCACACAGGCGTCGACACGCCGATGCAGTTCGTGGGCCGGTTCGGTTACTTCACATCGACCACGAACCGGGTCTATGTGAGGGCAAGGTGGCTCAGGCCGGATCTGGGGCGGTGGCTCACGGAGGATCCGATTGGGTTTGATGGCGGGGACTGGAACCTGTATGCGTACGTGGGTTGTCGGCCTGGCGGGCATCGTGATCCAACTGGTACATACCGGCTGGACATCGAGAACTGCGACGGCGCCGGTGCGAACGGCCGCAGTCACAGATACTGGATAGAGCAGATGATGCGGAACATCTGTGTTACCTTGGCTGGCCGCCATAGTGATTTCGATAACTGCGTTGCCGCAGAGTGCACAGCCCCGCAGGTGCCCCACGACTGCCTTGCCGGCGCATGTGGATCCAACGTACCCATCAAGATATATTGCGTTCCGGACTACGGCAGGACATGCGGTCCAGGCGATTGCGCCAAGAGCATCGGGATCTTCCCACCATGGACAATCAACATCTGTCGGGACGCCCTGCGGCCCACATCTTCCTGTGCACGCCTAGGCTGCGTTCTGCTCCACGAGCTCATTCACCGGTGTGGGAACATATGTCACCCGTGGGATCGTTCCTTCGGGTGCTCGCGCCATCGGAATGAAGACCGGCTTAGTGACTGTAAGTGCTTTCACTGCGTGAACAGGATCTCCACCGATTGCGACCGGTACTACGCGTTTCCCGGCGGCCCCATGATAGGTGAGGCAGACTGCGCGAAGACCCCGCAGACTGCGTGTGGCGCGACGCGGTGGGCAACAACGTGAACGCGCCGTCGTGCGCGCTGCGGCTCAGTGCCGCATTGGCGAGCCGGCTCCCTACCGCCATCTCCGCATGGTGTTGTCTTCTTCTGGTGGGAGCGTGCTCCCCCGTGCCTAAGGAGGATGTGTCTGTCCGAACCGGCCCCATGACCGACCGCCGCACCACTGCACCCGACCTGTGGTTGCGGCGGTCGTTCATTTGGGTGACCGGAAACCCCGGGGTCGGCGCCGTGCCCAGGTGGTTGCTTGGGCATTGGAGCTCCGATGACTGGCGCGCACGAACGCATTCACTGAACCTCGAGATCCGAGGAGACTGGGACTATTACTCATGGACGCGCTTTGAGGACCGGACCAGCCGCGTCTGGGGAAGGTTCCACCTGACCTCCGACAGCACGCACCTCGTCATGGAGCCGCGGCTGTTCTCACGGGGCGCGCGCTTGCCTCCCATCGGCACACGCATATCGATGACCGTTGACTGGACGAACCACCGCCTCTATGATGCTCTGGGCCGCAGGTACTTCCAGCGCGACAATATGGAACACGACAGGTACCCGCGGGAATGACTGAGTGGGACGGAAGCAAGGTCGTGGTCCGATCACCTTGCCTCCTCCGAGCTACCGCGATGCGGATGGTGGACGACCCGCCTACAGCCATAGGGAGTTCGCTGCCCCGCAATCCGGGACGGCGGAGCGCAGCGTGAGACTGAGAGCGCGCCGGGCCCGCAGTCGGCGCAGGAGGAGCAGCCTCCGCATGCGCTGTGGTGAAGGTGCGCAGATAGCTCGGCGGGTGTGCTCGTCACCGGCGCGGCAGCCGAGGCGAACAGAAACGCCCCTGATGCGGTCGCCTGCCGGTGCGCGCAGCTCCACAGAGATCGCAGACAAACAGAATGACTGCGAGCGACGGTTCGGCTGGCGACCGGATCGCTCTCTGCGCCTACCTCTGCAAGGGGGGAGGCACCGTTCCCGGGTCTATCCCGGTTCCAATGCCGACAGGTTAGGCGCCTACAGCGATGTGGCTGCAGGTGCCCACGGAGAAGACCTTACCATCGGTCCGAGGAGGGAGGAACCGAGACCGCGATGACGCTTCTGGAGGAGCTGGAGGTTGCCGTGTTTCGTGGAAGGATACGTAGGGTAACAGAGCTCGCCGCAGCGGGTGCGCCGATCAACGCGCTTCTGACGCCCGGCGTACCGGCCCTCCTCTACGCGGCGGGGTCTGGTCAGGTCGCCCACGCTAGCAGGATGCTAGCGGCGGGCGCAGACCCCAACCTGTGTGACGCACACGAGGGCCAGCACCGGCACGACATCCCGCAGTGCTGCAACCTTGCGATCCGCTGCCTGGGAGTTCCGGGGCAAACGCTCCACACGTGCCTCAACGAGATGGTGGCGTGGACGAAGGCGAATGAACGGCAGTTGGAGTGCCGCGCAAACCGCTCAGCGCTGGACTGCGTGGACGACGCCCTTGCCGGCGGCCACTGCGCGCATGACACGGACGGAGACGGACCACCACGGACGACCGGAGACAGACGGAACGGAGCTGTCGTCGGCGCCCGACCAAACCGGGCATGTATGCCATGCTGTATCTGTTGGTGTCGCGGGTACGGTCGCGCGGGCGTCGCCTGGAGGCGAGGCCGATGCTCATGCCCTGAGCGCACGGAGGATGTGGGGCATGCACGAAGGACTGGGCAGATATCCAGGCCTGTATGGCTTCCGAGTGCCGCGGCTGCCGGCACTAGTCTCACGTTCGGCGCCAGGGCGGAGCACCACTCCGCAGGTCCTCCTCTGCCTCATCGCGTTGAGTTCTCCCCCGGGGCGCGCCGACGCCGCCCCGCCCGGCGACGTGGTGGTCCTACCCGGCATTGGCCGATACCGGGTTCGGGTCTTGCCCAATCCACCTCGGTATGTCTGCTCCGCGGCCGCGATCAGCGATACCGGCACTGTGTGCGGCACGGCTAGCCCGGGCCCGCCTCGCCGCACCTTGCTTCGGCGTCCTGTGGTGTGGAGCCCGGCTGGAGTGCCGCGCTTGCTCCTCGATGTGGGTGTGTCCAGCGATGGACTGGGTACAGGCCCTCATGGACCTGTGGTGGGCGCCGGCGGGTACGGCTGCCGTATGTCTTCTGCGTTCGCAACGGTCGGTGCGAGGACGCGGGCGTTACCCCTGCCGTGGCCGTGGCCCGGGGCCGCGACAGACGCGAATGCGTCGGGTGTCATCGTCGGGTACTACACCGAACCCGGGCACGAGGAGCAGCCCTGCGTGTGGCGTCCACACCGCGTTGGCCGGCGGCTGCCGGTGCTCCATTTGTATGGCAAGGCGAACGGCATCAGTGCCAGAGGGCAGATCGTGGGCGAGGCTTGGACCAAGGACGGGGCAATGCACGCGGTGTCCTGGAGCAGGGGCATGCTGACGGACCTCGGTGCGCCCAAGGGCGGCGGCGCTCGCGCGGTCGGCGTGAACAGCGCTGGATGCATCGTGGGATCGACCCATTGGCCCGACGGCAGTTGGCGGGCGACAACCTGGCTCGCCGGGCGCGCGCACTACCTGAGCACGCCCGTGGACGCAGACAGCTACGCTAATGCCATCGGTTGGCGTGGCGTTGTTGCCGGGGAGGTGGAGCAGCGCAATCCGCCGGATGGGTACGCATGCCTCTGGGTGAGCGGCAAGGCGGTACCCGTGCGAGTAGTGCGGCACGGCGCTCTGGTCCTCAAAATCGACTCTGCGGTCGACATCAACAGCCGCGGCGACGTGCTCTGCAACGCCGGCTACGCTGGTGACCTTGGCCGTGGGGCCTATCTGGTCTTGGAACGCATCCGGTGAAGTGCCACGGCGCCGGACTGCCCTCCTGCCCTGTAGTCGCGGTATCGCCGTCGTGAGCTCGCCTTCGGAGGTGCTTTGTTGCCATCCGCGATGAGCCGGAAGATGGATCATGCCCTCCTCTACGGGGATGTTGCGGCCGCGATAGCGCTTCTTGCGGCGGGAGAGCCGCCGGATGGCCTCGCATCCCTGGCGGGGACGGGGTGCACCGCTCTGCACATCGCTGCCGCCATGGGCAGCGCGGAGCTGACGTCGGCGCTCCTGGCCGCCGGCGCCGACCCCAACGCCGCGGACACCGACACCGAGACCGTGCTGATGTGGGCTGCCGGACTCGGTCATGGGCACACTGTGGAGATGCTGCTTGCTGCCGGCGCCAGGCACGACGCTGTCACCGATCTGGACGGCACCGCGCTCCGTTGGGCGGTCAAGTCCGGCGACGCACCGACCGTACGCGTCCTGCTCCGCAGCGGCGCAGATCCGCATGCGCCGGGGGTCATGTCTGCCGCGGAGTATGCCGGGAATGCCGAGATCATCGCCATGATTCGTGAGGCGACAGCCGCTGTGTAGGGAGGCTTCGTGCATCCGCCCTATGCCGGCGGCGAGGTCAGCGCCGCACTTATGGATCGGAGAAGCGCCACGATACGAGCGAGGCCCGAACCGACGAGATCGAGACGGCGTTCCTCCCCTATGGGGCCGACACCCTGGACGCCGTCCACACCCACATCCGGCCGCTCAAGGGCTACACCGCTACCCGCGACTGCAGCACCGAAGACCCGCTGAATCGGTGCAACCGGCACGCCAAAGCCGGTAGTGTGGGCCGCAGTGGCCGGTCGTCCTGGGCGAAGCGAAGGACCCCGACCGCTCCACCGCACCCTCCTATCCCGGCGCGGAGCGCTGGCCGCCGGCGCAAGCCACTGCCATCGCTCACGCTGGGGTGTCCCCCCAAACTGAGACACCGACGCTATGCGTAGCCGTATGGCCCCACGAGGTAGGATCAAGCCAGTACGTTGCTCTGCCCGGCCGGGCCACGGGCTCGACGGCCCCACCCGTGCGCCAGATCGTGGAGGAGGGCATCGCCTTGCACTCATTACGGGCCTACCAGAACAACCGGTCAGCGGAGGTGACCCGATGCGCACACATATGATGATCCTTGCGTGGCTGAACATCGCGGTGGGTCTGGTCGTGTCTGCAGTCGTTCTCGGTGTGGTACCCACGGTCGACCGGTTGGCTGGGCTGACCACGCCGGCTTCGGTAGCGCCGCCGGTGGGCATGGGAATCGGTGGGTCGGTCATGGGGCTGATCAGTAGGTTCCTCTGGGTCCTTCTGGCCGTGGGTGTTACGGGTATCGTGGCCGGCATTGGCACGGTCCATTCGGCGCGTTGGGCTCGCTCCGCCTGCACGGTTGCATCGGTCCTAAACTGCCTGATGCTCGATCCAATCCACCTTGCTCTGGGCGTATACGGACTGGTCGTGCTGCTGAACAAGGCAGCCGCAACCGCGCCTGAGCAGGTCGGCTCGCAGAGCGACAACTGCTCCGGGCCGGCCACGACCAGGGCCGTCGGGCCTGCCAATGGGTCCGCGGAGGGGCCAGGGGAGACCACGGAATCCGACCAATGAGCACGAAGATCACCGTCGAGGATCTTGTCGTCGGCACGGGCTTGCCGGTACGGAAGGCGATGGACGTGACAGCCGAGATCAGGGTGTTCCTGAACCACGGGGATGAGGTGCCGGGATGCTACCCGGATGGCCCGCATGCCATGCTCCTGGCACGGCGGGACCATCCGCCGGGTGTCGTGCTCGGCATGGTCGGCATGCGCCCGGGTGGCGTGCGGAGGATTCGCGTGCCGCCAGGTCCGGCAGAGAACCACTTCGTGATGATCGGTAAAGTGCCGCCCAACGCGGTGCTGGTGTACGAGGTCACGCTGCACAGCATCCATGGTGAGGAGTATTGGCTCCGTCTCGATCGCCAGTCCGAAGCGGCCGGCGGGCCGAGCGGCGGCGGCGACACGCATACGGAAGATCGCGCAGGAGGACATCCGGCAATGCTCAGACGACTCAGGCCGTGGCTGATTGTCGCCGCCGCCACCGCGTTGGTCGTGTATGGCGGCTCCGTAGTACGCGCCTATCGACAGGCGGCGCTGAACCAGGAACTGATGCGGGCCCTCGTCGCCATGAACGGTACGAAGGCCGAGGATCTGCTCCGCTCCGGCGCCGACGCCAATGCGCGACCACATTGGCCTCTGCTGCCGTCGTGGCGGCTGTTGTGGGACTGCCGCCGCGGCCGGCTCCCCGTCGCCGGGTTGCCGCTCTTGTTCCAGATGGTGGTTTCTCGGCGGGCGCCCATGGTGCCGGTACTGCTTCGGTACGGCGCAGATCCCAACGCCGGAGGTAACGCGGGTTCCACCCCGCTCATCCGCGCGGTACGTGTGAACGGCGACCTGGCCACGGCGCACGAGCTCCTTTCCCACGGAGCCGACCCGAACGCGCGTAACGCCTCCGGCATGACGGCATTGTGCATGGCTGTGGCTCACTCGTGCCCGGACATGGCCGGGCTCCTGCTCCAGCACGGGGCTGACCGGCAGGCCGCCGACCTATACGGCGTGGGCCCGCTCCAGCTCGCTGCCATGAATCGGTCAGCAGCGACGCTCCGCGTTCTGCTCAAGGCAGGGCTGGACCGGGATGCCATGGATTCAGCGGGCAGAACGGCTCTTATGCGGGCGGCCGCACCAGGCTCAGACGATCCGGCCAAGGTGACCACCGATTCGACGGGTCACTTGTCATGGCCCGCCGACGCCGAATTGCCGCCGGACCCCAAGTGCATCCAGGTTCTTCTCGGCGCCGGCGCGGACCCGACGATCCGCAACAAGGACCTGGACACGGCCCGCGACCTGGCGGCCTCGGACCAGGCGCGCAACATGCTGCAGCGCGCCGAAGCGGACTGGCGCAAGAAGCACGCGCGCTGAGCGTCGGGCGCCCGTTTGACCGCTACAGGTAGCCCAGGTCCGACAGGCGGCGGGCGATCTCGGCCTCTTCGTCCTCGGTGTAGACCGATGGGTTTTCCGCGGCGGATACCGAGCGGCGACCCATGCCTTCGGGGGTCTCAATTCCGAAGGCGCCGAGGATGGTCGGCGCAATGTCGTAGATCGACATGCCCTCGGTCAGGACCCCGGCGGGGCCGCCCAGGCCGGTGAGGATCGCTATGCCCTGTTGCGCGTGGTTGGCGTCGTCCGGACCGGTGTCGTTCTCGCGGGTCCAGGCCGAGCCGTGGCCCACGCTCCCCACGGACCGCCAGCGCAGGTCGCCGAAGTAGGCGATCAGGTCCGGCGCCACGCCGTTAACGGTCTGGTAGACCTCTTCGGGTCGGTAGATGCGCGTGCCGATGGGCGCCCCGCCCTCGTCGCCCAGCGCCTCCAACTGCTCCACCAGCCACGTTCGGGCGTCCTCATAATCGCCCTGCGCGATGACGCCCTGCGGCTCGCGCCCCTCGACGTTGAGGAAGATGCGCCCGTAGTAGCCGCCGTCGCCCCAGGCCCGGGTGCGGCTCCAGTCCACCAGGTCGGGGCCGAAGCGTGTCACGCCGGAGGGCGCCTCTTTCAGCGTCAGCCATCCCTGCTGGATCAGCCACTCGTTCAGGCAGATGCCGCCGTCCATGCGTTTGGCGCCATGGTCGCTCACCACCAGCACGGCCGTGTCCGGCGGAAGCAGGGCCAGCAGGTCGCCGATATGCGCGTCGAGCTGCACGTAGTGGTCGTGGATGGCGTTGACGAAGGGCGAGGCGGGGTCGTATGCCGGGTGCTCGGGGTCCATGTAGCGCCAGAAGCCGTGCTGGATGCGGTCCGGACCCATCTCCACCGCGACGAGCAGGTCCCACTCGTGCTTCGTGGCCAGATGCTTCACTAGCTCGAAGCGGCGGTCGGCCATGGTGCGGATCTCGGCGAGCAGGCGCTCTTTGTCGTGGGTGCGAAAGTCGCGGACGTCGATGATGTAGTCGCCCACGGCCTGGCGGATCTCGTCCTTGAGGCTCGAGGGGAAGGTGTAGTCGGCGTCGGTGCTGGGGCTCAAGAAGTCGCCCACGAGCAGGCCGTTGATCGGCTTGGGCGGGTAGGTGAGGGGCACGCCCACGAGGATCGAGCGCTTGCCGTGCCGTGCGATGACATCCCACACGGCCTCCTCGCGCACCATGCGGCTGGAGGCGAAGCCGAGCTTGTCGTAGGAGTGGTCGACGCGGTTCCGGAAGCCGTAGATGCCCAGCGTGCCGGGGTCTTTGCCCGTGAACATGCTCATCCACGCCGGAACGGTGATGGGCGGGATGGTGCTGGCCAGGGGACCGTAGAGGCCCGACGCCATGAGCCGCCGAAGGTTCGGCAGGTCGGCGATCCAGCGGTCCAGCACGAGCTCGGGCGGGGCGCAGTCCAGACCGATCACGCAAACTCGGGTAGCCATGTTGCTCTTACCTCGCAAGACGAAGGGCCCGTCGCCGGGCCGCAAGCCGCAACAGAGTACCATCCGACCGCGCGATAGCTCGGCAACCTACGCGCCGACCTTGTCGGGCTGTTCGCGCACGAGGTATGGTGAACGAGATGCAGCTTGGTGCGCACTTCCCGGTGCGCGAGGAGGATCGATTGCCGGAGCCCTGCGTGTCACTAGCCTCACGCGTCCGGCCCGCCGAGGGCATCCTCGTCACCGTGGCCCAGGACGAAGCCGTGATCCTCGATTCGAATTCCAACCACTACTACGGGCTCAACAAGTCCGGGACGCAGATGTGGCAGGCCGCCATGGAGGCCGATACCCTGGCGGCGGCGCTGGACCGGCTGGCCGGCGTCTACTCCGTGGAGCGCGAGCGCCTCAAGGCTGGGCTCCTGGAGCTGATCTCCGACCTCGTGAGCAAGGGCCTGGCGGCGCTCCAGCCTTCGACCCCGCCGACCGCCTGAGCGTGGCCATGCACCACCCGGCCGGGCCGGTTGCGCGGGCACTGGGGCTCCTTCGAGCCCTGGTCCGCGACGGCCGCCTGCTCCCGCGCGCGTGGCGCCTCCTGGGCCGCTACCAGCGCGACCTGGGTTCCGAAATGCCCTTGAGTGCGGAGGCGGTCTGGGATGCCCCTGAGGGCGCCTCCGGCCACGCCGGTGAGGCGCAGCGGCGGCGCGCGGCCGAGCTCTTTCGGCTGGTCTTCTGGATGGCCCGGCTCCAGTCGCCGCGCCCGCTCTGCCTGCCTCGCGCCCTTACCCTCCTGCGCCTGCTGGAGGAGGAGGGCGCACACGCCTGCCTCCGCATCGGGGTGAACCGGGCCGCCGGACCGCCGCCGCGCTTCCACGCCTGGGTCGAGGTAGACGGCGCTCCGGTGGGCGATCGGCCGGAGGGCCTCGCGGCATTCCAGCCCCTGCGCCCGGCCGCGCCCGGAGGGGCCTGAGCCGTGGCCCGCATCTGTGGCTTCGTGGAACTCGGCCTGCGGTTGCCCGACGCGGCTGTGGCGCTTGAGATGGTGGGCGGCATGGCGCTGCCTGACGGAGCGCCGGCCGCGACGCTGGTCTGCGGCTCGGCCGTCGTCTGCCGTGCTTCGGCGGGTCGCGCCGGAGGCGAGGACATCGCCGAGGGGCCGAACGGCTGCGTCCTTGTGGCCGATGCCGTTCTGGACAACCGCTCCGAACTGCTTGCCAGGCTACGCGGCAGCGCACCGCACTTATCGTCGGCATCCACCGACGAGCATATCCTCCTGGCGGCGTACCTCCACTGGGGCGACGGGTTCGTGCAGCGTCTCCTGGGCGACTTCGCGCTGGCGGTCTACGACCCGGACCGGGGCGTGACGTTGCTCGCACGCGATTCCATGGGCATGCGGCCGCTCTACTATGGCCGAGGCACGCACGTGGCCCTCTTTGCCTCCGAGGCGGCCGCTATGCTGCGCCACCCGGCGGTGCGCCCGGGGCTGGACCTGTCGGAGGCCGCCGACCTGATGGTGGGCCGCTGCGGCGGTCGGACCACGCTCTTCCGCGATATCTGCCCCGTTCCGCCCGGCGGGCTGGTGATGCTCCGCGATGAGGCGGATGCCGAGCGCATCGGGATGGCTCGGCCCGCCCTCAGCGCGCCTGCGTCCGGGCCAGCGGGGCTTGCAGACGCCCTGCGCCGCTTGCTGGAGGAGGCGGTCGCGGAGCGCATCCCGGCCCGCGGCAGGGCCGCCATCCTGGTCAGTGGCGGCCTCGACTCCTCCTCCATCGCCGTGCTGGCCCACGGTCTGGCTCGCAATGGGCAGGCGTCAGCGCCCGTGGGCATACAGAATGTCTTCTCAGGGATGCCGGCCTGCGATGAGCGGGTCTGGACCCAGCCGCTGGTCGACATGGGCATAGCGCTCCGGCACGTTGAGGCCTGTGACCACCTGTTGCCCGGTTCACCGGAGCTGGAGCAGACCCTGGAAGGCCCATGCCTCGGCTGGGAGGGCATAGCCCACGCCCAGTGCGAACTGGTGCGGCAGTGCGGCGCCGAGGTGGTCCTGACGGGCGACTGCGCGGCGCACCACTGGGTCGCGGCTCGCGACGCCGCTGCTCGCGCACTGGTGGAGGGGCGGCTGGGCGCTCTGTCGTGGCAGGTACGGGACCTGCATAGCCTTGCCCGATTGCTGCGCCCCGGCCTGGTGGAGCCGCTGATGCACGACCTGCGCCTCGCCACCGGCCGGGCCCGCGTCTCCCTGCCCTCGTGGCTGGACCGGGGCTTCGCCGAGCAGTCGGGCCTCATTGATCGGCTTCGGGACGACCAACGGCCTCGCGTGGTCGGCCGCCGCCCCGAACACGTGGCCGGGCTGGCGGGTTCCGTGGGCAGGGCGATCACATGGCGCAACCGCCACTTCTCGCGCCTGGGCGTCGACCTCCGGTGCCCGCTGATGGACACCCGCGTGATCGACTTCCTCCACTCGCTTCCGGTCACCGACGTCCATGCCGCCTGCGAGGATCGCGTCATTCTCCGTCGCGCCATGGCGGGCCTGCTGCCCGACAGCCTCCGCACTCGCACGGCCAAGGCGGTTTTCCTGCCCTACATGGAGCATGGCCTGCGCACGCATGGTGAGGCCATGCTGGAGGCCTTCCGCGCTCCCTTGCTGGCCGACCTGGGCGCGGTAGACGCCGGGCGCCTCACGGCTGCCGCGCAGGCCTTCCTGGGCGGCTCGCGCAAGGGCTACGACCTGTGGATGCCCCTGACCCTGGAGCGGTGGCTTCGCCGCCACGGCGACGAGCTACGCAATATCACGCCGTAGGATCGACGTCAACGATCGCCTCGGCCACGGCGGGCAGGGCGCGGCCGTTCCAGACGAGGTCGAACAGGACCGTGTGGACGCCAGGCTCACTCGGCGTGGCGCCCGTCACGGTGCACCGGGCCTCGTCGTGTCCCGTTGCCGACAGGCGCTGCTCCGCGCTTCCTAACGCAGCATCGCGGATCTGGATGCGCCCCGCCGATGGGCCGGCGCTGTGGTTCTGCACCACCACATCCCACGTCAGGCGCTGGCCCGGCCTCGCCCTGCGGTGGTAGGGCTCCAGCCTCACCCACTGGGCGTCCAGCCCGTAGTTTGGGTCGTCCCACGCCAGCAGTTCGCGAAACCGCGCCCGTCGCGTCCGCAGGCCGGCTCGCAGGCGGCGGATGTCGGCTTGGCTGAAATCGAACGCGCCGGGGCAGTGCTGGTTCACAAGGAGCGTGGGGCAGGGGAGTGAGGCGAGGGTCTGCAGGCAGGCGTCCATGCCCCGGCCCCGGCCGAGGTGGTTCCGGTTCAGGGCGCAGTAGTCGTCGAGCCCGCCCGGCGTCAGGCTGTCGCCGACGAAGAGGACGCGCTCCCCGTCGCGCTCGACCAGTAGCGCCGCGTCCAGCGCGGTCTGGCCGGGGAAGTCCAGGGCGGTCAGGCGGAACCCGCGCCACTCCCATGTCTCACCGTGGATCGTCACCCGGTCCACCGGGATCGGCGTCGGGTCGAGGCACGGCATCAGGTAGGCCTCCGGCGCCTCCAGGATGCCCTGTAGCGTCCGATGGGCCACGACCGCGCATGTCAACCGGTTCCGGGCCTCGTTCACCCTCTCCACGTGGTCGTCGTGGGTGTGCGTGACCCAGAGAGACTCCACGGCGCGGATTTCGCCGTCGGCCAGCAGGGCGGCCACCGCGTCTGCGGCCTCGCCCGCGGAGTCGATGAGCAGCGCCTCGCCGTTCGGCGCCACGATGAGCCGCGAGGTGGGCGACAGCTCGCGGACCCACTCGGGCAGCGGGCGCAGCCGTGCCTCGCCCTCCGAGCGGTCGGCGGGCCACTCCGGCCGCATTCCTGCGAAGTACCAGCGGGCCGAGGTGGTTGCGTGATAGGCCGCCATCGCCGCCTCGATGCGCCGCCGCAGAAGGGCGACGGCCTCTGCCGGGCGCGTCACCACGGCGCCGAAGGAGGGGACGAGCAGGTCGGGCTTCCGGTCCAGTACGGCGTCCAGCGACCGCAACAGGTCATCGCACCGCTCGCCGAACCCGTGGTACTCCATCATCCGGCCGCCGCCGGGCAGCGGTCGGGCGCCCTGAAGCGTATGGAACTCGCGGAGCCTGCCGTGGCCGCACATCAGGTCGCCCACGAAGGCCACGCGCGGGCCGCCGGCCTCGGCGAGGTAGGTGACGCCGCCGCCGGTTGGTCCGGCGCCGGGCATGACCTCGAACCGCACGCCGCGCCACTCGAAGGCGTCGCCGGGCACCACCTCTACGGCCACCGGCACGTTCTGGGCGAATACCCGGTGCGAGGGGTGGAAGTGGTAGCCGTGAACCCGCCAGCCGCCGCCGGCCCAGAAGCCCTGCGCATCGCGCAAGAGGCCGGCCTCCGCGACCGGTGCATGGACCCGGGCGCCCGCGGCCGCAAGTTCCGGCAGGCCCGGCGCTGCCATGCGGTCATGGTGAGTGCATAGGACGACCTCGACGGAGCCCGGCGCGATGCCGGCGCGTTCAAGCAGGGCGGCAACCGGCCCGCCGATGATCAGCGAGCCGTCGCCGCGCCGGAACACGCCGGCGTTGCAGCCCATCTGCCAGACTTCGAGGCCCGCGCCGATATTGGCCAAGCGGCGGGGCCTCACGAACCTGTCCATGGGCCTCGACAGCGTCCCTACAGGGCCATCCGGTAGGCCGCACCGTACCAACTATGGTCGCCGTAGGTGCCCAGCTTGAGGGTGACGCCGCTCTTCGGGGGCATGTAGGTCAGGCCGGTGATCCAGTCCTGCCCGTCATGCTGCACCACGGCGCCCACGGTGGGTGTGATGAGGCACTGGACGCCGCCGAAGGCGCCCTCGTGGCGTGGCTCGTTCATCAAGGTGTAGTCGCGGCTGCCGATGCCCGTGTGGAGGCGGACCAGCGGCGGGCCCTGCACGCCCTTGCGCACGAACCAGGTCTTGGCGGTGGCCAGGTAGATGGAGCGCTCGCGGCTGTAGGAGCGCAACGGCGAATTGGTCGTGGCCACTCCGGTCAGGTTGCGGACGCCCACCACGAGGTCGGGAGTGTCCGGACCCTCGGAGAGGAGCCTGTACTGGCCAACCACGACGACGGACTTGGCATCGCCGTCCACCGCCGCGCGGTGCAGGTCGAGCTCCAGCCGGTCGGTCAGACCCAGGTAGAGGGTCTGGTACTGCACGTACTGCGGGGCGCCGGCGGGCATGCTCAGGCTGATGTAGTAGACGGCGGCGTCGAACTCCCTGGCCTTCAGCTGGTTGGCGGTCGGCATGGTCACGATGTCGTCGGCCATGGCCGCGGTGCCCAGCAGTGCGGCACAGAAGGCGAGGATGCGGGTGGTTCTCACGCGGTTTCCTCCGAGGGTTGGGTCGCACGACCGAGCCGTGCGCCGTCGGTCTGTTCACCCGCAGACGGTCCGTTTCCTTCCTATCGCCGCTAGGATTGTCCGCGCATGCCACGAAATAGGGCGGCCCCACCCCCGAGGGTAGGGCCGCCGCACTAGGTTAGGCGCGGGCCGGCGCTACTTGCTGGGGGCTGCGGCGGTCGGCTTGTCTGCTGCTTTGTCGGCTTCCATGCGGGTGATCGTGTACTTGAGCGGCCCGTCGCCGAGCATGGGAATGACCAGGCCGGTGATGGCGCCCTCGGAACGGACCAGCCGGGTGGTCTCCTCGCTCACGAAGCTCTTGCCCTCGACCTTCAGCTTCATGTCGCCCTGCGGGCCGTTGACGAGCCCCTCGGCCACTGTCTTGATCTCGATGCAGTCCACGGGCAGCTTGTCGCCCTTCTTCGCGCGGCCGACGATGGTCAGGACACCGTTCATCTTGCCCTTGCCGTTCTTACCGCCGGGTACGTCGAACTTGGCCTCCTCACCGATCCTCAGGGCCTTGGTGGGCATCTGGCTCTGGCGCGACATAAGCAAGATCTGGCCCATGGGGTTGCCGGTGGTCTCCTGGCGGGTGACCTTGCCGTCCCTGTCCATCTCGACGATGATCTCTCCGCTGCCGGCCGGCACCGGGAACTCCTGCCCGCCGAATTTGCCGACGGCGCTCTCTATGGTCATGCCCAGCACGGTGGCCCCGTCGGCCTTGCTCTCCTTGACCTTGTCGACGGTCACAAAGGTCATCTCGATGGGGCTGTTGTCGGCGCTGGCAACCTGGATCACCGTCTTGTATCGGTCGGTGTCGCCTACCTTGTACGCCCTGCGTAGGTTGAACGTGTCCTGGGCCGAAGCTGCCGATACGGCCGCTAGGGCAATCAACGCACACGCCAGTCGGCTCATTCGAAGCATCCGAGAGTAGCTCCTTCGTTCCGGCAGGGCGGCCCATGGCTCGCTTCGCCGCCGGTTGCTGTAAGTGAAGACGCAACGACGGCGTTCCGGGTGTCCATTCGGCACCAGATCCGCCTGTAAGCAGGCCAGATGGGTACCAGGGTCCCCATCATGATGGTCAATCTGGACTGGGGGGCCTGCCGGTTGGCCGGACGTCGTGATATAGTATTCCCGAACATGTGAGGCAAGGATGCGGGGAGACCTGCATCCCGCCTAATGGCTCTCTCAAGCCCGGCCCTGGTTCGGTGTGCCGCCTACCAGGGCCTCTTTTTTTGCGTCTAGGCTATAGCTGGGCCCGGCATTGAAGCCACCAGATCCCCGTGCCGTTCGCGACCCCGGCGCCGGGGTCCACCGTCAGCGTCTTGCTCGCGCCGATGACGCCGCCGCCCGTGGCGCTCCGCAGGTTGTCGTTCGCTTCGCTGTTGTCGTGCGCGTATGCCCACATAACGTACAGCGTGCACCGGCTCCGCGTGTCGAACTCCGCAGTGAAGCAGGCAAACCGGACCCGCCTTGCCCGAACATGCCTCCAGCGCCTCACCCATGAGTTTGCAGCGCCCGAAGCGCCGTATGGCGTCCGCGGCGACGGCGAGGTCGTGCGGCGTTCCGAACAGCAGGCCCCGCCGCGCCCCACGATGCCGTCGACGCGGCAACCGCGACGGCGCTCCCGGTGTCCATCGCACGCCACACTGGCATGCAAGCAGTCCAGATGAGTACCAGAGATCGCAGAATGTGATGCCGAAAGGACCAGCGCTCGTACCAGTCACCTCGCGTCCATGATATGATATCTGTGAACATGTGAGGCCTTGGTGCAGGGAGACCTGCACTTCCGCCTAATGGCTCTTTCAAGCCCGGCCCTGGTTCGGTGTGCCGCCTACCAGGGCCTTTTTTTGCGTCTAGGCTAGAGCTGGACCCGGCACTGAAGCCACCAGACCCCCTTGCCGTTCACCACTCCGGCGCCGGGTTCCACCGTCAGCGTCTTGCTAGCGCCGATGAGCACGCCGCCGATCGCGCTTCGCAGGTTGGTGCTGTCCTCGCTGTTGTCGTGCGAGTAGAGCCACGAGACATACGGCGTGTACCGGGTGCGTGTGTCAAACTCCGCAGTGAGGGACGCGAAACGGAAGCCGCCCTTGCTCGACATCGCCTCCAGCGCCTCGCCCACGAGCTTGCACCGTCCCAGGCGCCGCGTGGCGTCCGCGGCGATTGCCACATCGTGCGCACTGCCGAACAGCAGTCCGCGCCCGGCTCCGATGGAGATGCCCGCCGCGCTGCCGTTCTCCCACTCCTTGCCCAGCCGCGTGTAGGCGTTGCCGCGTCGGGTCCGCTCATCGAACGCCGCAGTGCTGCTCAGGCTGAGATCACCGATGCGCGTGTCGGCTGCCACACCCCACTTCGCCTCGTACTCCCAAGCCTGTGCGGCGAAGGGCACATACCGCTTGCCGACCCAGATGCGCCCGTCATTGGGTAGTCGGCCAGACCAATACGCCTCGTTCGGCTGGTGGAAGACATGGGCGCTACCGTTGTGCATGTCGCCGAGCCCCACAGTGACGCGGGCGTTGGATCCGTCCGCCATGTTCCAGTCGAGGCCGGCGTACGAGGGGTAGCCCACCATGGCTCCGGCCCACTGGCCGTCGGTATGGCGGCGAAGGGCGCCGGTCATGTTGCTGAGGCCCCAGTAGGCATCCAGATGGAAGACAGGGCCCATCGGGGGCGTTTCCGGCTCTTCTCCGGCGACGGCCGCCAGCGGCGCAACGCCCAGGAGGGTCGCGGCTACCAAGGGCAACATCCATCTGCTCAAGTGGCGAACTCCTTCATCCGCGGCTCTGGAATTGGCGCCTGCGTACCGTCGGCGCGTAGCCGCAGCACCAATATACCGCCGACGCCGACCTGTTGACACAGGCTCCCTGCCCGAGGTATCTTGCTGCCAAGAAGACGACAAGACGATCCGTTTGTCGTGAGTTGGCCGGCCGCGCAGCCGCGGCCACGAAAGGAGTTCCGCGTCATGTTCTGTTACCAGTGTGAGCAGACCCTCAAGGGGACGGGTTGCACCGACCAGGGCGTCTGCGGCAAGGATGCCACCACGGCGGCCCTTCAGGACCTGCTGCTCTTCGCGTGTCGGGGCATCGCCACCTACGCGCATCACTCACGCCTTCTGGGCGTGGTGGACCGCGAGGCCGACCAGGCCGTCATCGAGGGGCTCTTCACCACGGTCACCAACGTCAACTTCCACCCGATCCTGCTTGAGCGCCAGGTGCGCGAGGCCGCCCAGGTCCGCGACCGCGCTCGGACACGCTACGAGGCGGCCGCAGGAGCCGCCGCGCAGAGCTTCAACGGGCCCTGCAGCTGGACTCCTGCCGACGACACCGACATGCTGGTGGCTCAGGGGCGCTTCGCGGCCATCACCGGGCGCCGTTCGGCCCTGGGCGACGACTACGTGGGCCTGCAGGAGCTGTTGACGTA
The DNA here is from genome assembly GCA_903951425.1 of uncultured Chthonomonas sp. Lineage (GTDB taxonomy): Bacteria > Armatimonadota > Chthonomonadetes > Chthonomonadales > CAJBBX01 > CAJBBX01. The sequence continues at coordinate 18,642 of CAJBBX010000053.1, forward strand.
CGGCCTGAAGGGCGTCGCGGCCTACTACGAGCATGCCGTCAAGCTCGGCGTGATCGACGATGCCGTGGCCGCGCAGTTCAACGAACTGCTCCACTGCCTAAACCGCACTGACCTGACCGCCGACGAGCTACTGGGCAAGTGCCTGGAGTGCGGCACGCTGAACCTCCGCGTCATGGAGCTTCTCGACGCCGCGCACACCAGCACCTTCGGCCACCCTGAGCCCACGCAGGTCCGCGTCGAGCCGCTCAAGGGCAAGGCCATCGTCGTCTCCGGCCACGACCTGCCAGACCTCTACGCGCTCCTGCAGCAAACCGAGGGCAAGGGCATCAACGTCTACACCCATGGCGAGATGCTCCCGGCGCACGGCTATCCCGAGCTCAAGAAGTTCAAGCACCTCGTCGGAAACTTCGGCGGGGCCTGGCAGAACCAGATCTCCGAGTTCGCCGAGCTGCCCGGCGCAGTGCTCATGACGACAAACTGCATCCAGCGGCCGACCGACGAGTACATCGACCGCATCTTCACCTCGGGCCTCGTGGCCTGGCCCGGCGTCCTGCATATCAGCGACCAGGACTTCACCCCGGTCATCGAGGCCGCCCTGGCCGCCCCCGGCTTCACCGAGGATGGTCCGGATCGCTACACCATGACGGGTTTCGGCCACAACGCAGTCCTGAGCGTGGCCGACAAGGTCGTCGGGGCAGTCAAGAACGGCGAGATCAAGCACTTCTTCCTCATCGGCGGCTGCGACGGCGGCAAGCCGGGCCGCAACTACTACACCAAGCTGGCCCAGGCCGCGCCCAAGGACACGGTGATCCTCACCCTGGCCTGTGGCAAGTACCGCTTCAACAAGCTGGAGTTCGGCACGGTCGCCGGCCTGCCACGCATGCTCGACATCGGCCAGTGCAACGACACCTACTCGGCCATCAAGATCGCCTCGGCCCTGGCCGGCGCGTTCGAGTGCGGCGTCAACGACCTGCCGCTCTCGATCATCCTCTCGTGGTACGAGCAGAAGGCCGTGGCGGTCCTCCTGACGCTCCTCAGCCTGGGCATCAAGGGCATGCGCATCGGCCCGTCCCTGCCGGCGTTCCTCACGCCCAACCTGGTGAGCAAGATCGTCGAGGCCTACGACCTGAAGCCCATCGGCACCGTCGAGGGCGACATGGCGGCCATGCTGTCGGCTTAGGCTGCTGCAACCGAACCGAAGCCGTCCTGGGGGCGTCCCGTGCGATGCGGGGCGCCCTCAGCGTCTCGGCTCCGATCCCCAGAGCGCCCGAACGAAGAAGTCCCGGAGCCGACGCGTGCCGTAGGGCGTGCCGCTGGGGCAGTGGCCGCCGTTGGGCACCACCAGCAGGTCGAAGTCCTTGTCCGCCTTGATGAGCGCGTCGACCACCTGCATGGTGCTGGCCGGGTCGACGTTGGTGTCCATCTCCCCGACGATCAGCAGCAGCTTGCCCTTGATGTTCTTGGCGTTGGTCACGTTGGACTGCTCGGCGTAGTGCGGGCCCACGGGCCAGCCCATCCATAGCTCGTTCCACCAGACCTTGTCCATGCGGTTGTCATGGCAGCCGCAGTCGGCCACGGCCGCCTTGTAGAAGTCCGGGTAGGTCTCCAGCCCGCGCAGCGCGTTCTGCCCGCCCGCCGATCCGCCGTAGATGCCCACCCGCGTCAGGTCCATCCAGGGCCGCGTCTTTGCCGCCGCCTGCATCCAGAGGATGCGGTCCGGGAAGCCTGCGTCGCCCAGATTCCGGGCGCAGACGTCGTGGAACGCCTTGGATCGGCCTGAGGTGCCCATGCCGTCCATCTGCACTACGATGAAGCCCAGCTCGGCCAGCTCCTGCATCCCGTTCCACGCCGACCATCCCTTGGGCGTGAAGAAGCCCTGCGGACCGGCGTAGATGCTTTCGATGACCGGATAGCGCTTCCCCGGCCTGAAGTTCGAGGGCCGGTAGATGACCCCGTAGATGTCCGTCAGCCCGTCGCGCCCCTTGGCCGCGAAGCGCTCGGGCATCTTCCAGCCCGCTTTCAGCAGCGCCGATGCGTCGCCCCGTTCGAGCAGGCAGACCGGCGAACCGTCCCGCGTGCGCCGTAGCTCAGTGACGGGCGGCATGTCGGTCCGCGAGTAGGCGTCCAGGTAGAACTCCCCGTCCGGCGAATCGGTGAGGGCGTGGTTGCCGTCGCCGCTGGTCAGCCGCAACAGCCCCTTGCCGTCGAAGCCCACCCGGCACTGGTGGAGGTAGTAGGGGTCCTGGGCCGGGTCAATGCCTCCGCAGCTGAACCAGACCTCCCGCTTCGCCTCATCCACGCGCTCCACGCTTCGCACCACCCAGGCGCCCTGCGTCACGCGGCTCTTCACGGCCCCCGTGCGGCTGTCGATGAGGTAGAGGTGGTTCCAGCCGTCCCGCTCCGACATCCAGAGTATCTCGCTCGTGGCATCAAGGTACCGACAGAAGTGCTTGCCCGCGTAGTCGATGAAGGTCTTGCTGGTCTCGTCCACGATGGCAGTGGCGGCGCCTGAAGCGGCGTCCACAGCGACGATCCGAAGGACCTGATGCCCGCGCTGGTTGTAGACGAATGTGAAGCGCGACGAGTCGGCGTCCCACCGGATGTCGGAGACCGACCAGGCGTGCGGGAAGAGCGTGTTCGCCACCGGGATTTCGCGCCGGGCCGTCACATCGAAGAGGTGCGGCGTGGGGACGGGGAGCTTGTCGCCGGGCTTGTGGTAGTCGAGCGTCAGGAGCTTGGGCTGCACCTGGTCTGGGGGCGATGATTGCACGATGTAGACCTTGTGCTCCTCGCCGGCCAGCGTCCGCACCGCCACCAGCCGCTGTGAGTCGGGCGCCCAGACGATCTCGCCGTAGGCGTCGCCGAGCTTGCCGTCGGCGCTCAGGGCCGTCTCGGCTCCCGTGGCCGCGTCGCGGAGCCAGACGTTGGCGTCGCGCACGAAGGCGATCCACTTGTCGTCGGGCGAGCGCCCCGGCTCAGCCTGCCGCGTCTGCTCCCCGCGCCCCCGTGGCCGGCCGCTGGTCCGCTGCGGCGCGCTACCGTCGATGACGGCCGTCCCCGGGCTGTCCGCCGCCTCGTAGACGCCCAGCGTCTTGCCCGCGGCATCGGTGGCGAGCCATACGTGGCCCGCGAACGAGTGCTGCTCGCGGCTCTCACCGGCGGCCAGCGTGCCGTAGGCCTTGCGTCCGCCCTCGCTGTCGATCCAGAAGAGGCTGATGGGCCCGCTAGTGCGGTTCTGGAAGAGGATGGCCGACTCGTCGCCGGTGCGGCTGGAGGGCCTGACCTGCATCGAGCGCGGCAGCGTGGCCTGCTCGGGCGCCGTTCCGGTCGCCGGCGCGAGGGTGTAGTCGGTCAACGAACAGCGCCACGTCTTGCCGCCCGCACCGAAGGTGACGGCGGTGCAGGCGTCATCCAGCGCGATGGCGTCGAACGGCAGCTTGGCGGCGTCCACGGGTTTGCCTAGGGCCGTCGCCATCGCCGTCGCCAGGCGCTTGTGGTCGAAGGCAAGCGCCCTCCCGCCGGCCTGCGCATCGACGAGCACGAACTCCTTGCGCCCCGCCGCCAGGTCGTTGCGGTACCAGAACCGGCGCCCGCCGGCGAACCAGTGCGGCTGCACCCGAGTGCGGAACACAGAGGTCCGCGCCGCGGCGCGCATCGTCTCGATGCGGGCGTAGTCCTCCTTGGCGCCCTGGCCAAGGGCGGGGCACGTCACCAGCAGCGCGGCGACGGCGAGGGCAGGGGAGCGACGAAGTTTCGGCATGGCGGCACACCTCAGTGGTTGGGGTGCCTCCATTCTACTTCGAGCAGGCAAGCGGTCCGGCGCCTGCCCAGATAGACAGTAATGCCATCTTGTCTGTAATGTAAAGAATGTAACACATTACATTACTGACATCCGACTCACCCCTTCGCTTCCTCACCAACCGGCGCCTCCGCCGCGCGCACCAGCCGGTCCGCGTCCGTGGCGACGACGCCCGCTGCGGCGGGGCGGACCAGCCTGTCGCCCAGCGCCGACGCGTCGGCAGGGCGCAGGAGGGTGCCGTACTGGGTCAGCCGCACGGCTGCTGCCTCGGCTCCGGGCAGGATCTCGGCGGCGAGCTTGCGGATCGCCGGGTCGGCTCCGGCCTTGTGCTCTCCGGCGGCCACCTCGCGGATGGCCTTCACCGCCGCCTCGTCGGCCACCTGCTCATAGCCCTTCAGGATCGCCGCGCTCAGCTTGGGGTTCTTGTAGGCCAGCATGCGCCTGGTCAGCGCCCTGCGATGCGCCTCCTCCAAAAGGTCGTGGTCGCTGGCCTTGAGGCGCGGCAGTAGCTCCACCAGCGTGGGCTCGACGGCTGCGGTGACATCGTCATCGTTGTAGTCCAGGGCATCGGTCAGCGGGCCCACGCCTCGCACATCGTCGTATTTGGCAAGCTCCTTGGCGGCATTCCGGTAGGTCTGGCTGAGGGCGAAAGACCCAACCAGGACGTTGACCAAGCTGATGTAACTTGTCAGGTCGCTGGCGTGTCCCGATACGACACTGTAGACAGCTACGGATGCCAAGAACACGGTGACCCCGATGCCGATCCGGCGGCTCCTCAGGCGCCGGGCGGCGTGGGACCGTACGGTCACGAGCAGGGCGTCGACACCGGCCGTGTCCACCTCGCGTCGGGCGCGGTCGCGTAACTCATCCTTGTCGCTGCTCAGCGCATCAAGGATGTTCGGCGAGATCACCCCGTCCTTCGGTCCTTCGTTAATCAGTCTGCCCACTCAACGCTCCACTCGGGATAACGTCTGCACCACTACCAGCGCCCGTCACGCCCCTTCACCCGCTCACCCCTTCACCTCCTCACCGACAGGCGCCTCCGCCGCGCGCACCAGCCGGTCCGCGTCCGTGGCGAAGACGCCCGCCGCGGCGGGGCGGACCAGCCTGTCGCCCAGCGCCGACGCGTCGGCAGGGCGAAGGAGGGTGCCGTACTGGGTCAGCCGCACGGCCGCGGACTCGGCTCCGGGCAGGACGTCGGCGGCGAGCTTGCGGATCGCCGGATCGGCTCCGGCCTTGTGCTCTCCTGCGGCCACCTCGCGGATGGCCTTCACCGCCGCCTCGTCGGCCACCTGCTCATAGCCCTTCAGGATCGCCGCGCTCAGCTTGGGGTTCTTGTAGGCCAGCATGCGCTTGGTCAGCGCCTTGCGGTGCGCCTCCTCCAGCAGGTCGTGGTCGCTGGCCTTGAGGCGCGGCAGTAGCTCCACCAGCGTGGGCTCGACGGCTGCGGTCGTCTCCTTGTCCTGGAACTCCAGCGCCTCGGTCAGTGGGCCCACGCCTCGCACGTCGTCGTACTTCGCGAGCTCCTTGGCGGCATTGCGCTGCGCCTGGCTCGCGGCAAAGAGCGTGGCAAGAACTCCGGTCATGCCGCCGAAGCTACCCATGCTCTTGCCGTGGTCGGTAGCGACCATGATGATGACGAGTAGCGCGTAAAAGCAGAGGATGCCGATGCCCACCTTGCGCCGCTTTGCACGCCGCATGCCCTCGGCGCGCACGGTGGCCAGCAGGGCGTCGACGCCCGCCTGGTCCACCACCTGGCGCGCCTGCTCGCGGATCTGCACCTTCTTGCTGCTCAAGGCCTCCAGCGTCTTCGAGTCGATGGCCTGGCCCTGCGGCTCCTCGTGTATGAGACTGCCCACGCTACGCTCCTGTCGGCGGCGGCCTTGGCGGCGCCGCTGACGAATCTGACGGACGGGGCCGCCCTCTCGTTTCGCGCCTCAGCCGTAGGGCCAGACGATGAAAGTCTTCGTGCCCAGCAAGGCGCTGAGCGCCATCCATGCTGTCCCCGCGGCGCACTCGCCCAGGACGATGCCCAGAAAGAACGGCAGCGCCTGCCGGTAGAGCCGCAGGCCGCCCGCCTTGAGCAGGGCGACCTTGATCACCCAAGCTGCCAGGAGCGAGAGCCACATGAGCGACATGCACCAGTTGCTCGAGATGGCATACCCCACGGGATGGAACGGGAAGCCTACCGCGCCCATCCGCACCGCACCCAGCGTGGCCGCCACGGCGAAACCCACGCCAACCGCCGCCACGGCCGTCCGCCGCTGTAGGGCCGTCACGCCGCCCTGCATCAGGTTCGTGATGTGGTCGTAGGGCTCCTTGCCGAAGATCGCGCTGACGTAGGGCGGGTCGCAGTGCGAGATGGCGCCCCATCGGTAGTTCAGCGCCACATCCGCCGCGAAGCCGCAGAGCGCACCCCAGCAGGCGAAGGCCACCAGCGCCCAGAAGATGCCCCGCAGGCTGCCGCCGGACTTGGCCTGCGCCTGCAAGCCCTCGGCGTGGACCGCCATGGGGCAGGCCCGGTAGTTGCGGTTGAACCCGTGGCTCAGGGCCAGCGCCACCAGGTCCTGGTCGCGGAACGCCTCCTTGCCGAAGGTCAGCGGGAGCAGGCGCATGGGGCCCATCTGGCCCAGGTCGTGGGCAGGCGTGCCCATCTCCGCCCGGAGCCGGGTGATGGCGATGGCCGCCATGAGGTAGATGAAGAGCGTGCCGCAGGCCACCCATGCCGCCATGCCCATCCTCGTGAGGAACCAGAGCGCCGCGGCCAGCGCCGCCATCACGCCCAGCGAGGCCGTGCGCGGGTGGAGCGGGTCGCCGGCGGTGACCTCCACGTCGCGCGTCCAGAGCGCCGAGAAGCCGCGCCGGAGCGCCTTGCGGGCCGTATAGAGCGTGAACACAGCGATGGCCATGTAGGCTCCGAACGACTGCTCGAAGACGAACGGGAAGCCTGGGATATCGGTGTAGCCGTTGGCCGCCGCCACCACGGGCTGCAGCTTCCAGACGATAAAGAAGAACCAGCACGAGAAGAGGAGGTCCGTGGGCAGCATCACGCCGAGCCCCATGATCCATGGGAAGAAGGCCACGGGCAGCCACGCGATGGCGTTCCATGGCGGCGCGGTGAGGTACTGCTGCGCCGTCTGGAACCGGATGTAGGGCTCCGGGATGGTCGGCCATAGCGTGTGCAGGCCGAACCAGGTGTCGTGCGCCACGGCCGCCGCGAAGCCGAGCAGGAATAGGCGATTGGTCCAGAGCGGCTGGCGGGGCTGCACCAGGTCCAGCGGCAGCTGCGCCAGCGGGAATGCCAGCCGCTCGTTCTCGGCCCACTGCCGCCGCAGCAGCGAGTTGAGGCAGGCCCCGCAGAAGACCAGCGCACCCAGGAAGGCCGCCCAGCAGAGCGCAGGACCCAGCCAGACGCCCACCTCGCCGGAGCGCCACAGGTCTGCGCCGCCCAGCCAGTAGTGCTCCACCGCCGAGGGATCGCTCACCGTGAGCCTGCGCGGCAGGAGCGGCAGGATCGCGCTCTCCCACTTGTTGCCCGCGTTGGCATACCTGAAGGGGTAGGTGAGGATCGGCACCAACACCTCCATGGTGTCGTGCGCCGACATGACGGCGGCCATGAAGACCAGGAAGTAGATGGTCACCATTTCAGCCGGACTCAACCGCCAGGAGGGCCGTATCCTGCCGGCCGCGCCGCTGCCAGCCACCAGCATCAAGAGCAGGGCCATCATGTGGGGGTAGACGGAGACCGTCGTGGGCTGCCCGGCGTAGCGGATGGCCTCCACGGAGACGTTGACCCACGCCGCCACGGGCGCCAGCAGGGCTGCCAGCACGATGGAGCGGACCGTGATCCGGCCGAAGGGTGTGGGAGTATTGGAGGGGGTCATGAGACAGGGCGCCGTTACGGCCATAGGGTACCCCAAGGCTCCTGACGCGCACTGACGTGGTTGACGGGCTGCCCGCCTGTTCCGCATAATCGGGCCGTGCGGCGTACCCCGGTCAAGGGGCTGCGCCCGAGGAGTACTACGATGCAATCGGGTCTGTGGGCATGGGTGGCCGCCCTGTGTGCCGCCTCGGCGGCGATGGGGGCGCCTTCCGTGGTTACCATCGAGAAGCAGGGGCAGGGCTGGGCGCTGAAGCGCAACGGCGAGGCTTACGCCATTAAGGGCGCAGGCGGCGATGGCCCGCTGGAGCTCCTCGCACGGTGCGGCGGCAACTCGGTCCGCACGTGGGGCGCGGAGTCGGCGCAGGCCACTCTCGATGCCGCCCAGAAGCTGGGCCTCAGCGTCACGCTGGGCATCTGGCTCGGCCACCCGCGCCACGGCTTCGACTACAACAACGTCGACCAGGTCGCCAAGCAGCTTGACGAGGTCCGCAAGGCCGTCACGCAGTTCAAGGACCATCCCGCCCTGCTCATGTGGGGCCTCGGCAACGAGATGGAGGGTGACGGCGCCAACGCGGCCATTTGGAGCGCACTGGAGGGCATCGCGGCCACGGTGAAGCGCCTCGACCCGAACCACCCGACCATGACCGTCGTCGCAGAGCTGGGTTCGACCAAGGTGGCCGCCATCCACAAGCTCTGTCCGAGCATTGACGTGCTGGGCATCAACACCTATGCCGGCGCCGTCTCGGTGGCCGAGCGTTATGCCAAGGCCGGCGGCACGAAGCCCTACGTCCTCACGGAGTTCGGCCCGCCCGGCACCTGGGAGGTTGAGAAGACCGCCTGGGGCGCCATCATCGAGCCCACCAGCGAGGCCAAAGCGGGATGGTACCGCCGCGCCTACACCGAGGCTATCGTGGGCAAGCCGCTCTGCCTTGGCTCTTACGCCTTCACCTGGGGCCACAAGCAGGAGGCCACCACCACCTGGTTCGGTATGCTGCTGGCGGACGGCTGCCGCGTGGCCGCCGCCGACGTTGCCCAGGAGGTCTGGTCCGGCAAGCCCCCGGCCAACCGGTGCCCCGTCATCGGTTCGCTGAAGGTCTCCCCGTCCGATGCGCTGGACCCCGGCGCGTCCCTCTCTGCCACGCTGGCCGCCTCGGACCCCGAGGGCGACAAGCTGGCCGTGGAGTGGGTGTTGCAGGCCGAGGCCGGGCGCTACTTCACCGGCGGCGACGCCGAGGCCGCTCCGCCGGTCGTCGCAGGCGCCCTGACCCGTTCGTCACTGACAGGCGCAGACCTGAAGATGCCCGCCGAGCCGGGCCAGTACCGCCTCTATGCCACCGTGCGCGACGGCAAGGGCGGCGCTGCCACGGCCAACGTTCCGCTGCTGGTGAGGGGTGAGCGCAAGGTCCCACCAGCCGCCACGGCCGCGTTGCCGCTGGTGGTCTACGACGAGCGCGACCGCAAGTCGGCGCCCTACGCGCCCACGGGCTGGATGGGCAACCGCACAGCCGTGAAGATGGACGAAGCCTGCACCGTTAAGCCGTTCGCCGGCGCCACCTGCATCCGGTGTGAGTACACCGCGACGGCGGACTGGGCCGGCGTGGTCTGGCAGAGCCCGCCCGACGACTGGGGCGACCAGCCCGGCGGATGGAACCTGACCGGGGCGAAGCGCCTCGCGTTCCGCGTGCGCGGCGAGAAGGGCGGTGAGGTGGCGAGCTTCATGTTCGGCGTGTTGGGGCGAGACAAGAAGTACTTTGATTCTGCCGAAGCCAAGAAGGCCGACGTGAAGCTGACGCAGGAGTGGACCGAGGTAACCATCGACCTGGCGGGCAAAGACCTGAGCCGCATCAAGACCGGCTTCGCCTGGACGGTTGCGGGGCAGGGAGCCCCCGTGGTCTTCTACCTCGACGACATCAAGTACGAGTAGGCGGTGCGCTGACGGAGCGGCCGGCGCACCGCCGCTCCGTCAGCCCTTGGCCAGGCTCCGTGAGAGCTCGTAGGCCGTGTCGAACGCCACCTTCAGCTCCTCGATGGAGCAGTGGTCCTGCACGAAGTGGGTGGTGCAGAAGAGCAGGCCGCCGTCGGCGAAGAGCCGCATGACGCGCTCGATCTCGCTCTTCAGCTTCGCCAGGTCGCCGAAGCCGATGGTGGTCTGCACGTCCAGCCCGCCCATCACCGAGAACTCGTGGCTCCAGTTGGCCTTCTGGTTGGCAAGGCTCATGCCCGCCGACTCCTGCCACGGGTGGACCACGTTGTAACCCAGCTTCACGATGCCGTCGATGACCGAGTTGTTGTTTCCGTCCGTATGGAGGCTGATGGTGCATCCCCGCGCGCGGACGGCGTCGCATGTGGGCTTGTGCGCCGGGTAGATGAGCTTCCACCAGGTCTTCGGCGAGAAGAGCAATCCGCGCTCTGCGCCCCAGTCGTCGCTGATGTGGACCATATCCACGCCCAGGTCGATGCAGTTCATGGCGAAGCGCCGGTTCCACTCGGCCTGACGCGCATAGACCCGCGCCAGCACGTCGGGGTACATGGCCAGGTACATCAGGTGGTTCTCGATGCCGAAGACCCCGTTCAGGCACTCGAAGATGCCCGGCGTCTGCACGTAGACGAAGCGCCCGCGCTCGGTCTGGTGGTGCTTGATGGCCGCCGCGATGTCGTCGTAGTCCGACGTGCGGTCGGGATCGGTCATCGGCAGCTCGAGGGCGACCTCGGGCAGGATCGGCCCGCTGGCCGCGGCCTGCTGCAGCGCGGCGCCCTCATACGAGGCGGGTCCGCCGAAGATGTGGGCCAGGTCGAACTCGTAGTGGTCCTCGAAGGCGTCGCACGAGCCGAACGCCTGGCTGATCGGCCCGTCCATGTTGGCCCGGACCCAGCCATAGATCGGGATGCGGTCCGGCTTGCCGTGCTCGATGACGGTCCGAACTCTTTCACGTGATGTCATAGGTAGCATCTCCTCGCGCCGGGGGCGCCTCTGGGGCCTGGGCCCTTGCGCCGAGAGTATAGCCGCACGCCGCTACGCCCAGCATGAGTACTCCGAGCCGGCAACCAGGGTCATGCCGTCTTCCTCCGTCACCGCCCTGTGCGCGGCCTCATCGACTCTGGCCGTCGTCGCATCGAACCAGATTCCGAGTGACTTCAGCTTCAGTGCGCCGCTCAGTACCCTCAGGAGGCAGGAGGTAGGCGTCGCCTCAATCTCGCCCCAGGCGCCGTCCACCGACCAGAAGCAGCGGAAGCGACCATTGACCCACCGTTTCGGCGCGAAGCCCAGCGCCCTGCGTCTCGCGTCGAAGGTGAAGCCGCTGTAGGTGAGCAGGAGGCCGTACGAGGCCATGGAGCGCGCGTAGTTGCTGCCGCACTCGATCTCGTTCCACGGGTTCCGGGCCTCGCCGTCGTACCGGGCGCGCACGGCCTCGACCACGCGCTCGCCCTCGGCCACCAGGCCGCGCGAGATCATCAGCCCGGCGGCGGCGTACTCGAAGCCGTGCATGGTCTCCTGCGCATACGTGAGCGGAATGCGCGGCTTCCGGGCGCCTTCGGGCCAGTCGCACATCACCAGCCCGGCCTCGTCGTTCAGGCAGAAGAGGCGCCAGGGGTTGTAGTGGTTGCGGATGGGATCCTTGAAGTTGTGGGCGTAGAGCGACGCCAGCGCCGACCGCACATGGTTCGGGTCCAGCAGGTCGTCCAGGCCGTAGAGGTCCGCGTGCCACTGCGCCAGCACCTGGTCGATGCCGCAGCCGTCGCCCACCTGGTACTTGATCTCGCCATGCTCCTCCGACCAGTACTCCAGCGCGCCGAAGGCCTCCAGCGTGGCCCTGTCGGCCAGGTCGACCCGCTGGCCGTAGTAGCTGCCGTTGAAGACGTTGGCGTCGATCCACGCGCGTCCGCGATTTGCCAGGGCCCGGTAGTCTGCGGCAGTGGCGGGATCGCCGAGGGCATCCGCCATCTCGGCTCCGGCCCGTAGTGCGCCAAGGTAGAACCCCGTGAGCCACGCATTGGGCCCGAAGAGCTCCATGTCGAGTGTGTGGTGCTGGCGGCCCCACAGCACGCCGGTCTTGTCGGGGTCCCAGCGGTCGGGGTTCTCGGGGCTCCAGGCGAACTCGATGGAGGCCTTCACGGCGGGCCAGAGCCGCCGAAGCCACTCGGTATCGCCGCAGATCCTCCAGTCCCGGTAGGTCTTCATCACGCCGCCGAACTGGCCGTCGGCGCAGGGCCGGAAGCCGGAGGGCTCCACGCCCAGGGGTAGCTGGATGCGGAACGGCATGGCGCCTGAAGGCTTCAGGTTGTGCCGGTAGTCCGCCTCGCGCATCGATCGCTCAAGGCCTGGGAAGAGGAAGGGGAGCGCCTGGGCGTAGTTCCAGACGTGCGTGCAGGAGCCCTCGCAGCATCCCGAGCCTGGGTGGCATCCCTCGAAGCCGTAGAAGGTGCCGTCCTCCAGCCGCATGACGGTGGGCGACTTCAGGATGCTCAGGTTCGCGGAGACGGCGTCCAGAGCCGCATCCGGCAGCGTGGAGCCGAAGAGCGCGTCGCGGAACTTGCGGGTTTCGGCCACTAGCCGCTTCCAGTCGGCCAACGCGTAGCGGGCGCTCTCCCGCGACGTGGGCCAGACGGTGGCGTACCAGTTGCGCCAGGTGCGCGGCAGGCCCGCCGTGGCGCAGGCATCCCCGCAGGCTGCATTCCAGTAGTTAGTGCAGTTGGGGAAGCTCCAGCTGATGACGAACCTGACCTTGCCCGCCTTGCCCGGCGGCACTGTTATGCGTGCGGCGAGCGTGGCGTGGTTGTCGCGCCCGACCTCGTCGGCCGCGTAGGTCCGGTCCTTCGGCAGGCCCGGCTCCGTGAAGTCGCGCCAGTAGACCTCCAGGTTGTCGTTCCAGCCTCCTCGGTACCAGTAGGACTGAACGGCCCAGTCCGAGGCGTCGGTAGCTAGCGTCAGGTCGCCGTAGCCGGGGTCGTCGGCTGCCAGACCCGTCGTGCCCAGCGTCACGGCGCGTCCTTGCGCCGCAACCGTATGGACGTTGGGCGCCGGGAGCGGGTTTGCCAGTGTGCCCGCGAGCGTGTACGTGATGGGCCCCGCGCCCGTGTTGCGCACCTCGAACTCGAAGAGCGCGGCCGGGATGCCCGAGTCCTGCTCGTTGCCGGGGATGAAGGGGTTGAGCGCCGTCATCCGCACGCGCCCGGGGAAGCTCGGGTCGACGAAGCGCACACAGGCGATGGGGAACCGGCCGTCGAACTCCGTCGACCGGAAGTGCGGCATTCCCGCCGTGGTCTGCCGAGGCTCGCCGAAGCCGAACGAGCCGAAGTCGCCCAGCCCGAACTGGCCGGAGTAGGGCGGTGGCAGATCGCCGTTGAGCACCCGCGCGTCCAGCACACGCCCGCCCGCCTCGGCCTTGATGGCGAAGTGCGAGAAGCCGTTGAAGCTCCCCTTGTTCGGCCGGTTGTAGATTTCCCAGTCCAGCAGCCGGCCGTTGCCGCCCAGCCCGATGCACCCGGTACCGATGCCGCCCAGCGGGAAGGATATCTGCGCCGTCTTGCGACCCTTGTAGGTGAAGCGTGACATGGGCCTAAGCCACCGTCAGCGTGAGGGCGTCGCCCGCGCACAGCTGCACGCCGCCCTCAAGAAGGAAGGAGCCGCCGTCGGTCCTGCGCGCCGCCACGGTCGCTCCGTTCAGCCTGGCCACGACGTGGCCCGACGGCGACTGCGGCAGGACGATCTCGGCCAGCGTCACCTCGCCCCACTCGATCGTCAACGCGGCAACGTAAGCCCGGCCGCCGACCTGTTCGAAGACGCCCCACGCGGTGCCGGCCGTGAAGAAGCAGGTGAAGGCATCGCGTCGGATGCGTGGCTCGAAGCGGATTAGCTGCCTCGGCGCCCTGTAGACGCACCCGGAGAGCGCCGTGATCAGGCTCCAGGAGGCCATGGCGCGTGCATAGTGGTGGCCGCACTCGAACTCGTTCCAAGGGTTGCGCTTCAGTCCGTCGTGCCGGTTTCGCACGGCCCGCACGATCGAGAGACCTTCCTCGATGAGTCCCTCGTAGAGCAGGTGCGCGGCGACCTGGTACTCGATGCCGGTCCAGACCTCGTCGGCGTAGGGGAAGGGATAGGTGGGCCTGCCGCCGTTGGGCCACGAGCAGAGCAGTAGCCCCGCCTCGTCGTTCAGGGCGTAGACCCGCTGCACCGAGGCGTGGGCGCTCAGGTCGGGCCGGAAGTTGTGAGTATGGATGGCCTTCAGCGCCGAGCGGACCTTGTCGCCCGGCAGCACGTGGCCCAGCCCCACGACCTCGGCGAACCACTGGCCCAGCAGGTGGTCGCTGAGGCATCCGGCGCCGTACTGGTACCGCGGCTCCTCGGTGGCGCCCTCGGGCCGGATCACGGTCTGCGTGAAGTACTCGCCGTTCCAGAGCCGGTCCGTGGTCGCCTCGGAGCCGCGTGCGCAGAGATCGCGGAAGCGGGCGGCGCGGTCCGGCTCGCCCATGGCCTCGGCCATCTCGGCCCCGGCCTTCAGCGCCGCCAGGTAGAGCGTGCCCATCATGGTGTTGGGGCCGTAGAACTCGATGTCGTAGGTGTTGTGCTGCTCGCCCTCCATCACGCCGTCGCCGTCGGCATCCCAGCTTCCGGGCCGCCATGCGTACTCCAGGGCCCGCACGATCCCCGGCCAGAGCGACTGCAGGAAGTCGTCGCCGGCGCCCTGCTGCCACTCGCGGTAGGCCTTTAGCACGGTGCCCATCTGGCCGTCCGCCGCAGGCTTGAAGTCCCAGAGCTGCTCCACCAGCGGCAGGAGCGTGCGGAAGGCCATGTTGCCGTCGGGACGCGTGTTGTGCGCGAAGTCGGTGTAGCGGACCGTCCGCTCCAGCGCGGGAAAGAGGTGCGCCACGGCCTGCTCGTAGTTCCAGACGTGGGTGCAGTTCATGGGGCAGCAGCCGCAGTTGTCGCCGCATCCCTCGAAGGCGTTCAGGCGGCCGTCGCCGGTCCGCATGCAGGTGGTGGTGCGCAGAATGGAGGCGTTGGCCGAGGCGGCGTCGAGTACCTCGTCGGGTAGCGTGCTGCCGAACAGCGCGCGGCGGTAGGCATCGGTGCCGGCCTCCAGCTCGGGGAGGCGGTCCAGCGCCTCGCGGGCTACCGACCAGGCGTCGGGCCAGAGGTTGGCGTAGTAGGTGGTGAGCGGCTTGCCCTTCACGGCCTCTTCGTTGTTCCAGTGGTTCGACAGGTTCGGAACGTGCCAGGCGATGATGAAGGGGATGCGCACGGTCCGCCCGGGGGCGACCTCGACCAGCGCGGCCACCGAGCCCACATCGGTCTGTCCGTCGGGCGTTGGATCGGCGGGGCGCTCGTCGGTGAGGCGGCCGTCCGAGGCGAAATCGTCCCAGAAGCTCTGCACGTCGTCCCACCAGCCGGCGCGCTCCCAGCGCGTGGCGACGGAAACGTCGGGCCAGGGCGTGACGAGGGCCATGGTTGCGTGCCGTGGGCTGTCGGCCTCGTACTTGCCGGTGGCCATGGCCAGTCCCGCCATGCCGGCCTCGCGGCGGAAGGCGTTCTGGTTCTTCCCGAAGCCCGCGCAGTGGCGGTTGCTCAGTTTGTCCACGCCATCGTAGCCGCAGGCGTTGAGGAGGCTCAGGCAGAGGCTTGCCGAGACCGTCTCGGCGCCGGTGTTGGTGAGCGACCAAGTGAAGAGCGCCATGGGCATGCCGCTGGACCGGTCATCCATGGGGATGAAGGGGTTCATGGCCTCGAGCCGAACTTCCAGCGGGAGCGCCGGGTCGGAGAAGCTCAGCTCGGCCGTAGGGTAGCCGCCGACGAACTCGCACTCGGCCAGCCGCGGCAGGCCGCTCACCGCTCCGGTGGGCAGGCCGAAGCCGCAGTCGTAGGGCGGCAGGATGCGCCGCTCCAGCACGCGCGCCACGGGTTCCTTGCCGGCCGACTTGGCCCAGAGCGCGAAGAACGTGTAGGGCAGGTCGCGTCCCTTCGCCGGTCGGTTGAAGATCTCCCAGTCGCAGAGCTGGCCCCGGCCGCCCAGCGACACGGTACCCGTGCCGATGCCGCCAAGGGGGAAGGCGATCCTCGCCAGGCTCGGGCCGGTGAATCGGCGCAATCGGTCGGACGTCTTGTCGTGTGTCGGCATCATGGGGCTCCCTGATCGCGTATATCGGTCCTATGGGTTTGGCCGCGCGGCTTCCGGAATCCTGCTTGGGCGCACCGATGTCCCTGCGCATGGCTACCGGACCGCATTACCTGCCCGCTGACGCGAGCGTCAAACATCTACGGAGGTGGCCATTGGAACCAATCAACGTGGCGGCGAGCGTCAATCGCATCGTGGACTCGGTGGAGCTGGCCATCAAGGGCAAGCGGGGCGCCATCGAGGCGTGCGTCGCGACGCTACTCTCGGGCGGGCACCTGTTGATCGAGGACATCCCCGGCGTCGGCAAGACCACGCTGGCGAAGGCCCTTGCTCGAGCCCTGGGATGCTCGTTCAAGCGGCTTCAGTTCACGCCAGACCTGCTCCCATCCGATGTCACCGGTACTGCGGTGTTCAACCAGAAGACGGCCGAGTTCGACTTCCGCCCAGGGCCCGTCTTCGCACACATCGTGCTGGCCGATGAGATCAACCGAACCACTCCCAAGACGCAGTCCGCCCTGCTGGAGTGCATGGAGGAGCGGCAGGTCACGGTAGACGGCGTTACGCGGCAGCTTCCCGCGCCCTTCTTCGTCATCGCCACCCAGAACAATCTGGAGCATGCGGGCACCTACCCGCTACCCGAGGCGCAGCTGGACCGCTTTGCCGCCCGCCTGGCCGTGGGATATCCGTCGGTGGAAGACGAGATCGCCATCCTAAAGTCGCAGCGCCTGTCCGGCACTGTGGACGACATCCAGCCCGTCATGTCGCCGGAGACCGTGACGCAGGCCCAGGAGGCGGTCCGCGGCGTCTACGTATCGGATGAGCTGTACGGCTACATCCTGAGCCTCGTCAGCGCCACGCGGGCGCACCCGGCCCTCTCGCTGGGGGCGAGCCCGCGCGCCTCGCTCTCGCTGCTCCATATCGCGCAGGCCGTGGCCGCCATGGACGGCCGAACCTTCGTGAAGCCGGACGACGTGAAGCGCAGCGCCGTCTCGGCCCTGGGGCACCGAGTGATCGTACGGCCGGAGCATCGAATCCGCGGCGTGGGCGGCTCCCAGTGTGTGGCTGAAGCCGTGCAGCGAACCCCGGTTCCGCTGGAGCCCCAGAAGTGAGCGAGACCGCCACGACCGCCGCCATGTGCGTGACCCCAGGCGGCGTCTCCGGCATCAAGCGGCTCTTCATCGTCTTCGCCGTGGGCTTCCTCGCGGCTACCGGCGCTGCCGCCAACAGCTTCTTGCTCTGCTACATGGCCGCCATGCTGCTCCTGCTGCCGGCGGTTTCCTTCTACATGGGACTCCGTGCGGTGCGGGGCATACATGTCACGCGCGAGGCCCCGGAGTCGGTCTGGGCTGGGGACACCGTCGAGATCACGCTCAACGTCCAGGGCGGCTCCGGCCTGCTCTACCCCTTGCTTCGGGTACGAGATGAACTGCCGGCCGCCCTGCAGCCCGACGGCGACCTGGAGGCGCAGGTCACTGCAGGCGCCGACGGGGCTCGGGCGACCTACTCCGCCCTGGTCCGGCGCCGCGGGGTCCACCGGTTGGAGCGCGCCGTCGCCATGGCGTCGGACCCGCTGGGCGTGGTCGATTTCCACCTGCCGCTCCCCGCTGTGACCGCTATCGTGGCCTATCCGCGCCCAGAGCCCATCCAGTGGCTCACGCTGCCGGGCTCCGAGCGCTACGGCGCTGTCGACATGGCCCGACCCATGGCCCGGGGCGCCGGCGTCGATCCCGACGGAGCACGGCCCTACGAGCCCGGCGATCCCCTGCGCCGTATGCACTGGCGCGCCACGGCACGCACCGGTGTGCTCAACGTCAAGGAGTTTGAGGAGGCGCGCTCGCTCTCCGCCCTGCTGGTCCTCGACTGCTGGAACGGCGTGCCCGGCGGCGACGCGGACGATGGCCCGTTCGAGGTGATGGTCCGGGCGGCCGCGTCGCTGGCCTCCATGTGGCTGGCGTCGGGCGCCGCCGTGGGACTGGCGTGCGGCCCGGAGCTCGGGCCGGCCTTCGCAGTGGCTCGCGGCTCGGCGCACCTGCTGGCCCAACTAGATGCCCTGGCCCATGCCGCGCCGACGGACCCGCGCCGCCTTGGCGAGGCCCTGCCTGCTCTGGCCGGCCTCGTCAGCCCCGGCGTCACGCTGGTGGCCCTCACGGCAGACGCTTCGCCCGATCTGGTCCGAACCTGCACCCAACTGACCTCTGCCGGCGTCGGGCTGCAGATCATCTACGCCGCATCCGGAGCGGGCCTCGCCGAGGCGCCCGCAACCTGGCTCAGCGCCGCCTGCGACGCGCCGCTACTGGTGGTCTCCTCGGGGCCGGGCCTCCCGTTGCAGCTTCAGGGGGTGGGCGGTGTCCTCCGTGCAGCCTGAAACCAGCGGAGTGCGCGCCGCGGCCGGTCTGAGCCCGGTGGCCTTCGCGGCGGCCTTTGCTGCTTCCGCTTGCGCCCTGCTCTCGTTGCGTATCGGCCTCGACGCCGCACAGGCCGACGCGCCGCTCCTGCTGGTCTGCCTGACGGCGGCAGGCTGCCTGGTCAGCCTTGCGGCTCGGTCGCGGCCCGCCGTGGCCGCCGTCTCGGAGATCGGCGCCACCGTCGTGTTCGCGCTCATGGCCGCGGGACTGGTAGCAGACGCGGGGCCGTTCCGCGGCCTCGTGGCTTCCGGCGCCTTCTCCGACCGCCAGCAGGGCATGGCGCTCTTCCTCGGCTGGCTGCTGGTCTACCTCTCGTTCACGCAATCGTCAGGACCGCGTATGCTCTTCATGTCGGTTCCGTCGCTGAGCCTCTTCGGCGTCGTTGGTACGATGACGGTCGAACCTGAACTAATGATGCTCTTCGTCGGCTTTGCCGCTGCCACCACGTTTCTTGTCCTTCACGAGCATCGCAACGCGGGACGCGCGCCTGGCCACACGGCCTCAGGTCGCATCGCGTTGGGGCACGTGACGCTTGCGGTGGTATGCGTTGCCGTCGCCGTGGTGGGAGGGCGGTTGCTGGCCGTCCCGATCCACTTCGTCGGAACAGAGGTGCTCTTCCCCATGGGCCTGATGCCCATGAACCGGGGCGCCGACCGCATGGGCCGGGGCCCGGTGGTCACCATGGGCGAGGCCAACAGCGTCGATGTTGGCACCGGACCCGTGAGCAAGACCGACACGGTACTACTGCGGGTCCGGTCACCGGAGCCGGCGCTCTGGCGCGGCGCCACCTACGACGCCTATACCGGCCACGGCTGGCGTAACACGCTGGACCACGACAGTGTGCCGCGTATGCAGTCGCAGGCTCCGTCCGCCTGGGGCGCCGATGAGCGCCTTCAGGATCGCGGCGTAACGGTCCTGCCTGAGCGCACCGCCATCACCGCCACGCCCGGGAACCCGCGAACATTGCGCCACGCCGTCTCCGTGGCTCAGAACGCCGTTGTTACGCAGCTCTACGGTGCGGGCGAGATGCGCTCCGTGCGGCTGATCCCGCCCTATCGGTCCTGGCGCGTCGGCGTTATCATGCAGGATGATAGCGGAGCGTTGAGCCTGGCGACTTCGTTGCCTGGGCTGGTGTACATCATCGAGTCGGAGATGCCCCAGACTGACCCGCAGGCGCTGCAGACCGAGGCCGGGCCGACGCCTGACGAGGTATCCAGCCGCTACATCGCACTCGATGACATGGCGCCGGATGCCCTGGCTGCCGTGCGGGCCGAAGCTGAGAAGGCGACTGCCGGCCGGCGCACCAAGGTCGATCGTGTCGAGGCCCTGCGGATGTGGGTGGCGTCGCGCTGCAAGTACAACCTCGCCGCGGCGGCCGCCCCGACTGACCAGGACATCGTGCGCCACTTCCTGTTCGAGAGCCGCGAGGGCTACTGCGACTCGTTCGCCACCTCCCTGGCCGTGCTGTGCCGTTCGCTGGGCATCCCCGCCCGCGTTGCGTCGGGCTTCGCGACCGGCGACTATGAGAGCTCAAGCCGCCTTTACCTCGTGCGCGACCGCGACAAGCATATGTGGACCGAGGTCTACTTCGCGGGCTTCGGCTGGGTCCCGTTCGACGCCACATCGGACGCCGAGGATGTGACGCCTCGGGCAGGAGCCGCCGTGGCTGCGGCAGGCCGGTCGCTCTGGCAGCGCCTCCGCACAGGCGGCCCGTTGCCTATGCTCATGCTGCTGGTGGGCTTTGCGGCGTTGCTCTACGTGCTGAAGAGCGAGCTTCTAGATCGCCGCAGGGCCGCCGCCGCCGGCTCGGGGCTCTCGCCCGAGGTGCGCCGCATCATGCGCAGCTATGCCGCAGCAGCCGCGGCGTTGGCGCGCTTGGGCCTGCGGCGGGCGCCATCAGAGACAGCCGACGAGTTCGCCCACCGCGCCGTTGCCCAGGGAGGCCTGGGAGATGCCGCCGAGCCGTTACGAAGCCTGACGGCGCTCGTGGTGTCCGCGAGGTACGCTGTAGCGCCGGCGCCTGACGGCGCTGCCGCGCGTGCCGAGGCCCACGCGGTAGCGCTCCGACGTGCGGCGGCCGACCTGCGCAAGGAGCGCAGGCGATCGCGGCGAGGTGGCGTTTGAACAAACAGACCGGTCGCCGCTCGGGCGACCCGCTGGACCCCATACGGCCCATCTATCTGATCCATGGTGACGACGACCTGGCGGTGCAGCAGTTCATCGATGAACTCCGCAAGCGGACCGCCGAGGAGACGTTCGCGGAGTTCGACTGGCAGGAGGTCGATGCCTCGGGCCTGACCGTCTCGGCCTTGCTCGCGGGGATCGGCCAGTTGCCCTTCGGCTCGCCCTACCGCACGACGGTGGTGCGCGGGGCCGAGGTCTTCAAGTCAAAGGGGCGTGCCGATGACGCCGACGCCCTCGTCACCGGCCTGACGAAGCTCGGCCCGGCTGCCTGCGTGGCCATGGTGGTCGGCGTATCGGAGGAGCGTGCGCGCGGCAAGGCCACTGTGGCGGGCGCCAGGCTCGACGCCTACGCCGAGGAGCGGGGGATCATCCTGCGCTTTGCTGCGCCCGGCGCGGCAGACCTGGCCGAGCGCGCCGTGGAACTAGCCCGCGCCGAGGGCTTCCAGCTCTCGGCCGACGTAGCGGAGAGGCTGGTGCAGGCCGCACATGGCGATCCGCGAGCCCTGCGCAACGAGTTGGCAAAGGTGCTGGCATACGCCGGCGACGCCAAGCGCCTGACCCTGGCCCACGTGGACTCGGTCTGCAGCGTTGACCCCGAGGATGTGATGTTCCGCCTGGTCGACGCCATCGGCCACCGGTTGGCCCACCGCGCGCTCACGCTGCTGCGCGAGGTCTGCCGCTATGAGACGAAGCCCCATGCCGTGGCGGGGCGGCTGCTGGCGCTGGTCAACAGGCAGCTGAAGCTACTCTGGCAGTGCCGTAGCCTGATTGAGCAGGGGGTGCGCTCACGCGATCTGCAAACGCTGCCGCCCCACATCGCTGCGGAGCTGCCCACGGAGGCATCCGTGCTGAGCATGGTGTTCAAGATACGCGACCTGTACACCATGGCGCAAAAGTGGGACGCTAACGCCCTGGCTGCCGGCTACGACGCCCTGGCCGCATGTGACGTGGCCAACAAGGGGGGCGACGAGGGCAGTCAGGACGTGTTGGTGAACCTGGAGGTTCTTATCGTCCGGTTGTGTACCGCGGGGTAGCATCGGTCCGCGGCCCCAGGGGGTAGGGCGGCTTGCGCCGCCCCTAGGCCTTGGCTGCTGCGGACTTGGCCGCGCGCTTCATCATCCGCGACTTGCGGCGGGCAGCCGCGTTCGGGTGGATGATGCCGCGCTGGGCGGTCTTATCGATGACGCTGAGGGCCTTGCGGACCACCTCATCGCCGACAGCGGCGGTCCCCGCGTCGATCGCGGTGCGCGCCTTCTTGATGTAGGTCTTCATTGCCGACTTGGCAGAGACGTTGCGCAGATGGTTCTGGCGCGACTTCTTCACGTCCTTCACGACAGACTTAATGTTGGGCACAGGCGTGTCACCTCCTCAGAGCGCCGTTCAGTATACCTGCAAGGCGTCCGATCACTACAACTCGAGTTTGTCGAACCGGCCGGCGGCCGGGTCCAGCGCTTCAGCCAGGGCCTTGTACGCATCTTCGACGCGCTTCAGGATGTCCCGGGCGTTGGCCTCATCGGTCGAACCGGGCTCGAACCGCTTTGGGTCCGACCGCGCCGCCAGTTCCTTGTATCGGGCCGCCACCTCCGTCAACGGTGCGCCTTCGGGCAGGCCCAGGATGCGGTATGAGCGCGACAGCGGCGTGACGACAGGCGCCGTTGGTTGCGTCGTCGGCTGCGTGGCGGGCTGCGCCGCGCGCGGCTGGGCTCCCGCCGCGATCTCCGCGGGGGTCCGGAGCGGGCGCGGCGCCGTCTCGTGCAGGGCGTCGGAGAGCTCCTGCTCCGCAGCGGCCCGAGCGCCCACGCGCTCCAGCGTCTCCATCGCAGACTCCTCGTCGATGCGGTCGAGGCGATCCTTGATCGCGTTCAGCTGCGATGCCGCGATGTTGCGAATCCGTTTGGGCCAACTCATGGTCGGGGGCCTCGTGCGCCGGTCACAGGCTTTGCCGTAGCGATGCTGGCTCGTCGCCCGATAGCGCTTCGGTCACGCTGCTGTCCAGCATCTCGATATCGTGGCTGAGGCCGTCCAGCTCCAAGTTCATGTTCTCGCTGAGTGACGCCGCGCTACTGATGTCCAGAGTTTTGATGCGGATGACCTTGGCCTTCCAGCTGGCGAAAGTGGCCTCGACGTTCTCTAACTGGCTATCGATCCTGCCGCATGCCTTCTTGATCGAAGCGTAGGTCTGCAGTTCGGTCTCGCGTGCCTTCAGCGCCTGCTCGTACTGCTCCCGAGAGACGGGGTCGGTCGTGCTGGCAATCTTCTGGCGGAGCCCGGCGCAGTAGGATGTCAGCGAACGCTCGTCGACTTGCGCCAGGTAGCGCGCCAACTGCTGCTTACGGGTTCCGATGCGGATCGCGCGCTGCAGCAGGGCCGGCAGACGAGAGGCAATCTGGTCCAGGTCCTTCTTCGCGTAGTCCGCCACATCCGAGCCGCGGGCCTCCCGCAGGATCTCCTTCTGGAGCTGCAGGATGTACCGTACACGCTGGCGGGTCTCGAAGTCCATCTGGTCGAGCACGTCCTCCACCTGCTCATCGGTGAGGTCGTACTCCTTCTCTTCGCGCTCGGCGAAGGTCTTTCGGAGGTACTCCTCGTCGCGGAGGCGCCGGGCGAGCATGATGACATCTACCGCCAGGGCGACGCCGAACGTGGCCTCGGGCGGAACGCCGGCACCCAGCCAGACCGCCGCCGCAGCGATCCACGCGGCCAATGAGACCGGCGACAGGATGACCTTTCGGGCGATGTAGCCCAGCTTGCCCCCGGTACTCAGATGGGACATTCGGTTACCGCGTTATGCTCGGACGTCAAAGTGGCGGCCCATATCACGATCGGCTCAGCTTCTGCTCCAGTTCGCGCAGTTGCCGGTCCACGTCGTCTTCCTGGGCGCCGGACGCCGCAACCGGAGCTGCCACAGTGGCCGTGGCGGTCGAGAGCCCGAGCTTGGCCTCCAAGGCGGCCAGTGCGTCGTCGGTCTCTACGTCGATCTGCTGGTCCTGCAACTGGTCGAGCTTGGCGTTGATGTTGGTCGACGCCACCTCGGCCCGCGCGGCCGCCTCGGACTGCATGTTGCGGATGCGCTCTTCGGCGCGGTCCCAGCTCTGGGTGGCGTCGCTCATTTGTAGGCCGTCGAGAGCCTTGTTGATCTGGATCTGGATTTCGGCCTGCTTCATATTGGCCTTGAGGGCCAGCGCCTCGGCGGTCTTCTGGCGCACCCGCTCCTCGTCGCGCTGGATAGCGACCTTCACGGCCTGGGCGGTCTCCTCAGCCTGCTTCAGGGAGACGCGCAGCTGCTCCAGAGCCTTGTCGTGTGCGCCCTTCTCGCGGAGCAGGCCACGAGCCAGCTCCTTGTTGCCCTGCTGCAGGGCGAGGGCGGCCTTCGCCTCCAGGTTCTGGCAGAGGCGCTCTTCCTTGGTGACCAGATCGAGCAGGTTGTTCTTGGCCGTGATGGCCTGCACGGCGCGCTCGCGGTTCTTGGCCTGAGACTCCTTCATCTCCCTGACGGCATCGTCCAGGATGATCTGCGGATCCTCCAACTCGTCGAGCTTTCCAAGGATCAGCGCGCGCAGGTAACGGAACAGGCGTTTGAACATAGCGGTCCTCACGGAGGAAAAGGAAGGCAAGCCAAAGGGCGGGCCGGTCCCGGTGACCGACTTTGGCCCTCATTATCGCACGTAGGCAGCCGTAAGTCAACGCAGGCCGGCACCCGGGTCGTGTCAACTGGAGTGTGTAACTGGTTTCGTGCTCCTGCCCATGTCGTGGGCGGGTCCTGCGCTACCGTTTCTCAATTGCGCCGCCGGTCGGCCGCGCCTGAGCTTAGCTTGGAGCTCCACGCGGCCGACCGGCTGAGCTTACGGCGTCCGTCCTCCCTGTGCCGGCTCGGTTAAGTTGCGGCGCTTGTACCAGAGGTCGTTGGTTGCCCACCTCTCGTTCAGCAGGTATGAGACCTTGAAGAAGGTTCGGTCGCACGACTTGACGTCTGCGAACGCGCCGCAGCCGCGTCGCCATCGGCGCACCTCGCGGAAGGTGCGTTCAATCGGGTTGGTGGTCCGAAGGTACTCGCGGCGGCAGGGCGGCTCGGAGAAGCATGCCAGGAGGTAGCGGGCGTCGCCCAGAAGCTTGGCGGCGAGGTTGGGGTACGTGGAACCCCAGCGCCCACAGAACGCCCGTAGCCTGGCATCGGCCTCGGTCAGGCTTGCGGCCTTGTAGACGCCCCGCAGTCCGTCACGAACCTCAGCCCGATGTGCCACTGCTACCGCATCGTGCACGTTGCGCATTCGGTGCGCCCAGCAGAGCTGGTGCGGCACGTCGCCCAGAACCTCCGGGACGGCTTCGAGGAGGCCCCGGTGCTCGTCCGATACCACCAGGCGTACCCGATCAGGCACCAGTCCGCGAGCCACCAGGCGGGTCAGGAACCCGCGCCAGGACGAGCCACTCTCACGCTGAACACGCTCAAAGCCCAGGATCTCCTTCCGCCCATCAGTTGTGACGCCGACCGCCATGAGTACACAGACCCGACCCGTTGTTCGGCCGATCAGGTCCTTCACCCAGGCCGCATCCAGGTACAGGTACTCATAGACCGACGGTAACCGGCGCTCTTTGAACTGCCTGACCTTCGCGTCCAGCGTGGCCTCCACATGGGCCAAGACCGACGGGGCCGGCACAAAACCCGTGACGATCGACATGAGCCGGCACAGCTCCGCCCGGCTCACACCGCACAGCAGGGCCTGCTCGACCCACGCGTCCACCTCCGCTATCGCACGGTGCCGTGGCCGCAGGAAGCCAGGAACGAAGCCGCTCAGCCGCATCCGAGGCAACCGGATCACCACAGAGCCGTCCACCAACTGGACCGTCCGTTTACGGTAGCCATTCCGGTAGTCGGCTCGCGGTCGGTCCGGCGTGGCCCGCTGGCGGAGCTTGAACCCCATCCGATGCTCCAGCTCCGATGCGGCTGCAGCCTCCAGCATGCAACGCACCATGTCGCTCCGAACCGCACTGAGGTCGCCGTACATAGCGTCCTCAGGGTCGCCCATCCGAGATGCCATTTGACCGAACACCGACCGCAAAGATACACTGACCATCAGAGTGCTCCTCTCCTCGTGGATTGTCCCCACAACCCCTACGAAGAGCAGGAGCACTCTGTCCACTTACACACTCCGATCATGAACTACCCGGCACCCGGAAGCGGGTCCTCAGCGCCTAGTCGCTACCCCAACAGAGCATACGGCCGCAGTTGTCGCAGGTTCGGAGGCCCAGATCGTGCTTGACGCAGTGGACCGTCTGGGCCGGGAGGTTGGTGTGGCACGCGCCGCAGCGTCCGGAGTCGATGCGACCGATGCCCACCCCATGCGCGTGCGATCGGATGTTGTCGTATCTGCGCAGGAGATCGGCCGGGACGGCGGGTAACCGATCCTCACGCTGACGCTCCAACTCCTGGAGCTTAGCGTTAAGGAGACCCGTCCGCTTGGCATGCGCCGCCAGCTTGGCCTCGTGGGCCTTGCGCGCCTTCTCCATGACGGCCTGTGCAGCCGCCTCGACGGGCGTCAGGCGTTCCACGTCGTCCATGAGGGTGAGGATGCGCACGTCGAGGTCGCCCCGGCGCCGGTCAAGGGAGACGATCTCTTGCTGCAGCGCCTCGAGCTCCTTGAAGGCGCTGACGCGGCCGCCGTAGAGCTTGTCCTCGCATTGCTTCTTTTTGGCCTCGACGCTCTTCTGCTCTAGCTCGGAGTCGGTCAGGTCGCGTGAAGCCTGATGGAGGGCCTTGTGCGCCTCGTCGTGCTTCTCGGTCACATCCTGCAGCGCCGCCAGTTCGGCCTGGCCCTTGTCAAGCCCGTGCAGAGCGCGCTGCACCAGCATGATCTCGCTATCCGCCTCCTGAACCTTGTACAGCGCCTGGAGATCGTTGTGCATGCGGCGTTCCCCCTTGTGGCATTCTAGCACCGCCAGTCGCACGTTTCCTACCTGCGCCACCCGACGCGGTAGACTGAACCGAGGCAAGCACCTTGATCAACCTTTCACGACACGCCATCGCTGCATCGGACGCCCACCTGAGCGCCGTCCTCTACCAGCCGGACAAGCCCCGACGCAAGGGCTGCGTGCTTCTGACACACGGATTGACGGCGTCGCGTGCGGGCATGGACGTCCTGGCGGCGTATGTGGCGGGGAAGGGGCTGGCTTGCGTCACCCACGACATTCGCGGGCATATCCTGGGCGCCTCCACCGGCAGGCTTGAAAGCGTGCAGGACGCCGTCGATGACCTTCTGGCCCTATGCCATTGGCGCCGCCGCGAGATGGGCGACGTGCCGCTCGCGCTGGTCGGCCACTCGCTGGGCGGGCTCCTCAGCATCGCGGCCGCTGCCCGCTGTTCGAGCGTCTGCGCCGTCGCCTGCCTGGCCTCCAGCGCATGCCCCGACCGCTCCTTCCAGGGCCCTGCGGGCGAGGCGCTACTGCGTCAGCGCGGCGGGTACCTGGACGGCGCACCCGCCTTCGACCTGCTCGGTCAGGCGGCCGGCCTGGCTCGCCATGCCGACGAGCTTGGCGCCCTTCCCGCGCTCTTCGTGGCGGGCAAGACCGATATCCTGGTGCCGCCCGAGCGCGTCCGGGAGCTTGCGTTGCGAGTGGGGCCACACGCCGAGTATGCCGAGGTCCCGGCCAGCCACCAGCACCTCCCCGACCACGCGCGCGGCCTGGTCGGGGGTTGGCTCCTGAACCGCGTCGGCTAGGTTCGGCTGATGGCAGTGACCTTGAGGCGGGCCACGCCGGCGGGGATGGGCACCTCGATGGTCTCTCCCACGCGCTTGCCGGTCAGTGCGCGGCCGACCGGCGACTGGATGCTGATCATGTCCTTGAGCGGATCGGCCTGAACCGGGTCCACGAGGCGGTAACAGACCTCCTCGTCGTATACCAGGTCCCATACCGTCACAGTCATGCCGAGGCCCGCCGCGGTGTCGTCGGAGTGGGCGTCGTCGGCGACGATCATGGCGTGTTCCAGGAGGGCCTCCAGGTCGGTGATGCGTCCGTTCAGCATGCCCTGATCGCGGCGGGCAGCGTGGTATTCGAAGTTCTCGGACAGGTCGCCGAACGCCCGCGCCTTGCGGATCGCCTCGGATATCTCCTGCCTCTTGGTGGTCTTCAGGTGGTTGAGTTCGGCCTCGATCTTGGCGCGGCTGGACTCGGTGAGGACGATTTGGTCCGTCATGCGGTCAGGAACTCCTGGTGGGTGGATCGGGTACCTTACCACAGCCGTTTCTGCCTCGTCAATACGGTTGACTCCCCGTACCCGCGCAGGGTACACAACCCGAACCAAGCCGCGCCGGTCTGTGCCGGCCAAGAGAGCCACCCGTACGCATGATAGACCTCCACAATGTCTCCGTTGAATACGATGAAGGCCACAGCGCCCTCCGTGGCGTCTCATTGCACGTTGAGGACGGGGAGTTTGTGTTCATCATCGGCGCGACGGGGGCCGGCAAGTCGACCCTTCTGAAGCTCCTCTACCGTGAAGAGACGCCGACGCAGGGGCGCGTCGTGGTGAACGGTTCCGATGTCGCTGCCATGCGCCCCGGCGACGTGCCGCGGTTCCGGCGACGTATGGGTGTTGTGTTTCAGGATTTCGGCCTGTTGCCCGGCCTGACGGTCTTCGAGAACGTGGCGTTCGCGCTCCGGGTAACCGGGGCCAGACGCCGTGCCATTCGTGCGCGTGTTCCCGAATGCCTCGAGACGGTGGGCCTGATGGCGCGGTGCGACGCCTTTCCCGGCCAACTCTCCGGCGGCGAGCAGCAGCGTGTGGCGATCGCTCGCGCCCTGGCGAACCATCCCGCGCTACTCGTGGCTGACGAGCCTACCGGCAACCTCGACCCCGCCACTTCGCTGGGCATCGCCGAGGTCCTCTACCGCATCAACGAGGCGGGCACCACGGTTGTCGTCTCGACGCACGATCATGCCATGGTCGACAACCAGCCGCGGCGCGTGGTGGAGCTGGCCGCCGGCGAGGTGATCCGGGACGAGGCACAGGGCACCTACCAGCCTGCCGCGAGGCCCGAGGCATGAGTTTCTCCGCCTTCGCTTTCCTCGTGGACGACGCCGCCAAGAGCATTCGCCGCAACGGCCTGATGTCCATCGCGGCCTTGACGACGGTCACCGTGGCCATGGCCGTGCTGGGCGGCTCGCTGTTCACTATTTACCGGCTCAAGCAGTTCGCCGACAGCCAGCCCCGGCGTTTCGAGATCCTCGCCTTCGTGGAGCCGAAGGCCGATGCCGCCGCAGTGGAGAGCGTTCGGGACCGGGCCACGCGCATTCCAGGCGTGGCCGCAGTGCGGGTCTATACCAAGGACCAGGCCCTGCGCGACCTGCAGGCCGAGGATCGCCGCCAGCATACCGAGATCGTGGCCAGTCTCGAGGGGATCAACCCGCTGCCGGATCGGATCGACGTTCGGGTCTCCGATCCCGCCGTGACGGTGCGCGTGGCCAATGAGTTGCGTAGCCCGCGCTTTCCCGAAATTGAGCAGGTGCGCGACGAGAACGATGCCCTCAGCAAACTGATCGCCCTGTCGAACGTTATACGTAATGTCGGGGGCGCCGTGGCTGTGCTTCTGTTCATCGCCACGGCGTTCGTCATCCAGAACACCATCCGGCTGACGATCTACGCCCGGCGCCGGGAGATTCGCGTCATGCAGCTCGTGGGCGCCACTTCGGCGTTCATCAGGTTGCCCTTCTTGCTGGAGGGCACATTCTACGGGGCGGCAGGGGCTACGGCCGCGGCCTGCCTGGTTCTCTTTGTGGTGTCGCAGGTCTCCATCTATGTCAGGCAGTTCCAGACGCCGCTGACGCAGGGCGTGCCGCCGGCGGTTTCGTCGGGCGTGATCGTGGTGATGATGGTGACCACCGGCGCGGCGGTGGGGATTGCGACCAGCGTGATCTCGCTCCGCCGGTTCCTGAGGAAGGTCTAGGGCATGCGGCTCAACAGGCTCCGCCGCGGGATCAGCCGCTGGGCCCCCGCGCTGGGTGCAATGGTGGCGTGCATGATCGGTACGTCAGCCGCCGCTGGGCCTAAGCAGGCCAAGAAGACGCCTGCCGAGCTTCGGTCGGCCCTGCGTACGATGGCGGCCCAGATCAGCCAGAAGCGGCGGCAGATCACCGTTAAGCGGCGTCAGGAGCGGCGCATCAAGGGCGAGATCGGCGAGGTCGAGACCCGCATCGCCTCGACCCGAAGCCGCCTTGGGCAGGTACACAGCCGCCTCAGGTACCTGCGCCGCGAGCATTCGGTGCTGACAGAGCGGATCGGCGCTACCGAACGGCGCCTGGCCATGCGCCGGCGCGCCCTTGCGAGCCGCGTCCGTGAGAACTACGAGCGCGGCTCCGGCGGCTACGTCCGCGTGCTGCTCTCGTCGCGCAGCCTCAATGACTACATGTCGCGGTCCTACTACGTTCAGCGCATCGTCTCCAGCGATGCAGGCCTCATCAAGGCGGTGAAGGCCGACCGAGATCAACTCGCCGCTGACCGGCGCCGGCTGGAAGCGCAGCAACGGGAGAAGGAGCGCCTCGGCGTTGAGCTGGTCCAGCGTCGTGAGCAGTATGAGAGCGACTGCGGCCGCATGGTCGTCATGCTCCGCGACGTCCGCTCGTCCCGGGAGGCCCTGGAGGAAGCGCTCAACATGCTCGAGCAGTCCTCCCGCGATATCGAGGCCCGCATCCGCGCCATGATGACCACGCCCTCGGGCCGCGCTCGTAGCCTGCGCGCATGGAAGGGGCGGTTCATCCGGCCCGTGCCGGGTTCCATCACCTCGCGCTTCGGGATGCGGTACCACCCGATCCTGCACAAGACCAAGCTCCACACAGGCGTGGACTTCGGCGCCGCATCGGGCACGCCGATCCGGGCTGCGGCAGGCGGAGTGGTCATCGCCTCCTGCTACCTGCGCGGCTACGGCAACACGGTAATCATTGACCACGGGGGCGGTGTGACCACGCTCTACGGCCACATGTCGGCGTTCAATGTCTCCGACGGACGGACGGTCGCTCAGGGGCAGGTGATCGGTCGAGTGGGCAGCACCGGGTTCTCCACCGGTCCGCACCTCCACTTCGAGGTTCGCCGCAACGGGACCCCCGTCAGCCCATTGTGAGCCGGTCCGATGCGGCGTCGTCTCCGCCGGTCGGCGGCATGCACGCGGTTGGCGCTATGCTGGCCTCGGCAGGGCTCTTCGCCGTGATGACCGTGGCTGCCAAGATGCTGGCTAACCCACGCTACTGCCGCCCGTTGCCTGCCGCTGAGGTGACCCTGATCCGGTTCGCGTTCGGCGTTCTGGTGATGCTGCCGCTACTGGGTCGCCGAGAGGTGAACCTGCTGGGCACGGACCGGCTGGGACTCGTGTGGCGTGGCCTGTCCGGTGGCGTCGCGGTGCTGACCTACTTCATCGCCATCGAGCACACCACACTGACGAATGCCGTGCTGCTGAACCTGACGTCGACGGTGTTCGCCCCTCTGAACGCGGCCATCTTCCTCCGTGAGAGCCTGAGCCTCAGTGCGCTACCGACTTTCGGCTTTGCGGCGGCCGGGGTGCTGCTCGTGATCCGACCCGGCCCCGGTGGCCACCATGTGGGAGACCTGTACGGCCTCCTGTCCGGCTTCCTGGCGGGCACGGCCATCACGGCGGTGCGGCGCCTCAGGCGGCAGGAGTCGGCTTCCAGTATCTTCTTCTACTTCTCGCTGATCGGCGTGCCGGTCTCGCTCATCGCGTGCGTTGGCCAGCCGCTGGTCCTGCCCGATGCCGCCGGCTGGGGCCTGCTCTTCCTGATGGCCTCGGCCAGCGTTGGCGCGCAGCTTCTCATGACCTACGGCTACCGGTATGTCCGCACATCCGAGGGCGTGCTGCTGATGCTCTCCCAGGTGGCCTATTCCGCTGTGATCGGCGTACTGCTGTTCGGTGAGAGGCTCTCGGCGCTGACGCTCCTCGGGGGCGCCTGCATCATGGCCGCCACCGTCTGGTCGGCGCGGGCCGCCTCGCGGTGATCGGCCTCGACGACCTCATCGATCGCTACTTGCAGTCGCTGCGCTTCGTGCGCAGGGCCTCCGACAACACGGTGGCTGCGTACGGCGCTGATCTGGCCGCCTTCGGGCAGTTTGCGGAGGAAGGCGGCGCGCGCGCGGCCGAGGATGTGACGCTTGCCCTCGTTCGTGCATATCTAGCCCGCATGTCCGAGGCAGACTACGCGCCTGCCACCGTGGCGAGGCGCCTCTCTGCTCTGCGGTCGCTCTACCGCTGGGCCAGGCGGCAGGCCCTGACTTCTGCTGACCCCACCCGCTCGCTACGGTCACCCCGGCAACGGCGGCGTCTTCCTGGCGCACTGCGCCCTGCCGAGGTCGAGGCGCTCATGGAGGCGCCCGGCCAGACTGCCGCGGGACTGCGTGATCGGGCGATTCTGGAGCTGCTCTACGGGAGCGGTCTGCGCGCCTCCGAGCTGGTAGGACTCGACGTGGGTGATGTGGACATGGTCACGCGCGAGATCCGCGTCAGGATGGGTAAGGGGGGGCAGCAGCGGATGTCCCTCTTCGGTGAGCCTGCGAGCGACGCGCTGGGCCGGTATCTCCGGGAGGGGCGCCCACGCCTGGCGAGTGCGCCTTGTAGCGCGCTCTTCCTCAACAAGCTCGGCGGGCGGCTCTCCGACCGGGGCGTGAGGCGCCTGTTTGACAAATACGCTTCCGTAGGGGGTGAGCGGCTTAAGGCGACGCCCCACACGTTGCGCCATACCTTTGCCACGCACCTGCTGGCCAACGGCGCCGACCTGCGGTCCGTGCAGCAGCTGCTCGGACACGCCGGCATCGGGACGACGCAGATATACACCCACCTCACGGTTGACCACCTGAGGGCCGAACATGACAGGGCGCACCCGCTGGCGGGAGCCAGCCGCGACGCCGATGACCAGGAGGACTAGATGAAGTCGGAAAGCCGTTCGACGACGGTGCTGGCGATGATCCGCGACGGCCGGCTCGCCATGGCTGCCGATGGGCAGGTCACCATGGACAGCATGGTTGTGAAGCACACGGCGCGCAAGATACGCCGGATGTACCACGGTAAGGTGCTGACCGGCTTCGCGGGCTCCGTGGCTGACGCGCAGGCCCTTGCGGATCGGTTCGAGGCCAAGCTGGAGGGAGTGGGCGGCAACCTGACCCGGGCAGCCATCGAGTTCACGAAGGAGTGGCGCACTGATCGGATGCTGCGCCGGCTTGAGGCGCTTATGCTGGTGGCCGACACCGAGAAGCTCTACCTCCTCTCCGGCGACGGCAACGTGCTGGAGCCCGACGACAACGTGGCGGCGATCGGCTCAGGCGGCCCCTACGCGCTGTCAGCCGCGAAGGCCCTGCTCCGAAACACGGACCTGGACGCGCCCACGATCGTGGCACAGGCCATGCACGTGGCTGCCGAGGTCTGCATCTACACCAACGATAAGCTTACGATTGAGCAGTTGCCCTGACTCAGCGCTTCTCGGCGGCCTCGGCCTCGGCCGATAGGATCAGGTAGCTCTGGTGGCGCCGCGCGGCGATGGCGCCCGCCTCGACGGCCTTCTTCACGGCGCAGTCGGGCTCGGACTTGTGGCGGCAGTCGTCGAACCGACAGCGCACATCCAGAGTGTGGAACTCGGGGAACGCATCCGCGATCTCCTCGGGCGCTGCATCCAGGATGTCGAGCTGCCGTAGGCCTGGCGTATCGGCTACCCAGCCGCCGGTGCGGAGGGGGATGAGGTGCGCCGCCGTGGTGGTATGCCTGCCCTTGTGGGAGAGCAATCCGACCTCGGCGGTGCGAAGGTCGAGCCCCGGTTGGACGCGGTTCAACAGGCTCGACTTGCCCACGCCCGAGGGACCCACGACAGCCGATACGCGCCCGTGCATGGTGCGGCAGAGCGTCTCAAGGCCGAGGTCCAGCTTGGCGCTGGTGGCGATGACCCGGTAGCCTGCCTTGGCATGCTCGGCGAACAGCTCGGCCACCGCGTCGCCGCCCACAAGGTCGGCCTTGTTGGCGATGATGATCGGCGTGAAGCCCTCGACCTCGCTGGCCACAAGGAACCGGTCCAGCTTCCAGAGGTCGGGCTTTGGGTCTGCGCATGAGAAGACGACCAGGACCTGGTCGATGTTGCAGACCAGCACCTGCTCACGGCCCCGGAAGCCGGCCCGGCAGAACCGCGTGGTGCGCGGCAACACCTCCTCAATAACGCCTGCGCCATGGCGCGTCTCGGTGAACCGAACGCGGTCCCCTACAGCCACGATGTCCTCGCGGAAGATCGTACGCGCCCGGATAACGCGCCGAGCCTGCAGGTTGGTGGCGTACTCGAACGTCTTGCGCAGGTTCCCGCGCAGGCAACAACGAACCGTCTGCCCGTCGCTGTGGACGGTATAGGCTCCGCTGATGGCGCGGAGGATGATGCCTTCTCTGGTGTTCGGCTGCATGGTGTGTGCCGGTCCCGTCTGGGCCCATACACGAGCCCGACAAACACAATTCGCCTAGGGTGCGTACGACTCCTTCAATGCATCCGGCTCTACAGCCCTTCAGTCGCTTCCCCGGCGGGCGCTCAGGATCGGTCCGCCGATCTCGCGCACCGTGAGGCGCATGTGCTCAGCGCCCTGCGCGTCGGGGCAGACGATGTGGAACGAGCCCGTGGCTCCCGGCGCCAGGCTGGTCGGCTTGACGACCACCGCGGCTTGGCCCAGCGCGCCTTCGTCGGCGCTCAGCAACTGCACGGCGGCCTCGGTCGACGGCACGTGCCGCCCCGTGGTGTTGCGTACAGCGCCTGTGACGACGGCGAAGCCCGAGCTTCGCTCGACCGTGATGGCCGAGACTTCCACCGTGTCTGCCAGGGCGGTAGCGCCCTCGAGTTCCACGGGGATATCGATCTGGGATCGCCGCGCCGGACGAACCAGCGTTGCGGCCAGTGCAAGTATCGTGAGGCATATCAGGACCGCGGGCAGACGTCGCATGGCGCGGTCGGTATGGGTGGACCAGCGATGTGCACTCATTACGTAGACGCTCATCGGTTACTCCATTGGCTCTAGGGACGGCATCCAAGGCGGATGGCCTGCATCGTTGTACGCGCTGCTGCCCACAAACGTTCCAGATGTCTACGTGATCAGTGTACAACTGAGCAGGTGTCTTTGTCAACTCCTGTCTGTACCGCCTGTCGTCTGGGGCGCAGGTATACTGTGCTACTCCCGTTCCGTCCGCGAAAGCGGAAACAGGGCGACCGAAAAAGGGCGGCGAATGACGATCTCCTCTGATGACCTGCGGCAGCGGCTCGCGGAAGGTGTGCTCGTTGCAGACGGCGCCATGGGCACCGTCCTCAGCACGAAGGATCTTCCGCTGCCCTACGAGCGGGCCAACCTCTGGCAGCCTGACCTCGTCCGGTCGGTCCACGAGTTGTACGTAGCCGCCGGGGCCCAGATTATCGAAGCCAATACCTTCGGGGCCAATGCTGTGAAGCTCTCGCAGTACGCGCTGGAGCATCAGGCGACGGCCATCAACACCGGCGCCGTTCGAGTGGCGAGGCAGGCCGCCGGGCATGCGGTGCTTGTCGCAGGGGCCATGGGGCCCTGCGGCAAGGCGCTGGCTCCCCTGGGGGCTGTGGAGCAGGATCTCGCCCGCGCGGCATTCCTGGAGCAAGCCACGGCCCTCCTCGACGCCGGCGTTGACCTGATCATGCTTGAGACCTTCAACGACCTCGACGAGCTTCAGATGGCGTTCGATGTCGTCCGTTCGCTGGATGCCGACGTTCCGGTGATCGCCCAGAAGGTCTTCATCGAAGACGGCGACACGATCCGGTCGGGGCTTCCGGCCCGCGTGGCTTCGGCCGTGGGCAACTGGAGGGGCGTCGTAGCTGTCGGCGCCAACTGCGCCATTGGCCCGCAGCGCATGGCCGAGGTGGTGCAGGCCATGGCGGACGCCACTGGTTGCGCCATTTCGGCGATGCCCACGCCCGGCCTGCCGCAGCGTGTGGGTTCGACCATCCGCTACGCCGTAACGCCGGCCTATTTCGGCGCGGCCGCACGGGCGCTGGTGCAGGCGGGCGCCTCGGTGATCGGCGGTTGCTGCGGCACCGGGCCGGACCACATCGCCGAGGTCGCACGTGCGCTTGAGGGCATGCGTCCGGTCAGCCGAGTACATCGCTCTACGGCCGTAGCTGCGGTGACGGTGCTGGAACCGACCTCTACCACGCCGGCCGTGAACGAGCGCTCGCCGATCGCGTCGATCGCGGCGACAGGCTACCTGAAGGCGGTGGAACTGGACGTTCCGCGCGGGCTAGACATGACCAAGGTGCTCGAGGGCGCCCAGGCCATGAAGAGTGTAGGCGTCAACGTGGTGGACATCTCCGACGGCGCGCGGGCGCGCCTGCGGATGAACGTGGTCTGCGTGGCGCACTTGGTCCAGCAGCACGCCGGCGTCGAGGTGATGATGCACTTCGCTTGCCGCGACCGCAACCTGCTGGCCGTGCAGGCCGATCTCCTGGGAGCCTATGCACTGGGCATTCGCAACATTCTCGCCGTGACCGGCGACCCCGCCATGATCGGCGACTACCCGGCCGCCACGTCGGTCTACGATGTGGACAGCGTGGGCCTCATTCGCATCCTGCGGCGGTTCAACGAGGGGATCGACCTGGCGGGCAACAGCATCGGCCGCGCCACGGCGTTCACGATTGCGGCCGCGTTCGATCCGCTGGCCCCCGATCCCGCCAAGGAGCGCGAGCGGCTGGCACGGAAGGCCGACGAGGGTGCACACCTGCTCTATACGCAGCCCATCTTCGTTCGCAAGGCCCTCGATGAGGCGGTGGAGGCCGCGTCCAGGCACCGGTTGCCCCTCGTCTTCGGCCTGCTGCCCCTCCGCAGTTCAAGGCACTCGGAGTTCATGCACAATGAAGTGCCGGGGATCGTGATACCTGACGAGATTCGTACGCGCATCGCCGGTATGGCCGATGACGACGCACGCCAGTACGGCTTGGACGTGGCCCGGCAGTTTCTGCTAGACGCGCGCCCGATCACACAGGGGGTCTACCTCATGCCGCCGTTCGGCAACCACAAGATTGCCGAATCGGTGCTCAAGGTGCTCGACCACCCAGGCTGACCCGGGCGCGGTCGCCGCGCACCCCCACGTCACGCCTGCCCACCGCGGCGCCGATTGCCGCTTCCTCTACCGGAGAGATCAGACATGCCCAAGGACAACATCACGCCGCGCGGCGACAACTACTCCCAGTGGTATCTCGACATCGTCTCTCAGGCCGACCTGGCCGAGAGTTCCGAGGTTCGTGGATGCATGGTCATCAAGCCCATGGGCTACGCCATCTGGGAGAACATCCAGAGCGGCCTTGACCGCCGCATCAAGGCTACGGGCCACTCCAACGCCTACTTTCCGCTCTTTATCCCCATGAGCCTGCTACAGCGCGAGGCCCAGCACGTCGAGGGCTTCGCCCCCGAGGTGGCGGTGGTGACGCACGGAGGCGGAGAGGCGTTGGCCGAGCCGCTTGCCGTCCGTCCCACCTCCGAGGCGATCATCGGTTGCAGCTTCGCAAAGTGGGTCCACTCCTGGCGCGACCTGCCGCTCCTGATCAACCAGTGGGCCAACGTAGTCCGCTGGGAAATGCGCACGCGACCCTTTCTGCGCACCACTGAGTTCCTGTGGCAGGAGGGCCATACCGCCCACGCCACTGAGGCCGAGGCGGAGGAGGAGACGCTGAAGATCCTCAACGAAGTGTACGCCGATTTCTCTGAGCGCGAGATGGCCGTGCCGGTCCTGCGCGGCCGCAAGACCGACCGAGAGAAGTTTGCAGGCGCACTCCGGACCTACGCCATCGAGGCCATGATGCAGGACGGCCGCGCACTGCAGGCAGGGACCTCGCACAACCTCGGCCAGAACTTCGCACGCGCGTTCGGCATCAAGTACCAGACGGTCGATAACCTCGAGGAGTACGCTTGGACCACCTCCTGGGGTGTCTCGACCCGTCTGGTGGGGGCACTCATCATGGCCCACTCGGATGACGAAGGCCTCGTCTGCCCGCCGCGCCTGGCGCCGATCCAGGTCGTGGTGGTGCCGATCTACAAGGGCGAGGCCGAGCGCGCCACCGTGCTGGAGGCGGCGGATCGCGTAGTTGCCTCGTGGGGCGGCAGATTCCGCGTGAAGGTCGATGACCGCGACCAGATGACCCCCGGCTTCAAGTTCAACGAGTGGGAGGTCAAGGGCGTGCCGGTCCGCGTCGAGGTCGGCCCGCGTGATGTGGCCAAGGGTACCGCGGCCGTGGCGCGCCGCGATAAGCCGGGCAGGGAAGGCAAGCAGTTCGTCGGGCAGGACGTGCTGACCGACCACATCGCCGCCCTGCTGGATGACATCCACAACTCCATGTTCGAGCGCGCCGTTCGGTTCCGTGATGAGCGCACCGTGGACGTGGCCGACTACGGCGAGCTGGTGGAGGCGGTAAAGACCGGCTTCGCACGCGCGCCCTGGGCCGGGACGGGCGCCGATGAGGAGAAGATCCAGAACGAAACCAAGGCCACGATCCGGGTGATCCCCTTCGATCAGCCCGGCAAGGCGGGGCGGTGTGTGGCCACGGGG
Organism: uncultured Chthonomonas sp.; assembly: GCA_903951425.1. Lineage (GTDB taxonomy): Bacteria > Armatimonadota > Chthonomonadetes > Chthonomonadales > CAJBBX01 > CAJBBX01. The sequence goes on from CAJBBX010000053.1 coordinate 56,594, forward strand.
GTAGAGACCGACCAGGTGGCGATCTTCGGCCGCTCCTACTGACCTTCGGGAGGAGCGATCCGGGCGAGCAGGGCGTCGAAGACCTCGGCGCCCACCGTTGCCTTCAGGCTTCGGTCCAGGCGCTTCTGCTTTCGGGCCAGCTCAATGCAAGCGGCCGCGGCGCACACATAGGCGCCGCGGCCGTTGGCTTTGCCGGTTGCATCGAAGGCAGTACCCGCCTCGACCGTGCGCACCACTCGCAGCAGGCCCCGCTTGTCGCCGGGTGTGCGGCAGACCACACATGTGCGAATCGGCACGTGCGGCGGGCGGCGCATGGGCTCTTGCCTCAGTCCGTCGGGTCGGCGCCTGCCTCGGCGGCCGGGGCGACCTCAGCGGCCTCGACGGGCGTAACCTCGACGACCGCGGCTACCTCAGGCTCCGTGGCGACAACGTCGAGCGCAACCACCGGCGCGACCTCTGCGACGGCAACTTCGACCTCGGCCACAGGCTCAGCCGGCGCTTCTTCAGCCAGCTTCGGCTTCGGAGAGGGCTTCGGCGTCGGAGCGGTCTCCGGTGCGCCTGCGGCAGGCTTGGCTACCTGGCTCTCGCTACGGATGTCGATCCGCCAGCCGGTGAGCCGGGCGGCCAGACGCACGTTCTGCCCCGACTTGCCGATGGCCAACGAGAGCTGGTTGTCCGCCACCACCACCAGCGCGGCCTTGTTCGACTCGTCCAGCCTAACGTAGGAGACCTTGGCCGGGGAGAGCGACTCGCCGATGAACTGGCTGATGTCTGCGGACCAGCGGATAATGTCGATCTTCTCGTCGTAGAGCTCGTTCACTACGGCCTGAACGCGGCTGCCGCGATGGCCCACGCAGCTACCGACCGGGTCGACCTTTTCGTCGCGGGAGCTGACGGCGATCTTCGATCGCGCACCGGGCTCTCGGGCCACCGACATGATGCTGACGATGCCCTCGGCGATCTCCGGCACTTCCAACTCGAACAGGCGGCGGATCATGCCCGGGTGCGTCCGGGTCAAGAGCACCTGCGGCCCGCGCTGGGTCTGCTTCGCCTCGAGCACGTAGACCTTGATCCGGTCGTGTACGCGGTAGGGTTCGCCCGGCGTCTGCTCGTTGGGCGGCAGGATGCCGTCGATCTTGCCGACGTTGACGATGACGTTGCGCTGGTCGCGCCGCTCGACGACGCCCGTGAGTACCTCGCCCACGCGCTGGCTGTACTCCTCGACGACCTTCTCGCGCTCGGCCTCGCGTAGCTGCTGGACCACGACCTGCTTCGCCGTCTGCGCGGCGATACGGCCCTGGATCTGGTCGGTCACGTCCTTCTCGAGGATGCCGCCTATCTGTGCGTCGGGGTTGATCAGGATGGCGTCGGAGATGGAAATCTGCTCGGGCTGATCGACTTCGCCGTCGGCCACGATCGGGCGCTCGACGATGACCCGGAAGGCCACCTTGCCCGTCTCGCGTCGAACCTTGACCTCGCCCGGCAGTGCGTTGTAGTTCTTGCGGTAGGCGGAGATGAGCGCACGTTCCACCATCTCGCTCAACGCTTCCTGCGTAAGCTCCTTCTCCCTTGCTATCTGCTGCAGCGCCTCAAGGAACTCGCCGTTCATGACTTGTACCTCCCAGTCAGACCAAACAGGCCGCCCGCGAAGGCGGCCATATAAGACAAGAGAGCGGGTCTCCCCGCTCTCAAAAGGTCCCTGTAACGTGTCTACATTATAGCACACGGGCCGGCCCTTCAGGTGCGCCCGGGGGCCGGCCCGATGGCCTGCGTCAGCGCTTGGGGCGGAACCGCGCCCTGGGCGCCTCGGTCTCTGCTTCGGGCGCAGGAGCGCCTTCGTCTCGGCGCGGTGCGGGCGCGGCGTCGTCGCGGCGCGGGCCGGGAGCGCCGCGGAAGCCGCGGTCAGGGTCGCGCGACGGGCCGCCTGGCCTGCCGCCGCCGGGGCGACCGCCGCCCGAGGGCCGCGACTCGCTCGGCTTGGGGGCGGTGGGGTCGAACGGCTTGTCGAGGCCCACGGCGGTCAGGTTGACCCTGCCCTGTCCGTCGATCTCGACGACGCGGACCTTGATCTCGTCGCCCACGCTCACCGCATCGTCCGGCCGCCGGATCTGCTTCTCGCTCAGGTTGGCTGTGTGGACGAGGCCTTCTTTACCGGGCACCAACTCCACGAAGGCGCCCATGCCCATGATGCGGGTGACCTTGCCGGTGAACTCCTCGCCGGCCTGCAGTTCGGCGGTGATGGCGCGGACCATCCGGGCGGCGCCCTCGCCGCCCTCGGCCTCGCTGGCGAAGATGTAGACGGTGCCGTCCTGCTCGATGCTGATGTCGGCGCCGGTCTCGGCCTCGATCTTCTTGATCGTCTTGCCTCCCGGCCCGATCACCTCTCCGATCTTCTCGGGGTTGATCTTGACGGTGAGGATGCGCGGGGCATAGCGGCTCAGGTCGGTGCGCGGCTGGCCGATGGCCTCCAGCATGCGCCCTAGGATGAAGAGCCGTCCGGTCCGGGCCTGGCTCAGGGTCTTCTCGATGATCTCGAAGGTGAGGCCCCGGGTCTTGGTGTCGAGCTGGATCGCGGTGATGCCGTTCTCGCTACCCGCAACCTTGAAATCCATGTCTCCCGAGAAGTCCTCGGCGCCCTGGATATCGGAGAGGACCACGTACTGGTCGCCGCGGGTCATGAGGCCCATGGCGATGCCGCTGACGGGCGCCTTGATCGGGACGCCCGCGTCCATGAGGGCCAGGGTCGATCCGCAGGTGCTCGCCATGGAGGTGCTGCCGTTGGACTCAAGGCACTCGGAGGTGAGCTGCAGGGTGTACGGGAACTTGTCGCGGTCCGGGATGACCGAGAAGAGGGCGCGCTCCGCCAGGGCGCCATGGCCGATCTCGCGACGGCCAGGCCCGCGCATGGGGCGCGTCTCGCCGACCGAGAAGGGCGGGAAGTTGTAGTAGTGCATGTACCGCTTCTCGAAGTCGCCCTCGATGCCGTCAACCATCTGGACGGCATCGGTCGCGCCGAGGGTGCAGCTCGTGAGGACCTGCGTCTGGCCCCGGGTGAAGAGGCCTGAGCCGTGGGTGCGAGGCAGGAGGCCGACTTCCGAGGTGATCAGGCGGATGTCCTCGGGGCCGCGGCCGTCGGGGCGCTTCTGCTCCTCGATGATGAGGGCGCGGATCTGCTCCTTGACGACCTTCTCGACCGCCTCGCCAAGCTGGGGCTGCGGACCTTCAAGGTCGGCCGACAGGCGAGCGACGATCTCGGACTTCAGCTCGGAGAGACCGCTCTCGCGGGCGGCCTTGTCCGGGTTCTGGATGGCTCCGCGAAGTTCGGCGCCGGTCTTGGTCCGAACCAGCTCAAGGAGCTCCTCGGGCACGACGGCCAGCTTGACTTCGCGCTTCGCCTTGCCGCACTCGGCGGCCATCTTGCACTGAAGCTCGCAGAGCTCCTTGATGGCGGCGTGGCCGAACTTGATGGCCTCGAAGACCACCTCCTCGGACACCTCGGAGGAGCCGCACTCGAGCATGTTCACCGTGTCATCGGTGCCGGCGACGATGAGGTCCATGTCGCACTGGTTGACCTGCTCCAGCGACGGGTTGATGATGAACTCGCCGTCCAGCCGCCCGACGCGCACACAGGCCACGGGGCCGTTCCAGGGGATGTCGGAGAGCATCAGGGCCACGGAGGCGGCCGTCACGGCCAGCACGTCCGGCAGGTACTCATGGTCGACCGACATGGGGGTCACGATGACCTGCACGTCGTTGCGCATCCCGTAGGGGAACAGGGGGCGCAAGGGGCGATCGATCAGCCGCGAGGTGAGGATCGCCTTCTCGGAGGGGCGGCCGCCGCGCTTGATGAAGCCGCCGGGGATCTTGCCGACCGAGTACTTCCGCTCTTCGTAGTCGCAGGTGAGGGGGAAGAAGTCCATCCCCTCGCGCGCCTGCGCCGCCATGGTAGCTGTGGCCAGCAGAACGGTATCGCCGATCTGCAGCCAGCAGCTCCCGCCTGCCTGGCGCGCCACTTTGCCCGTTTGGAGCAACAGTGGCTTGCCGCCTAGCACGCCTTCAACTGTGGTGACCAATCTTTATTCTCCCGCGCAACGCAGTGAGTGCCCGGTCCGGGTAGCACCAAACGCTCGGGTGGGGCAATGCCCTCCCGAGCGTCAGGTGATCCGGCCGAGCACTCGTAAGATAGTGCCTAAATCTTGCTTCGGATGCCGAGGCGATTCACCAGGGCGCGATAACGCTCGATGTCCTTGACGCTCAGGTAGTTCAACAGTCGGCGCCGCCGGCCCACCATCATCATCAACCCGCGGCGCGAGTGATGATCCTTCTTGTGGACCTTCAGATGCTCGTTCAGCGTATTGATCTGCGCGGTCAGCAGCGCGATCTGAACATCCGGCGAGCCGGTGTCGGACTCGTGCGTTTTGTAGTCCTCGATGATCGACGACTTCCTCTCGTGAACTAACGACACTGTCCGGTGACCTCCTTGCCCTTCCTCAGGTTAGCCTGACAGTATAGCGCCGGGCAGGCCTCCCCTGTCAAGCCGAATGGGCGGCCAGGCGCAAAATCACGTCTCGCGGCGCGTCTAGCGCCCCAATAGACTACCGCCTCCTGCCTCGTCCCGGATGTCGAAATCCTTGCGGAGGCGGAACTTGTCGCAAACGGCGGCCAGAGCGTCGTCTGCGGTGGTGCAGGAGTCGGCTACGTCCTTGGATGCCGAGCCCAGGCCCGAGCCCTGCATCTGCGTCAGATTATCCAACGCGGCCTTGGGGTCGCCGCTCATGGCCTGGGCGAAGCTGTTGCCCACCTGTGCCATGGCTCCGCTGGTCTTGCCCAGCATATCGTAGTAAGCGTTGGCCAGGTCCGTGCAGGCCTGCGGCGGGCGGCGCTGCATGAACACCTGGCTCAGTTGCTGCCACTGGCCGGTCCACTGCGCCAGCGACTGCTGGAACTTGCCGTAGACCTCCTTGTGGCGCTCCTCGGGCTCGTTGGTGGTCCAATCGGCGGAGGCGCCGGCGTAGCTCAGGTCTCCGCTCTGTTTCAGGACGTCGCCGAGCTGCTGCTTGATGAGCAGCACGCGCTGCCGCTCCACGTCCTTGAGGAACTTCAGGTACTCGATGATCTCGGTGGGCTCTGGCTCCGGCGTCTTGGCCTGGCCGGTGGCCTCCGCAATCTTGGCAGGCGTCGGCGCGCGGCCTCCCGCCTCGGTGAGCCTTGACGGGCCCGGGGTGACGCCGGACGCCTGCGCCACGCGGCTCCCGCGATGCGTCAGGGCCCAGTATCCGCCCAGCCCAAGGAGCAGGGCCGCTGCACCGGCGGCGTAGGGCCACCATGGGCGAGCCCTGGCGGCGGAAGCGGCTCCGGCGGCGACGCCGGCTCCCGCGGCCGCGCCGCACTTGTGGCAGAAGACCGATCCATCCGGCAACTCGGCCGAACAGCGGCTGCACGTCATGGCAATCACCTCCGCAGCAAGGCATACCCGAGGGGCTCGCGTACGCGTCCCACGGCTATATACCTGACGACGACGGCGATCCGTGGGTTCACCTGGCCGTTGGGCAATCAGACCCGGCGCGCTCGTCTGCTAGAATCCCGTATCTGTAAGAACCCAACCATGGTCGGAGTTGCCCCGCATGCCCCGTAACAGAACCAGCCTCGCCCTCGGCCTGTCCATAGTCGCGGCGTTCGTTAGCCCGCTCATCGCCCAGACGCCCCCGCCGTCCGCGCCGCCGGTCAAGCCGCCCGCGCAAGGCACTGGCGCCGCGCGTCCCAAGGGCGAGGCCCCGCCGCCCTTCGCCGCCAAGGCGTCCAAGCTCTTCGAGCAGGCCCTGGCCGCCCAGCGCGCCGGCAAGGTGGACCAGGCCGTCGGCCTCTATCGCGAACTGGTGGCCGTGGCGCCTACGGCCTACCCGGCGCAGATCAACCTGGCCCTCCTGCTCCGCGGGAAGCGCGATCTGGCAGGTGCGGAGAAGGCATTCCTGAGCGCCGCGTCGATCGATCCGAAGAGCCCCCTGCCGCCGGCGCAGCTGGCTTCCATCTATATGGAACAGGGGCGGATGCCTGCCGCGCAGACCCAGGCGGCTCGGGCCGTGGCGCTGGACCCCAAGAGCGCCCAGGCGCACTTCATGCTCGCCGCCACCGAGGCCGCTCAGGGGCGCTTTGCCGAAGCGGAGAAGGGCTTCCGCTCGGCGGTTCGGCTTGCACCCAAGAACGCCCAGAGCCACCACAACCTGGGCTACGTCTTGGCCTCGCAGAAGAAGTATGATGCCGCCGTGGCCTCCTTCGCACGGGCCGCGGAGTTGGAGCCGACCATGGTGGCTGCCCATCTGGGCGTGGCGGGAGCGCGCTTCTCGCAGGGCAGGTACGACGACGCCATCGCCGGCTACCAGAAGGGCTCCGCCATGGCCCCCAACGCGCCGGGACCCTACTTCAGCCTCGGGTTGGCCCAGCAGATGAAGGCCGACAAGCTCACCGACCCCGTCGCCCAGAGGGCCCTCCGTCAGCTGGCGATCTCGAGCTACGTCAAGGCCGTCCAGTTGGCCCCGGACTACAAGCAGGCGCGGTTCAACGTGGCGCGGCTCTACTACGACCTGGGCAACTTCGGGCAGGCGGCAGACCACTTCGCCGTGGCGGCACGTCTCGACCCCAAGAACGCCAAGCTACTCACGGACGCCGCCATCGCCGAGACCCGCGCAGCCGACGCCGTGCAGGATGCGTCTCGTAAGAAGCAGCTAACCGACGCGGCCGAAGCCCACTACCGGTCGGCGCTGGCGCAGTCGCCCCTGAAGCAGGCCTACGCCGGCCTCGGCTACCTTCTGGAGAAGGCCGGCCAGCCCGATAAGGCCTTCGAGGTCTACAGCGGCTGGATGGCGAAGCAGCCCAAGGAGATAGAGGCGCTGCTCTCCGCCGCCCGTGTGCGTGAGAACCAGAAGAAGAAGCCCGAGGCCCGCAAGCTCTACGACCAGGCCATGGCGATGGCGCCCAAGGATGCGCGGGCGTTCCTGGCCGTGGGCCGCATGCTTGAGGCCGAGCAGAAGAACGACGAGGCCGCTGCGCAGTACCTTAAGGTGGTCACCGTCGACCCCAAGAACAGCGAGGCGCGGCGGCAGTTGGCCTCGGTCTACCAGCGGCAAGGGAAAACCTCCGAGGCGCTGGCCCAGTACCAGGCGCTGAAGGCCGCCGACCCCAAGAACCCGGCTTCGTACACTGCCATTGCGGGCCTCTATGAGCGGGACAAGAAGTACGACGAGGCCGCCCGCGAGTACCGCTCCCTCATCGACATGAACCCGAAGGAAGTGGGGCACAAGGCCGCCTTGGCGCGCCTCTTCGAGACGCAGAAGCGCTACGACGAGGCCATCGCCCTCTACCGCGAGATCGGCAAGCTCCAACCCACGGATACTTTCTATGTGACCAACGTGCCGCGCCTGCTGGAGGCCCAGGGCAAGGCCGATGACGCCGTCGCCGAGTGGAGGCGACTGCTGGCCGCCAATCCCAAGGCCGCCGCGTTCCGCTCTTCGCTGGGCGCCGCGCTGGAGCGGCAGGGCAAACTCGCCGAGGCGTTGGCGGAGTATGAGGCTGCGACCAAGGACCAGCCCCAGGCCCAGTGGGCGTGGATGAAGGCAGGGGCGGTCTATCTGAAGATGGAGAAGCTCGAGGAGGCGAAGAAGGCCTACATGCAGGCCCAGCAAATCGCGCCCGAGAGCGGCGAGCCCTACGAGAAGCTGGAAGGCATCTACGAGAAGCAAGGCAAGCAGGTCGAGTGGCTCGCGTTCCTCACCGGCGTGCTGGAGAAGGCGCCCGAGAACGCTGTGGCCCTCACCCGGGTCGAGGGACAGGCCCGCAAGCAGGGCAAGATGGACGACCTCTACGCCTCGCTGGCGAAGCTGGCCGCCCGGCCCGGGATCAGCAAGCGCTTCCTGTCGCCCTACGCGGACCTCTTGGACCGCAACGGCAAGGGCGCCGACGCCCTTGAGGTGCGTCGGCGCATCGCGAAGGACAGCCCGGACGACTACCTGACGCGCGCCTCCATCGCCGCCGAGTATGAACGGCAGGGGCGCACGCCGGACGCCATCGTCTTCTACGAGGAGGTTGTCCGCATCGCCGGCGTTCCCACGCCGGTCATGAGCAACTACCGCCTGAAGCTGGCCGCCCTATACGAGAAGAACGGTCAGAAGCAGGAGGCCATCGGCCAGTACCGCGAGGTGAAGAAGGCCGATGCCGGCAACAAGTCGGCGCTGGACGCCCTGAAGCGTCTGGGAGCGCCATAGGCGGCGCCATGGCGCGGGTCGGCTATCATGGAGGTGTTCTCGATGTTCCAGCCGAGTAGGCGTGAAGCGGTCGCCGGGGCGGTCCGGCGCGTCTGCCTGGTCGCGGCGGCAACCCTCACGCTTGCCTGTTCGGCGTTGGCCGAGCCGCAGGGCAGGCAGGGCGTCCTGTTCCAGCACTCGACCATCGGCGCCCTGATGCAGGGCCTCTATGACGGCACCCTGTCCGTGGGCCAGTTACGGCGCGAGGGAGACTTCGGGCTGGGGACGTTCCATGCACTGGACGGCGAACTGATCGTCTACGGCGGCGTCGTCTACCAGGCCCGTTCGGATCAGGCGGTGGTTCGGGTGCCGGACACGGTGCGGACCCCCTTCGCTACCGTGACGCGCTTTCGGCCCACGGTCAGCGCCGCCGTCGAGGCGCGTACAAGACTTGAGGCGCTGGAGCAGCGGATGGAGTCACTGGTGGGCTCGCGCAACGCCTTCGTGGCGTTCCGCGTGCGCGGCACATTCGCCGAGGTTCGCCTGCGCAGCGTCCCGGCCCAGTCGAAGCCCTATCCCGGTCTGGCCGCTGCGGCCGCCGGGCAGAGCGTCTACGCCGCCGGGCCGATCCATGGCACGCTCATCGGCTTCCGCACGCCGGACTACGCCTTCACGCTCAACGTCCCGGGCTACCATTGCCACTTCCTGTCCGATGACCGCAAGGTGGCCGGGCACGTCCTCGCCTGCGCTCTGGCGTCCGGTCGGATCGAGGCGCAGCCGCTACGCCGCGTGGCGCTCTCGCTGCCCGACGGCCCTGACTTCGATGCCGCGTCGCTGGGCAAGGACGAGCGCGCGGGCATCGCCAAGGTGGAGAAGGGCCGGTAGGTTCGCGTCGGGAGGGGGAGCATGCGCCGGTCTGAGCAATCGATTATCGTACGCGCCATGCAGCGATCCGAACTACCGATGGCCATCGAGTGGGCTCGCCAGGAGGGCTGGAACCCGGGCCTGCATGACGCCGATGCCTTCTGGGCGGCCGACCCGCACGGCTTCTATGTGGCCGAGGCCGACGGCGAGATCGTGGGCTGCTTCTCCGCCGTGGCGTACGACGAGAGCTTCGCGTTCGGCGGCTTCTTCATCGTGCGGCCCGACTACCGCCGCACCGCCGCAGGCATGCTGCTCTGGCGGCAGGCCGTGCGGACCGTGGGCGACCGGAACCTGGGCGGCGACGGCGTGGTGGAACGGCTGAAGGCGTACACAGACCTGGGCCTGCGGGTAGCGCACCATTCGATCCGCTTCGAGGGACGACCCCGGGCCGTGGCCGCGCGCGAGTTCACTCCAGCCGCCGAAGCGCCCTTCGAGCTTCTCGCGGCCTACGATCGATGCATGTTCCCGGCGCCGCGCACCGAGTTCCTGCGGCGCTGGATTGCACCACCGGATGGACTGGCGCTGTGCGACACGGTAGCCGGCGAGATCCGAGGCTACGGCGTCATCCGGCGCTGCCATGCCGGCCTGAAGGTCGGGCCGCTCTTCGCTGACGACGCAGGTGTTGCAGAGGGGTTGCTGGACGCCCTGACGGCCCCATATGCCGGTGAAACGCTCTACCTTGACGTGCCCGAGCCCAACGCCGCGGCCATGGCCATCGCATCGAGGCGGGGCATGACCGAGGTCTTCAGGACAGGGCGCGTCTACTCCAAGGCGGCCCCGCCCATCGACCTGGCGCGAGTGTTCGGCGTCACCACGTTCGAACTGGGGTAGTTCGGCTACGGCGCCTCCCACTCCAGGATGCCGCCGGAGAAGCCGGACTGAAGTTGCACCTCCATGCGTAGGCGCGAGGTGGTCACCGGCGCAAAGCGGTAGGCGTTGAGCTTGTCCTTTGTGGCCTTCGGCGCCGCGCCCTCGGTGGGTTGCCACGCCTGGCCGTCCCACCAGACGATGCGGACCGACGCGGGCACGCGGCACTGGCCGCCGGTCGAGCCATCGTCGAACCAGTAGACATCGACCTTCTCTACCCGTCGCGCCATGGGGAAGTCGTACTGCACCCATTCGGCTGTGCCCCGGTGGTCCCACCAGGTGAAGCGCGGCGCCGAACCGTCCGCTGAACTCGTGGGAAGCTGTCCGTCGTTCAGCGCGGTGATGGGGTCGGGCTCGTTCCGGTACGAGGACGAGGCCTCGGCTGCGCCTTCGCCCCACGCCTTGCCGTTGGCTGACACCCGCGGGAATGCGGTGATCCGGAGGCGCGCGCACCCCATGGGGATCAGGGTGACCTCCTCCTCGGGCTCCGATGTAGCGATGGGCCCCGGTTGCACTTCGGCCACCAGGCCGTTTGGCTGGATCTTCCACTCGGGGATGCGTCGCGCCCTGGCTATGAGCTCGATCCCAGCCCGGTCCGGCGCGAACGGCTGCGCCGCCGGCTTGCCCGATCCCTGTACCCGAACGGAGGCCGCAGGATTGGCCGGGTCCACCACGAGCCCGTAGTTCCATGGGCCCGCCGCGTAGACCTCCCAGCCGTCCCACGCGCGGCCTGTGGAGTAGAGGCGCCACTCCTCGGGGATCTTCAACGAGTAGGTCAGGGGACCTCGGTCCAGTGAGACGGTGTTGCGGTTGCCCTTCCAGACGGTGGCCTTGATCGCCATGGGCAGGCGGAGCGTCAGGGCGTCTCCGGCCCTCCATGTGCGCGTTACCCGAAGCCAGCCCCTGGGCGCGGCGGGGGAGGCCAGGCGCTTGCCGTTGACCGTCACCTGCGGCGCGGCACACCAGCCGGGGATGCGTAGGTAGAGCGGGAACGAGGCGCCCGAGGTCGCCGTGGCCCGGAAGGTGATCGTGTCGCCGAAGGGGTACTGGGTCTCTACGCGGAGGCTAATCGACCCGGCCGCGCCGACCCTAGCCTGCACATTGCACGGCGCGTAGAGCGAGGCAGCCAGCCCATTGTCTCGCGTGGCCATGACGAGCCTTTCGGCGTAGTAGGGCCATCCGAAGGCGATGTTGTGCTGGCAGCAGCGAAACGCCTCGTACGGCGTGTAGCTCATCATGTCGCCGCCGTTCTGGATGTCCGGGGCCTTGTTGGCGCGGTCGAGCTGCACCTGGTTTGGCGCGGTCAGGTAGTGGAGCGCCTTGTAGCTCGCGTCCTGGGCGCAGGGGAGGCCGTTGAAGGCCACCTCCTCGCACCGGTCGGCCCAGAGCGGATCGCCGGTTATGCGGAGCAGTTCCTCGTGGCTGTACATCATCTCCACGAAGGAGCAGGCCTCGGTGCCCTGCCGCGGGCCGGTGTAGCCCGGGCGGCAGTTCTCATCGGACCCGTACATGCCGCCGGGAACCTGTCCGTAGAGGCGGCGCATCTCGTTGTAGTTGCGTACGGCGGACGCCAGGTAGCGCTTGTCGCCCGACTGCTGGAAGTACTGCGCCGGTTCGCGCCAGCCCTGGGCCAGGTTCACGCCGTGCCAACTGGCGTTACCTCCGGTCCAGTCGGACGTCCGCTCATGGTTCACCTGAGCCATGGGCAGGAGCGCCTTGTCTCCGGTGCGGTTGTAGAGCCAGTAGATGACCTCCAGATTGTCGGCGCCGCGGAGCTTCTGCCAGCTACCGGGGAGGACCTTCTCCAGCGGCAGCCTGCTCTGCCAGCGGAAGTAGCGCGTAAGGAAGTCGAGGTCGTGGCTGCCGCCCACGGCCTCGTGGCGCGAGCGCACGGCCGCCAGGGCCAGCATATTGGGCCAGAGGTCGGGCGTTGAGCGGTTCTCCTCAGGCCCGAAGTAGCCGTCCGGTCGTTGCGATGCGACGATGGCGTTGAGCCACCTGTTCGCCTTGGCTTTCAGCGCGGGGTCGTCGAGGACGAAGGCCAGGTCGGTGAAGCCCTTGAGCCAGTAGGGAAGCTCCTCCCAGCCCAGCTTGCCCTTCCCGTCCTTGGCGGCCCATGCGCTACCCTCGAAGCGGCACCAGGGGCTCAGCTCCTCCAGGCGGCCCGTCATGCCCTCGGCCATGAGCCGCAGTTGCGTCTCCAGCCATCCCTGCGGCCGCACGGCCCGTGTGGGAAGCTTAATCAACGGCTCCGGCGCCAGCGGGGCTCGGTTGCCTATATAGTGCGCCGACGCGCCGCGTGTCGGGGGTGACGCTACAGCCTGAACTGCCACGTCCGGCGTTCCACCCGCCTGTGCCGTATGCGCCGCAACGCCCACCAGGCCCGCAACGGCTGCCCAGCTCCACTTCGTGCCCATGGCCAACCCTCCTCCGGCGCCGCGCGCGCCTGTGCAGACTCTACCGCAACGCTCTGGGTACTATCCAGACCATGAGACCCCGAATCCTCTGTTTGGCGCTCCTGGCGGTGCTGCTCGGAGCCCCGATGCCGTCGGCCGCCTACCGCGCCGCCATCTTCTGGCATCCCGGCCTGCCCGTGGTGGGCGCCGCCACGCCGCCGGAGACGTTCGAGCGCGTGTTCCGAGCGGTCGGCGTCGCCTGCGAGCGCCTTGACGCGGCGGCCGTGGCCGACCCGGCTCGGCTCAACCGGGCGCGGTTCGACCTGCTCGTCGTGTCTACCGGCGCCTCCTACCCGGCCGCGGGCCAATCGGCTCTGCTGGCCTTCCTGAAGCAGGGCGGCGACCTGCTCTGTACGGGCGGCTATGCATTCGACGCGCCCATGGAGATGCAGGACGGTGTCTGGGCCCGCTCGTCGGCGCTGCTGGCTGAGCGGATGCAGCAGGGGCGCGACCCGGCGGCCGCCACCATCCCGAACGGCGGGTTCGAGGAGGGCCTGGAGGGCTGGATCACCGGCGGCCCTGCGCGAGTGGCCACGGCGGCAGAGGCGCGCACCGGCAAGGCATGCGTCACGGTGACGTCGGAGCTGGGCTCGGGCGGCGCCGGCGTCACGCACGGCCTCGACGTGGAGCCGGGGCGCACCTACCTCGTGGGCGCGTCGCACCGGACGCATGGGGTCCGCGGCGTGGGCTTCGCCTTCGTGGCGGTCTATCAGTACGGCGCCGACGGCGCGCTGCTCACCTTCCGCGACTTCTCCCAGATGCGCGGCGACACGCCCTGGAAGCGCTCCGAGTACCGCGTGACGATCCACCCGCAGGCTCGGCTTGTGCAGTTCCGCTGCGGGCTCTACCTGGCCTCGGGGCAGGCCTGGTTTGATGACGTGACCTGCGCCGAGACGCCCGCCGAAGTTCGCATCAACGCCCACTATGGCGACCCGCAGGACGCGCTGCTGGTGCAGTCCGACCAGCTACCCATCTACAGCCCCGATCAGCGCTTCGCCGGCGTGCGTTGCGTGACTGATCCCGACGGGCCGTTGGTGGGCACCAGCTGGCGGCTCGATGGCGCGGTCAGCGGTTACGACGCCACAGCGCAGCTTCGTGCCGAGGCGCGCTGGATGCCGCTGGTGCGCGCCCATGACCGGTACGGTCGCGCTGTCGGCTGTCCCGGCGCGTTGGTTTCGTGGCGCAAGGGGCAGTTCCGGGGAGGCCAGTGGGCGATTTTCGGCGTCGTCGACCGCGACCTCTTCGCGGGGCCGACCGGCGGTGGTCTTCTGGCTCAAGTCATTGCGCTCCTGCGCGGAGGCATTTCCGCCGACTGGCTGGCGGGTGACCAGCCGATCTACAACCCCGGAGAGACCGCGCTCCTCAGCAGTCGGATCACGGCCCGCGAGCCCGGCGCGTCCGTCGAGTGCGCCCTGACGCTGGACGCCCCGGCTCCCGGCGGCGTATGGCGCCGCGTAGCTACCGTGCCAGTTACGCTGGGGCCATGGACCGACGGCGCAGCCCAGGTCAGCGCTCGCTGGACGGCGCCAACGGACGCGCCCGATTTCATCCGCGCCCGGCTCGTAGTCCGGGCCGCGGGGCGTGTCGTCGACCGTTGCGAAACCGGCTTCTGCGTCTCCAACCCGGAGGTGGTGCGGCGGGGTGTGCGCATCGCGTTCAGCGGGAACCGGTTCACCCTCACCCCGCCCGGCGGGAAGCCCCGGCGCTCCATGCTGTTCGGCACTGACACCTACGGCAATATGCTCTGGTCGCCGAACTGCAGTCCGCTCACCTGGTACCGCGACCTCGAGACGATGCGCGACCACGGCCTGCACATGTGGGAGATGCTCCAGCCTTGCCCGCCGGGCTTCGTCTTCGATGAGAAGCTCTGGCGCCAGACGGACGCCCTTGTGCAGCTTGCCCAGCGTTTCGGCCTGCCCTACATGGCGGGCCTGCTCATCGGCCAGAACGTGGCCGTGGACGACGCCACCCTCCAGCGCCAGGCTGAGCTCTGCCGCGCCTTCGCCCTGCGTAATAGGGCCGCGCCGGGCCTGCTGTACTATCTGAATGGCGACTACCAGCTCAGGATCAGCGATACTCCCGACCTGCGGCGCCACTGGAACGACTTCCTCACCAAGCGCTACGGCGGCGACGCCGCGCTTCGGGCGGCTTGGGGAAGCCGGGCGCCGGCCGAGGCCCTGGGCTCCATCCCGTTGCAGGAGGCGCCGCCCGAGGCGTGGTTCGACCTCCGCGCCCGCGATCTGGCCGAGTTCAAGGCCTGGCTCGTGCGCCGGTGGAACGAGACGCTGGTGAAGGCCGTCCGCTCGGTCGACCGTGCGCACCCGATTCTGGGTGAGTACTACCAGCGGCCGTGGGACGGGATCGACCTGCGCCTGAGCATGGGCGGCATGGACTGCGCCAACTACGGCTACTTCGGCCCGCCGCGCAAGGACCTGCGCGAGATGCTCGCCACCCTCCGCTGGAACGACATGACACTGCACGGACAGGGCGTGGCCATGGGCGAGTTCGGCGTGAAGACGCACGACGGTTGGGCGGCCGACCGTGAGCCGTCGGACTACCACGCCCAGCGCACCGAGCCGGAGCAGCGGCGGCTCTTCTGGTGGGTGGTCCACGCGGCTTTCGGCGCGGGCGCCACCAAGGTCCAGAACTGGTGCTGGTCGGACGATCCCGACGGCATGTTCCCCTGGGGCATGGCGACTACGAACCCGCTACGCGGCAAGCCTGCCGCCAAGCTCTACCGAAGCCTGAGCCGAGTCAGCGACCTGGTGGAGCCCGCCCAGCGCCGACCACAGGCCATCCTGGTGATGCCCGACGCATGGCGGTTGGGTGCGCCGGACACGCTGGGGCGCCTCGGGCCCATGAACGCGCTCCAGTGCCTGGTGGCCGCGGGTGTCGACTTCCTGACGGCCAACGAGGCTGACCTGCCCGGCCTCCTGCGTCTTCGGCCCAAACTCGTGGTGGCGCCGCTGGCCTACGGCTTGAGCGACGGCTCCGTCGCCGCCCTGGTGGCCCTTGCGCGGCAGGGCGCAACGGTCTACCTGAGCGGCGATCCCTCCGTGCGGCCGGATGGAACACGCGATCTCGAGCGCCTCGAGCGCCTTTGCGGCGTGCGCGAGACCGGCCGCCGCGAGGAGGCGGGCTCGCTTCCGGTTGTCAACCTCGCGCCCCTGCCCGGCGTCTGGACGCTCCGTGCAGGCGGCCGCACGTTCGGGCGGCACAAGCTGGGCGCCGGCGCGACGCTGATGGCCGAGGAGCCATGGGAGGCGCTGGGCAAGCTCGACCCGGCCGGCAATGACTACGACGCCCTAAGCGACCCGCGACGCAACCCGTACGCCACGCTCTTCGCGGGACTGGTTCGCACGCAGTCCGAACGCCTTGTGCCCGGTAGCGGAGCCTGGCGGCTCATCTCCGTGCCTCGTAGCGGCGGAGGCACACTCGCTACGCTCTGCCCGCCCGAGGACGGCAACGGCCCGGCGCAGGTCTCAGCCATTGTGGCGGGGCGCGATGTGCGCCTGGGTGGCGCCCGTGGCTGGCCGTGCCTCGTGCATATGGACGGCACGGGCGGCCTGCGGGCAGTCTCCGCAGCGGGCGCCGTCGCGGTGGGCAAGCGGCTCGTTGTCTCAGGTTCGGGCGGACCCTTCGTGGCGGCCTCGTTGGACGGCCTGCCGTTGGAGCGCAGCCGCCGCATCGGGCTCTGTTCGGTCTTCGGCGGCGTCGTGAGCCTGCAGGGGCCGCGCGTAGTGCGCGCACGCATCGTGGAGCGGCGCGCCGGCGTCGATGCCACGGTGGCGCCTGCCGCTGTGCGCCGTAGCGCCGGCGGATCCTCCGTCGGCTGTCCGCCTTGCGACTGGGTGGAGGTAGAGCGATGACGATGACCTAGCGGGAGCGGGTTCTCGCGGCAGTGAGTCGCCAAGAGCCCGACCGGAGCCCGCGCGACTTCTGGGCCAAGCGGCCCACGATGGACCGCACCTCGGTCACCGTGATGAGCGGAGGCTGCTCGACGACCTTGGCATCTACATTGCTCACGTCGAGGCGGCCCGCCCGCCCGAGTAGCGCCTACCGAACGGCTTCGTGCTCAACGTGCCTGGACGAGCAGTAAGTCTACAACGAGCCCGCGTGGAGCCCCATGCCCGAGGATGTCCCCGGCGCACCTCTTCCAGCCTGACGTGCCACCCGCGAACATCGGCGCGATGTACGGCCTTCCCGTGCGCTGATCCACCTGGGTTCGGTATCCTATCAGGCATGAGGAGACCTGCACCCGCTGCCGCGTCGGCCCTGCGCCGCCGCCTGCCCGGCCTCGCCTGGCTGCCGATCGCCGCAGTGGCGTTGCTGGCGCCCGTGGGCTGCGGGCGGCTCGCCACGGGCCCTGCGCCCAAGCAGGTGATCTACTGGACCGGCTGGTCGGCCGAGGAGTTCAATACCCAGCAGCGGCTGGTGGATGAGTTTAACCGCGAGCACCCGGGCATCCAGGTGCAGATGCTCAGCCAGTTCGGCAACTCCGGCTACCAGAAGGTGCGCATCGCGTTCGCCGGCGGCGCCACGCCCGATGTGATGTCCACCATCTGGGCCGATGAACTGGCGGGCTACGCCATGCGCGGCGTCCTGGAGCCTCTGGATGGCTACCTGAAGCGCTCGGGCCGCAACCTGGAGCGCGACTTCACGCCCGGCGTAGCCCGGATGCTGCGCGTTCGCGGCAAGGTCTATGGCCTCTGCGCCACCACCAACACCAGTTTCATCGCCTACAACAAGTCCATCTTCCGGGAGGCCGGCCTCGACCCCTACCATCCGCCCACCACCATCGCCGAGCTCGATGCCGCCGCCAGGGCCTGCACCGTCTCCGACCGCCGTGGCTCGTTTGTGCGGTACGGGTTCCGGCCGGGCGGGTTGGCGCTCTGGGCCTATGTCTTCGGTGGCCAGTGGGTGGACCCGGCCACGGGCCACATTACGGCCGACCACCCGGGCAACCTGGCTGCGCTGCGCTGGCTGGCCTCCTACGCCAAGAGGTATGACCTGAAGAAGATGCAGGTCTTCCAGAGCACCTTCGGCAGCGACCAGACCGCCAACGGGCCCTTCTTCGTGGGCAAGGTGGCCATGTGGTCCACCGGCGAATGGGCCGAGCAGTTCGTCCGCCGCTATGCCCCCGACCTCGAATGGGGCTGGTTCCCGCTGCCCGCGCCTCCCGGCGGGCGGACCGCCTGCTCCAGCGCCGGCGGTAGCGTCTTCGTCATCCCGGCCGCGTGCAAGGACAAGGAGGCCGCCTGGACGTTCCTCGATTGGTTCACACGCCCGAAGCCCGTGGCGAGGTTCTGCAGCGGCATCGGCAATGTGCCCCCGGTGGTGGAGGCGGGCGCCGACCCGGTGTTCCAGCAGAGCGCCCTCTTTCGCTTCGCCGTGAATCTCTCCCGTAGCAGCAACACCTTCGGCCCTCCCGGCACGCCCATCTGGCCCACCTACGCCCGCGAGATCGGCCGCGTCGAGGAGAAGGTCATGCTAGGCGGCGGCGACCCGGTAGCCCTCCTGGCCGACCTCCAGCGCCGCATGACGCGCGAGCAACTTGACGCGATGCAGGACCTGAGCGGATGAGGAGGTGAGGAGGGCTGGAGGTGAGGAGGTGAACGGCGACGGCAGTGCAGATCGCAAGGTCGGCTCGCACCGTGATCTTGAGGTGTACAAGCGGGCGTTTGGCCTTGCCATGTCTGTCTTCGAGGTGACCAAGTCGTTCCCGCGGGAGGAGACCTACTCGTTGACTGACCAGATTCGGCGCTCCTCCCGGTCAGTTTGCGCCAACCTCGCAGAGGCGTGGCGTAAGCGGCGCTACCAGGCCGCGTTCATCAGCAAGCTCAGCGATGCGGAGACCGAAGCCGCAGAGACGCAGGTCTGGCTCGAGTTCGCCGTGAAGTGCGGGTACCTCGAGGCGTGCCTGGGTGGCGATTTGTACAGGGGATATGATGGTGTGGTGCGTTCGATCGTCGGGATCATCGCGAATGCCGCCAGCTGGGTGATGCCCAGCGGCCGAACTGGAGGCAACCCGTGAAAGAGCGATCTTCTCACCTCCTCACCTCCTCACCTCCTCACCTCCACCCCTACAGGCGGCGTGCGTCGCGCAATGCGCAACTCACCGGCCTCGCCTTCGCCGCGCCGTGGATCGTCGGGTTCATCGTCTTCTTCGCGTATCCGGTCATCGCCTCGGCCTACTACAGCCTTTGCAGCTTCGATGCCATCCGGCCTCCGCGGTTCATCGGCTTCGAGAACTACCGGCGCATGTTCACGGAGGACGACCTTTTCTGGAAGTCGCTCTGGAACACGCTCTACATGGTGGTGGCCGGGTTGCCCGTGGGTCTCGCCGCGTCGCTCGGGATCGCCCTGCTCCTCAACCGCAAGGTGAAGGGCATGACGGTCTATCGAACGATCTACTACCTGCCCAGCATCACGCCGGTGGTGGCTACGTCGATCCTCTGGCTCTGGCTTCTCAATCCCGAGATGGGCCTCATCAACATCGCGCTGGGGAAGATGCACCTGATGCAGCCCGGCTGGCTCACGGATCCCGCCTGGGCCAAGGCGGCGCTGATCCTCATGGGGCTCTGGGGTGCGGGCGGCGGCATGGTGATCTACCTGGCCGCCCTGCAGGACGTGCCCGAGTCGCTGACCGAGGCGGCCGCGTTGGACGGCGCCGGCAAGCTCCAGCAGTTCCGCCATGTGACGCTGCCGATGCTCTCGCCGGTGATTCTCTTCAACCTCATCATGGGGCTCATCGGCTCGTTCCAGTACTTTACGCAGGCCTACGTCATGACCTCGGGCGGGCCGCAGGACAGCACCATGTTCTACGCGCTGCACCTCTTCAACCGGGCATTCCTCGACTTTCGCATGGGCTACGCCTCGGCCATGGCCTGGGTGCTCTTCCTGGTGACGCTGGTATGCGCGCTACTGGTCTTCAAGACCTCGGCGCGCTGGGTCTACTACGCGGGGGAGGGGCGATGAGCCGCCGACGCTGGCTCGCGGCGCTGGATGCGCTGCTCTCGCACGGCGTCCTGATCGCCATCGGCCTGCTCTTCTTCTTGCCGTTCTACTGGCTGGTGGCCACGGCGCTGAAGCCCGACGCCCAGGTCTTCGCCATGCCGCCGGTCTGGGTGCCGCATCCGCCGCAGTGGCGCAACTTCCCGCGGGCGCTCACCTACGTGCCGTTCGGCCTCTACACCATCAACACGCTGCGGATCTGCGCGCTGAACGTGCTCGGCACCGTCCTGGCCTGCTCACTGGTGGCCTACAGCCTGGCGAAGGTGCGGTGGAAGGGGCGCGAGTGGGTCTTCTGGTCGATGCTGGCCACCATGATCCTGCCGGGGCAGGTCACGATGGTGCCGACCTTCACCATCTTCCGCTCGCTGCATTGGATCGGCACCATCCTGCCGCTGGTGGTGCCGCCCTTCTTCGGCAACGCGTTCAGCATCTTCCTGCTGCGCCAGTTCTTCATGACGATCCCGGACGAGCTCTCCGACGCGGCCCGCATCGACGGCTGCTCCGATCTGGGTATCTACACGAGGCTCATCCTGCCGCTGAGCAAGCCCGCGCTGGCAACGGTGGGCCTCTTCGCGTTCATCGGCTCGTGGAACGACTTCCTGGGCCCGCTCCTCTACCTCAACGACGAGCGCTCCTACACCCTCTCCATCGGCCTGCAGCGCTTCGTGAGCCAGCACGGAGCCGAGTGGTCCATGCTCAGCGCCGCCTCCGCGGTGATGACCGTCCCGATCATCATCATCTTCTTCCTGGCCCAGCGCACCTTCATCCAGGGCATCACCCTGACGGGAATAAAGGGGTAGTGGGCGTGGGTATGGCTGCGGATAGCGTCTGGAGGGTGTGATGGAGGAAGTTGTCGAGGGAATAGGTAGTGACCAGTACGCCTATGTGCCGCTCGGCCGATATGTAGTGCGGGCGCAGGGAGTATGTGGCGGCCGGCCGACGTTCAAGTACACGCACGTTGAGGTCGCCGGGACCCTGGAGAGGCTCGCTAGTGGTGAGCCGCTCGACGCCATCCTGGCAGGCTACGGCGGGCGGGTCCCGCGCGAAGCTATCCGCGAAACCACTGACCTGGCTCTGGAGCGGTTCCTGGGGGCGCTACCCGAACTCGTCTCGGCATGATCGCGCTCGGCGAGCAGCTGATCTGTCGCGGGATCGAGTCAGCGGTCGCTGAGTGGTATCCGGGACCCGTACGGTATATCCACGAGCTACGGCCGGGCTCCGTCGTCCGCGATGATGTCGTACCGTTTGTGCTGAATCGCCAGAACCAGCCGACGTTTGTTACTATCAACGAGAGCGACTTCTGGTGCAGATTGGCAATCACGCGGGCGTTCGGTGTGGTATGCGTCGGGCTGAGCGATCCCCGTGCCACCGAAGTCCAGAACCTGCGTCGCGCCCTCTTTCGCCGGTCGGGGTTTCGTACGAAGGCCCAGCGCATGGGCAAGGTCGTTCGCATATCGGTGGGCGGCATTATGTACTACAGTGCAGACGATCCTCTCGTTCGGGCTGGGTAGGCTCGTGTCGGTCGGCGCCGGACGGCGCCATGCTCCAGCAACGATCTCAGTAAGCTCCTACCGAGCGGCTCGTCGCAGGAGCGCTCGGGCCGAGTGCATCAGCGCCTCGGGTGAGCCTGGGTAGAGCCTTACGGCGCCGTCGCTGCAGGATGTGAGTACGGTCCGGCCGTCGGGCGAGTAGTCCACGCTCCAGACGGCGCCCGCGTGGCCGCTCACGGTGTAGAGCGGGCTGCATGTGGCCGCATCCCATACGCGCATGGTCTGGTCAGTGCTCGATGTGGCTACGTGCCTGCCGTCCGGCGAGAACCGGGCGCACGTCACCTGGCTCGTATGCCCTCGAAGCGTTCCTGCCGGTCTGCCGTCGGCGGTGCGCCAGATCCGGGCCGTGCCGTCCATGCCTGCCGTGACAATGAGACGCGTGTCCGGCGAGAACGAAGCCGACCAGACGGCGCCCTGCCTTGCATCGATCGTCCGTACCGGGGCGCCGTCCCGCACTCGCCAGACGCGCAGCGTTCCGTCGTCGCCTCCGGTAGTCAGCAGCGCTCCATCCCGGCTGAAGCAGATCGAGCGCGCAGGGCCGCGGTGCCCGCTCAACACCCTCACCGGCGCCCCGTCGCGCGCGTGCCAGAGGCGTACCGTCCCGTCGGCGCCAGCCGACGCAATCAGGGCGCCGTCAGGCGAGTAGCCAGCGCAGTTCACGGCTCCCACATGGCCCGCCAAGGTAACGAACCCCGTCGTCTGGTCGGGCAAGTTGTGGCGATCGAATGCGCTGGTGCGCAACGTCCAGAGCTTCAGCGGCGCGGACCGATCGGCGCCGGCTGTGACCATCCCCTCGCCTCGTGGCGCCAGGTCTACCCAGTACACGGGCCCGCCGCGGACCTCGATGCGGCGAACCGGGGCGAGGTCCGACGACCGTTCGATCGAGACAGCCTCGTCTCTGCTGGCAGTCACGATTCGCCGACCGTCGCGCGAGTACGCGGCGCAGAACACGGTCTCGCGGTGGCGCAGTATGGACGGAACCACCGGCGCCCATACCTCGATGCGCCCGTCTCCTCTCGCCACGGCGATCTCGAAGCCGACGGGCCGGAACACAGCATCGATGGCCACGCCGCAGCGGACGCCGGTGCTGCCTGGCCGCTCGTCTGTCGGCATGATGGTGACAAGCGGTGGCTTGCGCGTGATCCCCGACGCCCACATGAGAACGCGGCCCTCCTGATCGACCCCGAGCAGGCGTCTGCCCTCTGGGGCAAGATGGGCCTTGCATACGGCGCTCAGATAGCCGAGGTAGGACGCGTAGGAACCGTCATCGCCGACCGTGGAGATGCTCATACCCTCGGGGCTCGCAGCAATGATGTCGTCGTAGGGTCCGCCCATGGTAGCCGCCGTCGTTGGCTTGCCGCGCTGGCGCTCCAACACGCGGGACGGGTCGGTCAGGAGCCAGATGCACACGCGGCCGTCCGCTCCCGACGTGAACAGGCGATGCCGGATCAGGGCCGAGAAGACCGCGTGCGTGGCGCCGCCGGTGTGTCCGGCGAGCGTCAAGCGCGAGTTCGCAGCCGGCCCGTAGACCGCCACGCGACCGTCGGGCAGAGCAGCGGCAACGAGGCGGTCTGATCCGTCCCATCCTACCGCCAGGACCCTGCCTTCCGGCGCGATGAACTCGGGTGAGCGCCGGCCCGTGGCCAGATCCCACCCAACGACGGTGCGCTCGCCTACCACTACGGCGAACTCCGCGCCGGCGGGCGCCGCCGCCAGCAGGCTGGGCGCGCCCTTCACCGAGAGGGCCGCCACCTCGCTACCGGTGTCGGCATCCAGCGCCCGGACTGATCCGTCGGCATACGCTGCCAGCAATCGGGCGCCGTCGGCAGTGTAGGTCACCGCGCGTACGGGCGCCGGGCCGGGGATGGTTCGAAGCCGATACTGCGACTGCGTGGCGGCAGTACCCAGGGCTTGCGTGAGCGCCGCGGGCAGGGCCTCGCCTCGCCGCAGGAACTGGTCCGCTGCCCGAACGGCCGAAGCCAGAGCCGGTGTCTCAAAGCCCGGGAGGCGCGATCGAACCTCGGCGTCTCCCGCCGCCACCAATGCCTGTGTACGACGTTGCGCGATCCGCATCCGATCAACTGCTTCCGCGGCTTCCGCTTTGGCCGCCGCAGCCGTCCGCGTCGCCACCCGAGACGCCTCCTCGGCCCGGCGCCTCTCGGCAATCGCCATATGCCTCGCTTGATTAGCCTGCGCCGCACGCAGCACCGACGCCTCGGCCACGAGTTTGTGCCTGCGAGACGCGGCTTCGCTCCGGTCGGCGTCCTGTGACCGGTGCACGCCGTAGGAAATCGCCAGACCCGTGACGAGCACGCCGCCGATGGCTGCCGCGGCCTGCAGGGCGCCGCGGTAGAAGGCCGCCTTCTGGCGTCGGACCTCGGCGCCGGGCATGTTCGCGGTGACCCAATGCCGGCTAAAGACCGCCCGGTAGATGCGGTTGCGGACCTCCAGACGTCCGCCGTCGGACCGAACGATCCCCGACAGGCGCAGGGCATCGACCACGGGCTCGGTCGA